>RAYF01000028.1 GCA_003611745.1 bacterium D16-36 | reverse complement strand
TAATCCTCGATAGCTCAATGGTAGAGCACACGGCTGTTAACCGTGGGGTTGTTGGTTCGAGCCCAACTCGGGGAGTTATAGTAATTTAATATTATTATTTATTTTATACGGCTCCATGGTCAAGCGGTTAAGACATCGCCCTTTCACGGCGGTAACACGGGTTCAAATCCCGTTGGAGTCATTTTAGTTTTATGGCGACTTAGCCAAGTGGTAAGGCATGGGACTGCAACTCCCTGATCACCGGTTCAAATCCGATAGTCGCCTTTCTTTTGCAGATAGCCCTCATAGTTTGTGAGGGTTATTTTTGCTATATAGAAAACGGTTTCCATGTAGCGTTGTACTCATTAAAAGTACAAGGTATTTTTAAGAATTGGAGAGAGGTATGCAGAAAAATATACTAAAAACAGGGATATCCATTGCGATAGCGGTAAGTGTATGGCTGTGCAGCCTGCCAGAGACTGTGATGGCACACGGCACAACAGACCAGACAATCACAAAGGATATGCTAGTTACAACGCCAGATAAAGATTATCAGGTCAATATGGAGATGCAGAGAGATGCTTCAGAAGGGGCATATAATGCGTTTTTTCTTGATAATGCATTACAGACTGTTTCTATAGACATTGATGAAACTAATTTGAATTACCTTTTTCAGCATGCTAAGGATAAGCCTACTGTAATGACAAATAATGTAACAATTGGCGGTGAACAAATTGGGTATACTGGGCTTAAGACAAAAGGGAATTATGCATTGAAACATTCTTATGATGATGACGATGAAAATGACCGTTTTTCTTTTACCATTAAGCTTCCGACGGTGTTTGGCTGGGAAAAGAAGTTAAATCAGCTTAATGAAGGGAAAGATTTTTCAGACCAGAAAATAGATATCAACAGTGACGAGTATATAACATTGTTAAATACGGTTATGGATGTTGATGAGGCAATTAGTTATTTTGCTGTACATAGTTTTCTGGTGCAGTTGGATGACATGTTTGTCAATCAGCAGAATTATGGGCTGTATATTGATAAAAATGGAAAAAGTACTTTGCTGCCATGGGATTATGATTTATGTTTCGGCTGTTATTTTCCGGGTACGACAGAACTTACAGCGAATTTCGCGGTAGAGGAGATGTATTGGGAAGGGGTTGGGACGGAAGCAGAATTGGTGAGGCCTCAGCCGGCATATTTTACCTCCTATATTGATAAGATGCAGGACGAACTGAAAGAAGCTGCTTCTGAAAAACTGACATCTAATGTACGTTATCATATGAGAGGAAGCCAGCCCTACGACATGCTCCGCGCTTTGCCGAATTTGTCTAAGATAATGGCGCAGCGTTCCATGGGGGGTTATAATCAGGTAATGGGTATCCCTTATTTTGTGGCTGGCAATGGGTGTGAGTTATATACTCTGGGAAATGCGATGCCTAGCTGGTATTCTAATTTTGGGTATTTAATGCTGGCAGATGATAAGACAGGGATATCTGTAAGTTCATATTACGGGGAAATGACAGATAAAGATAAAAAGGCGCCGCTTTTGTCAGTTAAAGAATTAGGAAAGGCGGACAAAAATTATCAGGCGGCAAAGCAGGCGATTGGCTGCGGCAATGATGAAAACCTGACAGTATACCAGTTAAAGGCTTCTGGTGATGCAAAGACAAAATATATTGTAAGGATTCCATTGGATGGCATATATGACACAAATGAGATTGCGGTTTATTCATACACAGCAGAGAAGACAACAAAGTTAAATCTCGCGATGGAGGAAAATGTCTGTACAGGAAAAACTGCTTCCGTAAAGTATATTGCAGTGTTAAAAACAGTGGGAGAGGAGCATTTAAAGGAAGTAGAGTTAGAAGATGATTCTATAGACCTGCTCCCTGCGGCGCCAGAGAATCCGCCAGAGCAGAAAGAAAAGAAGAAAGTCTCTTTGAATAAGACATCTCTTACCTTAAAGAAGGGAAAGACCTTTCAGTTGAAAATAAAGAATGCAGTGAAAAAAGTCATCTGGAAGACCACAAATAAGAAAGTAGCAGTGGTGGGCAAAAAAGGTAAGGTGACGGCAAAGAAAAAGGGAAATGCTGTGATTAAAGCCATTTATAATGGGAAAACATTCCGTTGTAAAGTGAAGGTAAAATAACAGAGTGTTGATATGCAGCAGAATTGGAAGAGGGAAGCGAAGATGGGAGATTTTCTATCAGATGTGGAGAAGTATTTCGGGACTTCTAAGTTAAGGCCAGAACAGTATTCCGCTTTGGGACTGGCATATATTGGTGATGGCGTTTATGATTTAATTATCAGGACGATTGTTATTGAACTTGGAAATGGGAAAGTTAAGAATTTTCATCGTCTGACCAGCGGTATTGTTAAGGCGGAATCACAGGCAAAACTTGTAAAAGAAATATTAGAACTTTTTAGTGAGGACGAGCTGGCGGTTTACCGGCATGGCCGGAACGCGAAATCCGCCACATCAGCTAAAAATGCATCAATCAATGATTACCGTGTTGCAACAGGGTTTGAGGCATTATTAGGCTACCTGTATTTGAGACATGAGATGGACAGGGCACTTTCGCTGGTAAAGGCAGGACTGGAGCGTACAGATCTGCTTCCAACGAAGTTGTAAACTGTCTTGCAGAAAGTCATATAAGAGGAATGGATTGCTATTATGAGATATGAAGAATTGACACTTGAGGGAAGGAATGCAGTTATAGAAGCGTTTCGGGCCGAAAAGACAATTGATAAGGTATTTTTGCTTGATGGCTGTCAGGATGGACCGATTCGGACTATTTTGAGAGAGGCAAAGAAGAGAGATACGATTGTAAATTTCGTAAAAAAGGAACGGCTGGACCAGATGTCAGAAACCGGAAAACATCAGGGAGTTATTGCGTATGCAGCCGCTTATGAGTATGGAACGGTGGAAGAGATGATTCAGAAGGCGGAGGAAAAGAATGAGGCACCCTTTTTGATTTTGCTGGATAATATTGAGGATCCGCATAATCTGGGTTCGATTTTGAGGACAGCGAATCAGGCGGGCGCCCATGGAGTGATTATTCCCAAGAGGCGTGCTGTAGGCCTGACTGCTGCTGTGGCTAAGGCATCAGCAGGTGCTATAAACTATATTCCAGTTGCCAAAGTGACAAATCTTGTTAAGACAATAGAGGATTTGAAGAAACAGGGAATGTGGTTTGTATGCGGCGATATGGGCGGTGATTCCATGTACAAACTGGATCTGACCGGGCCGATGGGAGTGGTTATCGGAAATGAGGGAGACGGGGTCAGCCGTCTGGTAAAGGAAAAATGTGATTTTATGGCAGCTATCCCGATGTTTGGAGACATTGATTCCCTGAATGCGTCTGTTGCAATGGGGGTACTGTCGTATGAAATAGTGCGCCAGCGGCTTTCTAAAGCTGACAGGCTTCCGTGAAATTCGAGGAATGCGAGGAAGGATTATGGAAGATAAGTTCCAGAATTTAGATGAATTGCAGATTATTCAAAATGCCCAGAATGGTGATGAGGAAGCCATGACTTATCTGATGGAAAAGTATAAAAGCATGGTGCGTGTATTGTCAAGGCCACTGTTTCTTATGGACGGCGATAAGGATGATTTGCTTCAGGAGGGTATGATTGGGCTGTTTAAGGCAGTCCGCACATATGATGCAGGCAGGGAGACGGCCTTTGAGACATTTGCCAATCTCTGTATTTCCAGACAGCTTTATTCGGCAATTAAGCTGTCTAACCGCCAGAAAAATATTCCACTCAATTCGTATGTGCCAATAGACACAGCAGAGGGGGAGGATGCTTCCAATAATTTGGAACGGACGCTTCTTTTGGACAGGGCGGGGTCTGCGTGGCAGCAAAATCCGGAGGAGATTGTAATCGGGGAGGAGAGCGCCAGATACACGAAGCGTATGCTTATCAGCAGGCTGAGCAAAATGGAGACACAGGTATTAGATCTTTTCCTAAAGGGGCTGACATATCAGGAAATTGCTGAAAAACTTGGGAAAACTCCGAAAGTGATTGATAATGCGCTGCAGAGGATTAAGGCAAAACTTAAGAAACTTTAGGCTGCATGAGCCTGCCCCGCACATGGAATGAAGTCTTTGACGCTCTGGTGCAGATTGCATACCGGCAAAAGGACGTTTTATCGGCAAGTAAGGCAAGGGGCAATATGCTTTTGGGCAATATAAGAGATACATACCTTGATGATTAAATTTATGTTATACTTTTAGAGGGCAGAAATGCTCTCTTTTTGTTTAAAAAGCTATTGACTTTTGGTCGACCATAATGCATAATATAATTACAGTCAAGGAAATGCTTGGCGAGTAAGGCAGGCAGGAAGCTGGAAAGGAGAACAAATGGTAGATATGGGAATGACAGACAAACAGTTCAATGGTTTTGTAAGATTTCTGTTAGACGCTCTGAAAGACGCGATGGAAGAAAAGGAAAGCGAGAAGAAAGATGAAAAACTTACAAAAATCGCTGACAATCTGCAAAAGACATTGGAAGACTAAAAGCCCTATTTATTTCTAAACAGGGCTAAACCACAAAAGGGGCGGTACTTGCCACTGCCCCTATACCAAATAAATAATATCATTTATTGGACAAAAAGGCAAGGAATAAAGGGGTGATGAACCGTAGAAAAGAAAAAAATGGGTAGACCAACGGATAATCCCCGAACTGAAAAAGTAGGCTTTAGAATGTCGCCGACTGAAATTGCAGATATACAAAAATGTGCGGACGCAATGGAAACACAACGTGTAAATGCAGTAGTCGAAGGGATACAGCTTCTTAAAGAGAAATTAGGAATATCATAAAAAAGTAGCGCTTTAGAATCAGAAAAGGGCAGTAGAGAAAGTCTATTGCCCTTTTATTTACGGCTTGATGATGAAATGGATGATATTTGGAATGCAAAAGGATTCCAGATAAAGAGTGCGTGCAGGTATTGCATAAAAAACTCTGGTATGCTAAAGTAAAATATGGAAATAAGGTTGGATATGTCAACAGAAAGTATTTAAAATAATTTTGTCACGGAATTTGTCATAAAAAAAGCGAAAACCGTAAAAACAGGATTCCGCATAGAAGCTGATAACGGGAATCGAACCCGTGACCTCCACCTTACCAAGGTGACGCTCTACCGACTGAGCCATATCAGCAATCACAAATGCTATTATATCTTAGTTGGACGAAGATTTCAAGTCTTTTTTGAGAAAAACGGAAAATCAGTTTTGGATTAATGTTACTGGGCTTGGAGTGAACAGTAACGGGTTAGTATCTTGTATATTTAAAGTTGATTGCCGTGTGGGAAAAGAGGTTAAACATGGGATACGTAATTTTGGCAGTATATTTATTGGGAATTAATTTAGTAAGTTTTTTCCTGATGGGGATTGACAAGAGCAAAGCAAGAAGGCAGAAATGGAGGATTCCAGAAAAGACACTGTTTACTTTTGCATTGTTGGGGGGGAGCATCGGTGCAATTTTGGGTATGCGGATATTCCACCATAAGACAAGGCACTGGTATTTTGTCTGGGGAATGCCATGTATTCTGTTGGCGCAGCTTGCTCTGGCAGGTGTATTATATCAGTATATTGTTAGTCCGGTTGCGTAACTTTGTAATTTTGACTTGTTTCATCATAGGGACGGGCTTTTGAGATGATAGCAGATGGAGACAATGTAAGATTATCATTAATATAAATAGAAAAAGAGGGAACAATATGAAGAAGGCAGAATATACGGTAGATTTTGCAAGCAGTGTGGATAAAATCTGGCAGGTGGTAACAGATAACAGTAATTATGCATGGCGAAGTGATTTGTCTAAAATAGAAGTGAGTGGCGGGGGGAATTCTTTTGTGGAATACACAAAGAAGGGATATCCGACTGAATTTGAGGTAACACTCAAAATTCCTCATGAGCGGTATGAATTTAATATGAAAAATAGTAATATGACAGGGCACTGGACAGGAATTTTTGAAAAAATGAACGGCAGGGCGAGAGTTACTTTTATTGAGGAAGTGGAGGTAAAAGGTATCTTAAAGCAGCTTTTTGTTAAAAGTTATCTTAAAAGCCAGCAGAAAAGGTATGCTGCAGATTTAAAAAAGGCTTTAGGGGAGGGTTAACATGGTTATCACAAAGTATTCGTTGATTGGGGCAATTTTACAGTATCATCCATCGGCCGTACAGTGCTTTGATGAGATGGGAATGCACTGCGCCGCATGCCACATGTCTCCGAAAGAGACATTGGAGCAGGCATGTCAGGCGCATCAGTGCAATCTGGAACTTTTGATTGAAAAATTGGATAAGCATATTAATGGATAAAATATGGAAATCAATTTCTATATTTTATCATTGCTACTCCGCATTAAGCTGTTGCTATTTATAGGTGGATCTGGGCATGGCAACTCCTTTCTCACAGATTCCGAATAAAAAAGAGCAGGATACCTGTTTAGAGTTCCTGCCTTTTTTGTTGTCGTTATAAAGGTATCAATTAAAATGCACAAATTACCCCTTCATATATTTTTCCTGATAGTAAGAATATTCATCCCGTCCTTGTATTCGTAAGAAATATTGTCCATAGATTTCTTGACTATATAGATACCGAGCCCACCGATCTGTCGTTTTTCGGCAGAAAGGGTTACATCGGGATCAGCTTTTGCAAGCGGATCGTAGGGAACTCCGTTATCGATAAAGGTTATCACAACGGCGAGGGGATCTTCGGTAACTTCAATGCGAACGGTAGCCACACCGATTTCGAGATTATAAGCGTAGTTTGCAATATTGCCAAACAGTTCATCAATCGCAATGTCGACCTGTATCTGAGTTTTCATAGGACAGTCGAGCTGCTCCAATTGCTCATCCACAAACGCAGTAACGGCAGCAACGTTTTCTATCGTTGCATCAACTGTAAGCTCCTTCATCTTAATCCTCCATTCTCGCCCTGTATTCCAAACAAAGCATTGTGACGTCGTCAAGCTGTGGCGCTTCACCTACAAATTCATCGATATCGAATTTTATTTTCGGCAGCAGCTCTGATGGTGAAAGTGCTGAATTAGTGCTGAGAATTTTCGTAAGTCTGTCCATACCATAAAGCTCGTTATTCGCATTGATAGCCTCGGTAACGCCGTCCGTGTATTGGAATATCTTATCGCCGACCTCGAACGCAGTGATAAACAAGCCCTCGCTGTTGCTTTCACAGAGTAGCCCGTTCCCCTTTTGTGATGATATTGTGCACATTGTTGACGTATTTTTCATTCACTCTGATATGCGAAAAACCGAACGGATAACGTTCAAAACCTGTGCTTTTATTAACGCTGTCGTAGATGTATGTAAGCGTTCAGAAGCCGGTTTTATCTACCGCCGCAACATAAATTAAAGTTGCGTTTGTGAAATTAACCAGATCGTCCAGCTGTGCCTGAATTTCCTTGTTTACGGAAAAATTATCACGTTTCCCGACAATTCTAAGGATTTATCTAACAATAAAAAACGAGATTTGTTTTTGTGAGATATACCCGCTGAAATAAACCAAACAATCAGCGTTAATATTTCTCCAAAAAACAAAAACAGCCATGGGCTTTGGCCGAAATAAAGCAATACAAAAAGGCTTGCACAGGACATCACGAACACCCTCAAAAAAATGATAACATTCGACCACAGTGTTCACCTTCAGAGATACTCTTTGCTCATTAATTTGTGCAAAGCTTTCAGTGCGTTTCCGTGCAGCACCTTAACGTAGCTATACGAGATATCCATTTTTTCTGCGATACTTTTCAGCGTTTTTCCACTATAATAGTGTAGAATAATGATATCTCGTTCCCGTCCAGAGAGCTGTTCCAGTGCATTTGCAAGACTTTCAAGCATTTCATTGTTCAGCAATCTCTCGTCAATATTATTATCGCAGCACAGATCGTCTGGCAGTTCGTAAACAGGTTTTGTCGTTCTGTAATAGTCGATAACAGTATTATGCGCTATCATATATACCCAAGTTGACAAAGAGGCTTTTTCACGATCAAATCCCGAAAGCCCATTAAACACCTTAACGAAAACATCAGAGACGATGTCCTCTGCATCCTGCACGCTTGGTATTCTCCCATATACATATTGCGTTACCTTGTCCTTAAAATCAGCATAAACCCGCTCGAATTCAGCGTTTGTGCATAGTTCAGTCATCGGGGTTCATCCTCCTGTTTCTTCAGCGGGATAAGCACTCCTGCAGCGTTTACCCATTCAAGTTCGTCATCGGAAAGCATGTTGTCGTATCGCATTTCGGTATCGGCTATCATTTTTTTTAGACGCACGTTACCCGAAAATTTCTGAAAGTCAAACAGCTCCCACAATTTCTTCTCCATTATCCGACCTCCATAGGCATGATATTTTTCCACTCGCAAAGTGTTTCGGTTATCCTTCCATACCAACCATTCCGGAAAAATGTACACTTGGCAGGATCTACTCCGAATTTGTCACCTGTAAGCGCCAGAGCCAACGCACGGCAGCCGCCTCCGCAGTGCCTGAAATACAGACACTTTGCACATTTTTCGTTTTTGCCTGATAAGTCTCCCAATGTAGCACAGACCTCGTTCAAGTACTTACCCTTTTGCAGGATAGACCGCAAGCTTTCCATTTTAACGTTGCCTAAATAATCATTTTTGGCACTGTAATATCCCGACATCTGCATACAGGGATATACGTTCCCGTCCGCAGCGACTGCCACCATGCCACGATTTCCGCGACATACGGGCATACTATCCCTATACTCGCTGCGGGCAAATTCAATGGGACGCATACGATATGATCTCATTTGTGGAAACAGTGTAAGAAACTGCCAGATATCTATTTTCATTTGGTGTGGCGTTTTGATATAGCTCTCGGTAAATTCCAACATTCTTTGGTAATATTCCTCAATCTCCATGCATGAATCACCAGCATTCTGCTTCCATCGTGGCGATTCCGTGGTGCGAATTATCCGCATTTCCTCAACGCCCATCTCGTCTAGCATATATGCGGTAGAAAGCATAGAGTCAACATTTAACCGATGGACGTTGGTTTGTGCTTTTACGGTGAAGCCGTTTTCAATGCACAGACGGATTGCATGAAGTGCATCTGTTTCTGCACCTTTGCGGTTTCTCAGCCAATCGTGGTGTCCGAGTCCGTCAAAAGATATTTTGATAAGAGGGTTACAGCCGATTTCTCTAAATTTATCAAGTGCCGCTTTGTCAAGAAAGTAACCGTTTGTGTTCAACTCATCGACGTACATTCCGTTTGCATATATGCTTTTGATAATCTCAAAAAAATCCCTATGAACCATAGGCTCGCCGCCCGTTACAGTAAAGGCGTTTATGCCGCACTCCTGTGCCTGCTTTGTCAGCTTTTTCGCTTCCTCAAGCGTCCACCCGTTCATTGACGGTGCATTGTCGGCGGCGTTGAAACAGTGAAGACAATTGTAGTTGCACTTTCCCGTTATCATCCAGTTTATGGCAGGGAAATATCGATTATCGCAATCGAGATATCTCTGCCACTTTGAAAGTTCATTGCCGTTCTTAATGGGAGAAATAAAACCGTTTTCTGTAAAATGTTTAACGAGCGGCGAAGTTTCGTCAAGCTCTGTTTTACCATCGCATTTCAAAAGGATTTCAAACTCATCCTTTTTCAAGCCCTTTGCGTTGCGAATGCCTTTTATATAATACGCATATGGTACTAACTGCCACGAACGCAGGGCGATATTCTGGTTTAATATGTAACGATTCATTTGATATACTCTCAAATCTGTGTCAGCCGAAATTTACATTTCTGCTGTTTATATTAAACACGGCAAAATCTCCATCGCAATTCGGATGGGCAGAACAATGATCGTACACGATCACCACAAGATCGTTCTCTCCACGATTATCAAATGGACATGACTGCCAACCGCACTTATTGCACCGTGCAATATAGAACGAGGAGTCGAGAACCGCACCGCCCGCTACTCCATCCAGTGCATCATCAGGCAGTTCACCGATGATTTCCTTGTTCTCTGAAGGGTTTTGCACAGCCTTTTTTAAGCTGTTAAGCTGTTCTTTGTTTTTCTTATTGTTTTCCATAAATTATCTCTCCTTTCATTTCTGAAATTTATGAACCAGAAGTATAACCGCATGCTCTGCATCGCCAGCCCTGGTCACATTTCTCAAGTGGATATTCGCAGCGTGGGCAAACATGGAAGTAATCTCCGCACCCACCACCGCTCACATTGTCAAGCTCCTCATCGGATATTTCACCCGAACTATGAAGCCGTTCAAAAAGCTCCCCCGCACCCTCCTCATCAAGAGGATAATCGTTCTCCCTTGCCAGAACCAGAAGTTCTTCGAGGGAGTTCGCCTGTTTTGCCTTTTCTATCATTTCGCTTTTTTCCATATTGACTGCCTCCGTGATTATTTGAGAGTATATGTATACTGTCGGTCAAAAAATTTGACCGTTCAGTATAACATTTAATCGCAGCTTTCCTTGCCTTCATACTTTTATACGAATGAAACTCGAAAAGGGATAATAAATTTTCAAAATTTTTTTCAAGTCCCTGTTTTTACAGTATCGTCCAGCCTTTGCCTCGCAACCAGCTCTGCAAAAAATCCGCCGTTATCTATAAGATTGTCATATGTTCCATCTTCAATGATTTTTCCTTTATCAAGTACGATTATCCTATCGCACTGTTTTATGGTAGACAGACGGTGTGCTATAACTATTCTGGTGCATTTCAGCCCGTCCAGCGATTCCGAAACGGTTTTTTGCGTGAGATTATCGAGTGCAGATGTCGCCTCATCGAACATCAGCACCTTAGGTTTGGGAGCTATCGCACGGGCGATCATCAGTCGCTGCCGCTGACCTCCCGAAACGCCGCCCGAACCCTCGGAAATCATCGTGTGCATTCCCATCGGCATACGGCGGATATCCTCTGCGATACCCGAAAGCTCGGCAGCACGCCAAGCCTCGTCCATAGTCAGCCATGGTGCAGATATCGTGATGTTCGAGAAAATATCCCCGGAAAACAGCTTGCCATTCTGCATTACAACACCGATATTACGCCGCAGCGACTTCAAATCGACATCTGAAATATCCTTGCCGTCAAAGTAGACAGCACCCTTCTGTGGTGTTTCAAAACCAAGCATAAGCCGCATCAGAGTGCTCTTCCCACACCCCGTAGCCCCGACTATCGCTACATACTGCCCGGAACGAATTTTCAGCGACAGGTTATCCACCACAAGCGGCATACTCTCGTTGTAGCGGAATGAAATGTTATTCAGCTCAATACTGCCCGAAAGTCGTGTTATCATCTGCTTGCCCTCGGAAATTTCGGGAACTGTCTCCAGAATAGGCTTTACCATATCCAGAATAGGCTTTATCTGTGCTACTGTCAGTGCAATTCCCGCAAGCGACATAAACGCTCCTGAAACCATTCCGTAAGCCGTGTTGAACGCATAATAATCAGCGACAGACACTCTCGAAGAAACCGAAAAATAGTACATCACAAGCGTTCCGACAAGCGAGATAGCACTTGAGATCACGCTGTTTATTTTGAGAAACGTTGGTGGGTCGTAGCTCAGCCGTGCACCCTCTGCAAAGAGATTTCCCCAACGTGCAAACGCACGTTTTTCCGCACCCGAGAGCTTTATCTTCTGCACACCTGAAATAAGTGCGTAGGACATTCCGCTCTCTTTTGAGGAAAGCTCCATTTGCTGCTTGCTTATTTTCATCTGAACGAACGCCGAAACTACCGAAAACATTACCGTTACAAGCGTGATGATAAGCGATGGCACGACCAGCACGGGTGCGTATACGAATATTTGCGATATGTACAAAAGCGAGAAAATCGAAGTAAGCCCCGATGACAATGCCGTTGATACCAGCATATTGCAGAGCGAATTGATGCACTGTGCCCTTGCGGACAGCTCGCCCGAACCGTAATTCTTGAAAAAATGGGCAGGCAGCGACAACACACGTGACATCGTTGCCGCTTCGATTGAAACACTCATTTTCGTGTTGATTCGTGCCATGATAAGCGATTTCACGCCATTTATCAATAGAGAACTTATCGTAACGCACACCATAAACACGGTTATTGCGAACAAAAGCTGCATACTTCCGCTTTCGATTACCGTTGAAAAAAGCAGATTATTTAATTTTGGAGACAACATTCCGATAAGCGTTATGCCAAGCATTGAGGCGCATATCAGTGCGAAATCGGCAGGGGAGAGCGTCCCCAGAATAAACCTCATCAAATCGGGAATACCAAGCTTTTTCAACGGCAGCGGTTTGTAAAATGCTATCGCTTCTTCCTCAAACAAATCTTGATTTTTTCGGTTGATTTTCACGCACTTTCCCGTTTTTTGGTCCGTGAACGAATATCCCGAAAACCCTGTCGGAATAAGTGCGACCACCGTGCCGTCACTCTTTCGAACGCCGAGCATTGCATTGATCGCATCCTTATACCAGCCCTTGGCGAGTGTTACCGTGCGGCGCATTATTCCGTGCGGTCGGAGCAGATATTCAAGCTGCTCGTTACGTTCTTTGATGTTATCGGGAATTTCTCGCGTTTTCACGTGATAAAATTTCAGAATCTCGTCAAATGCATTTTTTGCTATTTGCCGCTCGTCATTCAATGCTGCCGAAACCCGACTGCCCATAACTGCACCTGCAATGTTGACAAAGGAGTCTGCGAAAACAGCGTTGTCGTTTTGTTTACGCTGCTTTATTTGTTCATCGAACCAACCCATTTTTCGTGCCTCCTTTATTCGTTAGTGACAAGCTGTGTGTAATATCCGCCCTTTGCAAACAGCTCCTCGTGAGTTCCGCGTTCGACAACAACACCGTTGTCGAGCACAATTATCTCGTCGCAGTCGCGAATGGTGGACATCCTGTGTGCCACAACAATACAGGTAATTCCACGGTCTTTTATGGACTTCACGACCTCAAATTCTGTTTTTGCGTCAAGTGCAGAGGTTGCCTCATCAAGTATGATTATCGTTGGATCTTGAGCGAGAACGCGGGCTATTTCCATTCTCTGCCGCTGACCTCCCGAAAAGTCCTTGCCGCCCTCGGTTATTTTGTAATTGTATCCGCCGTTACGCTGCATAATATCCTCATGAAGCTGTGCATCGCGAGCTGCCATTATCATCTCAAAATCCTCTATCGAATTATCCCACATTTTGATGTTGTTTGCGATAGTATCCTCAAACAGGATTATATCTTGGTCTACGACCGCAAGCGAGCCTGTGAAAACGCTTCTGTCGAGTTTCTCTATCGGCTTTCCGTCAAAGAGAATTTCGCCGCTCCACGGCTTATACAAGCCTGAGATGAGCTTTGAAAGCGTGGATTTTCCGCACCCTGAAGTGCCGACAAACGCAACTCTGCTGCCCGTTTTCAGCGTTAAATTGAAGTCCTTTATCAGTGGCTCGGCAAGATGCGAGTAGCCAAATGTTACGTTTCTGAGTTCCATATTTCCCGATAATTTATCGTACTTCTCGTCCTCGGAGACCATATCGTTATCATAATTTACATCGGTGGGGTATTCCATAACATCCTCTACACGCTCCATTTGTGTACGCATTTCCTGAAGCGTCTGTCCTGCCGAGATAAGCGTCTGTGCAGGTGCGGTGAACGAACTTAGAAAACCCTGAAACGCCATTATCATGCCCACCGTGAACTCCCCGTTTATCGTGAAATAAACGCCCAGAATAAGCACAGCAGTATCCGCTAGCGATGAAACAAACACAGGTATCATTCCAAGATATTGATTAAGCCTCTCAAACCGCACTTGTTGCGTATTCACGCTCGCCTGATAACCTGCCCACTTCTCGAAAAATCCATTTTCCGCACCGCTCGCTTTAATGGTTTCTATCATCTCGATACCTGCGACGGTAGCGCCTGCGAGCTTGCCCGAATCACGCATTTGTATGCGTGTGATGTTTATTCTTTTTTTGGAGATAATCTTCGAAACAGCGATATTTATAACTATCGAAGCCAGTCCGACAAGTGTTAAAATAAAGCTATAGCGTATCATAACGATTAAATAAAAAAGCATCATAATCGTATTCAGTGCAAGCGGTGCAAACGTCTGTACCAACGACTGTGCCACGCTGGCGTTCATAGTCTGCCGCTGCTGAATATCTCCCGCCATACGCTGCGAGAAAAATTCCATTGGCATACGGAGCACCTTCCACATATATTCCGTGCTGCCAACGACCGACAATTTGCCGTTTATTTTCAGCGAATAGACAGTCTGAATCCACTCAACGATAAGCTGCACCGCACTCATTCCTGCGAACGCAAAAATAAAGGACTTGAACCATTCGGGATTTTCACCCGTAAGCAGTCTGTCCAGAAAAATTCTTGAAAACGCAGGATTGATTATTCCAATAAGCGAAGAAATTACTGTCGTCAGCGCCACAAACGCTATTGCTGTACCCGCATTCTTTAAACGCTTTTTTGCAAACGACAGCATGCTTTTCGGCTTGCCGCCTGGTTTGAAACTTTCACCAGGTTCGAACATCAGACAAATTCCCGTGAATGATTTGTCAAACGTTTCCATAGGCACACAATAGCTTCCCCTTGCGGGGTCGTTAAGGTACGCCTTATTGCCCTTAAAGCCGTCCAATACCACAAAATGGTTGAAGTTCCAGTGGATTATGCATGGGAACGATCCGTTTTTTTTCAAGTCCTCGGGTTCGTAGCGGTAGCCCTTGGCAGTCAGCCCGTAGCTTCGTGCCGCCTTTAGGACGTTCTTTGCGTTGGATCCATCGCGTGACACGCCGCAATCTGTACGCACCTGCTCGAGTGGTATCCACTTTCCATAATATGCGAGTATCATCGTGAGTGAAGCCGCACCACATTCCAAAGCCTCCATTTGCATTACCACGGGAACTTTTGCCACCCGAGTTCTATGGTATGTGCTGTTTCTAATCGGCTGTTTGATAGTTTTCGTATTCATAGTCACAACCTCAATTCAGAATAAACGACATTGGGGAAACGCTTTCCGTTACTATTTCCGCCTTGTATGTACCATCGGAAAGCGTGCCGTTCGCCTTGACCTCGTACAGCCAATCGCCCTCGGAAAATCCGCCGAGGTAGAGCAGATAACCGTCCATATCCGTGCTTACCGCAACAGGCTTTGCAGAAATTTCCGATATGGAAAGCGTTTTCCCGTCTACGTTTAATTCCATTCCCGACTTGATATTCCCGATTTTTTCCTCGGCAACATAGCAAGTAAACGTGCCGTTCAAACACGCTCCTGCCGTTGATATTTTCGTTTCCAAGTGTCCGAAAATTCCCCAGACGCACACACCAATAAGCAGTACAATAACTGCTGCCAATATCATCCAGACGCTCGGATTTGATACTTTAATATAGTCGTTAAGCTGCTCAGGAGAGGATACGTGCTCTATGCTCGACTTGCGGAATAATTGTTTTTCCATACCGCTCACCCCTTACTCAATAGTGAGGATATCCGAAAATCCCGTTACCTCGAACACCTCTGCGATAACGTCATTCACGTTGCAAATCACCATTTCCCCCTGTTTGTCCATCATCTTCTGTGCCGCTAGCAGCACACGCAGTCCCGCTGAGGATAAGTACTCCAGCTTCGTAAAATCAAAAATCAGCCTTTCATTATCAGATATGCTCTGCTTTAATTCCGCTTCAAGCTGCGGAGCAGTCGTTGTGTCGAGTCTGCCCTCCAGTGCAATGTTTAACGTTTTGTTCTTGATTTCTTTGATTATATTCATTTATTTTGCCTCCGTCAAGTTTTTGCTATATTGCTGTTTTTGATTTTAAATGAAATTATATGAAAAAACAACCTTTTTGGCAAGAGCGTCATGAAAATTTTCCAAATTTGGAATGAATGTCAACGCAATGGGAATGTATATGACAGTAACTATTAACTATGCCGTTTCACTTGTGGGAGAAAGGGTCAATCAGGCGGTCGCAAATCTGCAGAGAGGATTTTCTGTGGGATACGACGATAATTGTCTTATTTCTGCCGATTTTGCGGAGGTTTTTCTGGACTAAATTTTCATGGCGCTGGTCAAGGGCACTGGTTGCCTCATCAAAGATATATATTTCTGCATTTTTTAGAAACAGCCTTGCCAGTACCAGCCGCTGCTTCTGCCCGCCGGAAAGTTTTATGCCGTTTTCTCCTATTACAGTGTCCAGCCCGTCTGGAAGCGTTAAAATAAATTTATCAATGCAAGCTTTTTTGCAGGCTTCCATCATATCGTTTCTGTCTGCATTTTCATTTCCGTAGAGCAGGTTTTCATAAATGGTATCATTAAACAGTTTATTTTCCTGTTGTACAAAGCCTATTTTGGTATAAAATGCGTCCAAATCAATTTGCTGCAGATTGACACCGCCCACTAAAATATTGCCGGAAGTTGGCCCTGCCATACCGGTAAGCAGTTTTAGCAGTGTAGACTTGCCCCGGCCGCTCTCACCGACGATACCGATTCTTTCCCCCTCTTTGATTTGCAGCTGAAAATCGTGTAAGATTTCCTGTTCCCCTTCATCGTATTGAAAAGAGACATTTTGCAGTTCAATATCATATGATGGCAGTGTCTCTATGAGTTTTTCTGCATCAATCGTTTTCTTTTCTGTGCTGAACGCTTCATTTAGGACGCGGTCGTAATAAGAACGGTTTGTCTGCAGGCTTCCCTCGGCATCTGTTATCTGCTTTACTGAATCGGTAAGCATTTTATAATATTCTGCAAATACCAGTAAAACCCCGATTGACAAGTACCCCTTATAGATAAAAATTCCTCCCAGAAAATATAACAAAAACTGCATTAAAAATTCATCCTTTATTTTTGGAATAACCAGTACGGCAGTAACCCAGTAGTGTGTCTGCATTCTGAAATATTTTCTATATTTTTCTATATAATCTATAAATGTATTGCGGGAATTTTCCTGCTGGTTTAAAGTTCTGACTTCCCTCCAACTGTATAGGTTTTCATTCATCCACGAAGCCCATGTATGGTAATTGTCCCATATGAGGTCTTCCCATTTTTGGGCGCGCTTTCCGTTCCAGTGCTGCAGCAGGAAACTTATCGGAACCATTGCCACCAAAATCAGGGAAAGGCGCCAGTCCATCAGGAAGAGGACGATCAGCAGAATAACCATTTTGACATATTGGATTATATAATTAATTGATTGTGCGTCAACAAAATCTGATAAATGTTCAATGTCTTCATCCAAAAGCATCTTTGTCCTGCCAATGTCCATCCTGTCATATTCTGAGAAGTCTTTTGACAAGAGGCCATTGATCAGTTTCTTTTTCAGCCGTACAAAGACAGTATTTTTCATCATATATCTGCAGCGGTTTTCCACAAATGCTGTCAGGCATGTCAGCAGATAGTTTGCGAGATATCCTGCAATGACAATCCCAAGTATAGCAGCTTTTCCGCTGATAATCACATCTGATATAAACATACTGTAAAAAACCGGAGCCATCATTGCCAGTAGTAAGTCAATTACGCATAAAAGAAATAGCAGGAAAAAATACCGTCTGACCCCTTCTGCAAACATCGCCAGCATTTGCAGGACTTTTTTGCGGTATTTGATTTTTTCATACATAGCCAAACGCGGGTTTGTATCTTTTTTGGTCAAAAAGTTGTAAACTGGTGAAAATATATAGAAATAGAAACAATTCCATGTTTAGCGACATTTAGTAATATTCTATCTATATTAAACGTTGTGCAAGTAGAGTTGTGCATATTATCAATATGTAGAAATGTTATAAATGATACACTATAAATTCCATTATATATAATGCAGAGCGTGAAATCAAAGAACTTGCTATAGCGGATGGGAAAAACCGGACAGTATATGAAATGAAGCGGAGAACTGAAAGGACAGGAGAGTATGTTGAAATGTAGTATGTTTCACCTGCACAGATGAAAGCCTTGGAAAATGAGTTCTAGCAGAAGCCAGCACTTTTTTTGTAGCGAGCCGTCGGAAGCCAGAAAAAACCTGAGAATGATGTCTTAAAGAAAATATGTAAAAAATGCAACGCGAAGGAGCGGCAGCTGGATATATCCATCCACTTTAACGCCTGCAGCAATTCCAAAGCGGATGGGGGGACAAAAGGCGTGGAAGTTCTCTGTAGGATAACAGGTGGCATCCGTGGGGATATTGCCAGACGGATATGCAGGCAGATTAACAGGTAGGGTTCACAGACAGGGGGGTAAAGGCCGAAAGTGGTTTATACTTCCTTAACTATATAAACAGGCCTGCCATTTTGATGAAAGTCTGTTTTGTCGACGACCAAGACGATGCAAAGCTGTATAAGCAGAATAAAGATGCAGTGGCACAGGCCATTGTGAAGGCTGTGCTCAGTTATAACAAAAGCTGCAGATGAAAAAATAGCTACCGCAATCCTGCTGGCTTTAGACGGTGGGGCAAGGTCCAGCGGTAAATCCGTAAACGGCTGCATCAAAGAAGGGATAGTGGAAAAGATAGCCCGTGAAAAAACGCTTGAAATCCTGCCACAGATGTGCTATATTGGGCGTAGAAAAGGGAAAGCCATAGAAGCGGCTACCCTCCGATTAACAACGAACTACGCCCCTACAAACGGCACGCCGTCACTATCGTAAGTAGTGGCGGCTATTTCTTTTTCCCTTATTGGAAAGGAGAATATAAAAATGGCATATACGGAAGCACAAAAAAGAGCAGGTATTAAATATATGACCGAAAAGACGGACGATATAAGGCTAAGAGTTCCTAAAGGACTAAAAGAAAAATATCGGAAAGAAGCTGAAAAAGAGATATAAGCATGACACAATTTATAATATCCGCTGTTGATGAAAAAATAGAAAGAGAGGGACAAAGATAATGCCGATTATATGCACGTTTAGAGGAATTAAAATCTATATCAACTATAGCGACCATATGCCGCCGCATTTTCACGCCTACTATGGGGAATATGAATGTTGTATTGATATAAATGAAATCGAAAAAATAAATGGGGATATGCCTAATAAACAATTAAAAATGCTTATGGGCTGGGCGGCATTGCATCAGGAGGAATTAAAAGAAAACTGGTATCTTGCAAGACAGAAAGAAATGTTGTTCCAAATTGACCCATTAAAATAACGGAGGGCTTGCGATGGGTAATGAGTTAAAAAAATATTTTGCAAATCCAAGAAAAATCAAAGAAGTAAAACCGCTTGAAAATTATATTTTGCTGATTACTTTTGATAATGGAGAAAAGCGAAAATATAGCATGAAAAATGAATTAAAAGGGGTTTTCAATATTCTAAAGGACGAAGAAAAATTTTGCAGTGTTTTTATAAACGAAGTCGGAAATGTTGCTTGGAATATTGATGATAATATAGATAGTTCCGTACACTGGGGGAATCAAATTGACCTTTGCAAAGATATGTTGTATATGGAAAGCGTTCCAGTGTCTTTATAAACGGCTACATCAAAGAGGCGATAGCGGAAAGATAGCCCGTGAAAAAACGCTTGAAATCCCGCCACAGATGTGCTATATTGGGCATAGAAAAGGGAAAGCCATAGAAGCGGCTACCCTCGTAGTAATGACAGTTACTTACAAACCGCCGTCAACTATTCGCAGTAGTTGGTGGCTATTTTCTTTTGTCCTTCAAAATCTGGTAAATCAGACGTATCAGGGCGACAATGAATGTACAGAACAAGAAAAAATCTTGGTATGTAATCATCGTTATCCTCTCCTTTCCTCTTTGGTCTGGAGGGTTTGCCCCTCCGTGGTGGAGGGTAGCCGCCTTGGCCCTATGGTTTTCCCATGCCGATAATATACCATAATCTTCTTGTGGAAAATAAATGCTTTTTATACGTATATAAACATGTAGAAGAAGGATTACTGGTAACAAAAAAGTGGCTGAGAGCCTATAAAATATAAAATATCTTCAAAGGAGCCCTCTGTCTGGATATTTTTGCGAGAATAAGTTTGGGACATAGTGCAAAATGGAGGCTTCTAAACTGCGCAAGTGTTGCGTGGTCAGGGGCCTTATGGTCTTCTAAAAGATACATGAAGTTAATATCCCCTTAATTACATAGAGTGGGAAGAGTAACCGCACAGAATCATTCTCTGGAATAAGTATTTCAATATTTAATGGAGCACTGGCATTTGGGAAATAAAAGTTTAAACATCAGTTAAGGTTGTAAGCAGAGAAAGCGATTAACTAATAAAGCCACAAAGTCCATTTATAAGGCTTTGCGGCTCTTAAACACAAGCAGTTGACGGGAGTCGAACCCGCCTCCTCAGCTTGGGAAGCTGATATACTACCGATGTACTACAACTGCACATGAATAAGTATATCACTTTTTTTATGATTCGTCAAAGGAAAATAGAAACTTTTTTAAATTTTTTTTAAAAAACTTATTTGCCATACTAAAATCCCCCTTTTCAGATTGGTATGACAATTCTAAGGGGGATTTCATTTTTCGGAGGAACTATCCTTATGCATCTCATGCTTTCACTTTTATCACATTTTCAATCCTCTCTAAGTCTTCGCTAGTAAAATCAAGGTGCTCAACAATCCTAACATTGTTTTCAATCTGTTCTTTACAGCTGGCACCAATCAATACGGTTGTCACCTTGTCATCTCGAAGTACCCAGCTTAATGCCATCTGGGCTAGACTTTGTCCGCGCTCTTTTGCAATGTCATTGAGTTTTCGGATTACTTCAAGCTTCTCTTCAGTAATACTGGATGATTTTAGGAAATGGTTTCTTGATGCACGGCTGTTTTCTGGAATTCCATTCAAATATTTATCAGTTAGCATGCCCTGCGCCAGCGGGCTAAAACATATCACGCCACAGCCGCTCTCTTCTGCAGCAGTTAACAGGCCGTCTTTCTCCACCCATCGGTCAAACATATTATAATTGGGCTGGGTAATCAAAAGCGGTGTGCCATTATCTTTCAAGATTCGGGCAGCTTTTTTTAAATCCTCTGCATGGTAGTTTGAAATTCCTACATATAGTGCCTTTCCCTGCCTGACAATATCGGACAGTGCCCCCATGGTTTCTTCCAATGGTGTACCGGGATCTGGCCTATGATGATAAAAAATATCCACATAATCCAGCTTCATACGCTTTAAGCTTTGGTCTATGCTGGCCATCAGATATTTTCTTGACCCGAAATCCCCATAGGGCCCTGGCCACATATCAAATCCCGCTTTTGTAGATAATATCATCTCATCACGGTATGGTTTCAAATCACTTTCCATAATACGTCCAAAATTTTCTTCCGCACTGCCATAAACCGGGCCGTAATTATTTGCCAGATCAAAATGTGTAATTCCCTTGTCAAAGGCAGTAAACAGCATTTCTTTCATATTTTCAAAACAGTCAACAGAGCCAAAATTGTGCCACAGCCCCAGTGCGACCCGGGGTAAAAAGATTCCGCTCTTGCCGCAGCGCAGATATTTCATATTGTCATAACGGTTTTTCTTTGCAATATACATAATAATCCTCATTTCTGCACACCTTCTTTGTGCGTAATAAATACTAGTACACCGATTTCTAAATAACTACACCAAATAACTTGCCTATTTTTCTGGTTGCACACAACAAAAAGCCTTGTCGTAGCCCGCTACGACTGCATTTTTTGTCATGCACACTCGAAAAAATATCCTTCGTATAACTATCAGGAATTTAATATCCGCTGTACTAGTTTACCATAACTTTGAGGTTGGAGTCAAAAGGAACAGTGTCATATTCGTATTGACAATATGGTAAACGTGTGTTACCATATTTTTGTAAACAGATGTATACCATAAAGGGAGGTTGAATATGGGGGAAAATGAAAAGATAAGCCTGTCAAATGCTGAATGGCGTCTGATGGATTTTTTATGGGACAAAAATCCTGCAACGATTGCTGATATCGTGCATTCTTTTGAGGGCATTACAAATTGGGACCGGCATGTGGTTATCATGATGCTAAAGCGTATGGAGGCAAAGGGAGCGGTTGCATGGAAAACTGTTGGAAGAGCAAAGCACTATTATCCTGTAATAGAAAGGGAGCAGTCCTGTGTACAGGAGACAAAGGATTTCCTGAACCGCGTATATAAGGGGAGCCTGGGACTCATGCTTACTACGATGGTAAAGCAGGAAAAAATTGAAAAAGAGGAGCTGGAGGAATTGCGCAGGATATTGAATGAGGGTGAGCAGGATGACTAAAATAATTCTATCAACGAGTGTAATATTTCTGGTGATTATGGCAGTACGCAAATTTTTTCGGGGAAAGGCGGGTAATGTATTTCTCTATTCCTTGTGGCTGCTGTTTGCAGCAGGACTGGTTATTCCGGTGTTATTTGCTGTTTTACAGGACATTTCCAAGTGGGAGAGGGGCAGGGTGGAAAGTCCCGTCAGTATTATGAATCTTGTGAAAACAACCTCCTTAAAAATGGACAGGGAAGATTTGTTTGTGCAACAAAAGAAAAAAGTTGCAGAAAATGGGCAGGAGGGAGAAAAGAAACAGACAGAGGATTTAAGAGAAAAGGCAGGAAAGAAGGACGTATCTTACAAAAAAACGGTTACAGAACCTCTGGAAAATAATGGGATTCCGAGCTGGATGGAATGGCAGCAGTTAAAGTATGTTTTGCTTTTTATCTGGGCAATTGGAACAATAACTATTTTGTTGTGTCAGCTTTTGGCTGAGAAATCATTTCGCAGACAGCTTGCAGAAAACAGGGAAGAGCTTAATTATGGTGGGCAGAAAATATATATGGCTAATGGAATCAGGACCCCGTTATTATTGCGGGGAAGAGGGTTATCATTAGAAATTTATCTGCCGCAAACGATTATGGAAAATGAGACTTTGATAAGGCATGCTATTCTTCATGAAAATGTCCATAGGAGGCATGGGGATATCTGGTGGGGATATGTAAGAAACTTTCTGGTTGCCGTTTATTGGTTTTATCCGCTTGTCTGGATTGCTGCTGTTGTATCAAAAAGAGATTGTGAATATGCGTGTGACAGTTCTGTTATGAAGGATATGGACAGAAAGGAACGTATTTCTTATGGAAACAGCCTGCTATCTTTAATACAGGTTGGAAAGGACCGTGATTTGTTTTGTACGGCGACTGCTATGAAAATGGGAAAATCAGAAATGGAGGTAAGGATTAGGATGATTAAGAGAGGGAAAGAGAGGAGTATTATTGTAACTGTTTTTACTTTGCTGCTCATATGTGTTACAGGGGTTGTTGCATTCACTGATGCAAAGGAGCCGGAGAAAGAGCCTGCAAAGGAGCAAAAGATACCTGCAAAGCAGCTTGAAGAGGCAGGGCAGAAAATAGAAGAGGAAAAGCCAGAGCAGAAAGAAATGCTTTCTGCAAAAGAGGCAGAATATAATCTGACGGATATATGGGGAGCAGATCCACCATGTATTTATTATGAAGATGATACAAGGATGGTTTTTGGAGGGTGTTTTGGACTTTTTGTCTATTCTAAGGAAACGGAAGAAATAGTGCAGTCGTTGAATTTAGGTGAGATTGGCTGTAATTATACGCAGGGAGACCATTATTGTGCAATTAATGTTTCGGAGGATGGAAAAATAGTTTATCTGCATGTGGTAAGAGAAAAGACAATGTATCAGTATTCTATTGATACAAAGGAATTGCTGCAATTAGATTATAAATTACCGGATAAGCTGTATGACAGGGAAAAATGGGAGAAGAAGAATAAGAGCGGGATTCGGTGTACGGGTTCTACTATCGGGGATTTGGTATATTGGTATGAGGAAGATGGTAAGCCTATGATAAAGTACCAGCCGTTATTTTATAAGCCATATGGCTCATGTGAATTTTTTAAACCAGAGGATATCAGAGGTTTAAGCGAAGTTTCTTTTTATAATGAAGGGGAGGAATATGTTATTACGGATGAAAAAAAACTGCGTTGGATTGAGAAACATTTTTCTGATGCAGCGGAAAAAATAGAAGGCGTTCCTGCTTGCCCATTTTATCATATTATGTATCTGAAACGGAAGGATGGAATTTGCGGTAAGATATTTCCGGCTACAGATAACTGTTCGGTATACCAGACAGACGAATCATTTTATGATTATAAAGAAAAGACAAATGAGGCATTTTGGAAATTATTTGGGATTGAAGATATGAGTGGTATTAGGTAAGGCAGATGATGATGTTTGGGTTAAAGCACATTAGAATATAAAATGTTTGATTTAGTTCCACTTCGCATGGTAATTGAATGAGTGAAAAATTTATGGACATATCTCATTCCCACAAAGTGTGAAACATATCTTGTAAAAAGCAATTTTCAAACACGATCTAGCACAATATTAAATTATATTTCCATATCTGGAAAGAGAATACAGATACTTAATATGCTGTTTTTATAGTTGGCGTATATTGTGCCCTTCATCTGCTCCACCAGCGTTCTGGTGATTGCCAGCCCAAGGCCGGTTGATTTTCTTGCCGTTTCTACAGTATAGAAGCGGTCAAACAGTTTTCCGACTTGCACTTCCGTCAATCCGGATGCCGTATTGGAAAAAATAATTTCGCCTGTCTGGTACAAGGTGATTTTTAAATCGCCATCGCTATATTTCACCGCATTATTTAAGAGATTAGAAAATACACGGGCCAAAGCTGAGCGGTCAAGGTTTCGGATTATCTTTTCCTGCGGCATCTGGATATCTGGAAAGATATTGCGCTCCGTCAGGGCAGTATATGATGCGGCGATACATTCCTCCAGCACATTATTAATGATGACAGGTTCTTTTATGCCATCGCTTTCCGCTGTCATAATTACCGAGTAGCGGAACAGTTCTTCCGTCAGCTGTGTTAGCACCTCCGAACGGTTTCTGATGACTTCGGTATACCGTGATGCTGCCTCAGACAGTTCCTCCTGCTCCAGCAAATCCAGGTTTCCGCAGATAGAGGCCAGAGGTGTCCGTAGGTCGTGTGAAATATTTGTAACAGCATTTTTGATCTCTGTGTCCCCAAGCTGGAAGCGCAGTTGCTGCTTACGGAGTCTTCTTAGCTGGATGTTGATATCATTTGCCAGTGCACAGATTGCTTTATCTGTGCTGGAAATAGAAATCAGTGTATTGGTATCGTCTTCTAACTTTTCCGAAAATCCTCTGCGGATTTCTTTTATTGATTTATAAATCAATAAAATTTTAATAGAAAGTATTGCAGATGTTATTATCAAAATGGCACATAAGACGAAAATCCAAATCACGGTACACCTCATTTCTAATTATTTTCACCTGTGCGGTTGCGGCTGGCAGTTTCTGCGAATTGCATAGGTCTGGGGTGCCATGAATCGCCATCCAACCGCGCGGGTGGAATTATTTTATATCTTTTTGTCTAAATATTATAATGCCTGCTGCTGTCGAGATAATAAAAATAATCCCAGAATATACAGGAAGCCTTGGCGCATTTTTGGAATCTAATGTAGAGCACTGCAGCACCTGCCCGCCCGGCAGGAAGTCGTATAGGAACTGGTAGACCTCTCTTTCTGTTCCTTCCAGATAACGGGGATTTTTTTCTTCTAACTCTTCACGAAGCCCGTCTTCTGGTGTGAAGCTGTAGTTCGTGTATGTCTCCGGCTCACGCAGTCTGAAATTTATATAAGTTCCTGCGATTATCATTAAAAAGATGCTTAAAACACAGATAACGCCAACGGTTGCCTTACTTGAGATTATCATTGCAAGCATTGTGAAGATGGCAGAAAGTGCAGTGGGCAGCATAACAGCGATAGCTATAAAACAGAGGAGTGTTTTTGTATTGAGGGAAAAGGGTTCCATCAGTGGAGTTCCAATACAGAGGAACACTACAAAATATACAGCCTGCATAGCTAATCCAGCAAATACATTTGTCAGTAAATATGAAAAATAGATATGGGTACGCCTATGCCCGATAATTAGTTTATTGCGGATAGTGCCGTCACTGTATTCCGTGCCGGTAAAGAGGCCGCAGAATACAGCGATAAGGATAGAGACAAAAAGAGTACCGAAAAAAAATCCGTTGTCAAGCCGTTCCTTATATCCTGAATTTGCAACGCTGATACAGCGCATCACAGGCACATAGACCGCTGCAGCCGCCATAAATAGGAAGCAGCCCCAGAAGCATTTATTTTTTCTCAGGCGTATAAAGTTTGCAGATAAAAGATTACTCATATCTTCTCGCCCCCTCTCCTACAAGATTGATATAATAATTCTCAAGACCCTCGTCCCTCTCCCCCATTGATTTGATTTCACAGTTTTGAGCGGAAAGCTTTAGCGCAAGTTCTGTCACGCTGATTTCACCAAAAATTTCAGCCTCAGTATTAGATATAATTGTGAATTCCATGCCGGTTTCGTCTAGTACGCGGCTAAGAATGCTGGTGTCGGATACCGTCAGGTGAATGCATTTGCGGCAGGCAGCTTCTAACTCTGCTGCACTGATCTCTTTTACAATATGGCCTTTGTCGATAAAACCGAAATGTGTTGCAAGGCGTGCAAGTTCATCAAGTATATGGCTTGAAATCAGCACAGTAATACCCTGCTTTTGGTTGAGGTCTAAAATAAGTTCCCGTATTTCAATAATTCCCTGTGGGTCTAAGCCATTCACAGGCTCATCTAAAATAAGGAAATCCGGGTTTCCGGAAAGGGCGACTGCGATTCCCAGCCGCTGTCTCATGCCAAGGGAAAAGTTTTTTGCTTTTTTCTTTCCGGTGTTTTCCAGCCCCACCAGCCTCAATAAATCGTTTATGCTGTCGTACGAAGGCAGCTCTAAAATGCGGTATTGCTGTTTGAGGTTGTCCTCAGCAGTCATATCAAGATAAATAGAAGGTGTTTCTACCACAGCACCAATCCTGCGTCGGGACTTTCTGATGTCCTTGTCGCGGTTGTTTATGCCATAAATAGAAAATTCTCCGTCTGTCGGCTCCTGCAGACCGCAGAGCAGGCGGATTAATGTTGTCTTGCCAGCACCGTTTTTACCAACAAAGCCATAAATGCTTCCTTTTGGAACATTCATGTTGAGCCCGTTTAATGCCTTGTAATTTCTATATTGCTTTTTCAAGGCGTTTGTTTTTAACACATACTCCATTTAGTTTTTCCTCCCTTTTTTTGTGATGCTGCCATTCTATTTCAAAATGGTAAAGGAAGCGGTAAAGAAAACAGTAAAGAATTTGTAAAGATTTAATCAGATTTCATTTTGAAACCAATTCCCCAGACTGCTTCAATATAATCTTTTCCATTTACTTCACGGAACTTTTTGCGCAAATTGCTTATGTGCATTTTCAGGGAGCTTTCTGTGCAGTCCGGTGTGTCTTCGCTGATACGGTCCAGCAGCAGTGATTTTGTAATGACTTGTCCGGGGTTCTGCATTAACAGTTTAAGGATGGCATATTCCGTTCTTGTCAGCTTGATTTCATTTTCACCGATTGACGCCATATGCGTGTCTGTATTGAGTGTAATGTCTTTAAAAATCAGGGATGGGGAGGAGGCAGAAATAGCTGCATTGCGGAGATGTGCAGCTATTCTGGCTAATAGCTCCTTTGAATGGAATGGCTTTGTAACATAGTCGACGGCGCCGCCAAGCAGCAATTCCACTTTAGAATCAATGTCAACTTTTGCGCTCACTACAATTACAGGCAGGCCCTTTATATGCGGTAGTACCTCTTCCCCATTCAGTCCCGGCAGCATCAGATCCAGCAGTACGAGGTCTGGTTTTGATTGTGACAGCACGAATAATGCTTCCGTCCCGGAATAAGCGCGGGAAACACGGTATCCCTCCCTGTCAAGTATTTCTTTCAGTACATCTCCGATGTGTATATCATCATCAATAATCAAAATATGTTTCCCAGACATCGCTCTGCTCTCCTTAAATGGTTATATTTACTTTGATATCATCGGATTTGGCAGACGGTTCCGCAGAGATTGGTTTCCCATCGCTGGTATATAGTTTGGCATCAGTACTCTCCAAAGCAGGGGAAGCCTGTTCTGCCTGCGTGCTGTTTTCAAGCACCGCCCTTCCCTCTTCGCTGATTTCTACGCTGTCTGTCTCCGAAGTATCTGTATTATTATTTTTCCGCACACTTTCTATAAATTCTTCTGTTTCCTCGCTGCGCTCAAGTGCCTCTTCACGCCGTATCTCCTGTTCCCTGCGTTCTTCCTCCAATTCTTTTGGAAGTTCCTCCTGCGCCCTGTCACTGCACTCCTGCGCTTTCTCTTGGAAATCAACGACATATCCCATAGCACGCTCCATCGCCGCCGTATCACCCTTGCGTTCAGCTTCTTTATACACCCTAAACGGGGTACGTGTCAATTCCATATTTATACTTGCTCCAATCAATCCTTCCATACTTCCAGCTTTCATAATATACCTCCATTCTGTCCTAGAACATTTTTCAAACATGTTCTAGTCTATGTCTTTGCATTCATTTCGGCGCCAAAAAGGTTTTATATTATGAAAGTGGTATATCTGGTTCAATTTATGTCATATGCGGATTCCTGTACGATTGGCAGCAGGATGGAAATCTCAAAAACGGTATCATTTATTTCGATATCCATTATGCCATTTTCCCTCTGTACGATTCTATTTACATTTTTCAGGCCGGTGCCCCAATTTTGCCGGTCTAAGCCATTTTGCAGTATATCGGGCGCAATGGAATTCTTTACATTAATCAGCAGGTTTTTCTTTATTATTTCTGTCTGGACAAAGATATATTTATATTTTGTAACGCCCGCAGCGTTTATGGCATTATCAAGTATGTTTCCCCATATGATGCATAAATCATAGTCATCGATTCTGAGCGGTTTTGGGATATTGATATTGCAGTCAAATGTTATATCATTTTGTACGGCTGACTGCCTTTTTGTATTGATAATGGCATTTACTATGCTGTTTCCGGTTTCGATATCGCTCCGGTCCATATTAGCCTCATGATAGATTTTTTGCAGGTATTTCTTTAGTTTATCCCATTCTTCCTGCTCTGCAAGGGATGATAGGCTTATCAGGTGATTTTTCAGGTCGTGCCTTACATCTGACTGTTTCCTGTATTGTTCCAACATTTCTTTGTAACGGCTGATTTCTATTTTACGCAGATTGTCTACGGTAATATACTTTATCAGCCTGTCCATGCCGAATAAAAGGGAAAGGCATATTACCGTGCATAGTGCGGAAACCGTAAGCACTTCCATATGTGTAAATAATTCATTATGGGTAATATTCCAATAATCCGCCCCGTTGTCTGATACCATGGCAACGCCCCGGGTAATGCCAAAATTACACAGATTGATTAAGAGCAGCAGAAGGCTTGCAATCGGAAACAGGATTTTTCCGCCCTCAGGCAAAAAGTTTCCCTCTGACAGTTTTGTTTTGTAAAAGAGCATATATATAAAAACAGTGGAAATTGAAAAAGAAAGTATACTAATAACGTATCCGCTTCCCCTTTCAAATGGAAAAAATTTATTATTTGAGAGAATAATCTCGCATATGGATAAGATTGAATTGATACCATTCCAAGTAAATTCCCAGACAGCGGCCAATATGGCGGACAATCCTAGCTTTTCCCAATGATTTCCGCAAAAAATCATATAAAAGAACAGAATCAGCAGCATTTGCTGCGCAATAGAATAAATTAAGTAATTATCTGCAGTCCATATTTGTGCAAGAGTCAATAAACATAAAAAGAGGATAAATTTTCCGGCTGTCCTTTCCCTTTTCCGGAAAAAAATGCTGCCCAGCCAGCCAAGGCATATAAGCTGTACCATATGGATAATTATACTTAAAAAAAATAACATTTCCTTTTCCATTATATAATACCGCCCTTTGTTTTCATATATGATAGAAATGCTTTCTGAAAGCTTTCATAGCGCCTCTTGGCCAGCAGGATTTTCTCTCCGTTTTCCAATCTTATTTCCGTCTTAGTAAAGGCATCAATATAATTAAGGTTTACTAAAAAACATTTGTGGCATCGGAAAAAAGATTTTTCAGACAAATTTTCTTCCAAAATGCCAATCTGGCTATAGGTTTCCAATGTGCCGAAATGGCAGTGGATTTTCGCGATACGTCCGGTTGACTCAATATATAAAATATCTTTTAGTGATACCTTTTTTGTCTCCCGGTTGGATGTTATCATTAGAAAGTCGGCAACTGTATCATTTTGCAATTTTTTTATTGCTTTAGCTAATATATTTTTCAGCTTTTCCGTCTGGATTGGTTTTACGAGATACTGGAATGCGGCCACATCGAAGGCATCAAAGACGTATTCCCTTGCAGCGGTAATAAAAATGATAAGGCTTTGCCTGCCCTGCTCTCTTATTTTTTTTGCAGAATCCATGCCGCTTATTTTGGGCATTTTAATATCAAGGAAAATAATATCAAAACTTTCCCTGCTGTCAAGCAGTTCCTGACCGCTAAAAAATTTTTTTATCGTATAATTAATACCTGACTGTGTTAATATGCTGCTGATCTGTTTTGCAATATCAGCACACTCTACCGGTATATCATCGCATACTGCCAGTGATAACAATATCAGCGCCCCTCTCCTGTTTCAATTTATATTGTATCCTGCTTTAGTAATGACTAAAACTGCGGTATCTAATATATCGGAATGCTTTTGTAATATGTGAACTGTGCCACGGAAAATTGATTTTCAAGGCAGGAATGTGATATACTGAACAATATTTCATTTAGAAAAGGGGAGATGGGATGAATCAAAGCCAATTGAAGAAGGAATGGAATGCTTTGTTGCGTTCAGAAAAAGCGTTTCTGGGAAAGGCATATCAGGTAAGGGAGGCAGGATGGCAGAAAAAGGTTGAAAAATACGTTCCTGAGAAACTGGAAGACACGCTGGATAAGACATTTTGCAAGGCGTTTGAATTGATTTTTGAAAAAGGGACAGACATAATAGAAAAAACGTATGACAGGGAGAAAAAGGAGCAGGAATATAAGATTGATGAGTATGCGGCAAATCTGAAAAATAATGCGGATTCTGTCAAGGTGTTTGGCAGAAAAGCATTTGGCAGCAGGGCGCGCAATATGGTGATTTCTACTGTCGAAGGTTTCGGAATGGGGGTTCTTGGAATGGGGCTTCCGGATATTCCATTATTTCTTTCTGTTATCTTAAAAAGTATTTATGAACTTGCATTGACGTATGGTTTTTCGTATGATACAGAAGAAGAGCAGCTTTTTATCTTAAAGTTGATTGAAGTTTCTGTGCTTCATGGGGAGGAACTGCTGCAGGGAAATGCATCTGTGGACGAATGGATTATCAGCGGGATTGAATTTAGTGACGAAAAGAAAGTACAGATGGAGAGGACATCGTACGTGCTGGCAAAGGAGCTTCTGTATTTGAAGTTTGTGCAGGGGATGCCCGTGGTGGGGATACTTGGAGGCGTATCAGACGTAGTTTATCAGAAAAAGATAGCGGATTATGCGGCAATGAAGTATAAAAAGCGGTTTTTAAGAAAGAAGATGCCGTAGATGGAATGGGGGAGGCAATGGGCAAAGAAGTTAAGACAAATGCAATGCGGATTTTAGACAGAAATAAGATTCCATACAAGGTGAATTGTTATGAATGTGAAGAATTTGTTGACGGGGTGCATATTGCTGACCAGTTAGGGCAGGATTATGCTGTATCGTTTAAGACGCTTGTCATGGCGGGGAAGAGCGGGCAGTATTATGTTTTTGCACTTCCGGTTGACAAGGAAGTTGATATGAAAAAGGCTGCAAGGGCGGTAGGGGAGAAAAGTCTTGAAATGGTCCATGTCAAGGATATTAACAAGGTGACTGGTTATATCAGGGGCGGCTGCACGCCGATTGGCATGAAGAAGAATTATCCTACGATTATACATGAGAGCGCAGAAAAACTTAGTGAGATGATTGTCAGCGGCGGAAAGCTGGGGGTACAGATTTTGCTGGCGCCGGAGGATTTGCGTAATGTGACGGGCGGGGAGTATGCTGATATTATTGCAGAGAGTCATTAAAGGGGGGCAAGAGGATGCATAGGAGGATAAAGAGGGTGATAGCGGCAGTGCTTTTGGTGTCGCTTATGATAGGATGTACAGGGTGCAGGAGAGAGAAGAAGGAGCCGAAACCTACTCCGAAAGCGACTGCGAAGGTTGACAAGGGGAATGCAGAGGCTACCGGTGATGGCGATGGGCAGGCCGATGTGCCGCTTGTGATTGCATGTGGGAGGTTTTCAAAGCAGTTTAACCCATTTACGGCGGCCAGCATATCAGATAAACAGGTGGTGGATTTAACCCAGATTCCACTGTTTCGGAATGACCGTGCAGGCAGGCTGGTCTACAAAGGGATTGACGGGGAGGTGCGGCAGTATCAGGGCAGGGACTATACGTATTATGGTGCTGCTGATTTGTCTATTCAGTATGATGATAAGAAGGATATTACAGATTACAGGATTAAAATCAGGGATGATTTGATTTTCAGTGACGGGGAGAAGGTAACGATTGATGATGTGATTTTTTCTTTGTATGTCTTTTGCGATAATGACTATAAAGGGGAAGCAGCATTAAAAAATATGCCGATTAAGGGGCTTTTAAATTATCAGGCTGATAGTACGAAAGCTGAAAAGATTTCTGATAAGAAGGTAAGAAAGTATATGAAACAAAAACCGGCGAAACTGCAGCGCTGGATTCAGGAAAATATAAAAGATAAGGGGATTACCAGCAGGAAGGCACAGCGCCTTACCGAACGTCAGGCAAGGATTCTGCTGGCAAAAAATAAAGGGAAAAGGGTAAAAAATATTTCTGGCATTAGGAAGATAAATGACTATGAGCTGGCCATTACGACCAGAGGATATGAGAGGGAGATGTCAGGCGCTTTGCAGATTCCGGTTTGCGCGCTCCACTATTATGGCGATACATCAAAATATGACGTAGAAAAAAATAAGTTTGGTTTCCGGCGCGGAGATATTTCAGCGATTCTTGCGAATAAGACAGCGCCGGTCGGCGCAGGCGCATACCGCTTTATTAAGCTGGAGGACAATGTAGCGTATTTTAATTCGAATGAATTATATTTTCTGGGTTGCCCGGAAATTGCTTATCTGCAGTTAAAAGATATGACGGATATTCTTGCAGAGGCAGAAAAAGAGCTTAAGGAAAAGCTGGACGCCGCCCCGAAAACGGAGGGGGTAAGTGCTTCCCCGGAGGAGCCGGTTAATCCGCTGATTGAAGTGACAGAGGTTACAGAAGGGGTGGCAGATGTGATTTCAGGGGATTTTGGCAGCGAGGAGCTTCCTTGGATTGCTGCCGCCAACTCAAATGGGGGGCTGACAGGAAATACGATAAAGAGTGAACTTTGCAGTGATGGAGAATATCATTATATCGGGATTCACGGAGTTAATGTGTCTGTGGGGGGAAAAGCGGGGAGCAGCGCCTCCGCAAACCTCAGGAAAGCGCTTGCAACGATATTCAGTGTTTCGCGCGGCGCTTTGCAGGAGAATGGCGGAGATTTGGTAAAGATAGTTAATTACCCGGCAGCACAGGAATTGTGGCTGTCCCCTTGGGAAAATGAAGGAAATTATGCGGTTGCCTATTCTGAGGATTTGGATGGGACGGAGATATTTACGGATGATAAGGAGGCGAAGGCAAAGACAGAGTTAGCAGCAGGGATTGCTCTGGAATATCTGGAGGCTGCGGGTTACCGAATAGAGAACCGAAAAGCAGTGGAAGCACCGGAGGGCGCATCGCTGCAGTACACCGTATGGCTGGCTGGCGGTGAGGACAATCCGCTCTATCCTGTTATAGAGCAGGCGGAGGAAACGTTAGGTGGCATAGGGATTACACTTAAGATAAGGGAGATTGACGGGGACGAATTGCTGCAGGAAAAGCTAGGGTCAGGTTCACAGCAGATATGGGCCAGCAGCAGGCCGATTGAGGATATGGATTTGGATGCACGGTACGGGACATCGCAGAATCCTAATATATTTGGGATAAGGGATAAGAAGATGAAGAAAGCGATTGGCAGCCTGCAGGGGATTATGACATGGAAGAACAGGCGGGCAGTTTACCAACAGTGTTTTGATACGGTGATGGACTGGGCGGTGGAGGTGCCGGTTTGTGAATATCAGAAACTGACGATGTTTAGCTCAAAAAGGATTGATACGGATACGATTGCGCAGGATATTACCCCTTACTATAGCTGGCTCAATGAGATCCAGAAGGTCCGGATGAAATAACAGGTTGTGTATTGGATATAAGACATCAAGCAGATTTTGTGAAGGGCTTTAGACTGACTTGGGAAAGGCAAGGTGCAAAAATGGATTTTAGTATTGGTGATGTAATCAAGATGAAAAAACAGCATCCCTGTGGGACGAACCAGTGGGAGATTACTAGGGTGGGAATGGATTTCCGCCTCAAATGCCAAGGGTGCGGCCATCAGGTGATGCTGCCGCGCCGGCAGGTGGAGAAAAACTTCCGGGGGAAATTACAGTGACTACTGCCGCAAAAGGCTGTTGTATATCGTAGTTATCTCCGGAAGGCCTTCTTCCTGCCGCTCGCCGTCAGATGATTCATATCTGTAAAAGTAATTATATCCATACAGGCTTTCCACAGAACAGTCAAAAGAAACGATTGTCTTCCATTATCTTTTAGGGCAATATCATCTAAATAAACAAAAGAAGAAAGATTCTGCCCAATCCCTGATATTTTCATATTTACAACTACGTCTCCCCCACGTTCGGTATCAATCGCAGTCAGGGCAGATGTATCCCCCTTATGCATTGCCGGAAGATAGGGTAGATTTTCTGTTTTCAGCTTGTAATAATTGCCCTCATCAGAGCATTCACATGGCAAGCCCTTTCACGCGGCGGACATAACTTGCCTGTCTGTGCGTCATATGCCATGCAAAATGTTTCATCCCCTTCATGAATCAGGTTTAAGTAGTATGTGCCGTCTGTCGTTCCAATACAAATATCATCATGAACCATATCGAGCCAGCATTCTATCTTGATTTTTGACGGTTCCGCTTTGAACACATGCTTTGGAAAATATAATGAGCAGCTAAATGTGTATGAATCTCCTGAATCACAAAATCCCAATGCCTTGCTGATGTTTCCGCCATCCATTCATAGCTCATTACGCATAGTACTCCTCCTTTTATCCTTTTGATATTCTTTTAGTATAGCAGATAACAATTTCTAATCGTGCAACTTTTTTCCAAACCGTGCCTGAAATCTTTTGAAAAAGGGCTGCTGTTTTACTATTTCTGAATAATTAGGGAGTCAGCCGTATTTAATCAAACGTTAAGGTTTTATTTATGTTCTATAAACCTTTATCTGTTAAGCTATTACTATAGCAGCTATAAAATATTATTAAAAAGAAAAAATGAAAAAGGAGGACAATGGGAGGTATGGAAGTACTGACAACAAGAGGGCTTACAAAGACCTATCGCGGAAAAGATGTAGTGAACAGTGTTGATATGCATGTAGAAAAAGGGGATATTTATGGCTTTATCGGCAAGAATGGCGCTGGAAAGACTACATTAATGAAAATGGTCTGTGGATTGACGAGGCCGTCGCAGGGCGGTTTTACATTGTTTGGGTCAGATGATCTGGGTGCAGGGAGGAAAAAAATAGGCTGTGTGATAGAACAGCCTGCGCTTTATCCGGGAATGACTGCTAGGGAGAATTTGATTTATTACAGCAAAATGCAGGGGTGTGAAAAAACTACAGATGTCGATGCTATGTTGAATCTGGTGGGTTTGCCGGATACTAATAAGAAAAAGTCAAAGAAATTTTCGCTGGGCATGAAACAGAGGCTTTCGATTGCCATTGCGCTTTTGGGAGATCCGGAGTTTCTGGTGTTAGACGAGCCGATGAATGGGCTTGACCCGGCAGGCATCAGGGAAATCCGTGAGCTTTTGCTTGGCCTGCATGCGAAAAGGCAGCTTACGATACTGATGTCTTCCCATATTCTGGGTGAGCTTGGGAAGATTGCAACAAAGTATGGCATTATTAATTCGGGCGTCATGGTGGAAGAATTTAGTGCGGAAGATTTGGAGAACCGTGTAAAACATTATCTTCACATTACGGTAAATGACTGTGAGAAGGCACAGAGGGTTCTGGCAGACAAATGTAATATAAGGGAATGCAGGATTCTGGAGGATCAATCGCTCGGTGTTTATGAGCAGATTGAGAATGCTGCACTGATAAACCAAGCGCTGGTACAGAATGATGTGCTGGTTTCTCGCCTTGTATCAGAGGGGCAGGATATGGAGATGTATTTTGTCAAGAGAATGGGAGGATATTAAAATGTTGGATATTATGAAAAGTGAATTTTACAAGGTGAGAAAAAGCAAGGTGACTTTTGTCACGGCGCTGTGCCTGCTTGGCATTACATTGATTGAGGCTTTCGCCATGCTGTACGGCAGGTTTGCGGGAGGAATCTGGAGAGAGGCGCTGGAGGGGACGCGGGGCATCAATGTTTACGCAGGCTTTGTATCCGGATCATTTTTTCTGATTTTCATCGCACTGTTTGTAGGAGGGATGATTTCCAATGAGTATACGAACCGGACGGTCAGGCAGGTGGTCAGCCGTGGGGCGTCGAGGGTGCAGATTGCGCTGGGGCAATTTATTGCACTGTCTACTGCCATGACATTGATCTCACTGTCCTTTGCAGCCTTGTTATCCATCGTTACAGGTCTGTGCTACGGGTTTGGCAGCATTTCATTTGGGAGATTTATTATGGTTGTAATTGGACAGATTGTAATTATCTGGAGCTATGCGGCAATCACCATGCTGATTGCACATTTTGCGCGCTCCGGCGGCCTGTCAATCGGCCTCAATGTCATGTTCCTGCTGGGTGGGGAAATGGCTTCCTCTATTTTGCAGTTTTTGACGAAGAAGGAGTATTTTTATACATACTGGATTGAAAATATGCAGATGTGTGCCATAAATTTTGACTTGGAAGCAGCAAAGCAGGCGAAATTTACCGGAATCTTGTTTGTAATCGGGGCAATCTGCCTTGTGCTTGGGCTTGTACGTTTTAAAATCAGGGATGTGGACTGATGAACTAATGGATTAAATGGTATATTTTTGACACATTTCTGGTGTATTCTCAATAAGGGATAAATATTGAAAAATCATTCCACAAATTTGTTATGCGCAGGGAACGTGCGCGGAAATGGGGATTATTATGAAAAGGAGAATACAGGGAATAGGCTTGCTGTTATTGGTATTGTCATTGCTTCTTTCAGGGGATTTTTGCAGTTGGAACCAGCACGTGGCTATGGCGGGCAGCTTATCAGGGATTCAGGCATCAAGGCATAGAATAGGCGGGGAAGTACCGGATGAGGTAGACTCTGATACACAGGAGAGTGAGCCGTATTCTGATATTTCATTGCTGCAGATTGCAGATTACTCTGCTAATTCGGTGACTCTGTCATGGTTTAGCGATGGCAATAATGATGGGTTCCATATTTACCGCAAGAGTAAATATGATTCGGAATACAAATTGATTGGCACAGTCAAAAATGTACAGTATTCAATGCATTATTATACGGATGACAAGTTCAAGAGGGGAATCCGTTTTACATACAAGGTGGCAGCTTTCCGGCTGAGTAGTAGTGATACGGCTCCCGGAATACCTGAGACGCCTGCGACGCCGGAACCTACATCAATGCCTGTGACAAAGCCTCCGTCAGAGGAAGCTTCGGCATCTGAGAGTATCCGTGTAGACATCCCAAAGGTTACCCTTTCCTCTGTCAGCCGGAGTGGTGGGACGGTTACTGTTAAGTGGAAAAAGGTAAGCGGTGTTGATGGGTATGAGGTTTTCCGGAAGGTAAGCGGCGGTTCCTATCAGAAGATTAAAACGGTTTCTTCTGCCAATACGGTGAAATGGAGCACGGATAAAACTTCTGCTTCAAAGGCGGAGAGCTATAAGGTGAGGGCGCTTGTAAAGTATCAGGGGAATTTAGTATATGGCGCTTTTAGTGCGGTAAAATCCGTTTATTCTTCCGCAGTACAGAAGATTGCTAATAAGTTCAAAAAGCTGCAGAGGCTGTATCCTTCGGGTAAATATTGGAATCATATGAATAAGTTAAAATATAACAGCGCAACAGTTACGAATACACCGTGCCACCATTACAGCCTTGATGACATATCCACCTGCAATCACTATAACTGCCCAAACGGCATTCTGGGATTCCAGTGTTATGGCTTTGCGTGGAAAATGAGTGATCTGATTTATGGCAGGAATGCAAAGATTAAAAAGCATAATTCATTTGATAAATGCAAGATGGGGGATGTTATCCGCTACAGCGGCCACTCAGTCATTGTAACAGAAAAGCATAAGGATTATGTGGTAGTCGGCGAGTGCAATTATGGAAATACCTGTATGATTTTATGGGGGCGCAAGGTATATCGCTCAGAGCTGAAGAGGGCATCTTACAGCCGGAGATATTAGCCGCAGGCAGGTACAGCGCCAAGTTATGGGGAATGTATTGCCGTTGTGCTGATTCAGCGTAAATTGTGCGCAGAAATGAGGAT
>RAYF01000027.1 GCA_003611745.1 bacterium D16-36 | reverse complement strand
TCACACGCAAATTTGTGTCTGCGCACACTTGCCACAAATTTGTTATGCACAAAGAACGTGTGCAGAAATGAGGATTTATATGGAAAATGGTCTGCAATGGAATCGGGGGGATTTGAAGGGGCGGAGTAAAGCAGTATTGCATATGCATTATTGGCGGGTTGTCTTTATGACAGTTCTTTTGTCACTTTTTGTAGGATCAGGTTCTATTGTATCCGGGGTAGTGCAGCCCATATTGAATGAGATAAAGGTTGATTCGGAGGCTTTTCCAGATAAGGGGAACCGTGTAACGGTCCATAATGTCGATATCGGGGCAGGAACTGGAATTCAGAAGCTGCTTGACCAGATTTTTAATGGAAAATACTACTATGGGGGAGTTGCTTTTTTTGCAACAGTTGTAGTAGGGATGCTCGTGTTGTCGTTGATTGTAGCTGTCAGTGCGGTGGTTGTTGAGATTTTTGTTATTAATCCGCTGTATGTGGGGGTTATGAGGTTTTATGTGCGGAGCTTTGACACAAAGCCGCAGTACAAGGAGTTTTTCTATGCTTTTGAGAACAGTTATAAAAATGTGACAGGCATTATGTTTTTGAGGGATTTGTATACCGTTTTGTGGTCGTTGCTCCTGTTGATACCGGGGATTGTAAAGTCTTATGAATATTCCCTGGTGCCCTATCTGGTGGCTGAAAATCCTGCAATTGAAGCAAAGGATGCTTTTGTTTACAGCCGCAGGATGATGAAAGGGCAGAAGTGGAAGGCATTTGTACTGGATTTATCGTTTCTGGGGTGGAAGATTTTGTCTGCCATGACGTTTGGCGTCCTTGGTATTTTCTTTGTGGAGCCGTACTGCAGGCTGACGAATGCCGCACTCTACCGGAGACTTAGGGGGCTGGACCTGATTCCGCATAATGTATATTATGATGGTATGGAACATGATACGGAGCAGGGCTGGTATGAGCAGCCGCCAAGGGCGTAAATGGTATAAAGGAGGTTTGAGAGTATGGGATATCGGATTTTAGTGGCAGATGATGAAGAAGAAATCAGGGAGCTGCTGCGTTTATATCTGGAAAAGGAAGGCTATGAGGTGCTGGAGGCGGTTGACGGGGAGCAGGCATTGCATCTTTTGCAGGAGTACGGGGATGTTGCTATGCTGATTCTGGATATTATGATGCCGAAAAAGGACGGTTTTCATGTTTTAAAGGAATTGAGGGAGAAAAGCAATCTTCCGGTTATTATCCTGTCAGCAAAGACTGCTGATAACGATAAGATTCTGGGGCTTGATCTGGGGGCGGATGATTATATAGCGAAGCCGTTTAATCCTTTGGAAGCTGTAGCGCGCATTAACTCTAATATCCGCAGGTTTTATTCCCTTGGGGCCAAGGATTCCCAGATGGTAAAGAAGGTTCTTGAGGTACAGGACCTGACACTGGATTTGGAGGGCTGTGTCCTTCGCAGGGGGAAGGAAGTGATTGAACTATCTTCTACAGAATACCGCCTGATGGAACTGTTTATGAGTAATCCGGGAAAGATTTATACGAAGCAGCAGATATATGAATATGGCTGGCAGGAGGCATATTTTATCGCGGATAATAATATTATGGTCTGCATAAGCAAACTGCGGGCAAAGCTGTCAGATGATAACAACCGTTACATAAGGACTGTGCGCGGTCTGGGTTACCGCTTTGAAGCGGGAGAGGATGCATAGGTATGGAAGAAAAGAAAAACATGACTGTCTTTTTAGTTAAGAAATTTTTGTTTGTAATGTTTTGCATTGCAGTCTGCCAACTGGCTATTAATATCTTATATTCATATCTTGTGTTTCCTTATATACAAAAATGGGTCGGAGGCCCTTTTTTTGATAATTTTACTTTGAGTTATTGGAATGTCGGCACGCTGTATGCCATGTTTTTCTGGCTGTTTGTGGAGGGGGTTCTTTCTCTTCTGCCGAGGGTGGCGTCGCAGTCGGTCCATCAGTTTCTGGACAGGTATTTTGACGGGAAAATCCCGCAGGAGATAGGGAGCATACTGCATGGGAACAGCAGGGAGGTTCTTAACCTCTATTATGTGGGATGCTTTATTATTCTGCTGCTTCTTATTCTGGTTGCGCTATTGCCTTATATCATAGGCGCCCTGCGCTTCAGCCGGATTATCCGCAGGGAGATGGATAATCTGATGGGGAAGGAGAAACAGCAGCATCTGGAATATGAGAAGAGGAGAAGCCTGATGCTTTCTGATATTGCCCACGACTTGAAAACGCCGATTACGACGGTGAATGGCTATGCACAGGCACTGAGGGATGGGGTTGTCACGGATGAAAAAAAGAAACAGCAGTATCTGAATGCAATCTGCAATAAATCCCAGAGGCTGGATGATTTGATTTCCCTGCTTTTTGAATATGTAAAGATAGACAGCGAGGGATTTTCCCTCCACAGGGAGCGCACAGACATTGTAGAGCTTCTCCGCGAGAATATTGCCCTCTCTTATCCAGATTTTGAGCGGAAGGGAATCGGGATGGAACTGGATATACCAGAGGAATGTATTTTTTGGGATTTGGACAGGATACAGTTTTCGAGGGCGTTGGCAAATCTGCTGAATAATGAGCTGCGCCATGTGGAGAAGGGGGGGAGTGTAATAATCCGCCTTTTGTGGGATGAGGAGAGGGAGAGGGTTCGCATTTTGTTTGGGGATACTGGGGTGCAGATAGAAGATGAGGTGGCGAAACATATATTTGAGCCGTTTGTTATGGGGGATGCCTCCCGGAGTACAAAGGGGGGGAGCGGGCTTGGGCTTAGTATTTCTTCTAAAATTGTGCGGATGCATGGGGGAAGGCTTTTGCTGGACCGCAATTCCACAGAGGAATATGTAAAGGCATTTGTCATTGTCTTAAAGTAACTGGGCGGCGTTACTATTACTGCGATATTTAACCGCCGAAGTAATATTTACATCTGGCTTAAATTAAGGTAATTTTGACAGGATTTAGTTAGAAATCCGGGATTAACAGATTAGGATGATGTGCCACAAAATTATAATAAATTTGACATATTACGGAAAGATAGGTATAGTAAGATTTTGGAGCAGATAAACCATGACAAACCATGGAGGATGCCGATGGCAGAGGAGTTATTTGAGAAAAAGATTTCGAAGGAAGAAAAACTATATATGGATGCCGTGAACTTACAGAAAGCTGTTACATGCGTGCTTCGCTTCGAGCGAAAGGTTACTGCGCTGAACAGTGCTGCAAAAAAGTTTGAATCCTTGGGAGATTATAAGGATGCCAGGATAAGGATGCAGGCATGCAGGGAAGAGGCCTGTGCCGTTGATGCCAGAGGGGCTAAGGAGACATATGAGCTGGCACTGCGCAAGAAGGAGGCGGCAAAGAAGAAAAGTGATTATGCCGATGCAATTGAGGAGTTCAGGCGCCTTAGAAGGCGCGATGAATACCGGGACAGGGTAAAAGAGCAGATCCAGTCCTGTAAAAAGGAGATTGCCCATATTGAGAGCATGGCGGTCTGGATCAGAAGGTTTACGCTGCTTGCTGTTCTGGCGGCTGTTATCGTGGTTTTTCTGCGGACACCGGGATATCCCTTTGTGAAAGGGTTTGTCCATCAGCAGATGGGGGAATATGAGGCTGCGCTTGCCAATTACAGGGAAGCTTCCGCAATTCCATGGACAAAGGACCTGAAAGCATCCTGCCATTATAAAATTGGTATGCAGAAATTGGAATCAGGCGAAAAGGAAAAGGCATTAAAGCATTTTAAGAAGGCAAAGAAATTAAAAGTTGCGAGGAAAAAAGCAAAGGAGCTGGAACGCGAGCTTTTAGCAAAGTAGCTGTTCAGACATAGAAATGGGGTAAGGTTATGTTTGGGAAGATGATTAGAGGAGTGGCAGCAGTGACATTCTTTAGCTGTGTGCTGGCAACAGCCGGGGAGGGTTCTGCTCTGGCGGCCGGTGATGGCATGAGGAATGATGCTGTGTTATCTGTGAAACGTGCGGAGTTTGATAAAGCGTCTTTTTTGGGATTTGGGCGGCTTTATCCATTTTCGGCAGAGGGGGCAGGAGGCGGAGTATATTATTTTACAACGACGGAAAAGAAATCCTATTATCAGGTTAAGGCATTGACAGGTGCTGAGGGTACCTGCCATGTCGAATTATATGATGAAGCGGGGGGCAGTGCAGCCGCACAGGCTGATTTGGAAAATAAAGGTTATGAATGCTTTTCCCTCAAGCCGTCTTCTGTCTATTATTTGAAAGTGTCGGGGAGAAACGGCGCATCGGGCGAGATTATTGTATCTGAGATAACAGATGACTATCCTGATACGCAGGAGGGGGCTTTGGCAGCAGCTTTGAATAAAGAATATTTTGTGACATCAGAATGCCCTGCAGATATAGATTATCTTAAATTTACTACAGATAATTCGGATACAAGTTATACGCTGAGTATTGACCCGGCTTCAGGCAAAGCAGGGGAGTATGGGGTGTTTGATGAAACAGGTGCGCTTCTTGAGGGCTGCGGGGGTGCTACGCAGGAGAAGAAGTTTAGTAAAAAGCTTCCGGTGGAGCAGGGAAAGACATACTATGTGAAGATTTCTTCATCGGAGACAGGGCGTCAGGTGCTTGTTTCTATAAAACAGACAGAAAATAAATATAAAGTTACATACCATCTGGATGGCGGAACAAACCATAAAGACAACAAAACATCTTATAAAGCGACACAGAACCTTACATTTAAAAATCCTGTAAAAAAAGGATATCTTTTTGACGGCTGGTATACTGCTTCAGATTTTAAACAGAAGATTACTTCTGTTAAAGGCAGCGAAAAAGCGGATTACAATCTATATGCAAAGTGGAAGAAAGTAACTGCAGGCACAGTGTCGGTGAAATCCTTTTCCAGCACAAGCCCGGGTAAGGCAAAGCTGATGTTTGGCGCAGTTTCCGGAATCAAGGGTTATCAGGTAAGCTTGAAAAATAACAGGAATGGTTCTGTTAAAACGCAGGATGTTACAAAGACTTCTGTGGCATATTCCGGTCTTGTGCAGGGGGATAAATATTCTGTTCAGGTAAGGTCTTATGCAATTGATTCTTGCGGAAACCGGGTTTATAGTGCATACTCTAAGACAAAGGGAGTTACCATCAAGAAAAAAGCAGTGAAGAAGAAAAAGGCAGAAAAAAAGAAAAAGGCAACCGATAAGAAAAATCGGTAAGGAATTGTGAAGAGTTATTTCTTGACAATTCCTAAAGAGATAGCGTGTTTGAAAGTATGTATGTTTTGCCGCTGCGGGAATAACGGCCCGGCAAGGTGCGGCATAGAATAATATCATCTATTTAGAAATGAGGTAAATTATGTGTGGAATTGTTGGATATACTGGCAGGGAGTCTGTAACAGACCAGATTTTGGATTCATTGGAGCTTTTGGAATACCGCGGGTATGACAGTGCAGGGCTGGCAACCTTGAATGGGCAGACTGGAAAGATAAAGCTCAGGAAATGTGCCGGGAGGGTGAACGACCTTCGAGGTATCTGTAAAAAGGATAAGAAAATATCAACTTGTGGCATAGGGCACACGCGCTGGGCTACCCATGGGGGGGTCAGCGATGAAAATGCCCATCCTCACCGCTGCGGTGATGTCCTTTTGGTCCACAATGGGATTGTGGAAAATTACGAAGAGTTAAAAGATCATTTTATGCTGCACAAGGAGTTGAAATCCCAGACAGATACAGAAGTGGTGGCGGCTGTGCTGAACCGGCTTTATCAGGGGGATCCCCATGAGGCAATCCGCAAGACGGTGCAGTATCTGAAGGGGACATTTGCACTGGTTATTATGTTTGCTGACCAGCCGGATATTATTTATGCTATCCGCAATGTCAGCCCGATTGTGGCAGCATACAGCGGGAACGGCACAATGCTGGCTTCTGATGTTGTTGCGCTGGGGGCAGCGGCAAAGCAGTATATGGTTGTGCCAGAGTATATGATTATGGAGCTCCACAAGGACGAGATTAAGCTCTTTGACCTCAACGGAAAGCCGCATCAGACGGAATTTATTGATATTGACTGGGATACTACCAGAAGCGGTAAAGGAAACTATCCGTTTTATATGGAAAAGGAGATTATGGAACAGCCGGATGCAATGAAGGCAACGATAGAATCCCGTGTTGTGGATGGCAGGATTGATTTGTCTGCGGACGGCGTACCAGATGATGTGCTGCGGGATTGTGAGCGCGTCTGTGTTGTTGCTTGCGGGACTGCGATGCATGCCGGGCTGGTGGCAAAAGTATTGGTGCAGTCTAAGTTAAATATGTATATGGATGTAGAGTATGCATCTGAGTTTATGTATGAGGATCCGGTTATTGATGATAAGACGCTGGTGCTGGCTATTTCACAGTCCGGTGAAACGATTGATACACTGGAAGCATTGAAATACGCGCGCAGGAAGGGCGCAAAAAGTATTGCAGTTATCAATGTCAAAGGCTCCTCAATTGCAAGGGAGAGCGATTATGTGATGTATACGGCGGCAGGGCCTGAGATTGCAGTTGCCAGCACGAAGGCGTATACGACGCAGCTTATTACACTGTTCTTGCTGGTGGGGCGTATGGCAAAGGTCAGGGGGATTTTTGATGATGCTGCCGAAAAAGAATATCTGAAAAACTTGCTGCAGGCTCCGGAGAAAATGCAGGAAGTTCTTGATCAGAAATATGATATCCATAAGATTGCAAGAGAGATGTTAGATGCAAAGGATGCCTTCATGATCGGCCGGGGGCTGGATTACTCTATCCTGCTGGAAGGGGCATTAAAGCTGAAAGAAGTTTCGTATATCCACACGGAGGCATATGCGTCAGGGGAACTGAAACATGGCACGATTGCGCTGATTACAGAGAATACACCGGTAGTGGCGGTTGTGACACAGACGAAGCTTAAGGACAAAGAACTTTCTAATATCCGTGAGGTACAGTCACGCGGGGCGAGTGTCGTGCTTCTGGTGAAGGATGGCTTTGATCTGGCTGATGCGGAGTATGCTGATGTATTTACTCTGCCTGCGATGGCGGATGAATTTATGGTATTTCCGGCATCTGCGGCACTGCAGCTTCTGGCATACTATGTCTCTATGGATAAGGGCCTGGATGTAGATAAGCCGAGGAATCTGGCAAAAGTAGTAACTGTAGAGTAACAGGTAAGGAGCTGTCACAAAATGTCATATATCAAAGCATTTTGTGACAGTTCCTAATAGAAATGAGGCGGAGATGGCAAAAGAAGATTCAGGGTATGGATTTGAAGAGACAGTGGTGACATTGACAGATGAAGATGGCACAGACCGTGATTTTTATATAGATGAAATCTACACAGTGGGCAGAAAGCTCTATGCTGCGCTGATTCCCGGTGATGTGGAGAACGTGACGGAGTATTATGTATTCCGCCTGAAGTCCCTGGGGGATGACGATTTTGAATTAGAGGACATAGACGACGAGGAAGAGTATGATGCAGCGGCAGATGCTTATGAGGAGTGCCTTGATACCAGAGCTTGGAATATGTCTTTTGAAAAAGAGTGAAATTTGGGGTTGACAAATCAGATGCCGTGAGTATAATGTAAAGCAGTAATAATTTTATATTAAACCGTTGAAGTGGAGATAACGATAAAAGATGCGCTTCCAGAGAGCAGGGTATGGTGGAAACCTGCAGAGATGCAGTTTATCAAATGGACCACTGAGGGCATGGTCAAAAGAGTATTCTATTACTCCGAGTATTCCATGACGTAGGGCATACGTTAGTTGCCGGAAATATGTTAGTATTTCGCTAAGAGTGTGGGAAACCATGAATCAAGGTGGCACCGCGGTAATATTATGGTATATTAACCGTCCTTGACTAATCCAACAGATATGTTGTGTTAGTCAAGGGCGTTTTTTTGTATCCGTCCCACGCGAGTGAGTAGGGAAGAAAATCTCCCCTACTCGATTATATTAGCAAAGTTCTCAGTTGCTGAGAAAATTGGCGGGGCAGAAAGGGGAGGATAGTATGATTACGTTACAGGAGGCGGCAGAGTTGGCGGAGGGATACCGGATAGTGCCTGTCAGCAAAGAGATTATGGCGGACCTTAAGACACCGATAGAGGTGCTGCGTATATTGAAGGGAGCCAGTAGGCACTGTTATATGCTGGAAAGTGTGGAAAATCAGGAAAAGTGGGGCAGATATACATTTCTGGGGTATGATCCGAAGATGGAAATTACCTGCGTGGACGGGCAGATGACTATCCGTAACGGCCGCGAAGAGACAAGGCCGGCTGCCCATCCGGGGGAATACATCAAAGAGGTTCTTGAGAGATACAAAAGCCCGAAAGTGGAAGGGCTTCCGACATTTACCGGGGGGCTGGTTGGATATTTTTCTTATGATTATCTTAAGTACAGCGAGCCTAAGCTGAATCTGGATGCGGAGGATGTGGAAGGGTTTAAGGATGTTGATTTGATGTTGTTTGACAAGGTGATTGCATTTGATAATTTTCATCAAAAGATATTTATTATCGCTAATGCAGGGACAGAGGATTTGGAGAATGAGTACAGCCGCTGCATAGAGGAAATTGATGGGATTATTGATCTGATTCTGTACGGCAGGCCGGTGGATATCGTGCCGGGAAAGATTACTTCAAAGTTCAGGCCGCTTTTTTCGGAGGAAGAGTACTGCCGGATGGTTGAAAAGGCAAAGCACTATATTTACGAGGGGGATATTTTTCAGGTGGTGCTCTCAAACCGTCTGGAAGCTGACTATGAGGGCAGCCTGTTAAATGCCTACCGCCTGCTGCGCACAATTAATCCGTCGCCGTATATGTTTTATTTCAGCAGTGATGATATGGAGGTCGCAGGAGCTTCACCGGAGACACTGGTAAAACTGGAAAATGAAATGCTCCATACATTTCCACTGGCCGGGACGCGTCCGAGAGGGGCGTCAAAGGAGGAGGACGACAGGCTGGAGAAGGAGCTTCTGGCAGATGAGAAAGAATGCTCAGAACACAATATGCTGGTGGATCTTGGGAGGAATGATTTGGGAAAAATCAGTCGGTTCGGCACGGTAGAGGTGGAAAATTATATGGAGATACTGAAATATTCCCATGTAATGCATATCGGCTCTACGGTCAGAGGGACAATCAGGGAGGATAAGTGCAGTCTGGATGCTGTTGATGCGGTACTTCCCGCCGGGACGCTTTCGGGGGCCCCGAAAATCCGTGCCATGGAGATAATCAATGAGCTGGAGAACAACAAGCGCGGTATTTACGGCGGCGCGATAGGGTATATAGATTTTACAGGAAATCTTGATACCTGTATTGCCATCCGTACTGCATACAAGAAAAACGGCAAAGTGTTTGTGCGTTCCGGGGCGGGAATCGTGGCGGACAGCGTGCCGGAAAATGAATATAGGGAATGTATTAATAAGGCTAGGGCAGTGATGGATGCTGTCGAAAAAGGGCAGGAGGTGATGTGAATGATTCTTTTAATAGATAATTATGACAGTTTTTCTTACAACCTGTACCAGCTAATCGGCAGTATTTATCCGAATATCAGGGTAATCCGCAATGATGAGTATACGGCGGGGCAGATAGAGGAGATGGGGGCATCGCATATTATTATTTCACCGGGGCCTGGAAGGCCCGCAGATGCAGGTGTCTGTGAGGAAGTAATCAATACCTTGAAAGGGAAGGTGCCGATTCTTGGTGTCTGTCTGGGGCATCAGGCGATTTGTGAGGTTTTTGGCGCAAGCATATCCTATGCAAAAGAGCTTATGCATGGAAAGCAGTCAATCATCAGGATTTCGGAGGGCTGCAGGATATTCCGCGGTCTGGGCGGGGAGACGGCTGCAGCAAGGTACCATTCCCTGACTGCACGAAAAGATACCATTCCAGACTGTCTGGAAGTGACAGCCGCTACGGAGGATGGCGAGGTTATGGCTGTCAGCCATAGGCAGTATGAGATATACGGGCTTCAATTCCACCCTGAGTCAATTCTGACTCCAAAAGGAAAAATAATGTTGGAGAATTTTATAGGAGGGGGAAATTAATATGATTAGAGAAGCGATTAGTATTTTAATGGATAAAAAGGACCTGACATATGATATGATGGAACAGGTTATGGATGAAATTATGACAGGGGAGGCGACAGACGCACAGAAGGCGTCATTTTTGACAGCGCTTGCAGTAAGGGGGGAGACGGTAGAGGAGATTGCGGCTGCGGCAAAGGTTATGCGTGCCCACTGTGAGGCTTTCCACAATGACAGGGATGTTCTGGAGATTGTGGGAACCGGAGGGGACGGTGCCAATACGTTTAATATTTCTACGGTGTCATCCCTTGTCACTTCGGCAGCGGGCTATCCTGTGGCAAAGCATGGAAACAGGGCAGCGAGCAGTAAATGCGGTACAGCGGATTGCCTTGAGGCCCTTGGGGTGAAGATAGATGTGGACGCCAGCAGGAGTGAGCAGATACTTGATGAAATTAACCTTTGTTTTCTGTTTGCACAGAAATACCATACTGCGATGCGTTTTGTCGGTGGTGTGAGGAGGGAAATCGGCATCAGGACATTATTTAATATACTGGGGCCGATTGCGAATCCGGCGGGTGCGACGCAGATGCTTCTTGGTGTTTATGATGAAAACCTTGTGGAGCAGCAGGCACATGTGCTGCATAATCTTGGGGTGAAGAGGGCAATGGTAGTCTATGGGATGGATAAGATGGATGAGATTTCTCTCAGTGCGCCGTCAAAAGTCTGCGAAGTGCGGGACGGCAGATTTTCCACTTATGAAATCACACCGGAGCAGTTTGGGCTGAAACGCTGCAGGAAGGAAGAGCTTCTGGGAGGCAGCCCGGCGGAAAACGCACAGATTGCCAGAGAGATTTTGTCTGGCAGGCGCGGTGCAAAATTTGACGCAGTGCTGATCAATGCCGGTGCAGCGATTTCCATTGCGGACGGGAACCTTACAGTAGGCGAGGGGATTGCCAAAGCGGAGACGGTTATGTTAAACGGAGCTGCGATGGAACAGCTTGACAGGTTGATCAGCTTGACAAATGCATAGCATGCAGGGTTAAAAGCAGATAACAATCTGTGGCATCAGTTGGGGGGGGAATACCTTTTGCCCCAACATCATAGTATGGGAGAGATTATGAATATTTTAGTGGAAATTGCAGAAAAGACGAAACAGAGGGTGATGGAGAACAAGAAGGAAAAGCCTTTGGAGCAGATAAAAAGGGAGGCCCTTGCTATGGGGACCGATACCGGATTTCCATTTGAAAAGGCTTTGAAGGGGGAGGGCGTCTCTTTTATCTGTGAGGTGAAGAGGGCATCCCCGTCTAAGGGGTTGATTGCAGAGGATTTTCCGTATTGTGAGATTGCGAAAACTTATGAGGAGGCGGGGGCTGCGGCAGTGTCTGTGCTGACAGAGCCGTTTTATTTTCAGGGGGCGGATGAATATTTGTCCAGAATACATGAGACGGTTTCCCTGCCCCTCCTGCGCAAAGACTTTACGGTGGATGAATATATGATATATGAGGCGAAGATAATAGGAGCCTCAGCGGTGCTTCTGATATGTTCGCTTTTGGAGGAGGAGACGCTGGAACGCTATATCGGCATAGCTGATTCCCTTGGGCTGTCTGCCCTGGTGGAAGCACATGATGAGGCGGAGATACGGCAGGCGGTTTTGGCAGGCGCGAGGGTAATCGGGGTTAACAACCGTGATTTGAAGACATTTTCTGTAGATATTAGAAACAGCATCCGTCTGCGGGGGCTGGTGCCGGATGAAATAATCTTTGTATCTGAGAGCGGAATTGGCAGTCCGGAGGATATCAGGGAATTGGCACAACACAGGGTGGATGCCGCGTTGATTGGGGAAACTATGATGCGTGCGGGCGATATTAGAGAGAGATTTGCTGAACTGGCAGCAGCCGGAAGGTAATTAAATTGGATTATACTAGTATAAAGAAGCTGCTGTAATATTTTTAGGGTGTACTGGGAGGGTTTACATGGCAGTGAAACAAAAAGTCAGATTGGAGAGTAGAGATGAGTAAAGGAAGATATGGAAAACATGGAGGGCAGTATATACCAGAGACTCTTATGAACGAGATTCATAAACTGGAAGATGCCTATGAGCATTTCAAGAATGATGCGGAGTTTGTGAAGGAACTTGATACGCTGAACAGGGAATATGCCGGCAGGCCGTCTCTATTATATTTTGCGGAGAAGATGACAAGGGATTTGGGTGGCGCAAAAATTTACTTTAAGCGTGAGGATTTAAACCATACCGGCTCCCATAAGATTAATAATGTCTTAGGGCAGGTGCTTCTTGCAAAGAAGATGGGCAAGACCAGAGTGATTGCCGAAACGGGTGCAGGGCAGCATGGCGTTGCCACTGCGACAGCGGCAGCGCTTCTTGATATGGAATGTGAGATTTATATGGGCAAAGAAGATACCGTCCGTCAGGCATTGAACGTATACCGCATGGAGCTTCTTGGCGCCAAGGTCCACGCGGTGGAGAGTGGGACAATGACACTTAAGGATGCAGTCAATGCGTGTATGAGGGAATGGACGGCAAGGGTGGATGACACATTGTATGTCCTTGGCTCTGTTATGGGACCGCATCCATTTCCGATGATCGTAAGGGATTTCCAGAGCATTATCAGCAGGGAGGCCAGAGAGCAGATTCTTGCGGTGGAGGGCCGGCTGCCGGATGTTGTGATGGCATGTGTCGGCGGCGGCAGCAATGCGATGGGTTCTTTTTATGAATTTATTGATGACAAGGATGTCCGCCTGATTGGATGCGAGGCGGCAGGGCACGGCGTAGACACGGATAAGACAGCAGCGACTATGGCGGTTGGGACGGAAGGTGTTTTCCATGGCATGAAGTCTTATTTCTGTCAGGATGAGTATGGGCAGATTGCACCGGTATATTCCATCTCTGCAGGGCTTGATTATCCGGGCGTAGGCCCGGAACATGCCTATTTAAAAGACATTGGCAGGGCAGAGTATGTGCCGGTTACGGACGAGGAGGCGGTGCAGGCATTTGAATATATTGCAAGGGAGGAAGGGATTATTGCTGCGATTGAAAGCTCCCATGCCGTGGCACATTTGATGAAAATTGCGCCAGAGATGGATAAGGGGCAGATTATAATCTGCACGCTTTCCGGGCGCGGCGATAAAGACGTGGCAGCTATAGCAAGATACAGGGGGATTGATTTACATGAGTAGGATATATAAGGCGTTCGAGGATAAAAAAGCTTTTATTGGGTTTCTGACAGCGGGGGACCCGACTCTGGGGAAGACAGAGGAATTTGTGCTGGAGATGGAGAGGGCGGGAGCCTCCCTGATAGAAATCGGGGTTCCTTTTTCTGATCCGATAGCGGATGGGCCAGTGATTCAGGAAGCGAATATACGCTCCCTGTCTGCCGGATGTACGATGGATGGCATTTTTGAAGTGGTGATCTCTATCCGTGAAAAGACAGAAATTCCGCTGGTATTTCTGGCATACCTGAATACTATTTACAAATACGGATATGAAAAATTCTGTGGGCGCTGCGAAGAGTGCGGGGTGGACGGCGTGATTATTCCAGACCTTCCGTTTGAGGAAAAAGAGGAAATCCTGCCTGCGGCATCAAAATGTGGTATTGATATTATTACCATGGTAGCGCCGACTTCCAGAGAGCGCATTGAGATGGTAGTGAAGGAGGCAACCGGCTTTATCTATGTTGTTTCCTCCATGGGGGTTACCGGCGCGAGAAGCGAGATTACGATGGATGTGGGGGAGATTGTGGGAATTATCAGGAGTGTGACTGATACGCCGACAGCAATAGGTTTTGGTATCAATACAAAAGAGCAGGTAGCGGACTATTCGGCAATAGCCGATGGTGTAATTATTGGAAGTGCAATTGTCAGGATTATTGCAGAATACGGGGAAGAGGCAGGACCGGAGCTTCGGAAATATGTAGAGGAAATGGTATCAGGGATAGCTCATGCCTGAGTTTAATGGTTGTAAGGGCACAGTGGCACAGACGGAGTCTGTGCCTTTTTTTGGCTGTGGTATGGTATTTTGCGATAAATTGTGTTATAATCTCGGTGGATATTTTTGTTTGGGTAAAATTTACGAGGGTTTGTGGTAGGATTTGATTTCCTTACTAGTTGAGCCGCCAAGGGCGGCATGGAGGATTAACATGAAAAAGACATTTTGGAGCTGCGAAAGAATATACATACTATTGTTTGTGGTAATTGTTGTTGGCGCACTTTGGATTTCCTCGATGAAAGGGGATGTCAAATCAAGTAACGCCAGAATTGCAGAGGAAAATCTTTCAAACAATGCAGAAATTTTTGCAGCTTATTTCGATAGTAAGATTGAGAGCAGCCTGAACCATTTGAGGCAGTTAGGCAAAGAGGCCAATATTGCTATTAACCAGAACTCTGATTCGGTGCAGGAATTGCTAAAGGGATATAAACCATTATTTAGCTCACTCTCTATTTTGACAGTGCAAGGGGCGCAGGAATATGGCGACCGTATCACTTTAAATCTGGGACAGGCGGGCCTGCTGGAGACTTTGGTTTATGATAAAAAGCCTGTCGTGTACAGTGATATGATTTATGACCAGTATGAAAAGGCAGCAGTCCTGCTTGCAGTGCCGATTGAATTAAATGGCAAGGTGTCAAGTATTGTAGTGGGGACAGTGCCGATTGCTGATTTGAATGCCCTGATGGATCAGTGGGGATATTCCCAGATGGGGTGTGCTTTTCTTGTGTCTTCTAAAGGAAATTACGTTACAAAGGGTAAGAAGTTTAATGGGATTTTGGGCGGTAAAGCAAATAACTTTTTTACATATATAGGCAATGGGGATGTGTCTGGAGGCATTGACTCTGTTTCTGATATTGAGCGTAAAGTGGCAAAACAGGATAAATTTACATTTCATCACCAGTACAGTGGAAGTGATTACTTGATGGCACTGCATCCAAGTATGTATGGCGGCTGGTATATCGGTTTTGCGGAAGGGGAGAAAGAATTAGAGAGTTATGGGACATCGATGGGAACCGGCACAAAACTCTATATGATTGCATTTGCTGTTTTCGGTATTCTTCTGCTTGTAGTTTTTGTCCTGTTAAACCACAGGGATAAGATAAATGGCGATGCCCTGAAGCGGTATGCTATTCTGGATTCTATGGAGAAAGCTGTCGTGTTTGAGTTTCAGTTTGAGCCAAAAAGGTTCCGGGTTTATGGAGATACGCTGGAGATGTTTGGCAAAGAGATTGAAACGCTCCGCGGGGAGGAAGTTTATGATGTGTATCAGTATGTCCATGAGGATGACCGCTCCATACGTGGCAGAATCCACCGCTTTTATGATGATGAAACCAAACAGTTCCTGTCAGAGATAAGGATTAAGAATTTTACAGACGATACTTATGGGTGGTTCCGAGTGTCTGGTATATTGGTCAAGGACGTACATTCAGGGCAGAATGTGAAATTTATCGGAAAGATAGAAAGTGCAGACCAGAAGATTGCGGAGGAGAAAGATTTAGTACAGAGGGCGGAAAACGACCTCTTAACTGGTATCTTAAATAAAAAAACCATGGAAGAAAAGGTGACGAAATGCCTGAAGGAGATACAGGGGGGAGACACGCACTATATCTTCTTTATGGTGGATTTAGATAATTTTAAAAATGTAAATGATAAACTTGGTCATATTTATGGAGACAATGCGATTGTTGACACAGCGAACAAGCTGACAGAAATTTTTTCTAATAACGCATATGTAGGCCGCCTCGGCGGTGATGAGTTCGCTGTCTGTGCATCCTATGATGCATTTGATGAAGAGAGCCTGCTTAGTTATATAAAGAAAAAAGCTGAAAAAATCTGTGAGGTAAATCGGCGGACTTATACAAATGGAAGTGTATCGATTGATATTACAAGCAGTGTTGGTATTGCAATCGCCCCTGATTTTGGGCAGGATTTTGAAACCATTTATAAGATGGCAGACAGTGCGCTGTATCGTTCTAAGAATGGTGGCAAGAACTGTTATCACATTTATCAGAAGGAGCGGTAAAAGTCAATATGAAAGTTTATATTGCATATGGGACGGTTTCAGCTGTGATGCTGTTGATTACCATTTTGTTTTACAGTTATAAAAATTGGATGGCATTGCGGAAAAATGCCATTTATATCTGGCTTCTTATTTGCGCGTTTATTGCAGTCTCAACAGATGTTGCGCTGGGATATGCATCACTGCAGAATGCCCGTTATAAGGAGGCATTAGATACTCTTTCTGGTGTTATTATGAGTGTGGCGTTGCTGCTCTTATACCTTTCTTTGTTTTTGTATGATATGGCAGTTACCTGCCGGATGCGTTTCGTCCGGACATCTCTGTTCTGTATTTTTCTGGGGCTGATAGCAGCTGCAGGAATCATTTCCGTTATTTCACCATGGGTAGGCCTGTCTACTTTTTCATATCCAAATCAGCAGAATTATGGCGCCAGAGGGAATATGCTTCAGGCTGGGGTAATAGTAATCTGCCTGTGCGCTGGGATTATAGTGCTTGTCAGGGGCAGAAAGAAACTGACGAAGCGTGTGTTCTGTGTATTGTCTGTATCACAGGCACTTCTTCTATTTGACGTCTTTATGCAGGTGGTTTTGAAGGCGAGGAATCTTGCATCATATTATACGCTGGCAGGGGTTTTGATTTCTTATTATATTCTGCTTCATAATATGGATCAGTACCGTTCTTTTTCCAGCTTCTGCTTTGACAGGGATGGGTTCCACGAAGTTCTTTTGGAACGTGCATACTATAAAGAGGATTTCGTCTGCCTTGGAATCTGTATTAACAATATAGAAAGTATTACCAATTTCTGCACAGAGGCAGAGATTGCGCAGCTTCACCAGCGGCTGGGCAGGATTCTGCGCAGTATCTGCGGCAGGCATAACGTGTACCATATCCATAGTTTTGAATATATGGTTCTCCTGCGCGGCAGGGAGAATGCGGGGAAGAAGCATCAGATACTGGAGGAGAAGATTCCATCTTATTTTCGGATTGATAATAAAAATATTTCCCTTTTGTGCGGTTTTTACTCGGTCAGGTTCGCCGATGCCGCATACGATGCCGCAGAGTTCCAGCGCACAATTATCAGCATGCGCAAATTAACGCTGGAGCAGATGAACCGTGATAATCTGGTTTACTATCAGGGTGAAAATAGGGAAGAGATTAAACATGATCTGGAGGCCCTGCGGGTTGTTAACCACTGTATTGCGCTACATCAGTTTCATTTTGCTTTTGTGCCTATCCGTTCTCTGCATGAAAGGGATAGTATTTCTTATGAATTTGTGTTGCAGGAATATCTTGAGGATGGGACAGAGATTTCGCAGGAGAATATCTGGAATCTGGCAGCTGAGACAGGCTATATCAGGGAAGCGGGGCATATTGCTTTTGAGATGTTGTGTAAGGCTGTGCAGAAGAGGGGGATACCTGCTTCGGGCGGGACAAAGTACCATATGAATCTTTTATCCAGCCAGCTTGCAACTACCGCATTGGCAGAAGAATATATACAGACTTTAAAATCGTATGATATTCCGGGTGACAGAATCTGCATTGAGCTTACCATTGACCAGAGAGCAGATGGTGAAAAGCTGGAGGAATGCTTTGCGGTGCTTAGGGGCTACGGGATTTCTATTTTGCTTGACCAGTTTGGCGTAACTGTCTGCAATTTGAAGAATGTATTGAATATGTCGTTTGATAGTGTTAAAATCAACAGGCATATGGTACAGACGTTTTGTGATGGTAAAAACAGGCAGCTTGGCTATATGGTCCATATGCTGAATGCCAGAAACTGGACACTGTATCTGGATGGGATTGATGATATAGATATGCTTGGGGTTTTATCGGATATGAAGGTGGATTTTATTCAGGGCATGGCTGTCAGGGCAGATTCTGCTGTGGAAAATGACGCTGCCGGGGTGGTACTGCCGGATGGAGTGTTGGGAGGTGGACCGGTTCATGTATGAGATTCATTTTGAGATCGCTGCGGCAGGTTTTTTCTGTCTCCTGTTTTTAGCAAATTTACTGAAAAAACAACTCCAGTCAAGGCGTACAGCGGCATTTCAGATATTGCTCTGTGTGATGATGGCAGCATCGTTTTTGGTGGCGGGTTCGGATTTGTGTATGTTTTATTATGGAACCTGCGAAGGGACAACGCTCATTAAAGCAGCCAGCCTTTATGCGGAGGTGCTCTGCCTTGTCAGTTTCCATTGTTATATCTTATCTGCTGCGTACCGTCTGTCTCTGGATTCCCCTCTGCTGCTGTCGGAGTGCATTTTGTTTGTGTTTATGACTGTTATTATTTTGTCTTCTCCATGGACAAAATGGTGCTTCTATCTGGATGGGAATGGGATGTTTCATCAGCAGACACCTTTTTTAGTTATCTGCCTGTTTTTGATGGAGCATCTGGTGATGGATATCTTTATTGTGTGGGTGCATTACAAAGAGCATTTACTGCAAAGAAGGGTGTTTTACAGCCTTTTGATTTTGATGTTTTTCTGTGCTGTCGCAGCAGAAATGACGCAGAAGGTAAAAGTAGAGGGTGTTACGGTTTTTATCCTGTTTGTTTTGTTTGCATTTTACCTGTCGCTGCAGAGCCCGGATTTTTATGTGGATACCTCGACAGGGGCTTATAATAGGGACGGTTTTTTTGAGGTGTTAAGAGAGAGGATTGCATATTGCCGCAAGACATCCTGCCTGCTTGTGCGTGTGAGGAATTATCATTCCATGAACCAGATATATGGGGAGGAGACGCTGCAGGAGGTACAGAGGCAGATTTACGATATCCTGAAAAAGAATAGCGCCAACGGGATAGTGTACCATGTGGGGGCGTCAACATTTGCGTTAATTTTAAAGGATGAAAACCTGTTAAAGGGCGTTTATGAGCAGCTCAGTGTTAAAATTCCTACCGAATGGCTGGTGGAAGATGAGGTTGTAAGGCATGAGTATAGTTTTTACCAGATCTCATACCCAAAGGACTGTCAGGATTATGAAGAATTGGTGCAGAGGATCCACTATGCCCGTTCTGACCATGAGAGCCGCCATAAGGCGGGCAGCCTTACCCTTCTTCACTGGGGGGCTGTGAAAGAATCTGAGGCGAAAAAGAAAGTGGCGCATCTGCTGGAAGAGGCAGTTATGGATAACAGCATAGAGATTCAGTTTCAGCCGATATATTCGATTGAGAAGGACAAAATTACTTCTTTGGAGGTACTTGCACGCTTAAAGGATGAGAATAAGAATTATATTGATCCTGAATATTTTATCCATGTGGCTGAGGAAAACCATATGATTATTCCGCTTGGGGAACAGATTTTCCGGAAGGCATGCATTTTTGCAAGCCGCAACAGGATTTTTGATTATGGGATTGAGGATATTAATATCAACCTTTCCCCTGGGCAGTGCCGGTATGAGAAGCTGACGGAAGTTCTTGCGGGGATTGCGGCGGAGCACGGCATTCCGATGGCAAAGATGCATCTGGAGATTACGGAGAGTGAATTTACGGATGCGGATGCAGTCAGCCGTACATTGCAGCGACTGAAAGAGACGGGTGCTAAAGTAGCCCTCGATGACTTTGGGACTGGCTACTCTACCTTGTCAAATATTTTGGAACTGCCGGTAGATTTTGTGAAAATTGATAAGAGCCTTGTGTGGTCATTTGCGGAAGGAAAGAATCAGTTTTTAAATGATTTAATGCCGATGATAAAGGCGGAGGGCAAGAAAATAATTGCTGAGGGGATTGAGACGCAGGAGCATATTGATATTATAAAACGGCTTCAGGGCGATTTCCTTCAGGGATACCATTATGCAAGGCCCCTCCCAGAGAAAAATTTTATGCGCTTTTTGAAAGAATTTAATGCGCAATGTTAGGAAAACATATTACATATTAAAATAAAGTGAGGTATTAGAATGGCAGCAAGTATTAAAGACATTTCCCAGGTGAATATTCCTGAGGCGTACGAGTTAATAAAAGGAGAATTTGTCAGTGAGGCCGGGAGCTTTGTGCTGACGCTCCGGCATAAACTGAGCCATGCAAGAGTGCTGGTATTTAGCAATGAAGATGAGAATAAGGTATTTAATATAGGTTTCCGCACACCGCCAAAGGATTCGAAAGGTGTCCCGCATATTATTGAGCATACGGTATTGTGCGGCTCAAAGAATTTCCCTGTCAAGGATCCCTTCGTGGAGTTGGTGAAGGGCTCGCTCAATACGTACCTGAATGCGACAACATATCCTGACAAGACAATGTATCCTGTAGCAAGCTGCAATGACAAGGATTTTAAAAATTTGATGTATGTTTATATGGATGCTGTGTTCTATCCTAATATTTATCATTATGAGGAAATCTTTAAGCAAGAGGGATGGCATTATGAGTTAGACAATGAGGATGATGAAATTACTTATAATGGCGTTGTCTACAACGAAATGAAGGGGGCGTATTCCTCCGAGGAGAGGGTGCTGGAATGTTTTGTTATGAGCCAGCTATTTCCTGACAATACGTACTGTCAGGAGTCTGGCGGCGACCCGCGTCATATTCCTGACCTGACTTATCAGGATTATCTGGATTTCCACCGCACCTATTACCATCCTTCGAACAGCTATATCTATCTTTATGGGGATATGGATGTGGAGGAGAGGCTTGTATTTATGGATGAACAGTACCTCAGGCATTTCCCGGCAATTTCGGTGGATTCTGAAATCCCGCTACAAAAACCGTTTGGCAGCATGAAGGAACTGACAACAAGTTATGCAGTTGCAAAGGATGCAGATTGTACAGAAAAGACATATTATGCTTTTGCCACAGTGATGGATGTGACACTTGACCAGAAAATCTGCAAGGCGTTTGAAGTGCTGTTTTATGTGTTGGTAGAGATGCCGGGGGCGCCTCTGAAACAGGCGCTTCTGGATGCAGGTATTGGTTCGGATGTAGATGGGGAGTTTTGTGACATCCTGCGGCAGAGTATGTTTTCTATCAGTACAAAGAATGCAAAGAAAGGGCAGAAACAGGATTTCTACCGTGTTATAAGGGAGACGTTGGAGAAGCTTGTGGCAGAGGGGATTGACAGGAAGGTGCTGGAGGCTGCTATTAACGGCATGGAGTTTAAGGAGAGGGAAGCTGATTTCGGCTCCTTTCCAAAGGGGCTTTTGTATGGCACGCGTATTTTTAAGACATGGCTGTATAACGATAATGATCCGTACAGCCCGCTCTGTTATGATGAATATTATGCATTCCTCAGGGAGCAGTTAGGGACAGATTATTTTGAGAAACTGATTCAGGCCTATCTTTTAGACAATCCACATGCGGTGCTTGTGGACATGGTGCCGGAACCGGGGCTTGCTGAAAAAATGGAGGAAGAGACTGCTAAAAAGCTGAGGGAATATAAAGAGAGCCTTTCTGCGGAGGAGATAGGGAAGCTGATTGCAGATACAAAGGCGCTCAAGGCTTATCAGGAGGAGGCATCCCCAAAGGAGATGCTGGAGAAGATACCGATGCTGAAACGTGAGGATATCAGAAAGGAAATCCGCCCGTATCACAATGAGGAGAAACAGATTGACGGTATTAAGGTACTTCACCACAATATTCCGACAAATGATATTGTCTACCTGCGTATGCTGTTTGATATTGATGGACTGGAGGATTATCTGCCGCAGGCCAGTTTCTTGTCAACGTTGCTTGGCTATATGGATACTCAGAAGCACACCTATACGGAATTTGATACAGAGACGAATTTCTATACAGGCGGTATTACATCGGATCTGGATATTTACTGCTGTAACCGTGACAGCGATGATTATCGGTTAAAGTTTGAGGTGCGCACGAAAGTTCTTAGGAACCATCTGAAAGAGGCACTTGATCTGATGGCAGAGATGATGTTCGAGACATTGTTTACGGATGAGAAGCATCTGCGCGAGGTGGTTGCCGAGGGCCGTTCCCGCCTTAAGGTACGGCTGCTCACATCAGGGCATCAGGCGGCGGCAAGCAGGGCTACATCCTGCTTTTCGAAGAGTTCATGGTTAAATGACCACTATCTCGGCATCGGCTATTATGAGTATCTGGTGCAGTTAGATGAACATTTTGAGGAAGAGAAGGAAAGGCTGGCTGCCGGGTGCAGGGCGCTTCTTGCAAAGGCTTTCAGGAGAGAGGGCCTGCTGGTATCTATAACAGGGGCGGATGCAGAGTATGCTGAACTGGAGAAGGAACTTCCGGCATTTTTGGGAAGGCTCGCCTCATTTGAGGAAAGCAGCACTGGAGACGAGGAAAGTGCTTTAAGCAAAATGACAAAATATATCCCGGTCCCTGTATCAAACCAGGAGGGATTTACAACTCCGGCAGAGATACAGTATGTCGCAGTGGGCGGCAGTTTTGCAGGGGTTCCGCACAATTTCGGCGCTCTGCGCGTTGCAAGGCATTTGCTGAACTACGATTATCTCTGGAATGAGGTCCGTGTAAAGGGCGGCGCGTATGGCGTGGCCTGCCAGTTCCAGAGAGAGGGGGACGGATACTTTACGTCCTACCGCGATCCGAACCTCTCTTCGACGATTGATGTCTATGAGGGGGCTGCGGATTATCTGGAAAATTATACTGCGGACGAGAGGGAAATTACTAAGACAATTATCGGGACAATCAGTGGTATGGATGTCCCATTGACCCCAAATATGAATGGAAGCCGTTCCCTGACCGGATATCTCAGCGGCATTACAGAGGAGGAACTGCAGAAGGAGCGCAATCAGGTGCTAAACTGCAGTCTGGAGGATATCCGCAGCTTAGCGCCTGTCATGAGGGCCGTTGCGGACAGCAGCAATCTCTGTGTTATCGGGAATGAGCGCCATTTAACAGATGAAAAGGAATTATTTGCAGTGTTGAAACCATTGTCTTAAAAAAACGTTAATAGTGTATTACTTTGGGTTTTGGATAATTCCTAGAAAGTGAGTTGCAGGATGAAAAAATTTAAATCTGGGTTTGTTACTTTGATTGGACGCCCAAATGTAGGAAAATCTACGCTGATGAACCATCTGATTGGCCAGAAGATTGCGATTACTTCAAATAAGCCGCAGACGACAAGGAACCGGATACAGACGGTTTATACTTGCGAGGAAGGACAAATAATATTCTTGGATACTCCTGGTATTCACAAGGCGAAGAATAAACTTGGGGAGTATATGGTTACGGTGGCGGAGCGCACGCTGAAAGAAGTGGATGTGATACTCTGGCTTGTGGAGCCGTCGACATTTATCGGCGCGGGGGAGCGGCATATCGCTGAGAAGCTCAGGCAGACGGACACGCCGGTGATTTTGGTGATTAATAAGATTGATACGGTCGGGAAAGCAGAGATTTTAACATTTATAGACGCATACAAGGATATTCTGCCTTTTCAGGAGATAGTCCCGGTATCGGCGCTGAAGGGGGAAAATACGGATGAACTAATCAAGGTAGTGTTTGGCTACCTTGAGGAAGGCCCGTGCTATTATGACGAGGATACTATTACAGACCAGCCGGAGCGCCAGATTGTGTCGGAACTAATCAGGGAGAAGGCGCTGCGCTGCCTGAGCGACGAGATACCGCATGGAATCGCAGTAGCGGTTGACAGGATGAAGGAGCGGAAGACGGGCAATTTAATTGATATTGATGCAACGATTGTGTGTGAACGCGATTCACATAAGGGAATTATTATTGGAAAACAGGGTGCGATGTTAAAGAAAATCGGCAGCCAGGCACGCCACGATATAGAAAACCTTCTGGACTGCCAGGTGAACTTAAAGCTCTGGGTGAAGGTAAAAAAGGATTGGCGTGACAGTGATTTTCTGATTAAGAATTTTGGCTACCGGAAAACGGATTATGACAATTAAGACAGCTCTCCGTCGGCTTTTTTCCGGTCGCTTTTGAGGAAGCAGGGAGTGTTTGTCAGAAGATTCCAAGTATAGTTCAAACCGTCTTTAGCCATGCTAAAAGTATAATAGGAAAAGGCACTATACATCTTAAACAGAAAGGCATGGCAGGGATAATGAAACAAGAGGAACGTTGGAATCAGTTTGCCGTGACAGGCAAAGTAATGGACTATTTGGAGTATCGGAAGAGTGCGGAGGCAGAGCGCAATTCCACATCAAAAGGAAGCGGGGAGCATGAGAGAGACAGTAGCACTTACAGGGATGGTATTAACAGCATCTCCCATGAAGGAATACGATAGGCGGGTGGAAATCCTTACAAGGGAACGGGGCAGAATATCGGCATTTGCACAGGGCGCAAGGAAAGTTGGAAGCGCCCTGTGTGCATGTACGCTTCCTTTTACCTTTGGGGAATTTATGGTCTATGAGGGGAAAAGCTCATATAATGTCAAATCGTGCATGATACAGAAGTTTTTTGGCGATATCGCCGGGGATTACGATATGACTTGCTATGCATCGTATTTTGCTGAGATGGCGCAGTATTTTACGAGGGAAAATGTAGAGGCACCGGAGGAGGTTCTGCTGCTGTATATGACACTTCTGGCCATGCAGAACGGCAGGGTGCCGTTTAGGCTGGTCCGTGTTATCTATGAGATGCGCCTGATGATGATAGAGGGGCAGGGGCTGGAACTGTTTGAGTGCCTGCGCTGCCATAGGACAGATACGCGGACAGTCTATTTTGCAGCAGGGGGGCTTGTGTGCGGGGAATGTGCGGCAAAGGAGATAGAGCTTGCAAAGTTATATCCTTTTATTCTGGGGGCAGATGCCCTGTATTCCCTCCAGTACATATTATCGTCGCCGTTAGAGCGGCTTTATTCCTTTGTGGTGGCACCGGAGGTTCTGGAGGAGCTGGAACATTTTATGAAAGGGTATCTGGGGCGGTATCTGCCGCATCATTTTAAGGCACTGGATTTTATTGTTAATTAGAATTTGCTGTAAATAATAATATGCCAGTTTTTAATATCCGTGCTCCATATTCCATAAACTTGCAATTTTGGCAGGATAATGGTATATTTTTGGGAAAGCGAATTTCTTCGCTATATTATTTGTGCTGCCAGCCAAAGGCGGCGGAATGGAGATTATTATGGAAAAGACAATGGAAAAAATAGTGGCTCTTGCCAAGGCAAGGGGATTTGTATACCCGGGTTCGGAAATTTACGGAGGACTTGCGAATACATGGGATTACGGAAATCTCGGCGTAGAATTGAAAAATAATGTAAAGCAGGCATGGTGGCAGAAATTTATCCGTGAGAACCCATATAATGTAGGAATTGACTGTGCTATCCTGATGAATCCGCAGACATGGGTGGCATCCGGCCATCTTGGAAGTTTTTCTGACCCGTTGATGGACTGCAAAGATTGCCATGAGCGTTTCCGTGCCGATAAGGTAATTGAAGATTACATGGAAGAAAAGGGGATCAAACAGGAGGGAAGCGTGGATGCATGGTCCCATGAAGAGATGGAAAAATACATCGAAGAGAACCAGATTGCATGCCCGAGCTGTGGGAAACATAATTTTACGGAAATCCGCCAGTTTAACCTGATGTTTAAGACATTTCAGGGAGTGACAGAGGATGCGAAAAATACAGTATATCTCCGCCCGGAGACGGCACAGGGAATTTTTGTCAACTTTAAGAATGTACAGCGTACCTCCCGCAAGAAAGTGCCATTCGGAATCGGCCAGATTGGTAAATCCTTCCGAAATGAAATTACGCCGGGCAATTTTACGTTCCGCACTAGGGAATTTGAGCAGATGGAGCTTGAGTTTTTCTGTGAGCCTGATACGGATCTGGAATGGTTTGCATACTGGAAACAATTCTGTATCGACTGGCTGAAATCCCTCGGCATGAAGGAGGATGCGATGCGTGTCCGCGACCATGAGAAGGAGGAGCTTTCATTCTACAGCAAGGCAACTACCGATATAGAGTACCTTTTCCCATTTGGCTGGGGTGAGCTGTGGGGGATTGCAGACCGCACAGATTATGATCTGACACAGCATCAGGAAGTTTCAAAAGAGGATATGAGTTATTTTGATGATACAAAGAATGAAAAATATATCCCATATGTAATTGAACCGTCGCTCGGGGCAGACCGTGTGGTTCTGGCATTCTTATGCGATGCCTATGACGAGGAGGAAATCGGAGAAGGCGATGTGCGTACTGTACTGCACTTCCATCCTGCGCTGGCGCCAGTGAAGATTGGTGTGCTGCCGCTGTCGAAAAAGCTGTCTGACCCTGCGATGGAGATTTATACTGAGCTTAGCAGGAAATATAACTGTGAATTTGATGACCGTGGGAATATCGGCAAACGTTACCGCCGTCAGGATGAAATCGGGACGCCATTCTGCGTGACATTTGATTTTGATTCGATGGAAGACCATGCGGTAACGGTGCGCGACCGCGATACTATGGAGCAGGAGCGCGTTAAAATCGAGGATTTAGGAAAGTATTTTGAGGATAAGTTTAGCTTCTAGCGGGCTGTGTTGTGATTATCTGGTGTAGCAGGTGGGCATTTAGGCAAGTATAGAGTCGAGTTAATTAAATCGTGTCAGTACACTAGAGCGTGTTTGAGAATGAATTTTCAAACACGCTCTAGGCATAGGGGGATTTTGGGTGAAGCATGTCAGGCCAATACCGATAGGGGTGGAATTTTACAAAAAGATGATAGACGGCGGGTACTATTATATTGATAAAACACTTCTGATAAAGGATATATTAGATCAGGGGATAACTACCGCACTGTTTACACGTCCAAGGTGTTTTGGGAAAACATTAGCCCAGAGCATGCTAAAGACTTTTTTTGAGAGGGAGGTTCTTCCCGATGGTACTGTGGCAGATAATTCTGTGTATTTCAAAGGGAAAAAGATAATGGAGGCGGGGGAGGGATATCTGAGGCATATGGGGAAATATCCCGTAATATCCCTGTCCCTGAAATCAGCCAAGCAGCCATCATACGAGGCAGCCTGTGAAAAGCTGCGAATAGAAATTGCGAAGGAATATAAAAGGCATAGTTATGTTTTGGATGGGGATTTGCTTTTTCCGTCAGAGAAAAAAGAATTTACCGCAGCGATGGAGAGGACGGCACCGTTGTCCGAATATTACACATCGCTGCAATTTTTATCGGAGTGCCTGGAAAAGTATCACGGGCAGAAAGTAATTATACTTTTGGATGAATATGATGTCCCGCTGGAAAATGCTTATTTTAACGGTTTTTATGATGAAATGGTTTCCTTTATGCGCTCACTGTTTGAATCTGCCTTAAAGACGAATGAAAGCCTGAATCTGGCTGTCGTGACAGGCTGTTTGCGTATCAGCAGGGAGAGCATTTTTACCGGACTGAATAATTTGAAAACAATTTCTGTATTAGATGACAGTTACGCAGAATATTTTGGGTTTACGCAGCATGAGGTTGATGGTATTCTTGACACATATGGCATAGCGTATAAAAGGGAAGAAGTAAAGGATTGGTATGACGGTTATCTTTTTGGCAGCACAGAAGTTTATAATCCATGGAGTGTTGTAAACTATATTTATGATATTGTTTATGGGAATACTGTGTTTCCGAAACCATATTGGTCAAATACCTCTTCTAACAGTATTGTACGTGAATTAATTGAGGACGCTGATGAAAGTACGAAGCAGGAACTGGAAGAACTGGTTGCAGGGGGAACAATAGAAAAACCCGTCCACGAGGATATTACCTATGAAGATATTTACAATTCGCAGGATAATTTGTGGAATTTCTTGTTCTTTACAGGATATCTTAAAGCTGTGAAAAAGAGCTTCAGGGGCCGCCAGATATATCTGGCAATGAAGATTCCAAATGAAGAAATCGTATATATATATGAAAATAATATAAGGGAATGGTCAGAAAGGTGCATAGAAAGGCAGGATCTGTCAGGGCTGATAGTAGCGTTGGAAGAAGGGGACTGCATGGCGGCATCAAATATTATTACAGCACAGCTTATGGAGAAGATTAGTTTTTATGGCAATAAAGAAGATTATTATCATGGTTTTGTGGCCGGGTTATTAAAGAATAATAATAAATATGTGATAAAATCTAACAGGGAAAGCGGCATTGGAAGATATGATTTAGCCCTTAAAACGAAAAGAATACGGGGAGGCATGGCGATTATACTTGAATTAAAGGTGGCTGATAGTATCAATAAGCTGGAGCAGGGCTGCAGGGAGGCGTTGGAACAGATAGAGAGGCTCCGTTATGCAGATGATATTCTGGAAGAAGGTTATACGGATATCATAAAATATGGAATCTGCTTTTACAAAAAAGAATGCCTGGCGATGAAAGTTTAATATGAATCGGATTGCCGCAAGCAGGAAAAAAGAGGGGCTGCCACACGAAAGGTTCGTGCGGCAGCCCCTCTTTTCTAGTGATAAAGGCGCATAGAACATGCCCTGCTTTATTCTGATTTTGTCTCTAATTTTGAGTATCCTTCTGGAATTTCAATATTTAAAGCCTTGCAGTTTTCTTCGTTGTACATTTTAGTAAATTTGTTTGCAAATGCAACGTCTACATCCCCAGCTTTTTTGTTATTTGTTAGGATATCATATGCCATTTCCCCTGTCTGGTAGCCGAGGTCGTAATAACTGATAGAGAGTGTTGCGATACCGGCAGAGCAGAGCCCGGCTTCTCCGGCTATCATCGGGATTCCGGCTGGCACTGCGATATTCTTGATCGTCTCAGCGCTGGAAGCCATAGTATTATCGGTTGGAACATAGAGTACATCACATTCACCGCAGGCAGTTGTGGTAATTGTCTGGATTTCATTGGAATCTGCCGCAGTATATTCTTTATATGCAATCTTGTCCTCATCCAGTGCCTTTTTCATTAAATCGGACTGGTAGGATGAATTTGGTTCGGAGGAACAGTAGAGAATCCCTACTTTCTTTACATCCGGAATCAGTTCCAAAATCATATCTTCCTGCTGGTCAATCGGTGCTAAATCAGAGGTTCCGGATACATTTGTCCCGGTTTTTCCGCTCCAGTTGCTGATGTTTAGTGCGGTGGCATAATCTGTTACAGAGGTTCCAAGGATTGGAATATCTGCAGTAGCCTGTGAAGCAGCCTGAAGGGCACCAGTGGCATTTGCCATGATCAGGTCAACATTATTTGTGACAAAGTTATTGCAGATGGTAGAGCAGTTTGTAGACTCGCCCTGGGCATTCTGCTCATCAAAATCAACATTATCTTTGCCGAGTTTTTCTGTTAATGCGTCCTTAAACCCCTTTGTGGCGGAATCTAACGCTTCATGCTCTAACAATTGGCAGATACCGATGGTATATTTTTTGGATGTGGAAGGGGACTTGCCCGAAGAAGGATCTTCTTCGGCACCGCAGGCGGTCAGGCAGACAGCCAGAGCGCCTGCGGTTAAGACTGATATAAGTTTCTTTTTGAGTTTCATAAAGCTCCTCCTTTTGCCGCCATAAAAAAGGGCACAGACTTCGCTTGTGCCTTTTTTAACCTATAGGAAGTTTCCATGCTGACAGGTTGACGACGTTGTTAATGATATTCTTCTCATGCTTCAAATGCTATAATAGCAATGGTTATTTTCTATGTCAAGGGGATTCTTATGGTTTTTATGCTTTTATGCCGGGGGAACAGGTATGACGGGATTTTTCTATACTCTTTCAATATCCCGGCTTCGCCAGCAAATACAAGTCATTGTTATTGGCAGCAGATGTAAAATTACGAAAACTATCGACAGTTTGCCAATAACAATGTATTATATACATAGAGGAAATAGTTCCATTTGTGTGTCTGGCCTGCGAATTGCTGCTGCACAGGTGGAATAAGTAGCATAATACAATAGAGAAGGGAATGACATATGAAGTTGTTATATAATATAGATTTTGAACTTGCGGTAATAGGGTACTTGATTACGATGTATATTTTTTTGCGTATACTGTATTCAGGGCAGTCAGAGATTAATAGGAGGTTCCTGCGCCTGACATTTTTTGTGCTGCTTTCGGATATTATGGATGTGGTTACTGCGGTTACGATTAGTTATGGCGGTTCACTGCCTGCGTGGTTTAATGCTGTTATGAATACGCTTTATTTTGGAATTGTATCCGGCATGGCATATTATTTTTTAGATTATGTGGCTGCGTATACTTATTCAGGAGAGGAGCGGGGCGCCCTGCCTGTAATCCACCGTTATGTGCTTTTTATTTATTATGGGATTCTGGGAGTGAATCTGTTTCAGAACTTGCTTTTCTATTTTGATGCGCAGGGTGAATATATTCATGGCCCTTTTTATTTTTTAGTATATATTGTCCCATCTTATTATATTTTGGCAACACTCTGGATTTTATTCCGCAACCACAAGTGTTTTGCAATGAAGCAGAAGATATCTACCATAGCTTTTGTTATATTGACGATGTTAGGGCCGGTTCTGCAGCTTGTTGTCTTTCCAAACGTGCTGTTGAGTTTGTATACAGTAGCAATTGCTGATTTGATTGTCTTTTTTTCCATGGAGACGCCGGATTACCAGAGGTTGGTTAAGACTCTGGATGAATTAGGCCAGGCAAAAAACGAGGCAGAGCATGCAAAATATGCCGCAGAACTTGCAAAGAGCGAGGCAGAGGAAGCTGGTATCAGGGCATATGAGGCCAGCCAGGCCAAAAGTGAGTTTCTAAAAAATATGTCCCATGAGGTGCGTACGCCGATTAATGCTATTCTGGGCTACAATGAGCTTTTGATAAAGGAAACGAATGAGAGCCAGACGGCGTCTTATGCTTCAAATGTACAGAAGGCGGGGCGCACCCTTTTGTATATTATGAATGATATTTTAGATTTTATTAATATAGATAATGGGAGCCTGAAGCTGGACGAAAATTCTTATTTTACATTGTCTATGCTTCAGGATATGGTGACTTACGGGGAACATCATGCGGATAAAAAGAAATTGGAGTTCCGCGTATCTATTGACAAAAATATCCCATGTGAGCTGCATGGTGATATGTCAAGGCTGATTCAGATATCCAATAACCTGCTTTCAAACGCCATCAAATTTACCAAAAAGGGTTTTGTTGGCTTTAAGATTACATGGAAACCTGTGGATGCCGGGAGTGGTTTTTTGATGGCGGAGGTCAGCGACAGTGGGATTGGCATGACACAGGATTCTATTAAAATAATTGCCAATAGTTTTTCCAGAGTGGACCACAGCAACACACGCAATATTCAGGGGATAGGATTAGGGCTTTCTATTGTAACAAAATTGCTGGATTTAATGGGGAGCAAATTGGAAGTGCAGAGCAAATACGAAGAGGGGAGTACATTTTCCTTTGCAGTTAAGCAGAAGATTGTGGATTCCTCGCCGCTCGGAGAAATGGAATGGGGGCAGAGCCGCATGGCGCCTTCTGAAAATATGTATTCAAAAGAATACGCTGGCCTTCTGGCGCCAGAGGCAAGGGTGCTGGCTGTAGATGATAATGAGATGAATCTGGAGCTGTTTCAGGGGCTTTTAAAGGACACACAAATACAGATTGAAACTGCTGTCAATGGGGAAAAAGCGCTGGGATGTATGGAATCAGGCAATTATCATATAATTTTTCTTGACCATATGATGCCACTTATGGATGGCGTCGAAACTTTGAGGGAAATGCGGAGGAGGAAGCTTTGTGAAGGGGTACCAGTCATTGCACTGACTGCAAATGCTATTATAGGTGCGAAGGAGGAATACTTGAAAGAGGGATTTGACGATTATTTGTCAAAACCAGTAATTCAGAAGCAGTTAGTAGAGATATTGCGCAGGTATCTTCCGGCGGATGTGGTTTTAGATGAAGATAAGGGTAAGCAGGATGGGGCGGCAGGCAGCATGGAGGGTTCATTTTTAGAAAGGCTTCCTTTGCTGGACACCAGTATGGGTATGGCGTATTGTGGTGGGAGTGAGGATTTATACAGGGAAGTTCTAATGTCATTTCTAGAAAATGGAAAGCCAGAGGAAATGCGGCGTTTTTTTAAAGAAGAAAACTGGGAAAATTACCGCATTCATATGCATGCATTAAAAAGTACTTCCTTATCTATTGGTGCGCTAGGATTATCAGATCAGGCAGGCCTTTTGGAAAAAGCGGTAAAAGACGGTGATACTGCGTATATAAAGGAGCATCATGGGGAGGTATTGCGGCAGTATCAACTGCTTTTGGAGCAGATGGGGCAGGCACTGTCAGAGCCGGAAAGCAGCACTGTCAGTGATGCTGTGATGCAGGATAAGGAGGCACACATTCTTGTAGTTGATGATGATTCTATGAATCTCCGTGTTGCTGAAACAATGTTAGAAGTGCGTTATTTTGTAAGCTGTGTCAAATCTGGGGAAGAGACTCTGGCATTTCTGGAAAGGGAAATCCCGGATTTGATACTGTTGGATATCCATATGCCGGGAATGGATGGTTTTGAGGTAATCGACAGGATTAAGGAGGATAGGAGGTATGTGGGGATTCCGGTTATCTTTTTAACTGCGGATAATGACAGGGAGGCCGAGATTCAAAGTTTTAAGCATGGAGCACTTGATTTTATAACCAAACCATTTGTTGTAGACATTATGATGCAGAGGGTAAAGCGCATTTTAGAGCTGGATCGCCTGCAAAAAAATCTGCAGCATGAGGTAGCTAAACAAACGAAAAAGGCAGAAGAAAGACGCCAAAAGATTGAGCGTATGTCTGACCAGATTATGGAGGCGTTGGCAGGCACGATTGACGCGAAAGATACGTATACAAACGGGCATTCTGTCCGTGTTGCGGAGTATTCCCGTGAGATGATGCGGCGTATGGGAGGAACAGAGCAGGAACAGGAGGATGTTTACCGGATCGGGCTGCTGCACGATATTGGCAAAATAGGGATTCCAGACGTTATTATCAGTAAAGCGTCCGGGCTTACCGAGGAAGAATACGGATTAATCAAGTCCCATCCGGTTATTGGAGCAGACATATTAAAGAATATTTCTGAGATACCGGAAATTGATGTGGGAGCCAGATGGCACCATGAAAAGTATGATGGGACCGGTTATCCAGACGGGCTTAAAGGCAAAGAGATTCCGATGATGGCGAGGCTGATCGGGGTTGCGGATGCGTATGATGCAATGGCGTCAAAAAGAAGTTACCGTGATGTCCTGCCGCAGGAGACAGTACGCCGGGAAATTGAGGAAGGGAGGGGGACGCAGTTTGATCCTGTGTTTGCTGATATTATGCTGCAGATGATTGATGATGATGTCAATTATGATATGCGCGAGAAATAGTGAAGATTACGGCACTGGTTTCCCGGTGCCGTGATGCGTGCCTAAATGCTTTATCGTGCCGTCCTTTGCAAATTGTACGCCGAGTGGCTTGCTGTATGTATTCATTTTCTGGATAATGCGCTTTTTGCCGCTGCCTTTTAACGGGGTTGGCTGGTAGTTGTTTATTGCGCCTGTTGAAGAGACCATGCAGGGGATAATGCGTATTTTTTTATCCTTTTTCAGCTTTTTGTTTACGAAAGTGAAGGTCTGCTGGAAAATGATTGTGTCTTTGTCGCTTGGGTTTGTGTTGCCTCCGAAGCAGAAATTGGCAAGGCTGTATACGATAAAGGAGCCTTTGTATTTTTCAATGCCCTGCAGCGTGTGGGGATGATGCCCCAGAACGAGATTGGCACCTTTATTTATGGCATAGTGCGCTAAATCCTTTTGTGTCTGGTTGATTGCGCTGGTATGCTCTATCCCGGCATGCATGCTGACTATAATAAGGTCGGCATGCCTCTTCTTTAGCTTTTTAATCCCGCCTGCAATCAGGTTTTTACTGTAATCTGCCCCCAAAAGCCCATTGACAGCGACCATGCCAATTCGGATGCCCTTTGTCTTGAAAATGGAAACTTTGCCGTAGGAAGCATATTTGATGCCTGCTTTGCGGAATGTCTTTATGGTATCAGTATAACTCTTTTCGCCGTAGTCACGGCAGTGGTTATTGGCAAAGGATACTGCCTCGATGGACCCTTTTTTGAGGAGCTTTACGTAAGATGGGGAGCCTTTAAATGCATATGTTTTATCCATGCGTGAATCGCTGGCCGTCAGTGTCCCCTCAAAATTTACGAGCGTCAGGTCATCCTTTTGGAATATTTTTCTGACATTACGGAAAAAGTATTCTGGTTTCTTTTTGCTGTAGACAGAATAAAAATTTACGCTTGCCGGAGAACTTCTGTCACTGCCGAAAGTACAGTCCCCAGCTGTGCTGATGGTGATAGAAGTAATTTTTTTGGTTTTTGCCTGCGCTTTTTTACCCTGCGGTTTTGTGTCAGTGGTTCCTTTCTGGATGCCTTTAGGCTGGTCGGTATTGCTCAGGGCATTGGCTGAGGCGGTGCTGTTTATATTGTTTTGGGTGTTTTTAGCTGGATTCTGTTTTTGGGAACTGCATCCGGCTGAAACTAATAAACTAAAAACACAAATCGTAAGATGAAATATTTTCTTCTTGAGCTGCATAGTATCCCTTCCTTTAACAAAAACTAATATGCGGCCTGTTTTTTGGCCAAAGCTATTTATATATATTAAGAGAGTTCTCGGTGTGTGGTGGTGCACAAGCGAAGTCTGTGCCCTTTTCTATGTTACCTTATTTCTTTCTACTTGACAAGTTTCTGGAAAATTAAGACAATATACTTGTAATGGCAAGGTTACTTTTCACTCAGCAAGTTTGTGTCTGCGCTGCGACACAAACATTGCGTTGTGGGCAATAAAGCAAAGGTGAACGAGGTTCACCTTGCGGAAATGAGGTAAATTATGGAGAATAGTGTTGAATTGGTCTGGAAAGACCGGAAGCGCAATGCACTGGGGCTTCCTTGGACTTTTACGACGTATTCGTTATCGGAGGACCGTCTTTTTGTAAAGAGCGGGTTATTGAAGACAGTAGAAAATGAAGTCCGCCTGTACCGGGTTCTGGACTTATCGCTAAGCAGAACCCTTTTCCAGAAGATTTTCGGGATTGGTACTATTCAGGTATCTTCTGCCGACAAGACACTCGGGGATTTTGAACTCAAAAATATAAAAAGGCCCGAGGAAATTAAGGAGAAGCTGTCGGCTCTTGTAGAAGAAAACAGGGAGAAGAAGAGGGTTACAAGCCGTGAATATATGGATGGGGATGAGGAGGAATTGGATTAATTGTAATAGGGTGAAGTTTTTTCCAGAAATTGTGAAAAAACCCTTTTCACAGGAGTTATTTCTATGGTATACTAACTCATAAAGGCTAGTGCAGAATGATGTCTGCCTGAGGTCAAAAGCGGGCGATGCATGTGTCGCACATAATATATTTTTAGGAGGTAATTTTTCAATGGCAAACAAATGGGTTTATTTGTTCAGCGAAGGTAACGCTAACATGCGTGAACTTCTTGGTGGTAAGGGTGCTAACCTTGCAGAGATGACGAGTCTGGGGCTGCCTGTACCACAGGGCTTCACTATCACAACAGAGGCTTGTACACAGTATTATGAGGATGGTCGCGAAATCAATGATGAGATTCAGGCACAGATTAATGAGTACATCGTAAAGATGGAAGAGATTACAGGTAAAAAGTTCGGTGATAAAGAGAATCCGCTTCTGGTATCTGTACGTTCTGGTGCGCGTGCATCTATGCCGGGTATGATGGATACTATCTTGAACCTTGGCCTGAATGAGACTGTTGTTGAGGTTATTGCTGAAAAGTCTGGCAATCCACGCTGGGCATGGGACTGCTACAGAAGATTTATCCAGATGTATTCTGATGTAGTTATGGAAGTTGGTAAGAAGTATTTCGAAGAGCTTATTGACAAGATGAAAGCAGATAAGGGTGTAACTTATGATGTTGACCTGACAGCAGATGATTTAAAAGAGCTGGCTTCACAGTTCAAGGCTGAGTACAAGAGCAAAATTGGCTCAGACTTCCCTGACGACCCTAAGGAGCAGTTGATGGGTGCCATCAAGGCTGTATTCCGTTCATGGGACAACCCTCGTGCAAATGTTTACCGTCGTGATAACGATATTCCGTATTCATGGGGTACTGCTGTAAATGTACAGAGCATGGCATTTGGTAATATGGGTGATGACTGCGGTACTGGTGTTGCATTTACCCGTGACCCTGCTACTGGCGAGAAGAAGCTTATGGGCGAGTTCCTTATTAATGCACAGGGTGAAGACGTTGTTGCAGGTGTCCGTACACCTATGCCGATTGCAAAGATGGCAGAAGAGTTCCCAGAGGCATTTGCACAGTTCCAGGATGTCTGCAAGAACTTAGAGAATCACTACAGGGATATGCAGGATATGGAGTTTACTGTTGAAAACAAGAAGCTCTATATGCTTCAGACACGTAATGGTAAGAGAACAGCTCAGGCAGCGCTTAAGATTGCCTGCGACCTTGTAGATGAGGGAATGAGAACAGAGGAAGAAGCAGTTGCGATGATTGACCCTCGTAACTTAGATACACTTCTTCATCCGCAGTTTGACGCTGCTGCATTAAAGAATGCTGAGCCGGTTGCTAAGGCACTTGGCGCTTCTCCGGGAGCTGCCTGCGGTAAAGTTGTATTTACAGCAGAGGATGCTAAGGAGTGGGCTGCTAGAGGAGAAAAGGTTGTGCTTGTACGTCTTGAGACATCTCCGGAAGATATCGAAGGAATGAAAGCTTCACAGGGTATTCTGACCGTACGTGGCGGTATGACATCACATGCAGCCGTTGTTGCACGTGGTATGGGTACATGCTGTGTATCTGGCTGCGGAGACATTGCTATGGACGAGGCTAACAAGAAGTTTACTCTTGCAGGTAAGACATATACAGAAGGTTCTGAGATTTCTATTGATGGATCTACTGGTAATATTTATGATGGCATTATCCCTACCGTTGATGCTACAATCGCCGGCGAGTTCGGCCGTATCATGGAGTGGGCTGACAAATATAGAAAGCTGAAAGTACGTACAAATGCAGATACTCCTGCAGATGCTAAGAAGGCACGTGAGCTTGGTGCAGAGGGTATCGGACTTTGCCGTACAGAGCATATGTTCTTCGAGGGTGACAGGATTGATGCATTCCGCGAGATGATTTGTTCCGATACTGTTGAAGAAAGAGAAGCAGCACTTGCTAAGATTCTTCCAGTACAGCAGGGAGACTTCGAGAAATTATATGAAGCTCTTGAAGGAAATCCTGTTACTATCCGTTTCTTAGATCCGCCACTTCATGAGTTCGTTCCTACAGAGGAGGAAGATATCAAGAAGCTTGCAGATGCTAAGGGCAAGACAGTAGAAGAAATTAAGACAATCATTGAGTCATTGCATGAGTTCAACCCTATGATGGGACACCGTGGATGCCGTTTGGCAGTAACTTATCCGGAAATCGCTAAGATGCAGACAAGCGCTGTTATCCGTGCAGCTATCAATGTGCAGAAAGCTCATTCTGACTGGAGCGTTAAGCCGGAAATCATGATTCCATTAGTTGGGGATATCAAGGAGCTTAAGTATGTGAAGAAGGTTGTAGTTGATACAGCAGACAAGGAAATCGCTGCAGCAGGCATTAACCTTGAGTATGAAGTAGGTACAATGATTGAAATTCCTAGGGCAGCCCTTACAGCAGATGATATCGCTTCAGAGGCTGAGTTCTTCTGCTTCGGTACAAATGACCTGACTCAGATGACATATGGCTTCTCACGTGATGATGCAGGCAAGTTCTTGGATGCATACTACGATGCTAAGATTTTTGAAAATGACCCATTTGCTAAACTTGACCAGACTGGTGTTGGACAGCTTATGGAAATGGCCATTGAAAAAGGCAAGAAAGTTCGTCCTTCCCTTCACTGCGGTATCTGTGGTGAGCACGGCGGAGATCCTTCATCTGTAGAATTCTGCCATAAGATTGGGCTTGATTATGTGTCATGTTCTCCATTCCGTGTGCCGATTGCACGTCTGGCAGCAGCACAGGCGGCTATATCACAAAGATAGGCGAAAACCATTCTGGACTTTTACCATAAGTTTTGAAGAAGCACAGGCTTTCCGCAGGGCGAATGGTGGCTATCTTAGAAAAAATCAATGGGAAGATTTGACCGTTGATGTTTATATCTAAATAATCATAAGCGTATCATTAGAAATAGTGGTACGCTTATTTTTTTGACCCAATTTGCAGCTTTGAACATTCTGCTATCCGTCTATATAATGAAATCAAAAAAGGTTGGTGTTGATTATGAGAGAAAAGAAAAATCATTTATATGTGGATAGTGAGGAACGGAGTATTTTGTTACATAGCCTTGTGGAATTGAAGAATCAGCTCATACAGCAGGGCAGATATACAGATTGCGTTGACGAACTTATTTTTAAGGTTATCCATGCACCTATTAAAAAATTAAGAGTAGAACTGGCAGGGGGAAGTGATGTACGATAAGGATTTTAAAGAACTGGTGAAGATAGCAGTAGAGAAATTAAAAGACGAATCTGTATTGAAACTGTTACAGACTGATGCCAGTTATCAAAAAGATAGTAAGGACGAGGGATATGCGGAGGATGCTTTTAACCAGCTTGATTTGACGGAGGAACAGAGGGAAGTTTGTCAACATCTTATAGATTGCAGGGAAAAGCAGGATTTTGAATACGGAACTCATGCGTATATTGCAGGGCTGATGGATGCGTTTCATATTATGGCGGTATTGTTCCCAGAAAAATGGGATACAGAGAGAATAAGGGAAGCCATATCATGTAAGAGCAGATAAGGCAGAGAATAAAACAGAATAGATTTTTACATAGCCGATTGGTGTAGTTTTACGAAACAGCCAGTCGGCTTTTTTTATTGCCATAAATCCTTTACATAGCCACCTTGACAAAGTGGCTAAATCTATGCGAAAGGAGGACGCACCCTATGTCAAATTGCAAAGTAATCGCTTTAACCAACCAGAAAGGCGGCGTTGGCAAGACCACCACGGCGGTCAATCTGGGCGTGGCTCTGGCACAGCAGGGCAAAAAAGTCCTGCTTATTGATGCCGATGCACAGGCAAATTTAACCATGTCGCTCGGTTACAGCAGACCAGACGACTTGCCCGACACGCTCTCCACTATCATGCAGGATATCATTGACGATAACCCCGTCGATGTTTCCAGAAGCATCCTGCACCATGACGAGGGCGTTGACCTGCTCCCGTCCAACATTGAACTGTCGGGACTGGAAGTAAGGCTGATTAACGCCATAAGCCGTGAAAGCGTACTGAAAACCTGCATCAATGAAGTGAAAAAGAATTATGATACAGTCCTCGTGGATTGTATGCCGAGCTTGGGGATGCTGACAATCAACGCTCTTGCGGCTGCTGACAGCGTAGTTATCCCGACACAGCCCCATTATCTTTCCGCCAAAGGCTTAGAGCTGTTGCTTCGCTCCGTGTCTAAGGTCAAACGGCAAATCAACCCGCACCTGCGGATTGACGGCATCCTTATGACGATGGTAATGCCACGCACGAACATCTCTAAGGAAATTACGGCAACGGTTAAGAGTGCCTATGGGCAGAGAATCAAGGTATTTGACACGCAGATACCCCACTCCATCCGTGCCGTGGAAGCCACAGCAGAGGGAAAGAGCATTTTTGCCTACGACAAAGGCGGCAAGGTAGCCGCCGCATACGAGCAGTTCGGAAAGGAGGTGGCGGAGCTTGGCGAAAAGCAGAGGAAGCAAAATCGAACTGACCGCATACGATGACCTTTTTGAAACGGACGAGAGCCGTGCGGAAGCGAATCTAAGCAAGATAAGGGAAATCCCGATTGCGGAGATTGACGAGTTTCCAGACCACCCGTTCAAGGTCTTGATGGACGAGGATATGGAGCAGCTTGTAGACAGCGTAAGGCGGAGTGGCGTGATGACCCCTGCCACAGTCCGCCAAAAAGAGGACGGGCGGTATGAGCTTATCAGCGGTCACAGACGGAAAAAGGCTTGTGAGCTTGCGGGGCTTGAAACGCTCAAATGCGAGGTTAAGGAGCTGACCCGTGACGAAGCGATTATTGTCATGGTTGAGAGTAATCTCCAAAGAACGACCATCTTGCCGAGTGAAAAAGCCTTTGCGTATAAGATGCGACTTGAAGCGATGAAACGGCAGGGTGAACGTACAGATTTAACTTCTGCACCACTGGTGCAGAAGTTGACGAGCCGAGAAAAGATAGCGGCAAAAACTGATGATAGTCACGAGCAGGTACGCCGCTTTATCCGTCTAACGGAGCTTGTACCCGAAATCCTGCAAATGGTAGATGAACACCAGATTGCTTTCCGCCCTGCGGTGGAAATTTCCTATCTTTCCGAGGAACAGCAATACACCCTGCTTGAAGCGATGGGCTACAACGATGCCACGCCCTCTCTTGCACAGGCTATCAAGATGAAAAAGTTCATGCAGGAGGGAAAACTCACGGATGAGGTTATCCAGAGCATCATGCAGGAGGAAAAACCGAACCAGAAAGAGAAGCCCGCCTTTAAGGACGAGCGGATAACCAAGCTCATACCGAAATCCATTCCCAGAGGGCAGGAAACGGATTTTGTCGTAAAGGCGTTGGAGTTTTACAACCGCCACTTGCAGCGGAACAAGGCTCACGAGAGGTAAAACGGGCAAAATAGGGATTTGGGCATGGAACGCCGAGGGAGAAGTCCGCCCTTTGGGGGATAGCAAATTTTTTTGAACCTCCCCCTCTCCACACCTCTCCCCCTAGATACTGCCAGTAACTATCCGAGAAAAGAAATATTAAAAGCTGTCCACATGGGCGGCTTTTTTTCTGCCAGAAAGTCAACTATCAACATGAGAACGAACAGGAGGTAATGAATGAAGATTCGTAAATTATTTCAAAGGGCTGCGGCGTTTGCCCTTGCTGCGGTCACGGCATTATCCGCCGTCCCTGCCACGACAGCGTTTGCAGCAGGCGACATCGGCACGATTAGCTTTACCCACACCTACGACGGCGCAGGGAACGCAATCAGATATAATTCCAGTGCGAACATCGGCGGTCATACCGCAGGCGGCACGGGTGAATATAAGTACCGCATGTATGTGGACGGGGAAACGGCGTTCTGCCTTCAGCCGGGCGTACCCTTAAAAACGGGCAACACGCTGGCAAAGGCATCTTCCAACACATGGAACGCCCTCTCCGCAGACCAGAAAAAGGCGGTGGGGCTTGCCCTGCTCTACGGCTATCAGGGCAACAGCGGGAATCTGTCTGGGAGCGACGATGAGAAATGGCTTGCCACGCAGACACTTGTATGGGAGTTCGTCGTGGGATGCAGACAGGCAGCAAGCCCTTACAGCCAGACAAGCACGACCGTTTACAGCCTGCACTTTGGCTCGAATTATGCAAACAGCGGGGCAAGGACGGCTTATGACCAGATTGTGTCATTCATGACAAGGCACAGCACGATTCCGAGTTTTATGTCGGCGGGCAAAAAGGATATTACAAAGGAGCTTGCCTATAAGGATGGGAAGTACAGCTTGACGCTGACTGATAAAAATAATTCCCTCTCTGAGTATTCCTTTACCAGCTCCGACAGCAGCGTGAAAGTGTCCAAGTCTGGGAACAAGCTCACCATCACGTCAAAAAAGGCGATTGACGGCAAGGCGAGGATTACCGCTACAAGGAATAACACGCCGACCGTCAGCAGCGGTGCGAAGATGATTGCCTACGGCGACCCCAACTTGCAGGATGTTATCACGGGCGTGGAAAACGTGGACACCATGACGGCGTATATCAACGTGGAAACGCCGACAGGAACGGTTGCACTGAAAAAGACTTCCGAGGACGGCGTTGTCGGTGGGATTTCCTTTACCATCAAGGGCGACGGCTTCAACAAAACCGTAAAAACAGATAAAGATGGCAATATCACGGTGGAGGGCTTATTCCCTGGCACTTACACCGTCACGGAGCAGTCGATTGACCGTTATGAGCCGCAGAAAACCCAGACCGTGACGATTATCGGCGGGAAAACCTCTACGGTCACGTTCAGCAATACCTTGAAGCGTGGAAGCCTTGAGGTTGTGAAAACATCCGAGGACAATCTTGTGGAGGGCGTGAAGTTCCACCTTTACGGTACGTCTTTAAGCGGGCTTGCAGTAGATGAATATGCCGTTACCAATGCAAAGGGCGTTGCGAAGCTTGAAAATGTGCTTATCAGTGGCAGCACGCCGTACACCCTTGAGGAAGTGGACACGGCAATCCGTTATGTCGTACCTGCATCCCAGACTGCCCCGATTGAGTGGAAAAAGGTCACGAAACGCAGCTTTACCAACATCTTGAAGAAATTCAA
>RAYF01000218.1 GCA_003611745.1 bacterium D16-36 | reverse complement strand
CAATCAAAAAAATTTTATTTTTGAATTAAACATGTCTATATTTGATTTTTAAGAAACAACAGAGTCAATACCTTTTTATGATATAAATGGTAACCATAGCAACCAAATATGAAAATTTGAATTGAGGAGCATATGTGCGTATAAGGTTGCACTCCATAGTATTGGTCATTGAAAATTGAGCGTTTTGAATGAAAGGCATGCAATAGTTGACGTTATATTAATAATTTTATATTGCTCATACAATATAAAGCTACATATCAATAAAAAGTACTCTTATTACTGATTACTTCT
>RAYF01000217.1 GCA_003611745.1 bacterium D16-36 | reverse complement strand
TTCTTGATTTCATCTGAACAAATCCTGTCAGTCAGACATGCTGCTCAAAGTTATAGCAGTACATTAGAAGATGACATGGAAATGGGGCATGACCCCTCAAAGTGACTCAAATTTGACATCCTTCTCAAATGATTTTCTTAATAAACTGTATGTCTATTTGTTGTGTATTTCTTATTCTATAATATGTGCAATTTATTTGAATTTTCACCTGATGCAATTCGAGAAATATGACGTCAAAGTTTTCTTACCTAAAATA
>RAYF01000216.1 GCA_003611745.1 bacterium D16-36 | reverse complement strand
AGATTTGTTCCAAATTTAGGAGGTGTAGCGGGCTACATTGACTAAATTTGGGGCAAATATAGCGCAAAGTGGGGGACACAGATTATGAGAATGAATTTTCAAACACGCTCTAGCTCTCCCCTCTGTCTTATTTCAAACTACTCGCCGCTAATAATCTGACATTTTCTTTGTCGGATATTTCAATTTCAACTGCTCGATCATACTTTTTTATCCTGCCCTTGACTGTCCTCGCTATAAGCTTTCTGCTATTTAGTTATTTGTCCCCTATAATTTACGTATACACTATGGGATTTGTGAGAAGTACAATAAAACTACTGCACGTTCTGTTAACCGTATCTTTTAGTAATACCAGATTATCTAATTTTCAAAATGTCAATTTCTTCCTTCTTGCAGTCAATTTATATTACTTTAGAAAACAATTTCATAGTTCTTTAACAGAATGTATTAAGACATTTACGCAAATAATCACTGATAGATTTAATAACCTAAATAATGTTCATCTCAAACCGAGGATAATAAAAGATTATCCTCGGTTGAAGATGATGGATAACAATTTATTATCTGTCGTTTTTTGGGGATGTATAA
>RAYF01000215.1 GCA_003611745.1 bacterium D16-36 | reverse complement strand
AGCAGGACGGCATAATTGCATATCTGCGCTATGCTTTGGTTCATGTAAATAAGCCCATATTTCTCTAATATTGAAATACCCTGTTCCATATGATACGCTGCGAGGTCATTTTTATTGGCTTTATGGTACAGCGTGCCCATGTTTGCGTTAAGGTTGGAAACTAACAGGGCATTGTCAGCGTTTATCTCCGTCAGTAGTTCAAGAGCCTGCTGTTCAAATTTTATGGCTTTTGAAGTCTGGTCTGTCATAGCTGCCTTATAATCCAACAACAGAGCCTTGTCGCTGACTGTTCCGATAATGCTGTTGTTCAACAGGTTTTCAATTTCAGCCACAACTTTTTTCATGCCTTCCTCATAATGATACTTGTCCATATATGCAAAGGCATCTTCCAGAAAGCGCAGATAAAATTCTTTATCGTCAACTTCAATCAAATCATTTATGTTTAAAGTGGTGGAAAACAGCAGCTTATAATATGGAACATCTATTCCATGATAACAAAATACCTCTTTTTGCAGGTAATCAAGCATGGTATAGCAGTTCGTGACAGACGGCTTTGTATCCGTTATGGTAATCTCCTGTAACATTGGGTGCAGTGTTATCATGCGTCCGC
>RAYF01000214.1 GCA_003611745.1 bacterium D16-36 | reverse complement strand
AGCAGGACGGCATAATTGCATATCTGCGCTATGCTTTGGTTCATGTAAATAAGCCCATATTTCTCTAATATTGAAATGCCCTGTTCCATATGATACGCTGCGAGGTCATTTTTATTGGTTTTATGGTACAGTGCACCCATGTTTGCGTTGAGGTTGGAAACTAACAGGGCATTGTCAGCATTTATCTCTGTAATAAGTTCAAGAGCCTGCTGTTCGAGTTTTATAGCTTTTGAAGTCTGGTCTGCCATAGCCGCCTTATAGTCCAACAAAAGAGCCTTGTCGCTGACTGTTCCGATAATACTGTTGTTCAACAGGTTTTCAATTTCAGCCACCACTTTTTTCATGCCTTCCTCATAATGATACTTGTCCATATATGCAAAGGCATCTTCCAGAAAGCGCAGATAAAATTCTTTATCGTCAATTTCAATCAAATCATTTATGTTTAGGGTGGTGGAAAACAGCAGCTTATAATATGGAACATCTATTCCATGATAACAAAATACCTCTTTTTGCAGGTAACCAAGCATGGTATGGCAGTTCGTGACAGACGGCTTTGTATCCGTTATGGTAATCTCCTGTAACATTGGGTGCAGTGTTATCATGCGTCCGC
>RAYF01000213.1 GCA_003611745.1 bacterium D16-36 | reverse complement strand
GCCTGCATGCGGCAACGCTATGCCGCATGCAGGGAGAGGACTGGTTAAGCTGATAAGGGCACAGGGCGGATGCCTTGGCACTAAGAGCCGAAGAAAGACGTGACAAGCTGCGATAAGCTGCGGGGAGGGGCACATACCCTGTGATCCGCAGATTTCTGAATGGGGAAACCCGGCTGGGAGGCCCCCAGCCACCCATGCGCGAATCCATAACGCATGGGGGGGAACCCGGGGAACTGAAACATCTAAGTACCCGGAGGAAGAGAAAGAAACATCGATTCCCTGAGTAGCGGCGAGCGGAAGGGGAAGAGCCTAAACCGGCACGCGAAGCGCGCCGGGGTAATGGACTGCAGGAGCAGAACGGAAGCCAGGGGAACGGTTTTGGGAAAGCCGGCCAGAGGGGGTGAAAGCCCCGTACCCGAAGGCGGAAGGGAGCGGCAGGATCCGGAGTACCACGGGACACGTGGAACCCTGTGGGAAGTCGGGAGGACCACCTCCCAAGGCTAAATACTACTTAGTGACCGATAGCGCATAGTACTGTGAAGGAAAGGTGAAAAGGACCCCGGGAGGGGAGTGAAAGAGAACCTGAAACCCTGTGTCTGCAAGCTGTGGGACACCCATATG
>RAYF01000212.1 GCA_003611745.1 bacterium D16-36 | reverse complement strand
CCTCTTTTTCAGTTCCTCCAGCAAAGAACCCATGGATTTTAGGAACCCGTCCCCAAAGTCCAGGAAGCGGTGCGCTGATGATCTTATCCGGCCTTCTATGTTCTGCTCATTCATCTTCATCCACCATTTCCAGTGGTTTATGGTCCCTTCACAGGGATAATTCTCTGTTTCAGGATCGTCCCCGCTGACAACTTCATCCACTACATCCTCTATCAGCCCGGCATCATAATGTTTATAAGGGAACATGCAGTCCGGCAGCTCATTTTGGAGCCTTCCGCATTCATCATTCGTACATTTCAAACGCCTGATCTGGTACCATTCTTTCCCTCCGCCGGCAACTTTATGGACACGCAGCCTGCGGTCCCTGTATTTAAGCGGGTTCCCACAGCATGGACAGATACTGTCTTCTTCACTGGTTACAGAAAAAAATCATCTTCCCGATTGTATTTTACTATATATTTTGATATAATAACCATGGTTTTAATAAAGTTCCGGAACACTTGTCTCTGCAAAAAGAAAGTGCTCTGGAACTTTCTCTTTCTATATGCTGATGTCATTATATCGGTTAATTCTGTGACAATCAATCAGATTTATTAGACGTCAGAATAAACAGGCAGCAACA
>RAYF01000211.1 GCA_003611745.1 bacterium D16-36 | reverse complement strand
CCTGCATGCGGCATAGCGTTGCCGCATGCAGGCCTTTGCATTTGTCATTCTCGGATTTTCCCTGCACGCTTCCCTGCACTATGGCAGTTTTAGCGTGCACTTTTACAGATGTCTGACTATTACATTTCTGTAATATCTATTCGTTCAGTATGCAGTTTTCAAGGTACCACAGTTTACCAGATATTCCTCCTGCTAAACCTCTGCCAGCCTTCCGGCCGACAATGGAGACGGAGAGATTCGAACTCTTGACCCCCTGCTTGCAAGGCAGGTGCTCTCCCAACTGAGCTACGCCCCCATCTTAATTAAATATCAACTAAGAAGAAAAATATTTAATTTATGGGCTTAAGTGGACTCGAACCACCGACCTCACGCTTATCAGGCGTGCGCTCTAACCAGCTGAGCTATAAGCCCTTAAATTTGGCAGCCACCTACTCTCCCATGCCGTCCCCGGCATAGTACCATCGGCCGCTTAAGGCTTAACCATCGTGTTCGGGATGGGTACGGGTGTCACCCTTAAGCGCATCGCCACCAAAACTTCCTGCTGCCTTGCAGGCCCATGCCTGCACTTGGCAGCTTAACAGTAAAACAACCCTTACTCTTCCCTTAGAAAGGAGGTGATCCAGCCGCACCTTC
>RAYF01000210.1 GCA_003611745.1 bacterium D16-36 | reverse complement strand
GTACTCGGCTCACCCATCGAGCATTCCAAATCCCCAGTCCTCCACAACACCGGCTATAAAGCCCTCGGACTGGACCAATGGGAATACGACCGCTTTGAGTGCACCGGCGACATGCTCCCCGGCATCGTCTCCGGCGCTGATGAAACCTACTGCGGATTCTCCGTCACCATGCCGTCTAAATTCGCAGCTCTTGAATTTGCCGACGAAGTAACCGAACGCGCCTGCGCCATCGGCTCCGCAAACACCTTGCTGCGCACGGCCACCGGATGGCGCGCCGACAACACCGACGTTGACGGCATCAGGGGAGCTCTCGGTGAACTCCTCGGCGGCGCATCACTGGCCGGCAAACACGCCATCGTCATCGGCTCCGGCGGCACCGCACGCCCCGCCATCTGGGCACTCATCGAAGCCGGGGTCGCCCGGATCACGGTGCTCAACCGCTCCGATCGCACCGCCGAACTGCAAACGCTTTTCGACGAAACCCCCACCACCTTGGCCTACGCCCCGCTCGAGCATCTCCACATCGAAGCCGACGTCGTAGTCTCTACAGTGCCCTCCGCAGCAATCGCAGGCCTCGAAGACACCCTTGCGATCGCCCCAGTCCTCGACGTCATCTACGACCCCTGGCCAACACCACTCGTAGAAGTCACACGAGCCAAAGGCCTCAAAGC
>RAYF01000209.1 GCA_003611745.1 bacterium D16-36 | reverse complement strand
ACCGCCTGGATCATTGTCAGCGCAAGGTATGCACGGCTGTCTTTCCGTTTTGCTTTTGGCAGTGCCTTTACTGCTTCGTCAAAACGGCGTCTTGCATGGGACCAGCATCCGGCAATCTTCAGGTCTTCCCGCCCATTTTCCACCGTGTGGTAGACCTGATACCCGTCTGTGACGCATATCCCGCTGAAATCCTTCAGAAATTCCCTGGGATGGCTGGCATTGCGCGTCTTCTGATATTCATACAGGACAATCTGACGCTCCTTATACATCTGCCCCGTGCGGTAAACCCACATATAGCTCTTGCTCCCGGCGGGACGGCCGTCCTTATTTACCAGCAGGGGAGTTTCATCTGCCTGCAGCACATGGCAGCCATACATTTTCTCATGCAGGTAATCATAGAGCACGGCAAGATAACGATCTGCACACTGGATTGTCCAGTTGGCCATGTTCTGCCTGGAAACGTGCAGGCCGTAACGCTCAAACTCCTGCTCCTGGCGGTAAAGCGGAACGGCATTGACATATTTGGCATTCATCACGGCCGCCTCCAGGGAGGGGGAAACAAGGCTTCCCTTCAAAAGGGACTCCGGATGCGGCGCCCGGATAATTTCATCCGTCTTCTTTCCGGCATATACTTTTACATGATGTTCCTCTACTTCGACTTTCGCCGGGGTAAAGCCATATCTTCGGTATACTTCATCAGGAAGCTGTTTCCAGCCTTCTGTGCCGAACAGTTCCTCCAGCTCACCATCTGTCATGGAATGCTCGACTACTACAATGGGAAGTCCCTCCAGGTCTTCTTCGCGTTTCCCCTTTTTTT
>RAYF01000208.1 GCA_003611745.1 bacterium D16-36 | reverse complement strand
TATGTCAGGAAAATGGGAAAGTTTGAGACAGTGAATGAGGTTAAATCTGTGACAGCTCATGAAGTTATTAACAACAAATACGCATCTTCCAATCTTTCATGCGGGCTTAATTCTACCGCTTCCTGTACCGTTCCTTCAAATACAAACCCGCCATCCTTTAAAATCCCAATTCGGTCACAAAGAATCTCCACCTCATCCATAAAGTGTGATGACAGGAAAATTGTCAGACCCTGCTCTTTTAATTCCTGCAGGCTTTTCCATACTCCTCTCCTTGCTTTTGTGTCAAGCCCTGTCGTAAGTTCATCCAAAAAAACCACTTTAGGATTTGGGATCAATGCAAGGACAATAAAGAGTTTCTGTTTCTGCCCTCCAGATAATTCGCTGACAAAAGCCTCTCTTTTATCAGCCAGACCAAATTTCTGTAACAATTCTCCGTAAGACGAAGGCTGTCTGTAGAGACAGGCTGTTTCCTCACACAATTCCCATACCCTGATCTTATCCGGGTAATTTGATTCCTGGAACTGTACCCCCACCTGATCAAAAAGCTGTTTTCTGTTTTCCCTCGGATTAAGCCCCAGGATCCGGACCGTTCCGGAGTCTGCCTCCCGCGTACCCAGGATGCATTCTATCGTTGTGGATTTTCCTGCACCGTTTGCGCCAAGCAGGCCATATACCTCACCTGCAGCGACCGATAAGCTGAGGTTTTCGATCACTTTATTTCCGGTATAGGATTTACTCAGCCCGGAAATCTGGATTGTTGTTTCCATATTTATAATCCGCCTTTCTGCGAAAGGCACCAATGCGTCATGAAACGTGTCGGCTGACTTCCGCTTTCCAT
>RAYF01000026.1 GCA_003611745.1 bacterium D16-36 | reverse complement strand
TGTCTGGCGGCATCTCTTGTCCTTCTTTTTAGGCGTATCATACTCTGTGAGGGCAAAAACAGAAACACAGCCGGACACAGGCACATTGAAATTGACGGATAACAGGGAGTTATCGTTAAATGAACATCGTCTGTAAATGGTGACATATTGATTTGGGGTAGTAATGAATATATATACTGAAAATTGATTTGCGTGTGGCCTGCCACGTACACTGAAAAGAGGAAAGGCCATGGTTACGAAACCATAGCCTTTCCCTGTCCTCTCATTACTTTTACCACTCTATGCCGCGCGCTGCTTTATTACGGCATGCTTCGGCAAGCCTTTTTTTATCAACAGCTTCTTGTATGTTATAAGCTTATCAGCCGGCACTTCTACAACTAACTTCTTCCCCTTATCTTTCCCTGCATTCAGAAATACATTCTTTCCTATTGATTTTTCTGTCAGCTTCTTTGTTATGATTTCCAGTTTCTTTAATTGGGTACAATTTTCAAAAACATTTGATTCAATTGTTTTTACGCCCTTTCCAAGCCTCACTTCCTTTAAGCTGCTGCACCCGGAAAATAACTGATACCCTAAAGATTCCACACCTGCCGGCACCACAAAAGATTCCAACGATGTGCACTCTGTAAAGGCTCCATCATTTATTTTTTTCACGGAAGACGGGAGCACAATCTTTTTCAAAGCGCCACAAAGTGCAAACAAACCGGATTCTATTGTCCCTAACTCCTTCGGAAGCTTTACATTTTCTAAACTGTCACAGCCCCTGAAAACGTTATATCCAATACTTCTTACACTATCCGGGACAGACACCCCTATAAGCCATTTCGCTCCGCTAAAAGCTTCCTGCCGGATAGTTGTTACTGTCGATGGAATCGTATATTTCCCATCCTCCCTCCCATTAGGGTAATGATACAGAGTTTTCATAGATTTGCTGAATAAGACCCCATTCAAATCTGTAAATGTTGTATTCTCTTTATCTACCAGAATACGTTTCAGATTGTCACATTTACTAAACGCATCACTGGATATTGTACTGACCTCCTTCGGTATCTCAATTTCTTCCAAGCTGCCGCAGCCGGAAAATGTCCCATAGGACAGATTAACAAGCGCTTTGGAAAGCTTTACCCTGCTTAATGCCTTGCAATCCTGAAATGCCCAGAAGCCTACGCTGGTTACTGTATCCGGCATAACCATCTCTTTGATGCCAGAACCGTCAAACGCATTTTCCCCAATCCTCTGCAGCCCTTCCGGAAGCTCGATACTCTCTAGGGACAGGCATTGGTTAAAAGCAAATTCTTCTATCAAAATAGTCCCCTCCGGCACATGGTAACGGGACTGCTTTCTACCTACCGGATAGCATATAAGCTGTTTACTCTGTTTTGCAAAAAGCACCCCGTCCTCCGTATAAAAATTCTGGTTAGCCTCAGCCACCTGGAACTGCTGCAGCTGGCTGCAGCCAGCAAAAGCTCTGGAATTCAGCCAATTAATGCCAGCCGGAAGAAAAATGCTTTTAAGCGAAATGCATTTTTTAAATGTATTTACAGGAATCTGGGTAAACCGTTTTGATAACTTGACTTCTGACAGGGAAGCGCAGCTTTGGAAAACACTGTTCCCCATGTACTGCACCTCATCCGGAATATCAACTGCCAGCAGGCCGCTGCCAGAAAAGCATCTCTGATGAAGCCATTCTACACTCTCAGGAATAATTACTTCTTTTAAATGTTTACTTCCGGCAAATGCGCCGGAACCGATGCGCTCTACCCCGTTTGGAATTGTATAACTGCTTTGGAGTTCTGCCCTTGGATAGAGCAGCAGTTCTTTTTTATCCGACGAAAAAAGAACCCCATCCTCCAGAACAAAATTTTCATTTCTGTCATCCAGTATAATCTCCTCCAAAGCGCTGCACCTCAAAAACACATCGGATCCTCCAAGCTGTGAAAGCTCTTTCCCAATATACAACCGTTCTAATTTCGGGCAGTCTACTACCACTCCGCCGTATATGGTACGCAGTTTATCCGACAAATGAAGTGATACCATATTGGAACTGTCACGCAGAGAATTACTATACAGCCGCTTCACCTGCTTGCCTGATACATAACTGGGAATATAAACCTTTTCCAGTTCCTTCCCCTTTGCCGTCATCCCCTGAATTGCATAACCTGAATTAGTCTTATAGGACGGCTTAAAGATATCAAAATATTCCTCTGATTTTCCGAGAATTTTTAGTTTATATTTCAATTTTTTCGTGTATTTTTTCCCAGATGCCTTTTTCTTATAAATGACAGAGGCTGATATTTCCGTCTTTCCTTTTGCCCTTGGCCTTACAATCCCTTTCGAATTGACCGTGGCAATATTGCTTCTAGAAGATGCATATTTTACCGATACAATATGTTTGCCCTCAACTGAAATCTCATTCCTGCCGTCCAGATATATAACTTTTTCCACACCCACAAATTTAGGGGCAGATGCTGCGTCAGCCTGCTTTCCCCCTCTTCCTAAAATTACTGCCATAAAAATAGAAACTGTAATTCCTGCCATCTTAATTTTTCTTTTTAATTTAAACTCAGCCATAACCGTATACCTCCTTCTGGATAAAAGGGCACAGACTCCCCCTGTTTCCCAGAGCGTGTTCGAAAAACCACTCCAGCTGCCTGCATACCCCACTCTGCGTGAGATTTATAGGCACATCTGATGAAAACATTTTCCAAACACACTCTAGCAGAAATATTTCTTAGCGTCATTCCCCTTTTGACACTTTTAGTATACTAATTATATTTTAAGATAAATAGAAAAAAATCTTAAGATTTCTTAAGAAATAGGATTTCAAGAAAATGCCTTTTTCACTTCCACATCATTATCAACCTCCAGTATAGCAATCTGGCTGTTTTTACTGACATCCAACTCTGTTATAAAATTGCTTCTGCATGACAATATCAATAACTTTGTATTCCTGCTGGTATCCAGTTCCTTCAACTGGTTCCCCCCACAGTATAAGTTCTCCAAATCCACATTATTCCTTACATCAAGCTCCGTAATCTGGTTATCATTGCACGCAAGCTCCGTTAAGCTAACATTTTCTGTAACATCAAGGCTTGCAATATGATTTTTATGGCAATGCAGCACACCTAACAATTTATTGCTGCTAACATCCAGCCCGCCCAGATTGTTTGTGTTGCAATCCAGAACAGCCAGCTTTGTATTCCTGCTGACATCAATCCCGGAAATATTATTATTGTAACAGGAAAATGTACTTAATTCCCTGTTCGCGCTAACATCAATCCCCTTAAGCTGGTTTCTGTAGCAATATAACTCCCTTAAGTCAGGGTTATTGCCAACATCCAGCGAAGCAAGCTGGTTTTTCCCACATGCGAGCACCGCCAAAGCAGGATTCCCACTGACATCAAGGCTCTGAACCTGATTATCAGAGCAATAAAACTCTTTCAGTGCAGACAGCCCTTTAACAGAAACATCTCCCTGTAAATTACAGCCCGTCCAGTTTATTTTTGTCAGCCTTCCATCCTTATCCCAGAAATACCGATAGGCATCATCTAGATTTTCAATATCTTCATATGCCCCATGTGCCCGCTGCTCCTTTATCACCTTCTTAACTGCTGCAATATCTGCCGCATTCCTTTTTGATGAAACATCCTTAGCAGTTACAGTAACCTTACAGGTATATTTTTTCCCGCCTGCTTTTGCCTGTACCCTTGCCGTCCCCTTTTTCACGGCAATAACTTTTACGCTCTGACTCTTCTTCCCGCTTAATTTAATATACTGCCTGCCGGCTGTTATGCTCCAATGAGCCTTTGCCTTGCTATTTTTTAAGCGCAGTATTTTGCTCCTGCCAGCCTGAATTGTAATATTTTTATGGCTGAGTGCTACCCTGCCGGCGGCAGAAGCATCCCCCTCCCAAAAAGTCCCCGAAAAAACTGCCGTCCCCATCAAAAGCACAGCCGCTCTCCCTGCAAAATATCTCTTTCCCATGAAACAACCCCCTTTTCTCCACCTCATTTTTCAATTCTTCCTCCTGATGCCACAGATTGCCGCATCGCTATCTACTGCATCATATACTAAATCCTCAGCTACAGACCGGTTCATATATTCTGACAGGGTTAATTGATTGCTTATCAAAAGCCACAGCTTACAATACTGTGAAATCGCAGCGCTCTCCGGCAGGATCTGTATCCCCAATTCCCGGCAGCGCCCTACTGTCTCATATTCTGCCTCCCCTGCGCAAAGGCCGGTCAGGTATATCGGAATCCCAAGCCTGTCTGCCTCTGATGCAAACCTTTCCAGCCCCCTGCCTGCCGCAATCGTCCCGGAATGGAAGCTTTCATGCAGCACTGCCTTAATTTCCCCTGTAAGCTCCGGGTATACCATGCCGACATACGGCACGATGCGCAAAATCTCCCTTGCATCCGCAGAAAGCCTCACCCTATCCTCCCTGCCAAAAAGCGAGGAAATATTTTCTCCCACCCTGTAATCCGGGTTTGGAAAATACTCTTTCTGCCGAAATGAGCCGTAATATGTCCTCCTGACACTCTCTATCTCTGCGGAATACTCCTGATGTGCCAAAAGCCTTGTCCCCCTGTGGATTTTAGGAAACTCCCCCGGATTACTGTAGCTCACAAATACTCCCTTCCCGTAGCCTCCCTTTATAAACTCCACGGCATACCGGAAATTTGTATATCCATTTGCTCTCTCATCCTCCAATGGAAAGTCGCTTGACACCAGCACAACCGGAATGTCCGCCCATCCAAAAACATAACCAAGGACTGCCGCAGTATACTGGAGCGTATCCGTCCCATGCATAACCAGAATACCGTCAGCATCCCCTTGCAGGAGATGGCTCCTGACACATTCTAACAGCACATTCAAGTTATCTGCTTTTATGTTCTCGCTTAATATATAATACGGCTCCTCCGCCTGAAATTCAACCTGCTCCCCAAACTGCCGGTACCATTCAAGAAGCCTGTACCGCATTTTTTGTTCCGGCGAGATCCTGCCGTCCCTCCCCTTGCTGCTCCCGATTGTCCCTCCTGTAAAAATAGCCTGTATCTTCATATGAAACTCCATTCCTGCCAGAATCTATTGCATACATGCTCCCCCTAAATCATACAATGAAAAGAACACATGGAGTAATAGAAACGAGGCATCCCATGCAAAAAATTATCAGTTCCCTTCTCTTAGCAGCCAGCCTTCTACTGCTTCTTTTAACCATGGCGGCAAACACCAACGCACAACTTTCTTCCCTTCCGCCATTCTGCGGCATCGCCCCAGAGGCCGCCCCGGAAGGGCAGGACATCAGCGGAAAGGATCTTTCCATTTCCTCCAAAAGCGCCAAGCCATCCGGCATGTATGCAAGGGCATACTGCCTTCTCGACGCTGACAGCGGGCGGACGCTGTTTGGGGAAAATGAAGACCAGCAGATGCCGATGGCAAGCACCACCAAGATTATGACATGCATTATTGCACTTGAAAACGGCAGCCTGGACAGCAAAGTATCTGTCTCCCCCTATGCCGCTTCCATGCCAGATGTGCAGCTAAATATGCAGTCCGGTGATACATTCTATCTAAAAGACCTTCTGTACTCGCTTATGCTGGAATCCCACAACGACACTGCTGTTGCTATTGCGGAAGCGGTGGGCGGAAGCGTAGAAGGCTTTGCCGATTTAATGAACCAAAAGGCCGAAGAGCTTGGCTGCACAGACACACACTTTGTAACGCCAAACGGCCTCGATGCAAATGAACATTACACAACGGCAAAAGAGCTCTGCACCATCGCGAGTTATGCCATCCAGAATGAAAAATTCTTAAAAATCATCCAGACCCCGTCCCACCGTTTCAGCAACTGCGATGGAACCAGAAGCTACTCCGTCCGCAACCATGACGCCTTCCTCACAAGTTATTCCGGTGCAATCGGCATCAAAACAGGCTTTACCGGAAAAGCCGGATACTGTTTCTGCGGCGCAGCCAGACGGGACGGAAAGACCCTAATTACAAGCGTCCTCGCCTGCGGCTGGCCTCCGCACAAAGGGTACAAATGGATAGACACAAAAAAGCTGATGGATTTCGGCTTTGCGAACTTTAAAACTGTATCAATCAAACAGAATAAACTGCCAAAAACACTCCCGGTAAGCGGAGGCACACAGGACAGCGTTGCCATCAAACGCACATCCTCTAAGCCCCTCACCGTAATGCTCTGCGAAAGCGATAAGATAACAGTAAAATATAAGTTATCAGACATCCTGAAAGCCCCAGTCCGGCAGGGCGATATCATCGGCTATGAAAAATATTATCTGAACAAAAAACTGCTCTGCCAGTCCCCAATCATCGCCGATGGATCTGTACAAAAAAGGGACTGGAAATATTATGCCAAAATCATTAAAAACATATTTTTCTGGAACACTACCAGTACTTCTTCCTCTTAAAGATAACAAGGCTGACCACCACAACTGCCGCACTAATCCCGATTACTACCGGATAGGAATACTGCCATGACAGTTCCGGCATATGTGAAAAATTCATGCCGTACCATCCGGCAATCAGGGATAGCGGCAAAAAGATTGTCGTGACAACCGTCAGTATTTTCATGACATCATTCTGTCGGATGCCTATCTCCGACTGATAAACCTCCTGCACCTGCATGGCGTACTCCCGCAAAAGCTTTGTCTCCTCAGACAGCCGGAATACACGGTCAGAATACATCCGGAATGCATTTAATTCCTCATCATTAAAAAATTTCTGCTGGTTCTCAAGAATTTCCTGCCCAATCTCCGCTAACTGGCTGTAATAATGGTAAAACCGGGCAATCAGTTTTTTTGTCTGAAGCATCCGGTAGCTGTAATCTTCTGTCCTGCCTTCCAGTACATCCTCCTCGATGCCCGCGATTTCCTGTTCTATTTTTTCCAGAAAAAGTAAGTCATCCGCCAGAAAAGACTGCAGGAAATCACATACAAACCTTTCCAGAGAGTAATCTTTTCTGCGTTTCCCCTTCGAAAGCCTGCTTACCTGTTCCCCGAGTTTCCCATCCCTGTCCAGAAGAATCACCCGCTCCTTCTGGACAAATATGGCAAAACCCATCTCCTTTTCCCTACTCCCCTTGGCAGGCACACATATTGTGCCAAAGAGAAAATCGTGATAGCTCTCCATCTTACAGTAGTGCAGGCTGTCCACCTCATGCCAGAGCCCAAACCGCTCCCTCCACTCTGCCTCCATATGCCACTCGTCCAGAGTCAGGATACAGATACCCACAGGCTTTTTCAAAAACTGCGTTTTATCAATCTTTCGTATTCCGTCATCCAAAATGGCATAAAACATGTCTATTCCCTCTCAATTCTTTTTCTCAAAAACTGCAGGCAGGCCTCTGCCGCCCTTCCATATGTGCCAAGAGGCGTCAGCCTGCTCCCACTGCATATCAGGCAACAGCCTCCATATCTTTGGGAAAGATAAGATTAAGCACCACAGCTACCAGAAATACCACTGCAACACAGTTCTCTGCAAATACCGTCTCCACAATCTTCGGAAATATGGCGAAAATCTCCGGAACTTGGGTGAACCCTATCCCAATACTGATAGAAAGGGCTGCAATTGTAATATTTCTCTGTGTAAAACCGCAGTTGCCAATCATCTGCAGGCCACTTATAACAATCGTACCAAACATCATAATGGTACAGCCCCCCAATACCGCATCGGGCAGCGTCGCAAGCACTGCACCAAATATCGGGAACACACCGGCTAATATCATAATGACTGCCCCAGTCGCAATCGCAAAACGGTTTACCACTTTTGTCATCGCTACCAGTCCGATATTCTGGCTGAACGATGTAATCGGCAGACAGCCGAAAACTGCAGAAAGCGAACTGACAAAGCCGTCACAGGCAATAGAACCAGCCGTTTCCTTCTGCGTCACAGGACGGTTCAGTCCGGAGGATGCCAGGGCAGAGGTATCCCCTATCGTCTCTGTTGCGGATACCAGAAAGATAAGGATAACTGAAACAACCGCATTGATATGGAATTCCGGCTTAAATGGAAGTATAGACGGCAGTGCGATAACCGCTGTCCCCTTTAAAGACGAAAAATCTACCACACCCATAAACACTGCTGCAATATATCCGGCCAGCAGCCCAAAAAGGACAGAGAGCTGCTTAAAATAAGATTTTGCAAAAATATTAAAAATCAGGCAGCAAAGCAGGGTAAAGATGCCTAAAAGCCAATTTGCAGCGGAGCCAAAATCTTCACTTCCGCTTCCGCCGCCAAAAGATGCCGCCCCCACCGATAACAAAGAAAAACCAATTGCAGTCACCACACTCGCAGCCACAATCGGAGTAATGATTTTTGTCCAGTATTTTGCAAAAAGCCCAAGGAGCCCCTCCACAATACCTCCAACCAAAACAGCTCCTACAATAGCGTTATATCCATACTCCGGCCCCAGATAACAGAATACCGACACAAACGTAAAACTGATCCCCATTACAATCGGCAGCCCGGAGCCAATCTTCCAGATTGGGAATAATTGGATCAGTGTACCGATGCCTGCAATAATCATGGCACTCTGAATCAGCGCTGCACTCTGCTTTGACGAAAGCCCGCAGGCCCCGGCCACGATAAATATTGGGGCAATATTTGCCACAAACATTGCCAGGATATGCTGCAGCCCAAACGGCACAGCCTTAGAGACAGGCACTTTCCCGTCCAGCCGATATATGTTTTCAACACTGGCTTTCTCTCTCTTATCCATTCTTATCTTATCCTTTCTTATTGCAAATAATTCTCTCCTCCTGCAAATACCACAGTTCCATTCCCGGCGTCCATGCTCTCCACGATGGCAAGGGATTCCAAATGGTAGCCGAGATTCCTGATTGTCCTCCCTCCCGGCTGAAATCCCTTCTCAATAGCAATGCCAATGCCTGCAACAACCGCCCCTGCCTCCTGTACAATTGATATCAGCCCCTGAAGGGCGCATCCATTTGCCAGAAAATCATCAATAATCAAAACCTTATCTTCCTTGGAGAGAAATTTCTTCGAAACAATCACCTGATTTTTGCATTTGTGGGTAAATGACTCTACCTGCGCAATATACATCTCCCCTTCGATATTTATACTTTTTGATTTTTTAGCAAATACAACCGGAACATGAAAATGCTGCGCTGCTACACAGGCAATCCCGATTCCTGATGCCTCAATCGTAAGTATCTTTGTAATCTCTTCACCTGCAAAACGCCTCTTAAATTCCGCCCCCATCTGGTCAAACAATTCTATATCCATCTGATGGTTTAAAAAACTGTCCACCTTCAGCACATTCCCCTCTTTTACAATCCCATCCTTTATAATCCGTTCTTCTAAAAAGTTCATATATTACCTCCATTTCTTTCCAGCCTGCAGATTCGGATAATACACCCCGGCCGCCTTTCCCCCACATATCCTTCAAGGCTTTCCATCAGACAGATATTTTTCCAATGTATCATACAGCACCCTGGTGTCAATCGGTTTTGCAAGATGGCAGTTCATTCCTGCGGCGCCTGACTTCTCCCTGTCTTCATCATAGGCATTGGCAGTCATCGCAATAATCGGCACGCTCGCAGCATCGCGCCGCCTCAGCGCCCTGATTGCCCTCGTAGCCTGCAGCCCATCCATCTCCGGCATCCTGACATCCATCAAAATAGCGTCGATGCTCCCCGGCTCGCTGGCGGCAAATTCCTCCACGCCAAGCTTTCCATTTTCAGCAAGCAAAACCTCTGCGCCCTTATTCTTCAAAAGTTTTGTGATAATCATCTGGTTCACATTATGATCCTCCACCACCAGAATTCTCTTGCCAGAAAAATCAACCTCCTGAAGCTCTATGCTCCTCAGTTCCTTTTTATATATGTAGTCCTTTGCAATCGGTATCGTGATACAGACACAGAACGTTGTCCCCTTTCCGATTACACTCGACACAGACAGCTCACCCCCCATCTTATCTACAATCCCTTTGGCAATCGACAGCCCAAGGCCAGTCCCCTGGCTGGAGGCAACCACTGTATTATTTTCCTGCGTAAATGGCTCAAACATCTGCTCCTGAAACTCCTTGCTCATTCCGATTCCATCATCCTGAATGATAAACTTGATATATATGTCATCCTCCCTGCACTGGTTCAGGATAATAAACTGGATTTCCCCACCAAAGTCTGTATATTTGACAGCATTATTCAACAGATTAAACATAACTTGGTTCAGGCGCATCTTATCCACCATCATATCAGGCTGTTCCCCATATTCCTGTATCACAAAAGAAATATGTTTCTGTCCGCATAGAGGCGTAAACATGGTAGAAACATTTTTCCGCAGTTCCTCAAAAGAATATCTCTGGGGATGCAGCGAAAATTCCCCTTTTTCAATTTTTGACATATCAAGCACATTGTTTACCAGATTCAGAAGATGCCTGCTCGAAAGCCCGATTTCATCTATATATTCCAGCACCGCCTCATGGTTATCCGCCTCATCCTTGGCAAGTTGAGTCATTCCAATAATTACGTTCATAGGTGTCCGTATCTCATGGCTTATGGTTGCCAGAAATTCCGATTTTGCCGTATTTGCCTGCTCTGCCAGATTAAGTGCATCCTCCAGCTGATGCTGCTTTTCCTTCTCCTTCAACAGCATACTGCTGATATCCATGCGTGTAATCAGAATAATATTTTTTTCCTTATTGGCATACACAAAACGAATCTGCTTTCTGGAAGTCCCCCCGCCGTCCAGCATATCACACTCTATCGTATAAATCCCTTCCGCCTGCAGCTTTCTCTCCAAGTTTTCAAAAGAAATCTGCTGCAGAAGCCTGTCAGCATCTTCCCTGCGCATCACTCTGTAAAAGCACTGCAGATCCGTATCGTAATCTACTGGTATTCTTGTGGAGGCATCATCCCATCTTCCGCCATTTATCACTTTAAACTGCCTTGTATTTGTAAAAAGCACTGCTGTCATTTCATAATCCCTTTGCAGCACCGCATTCATCGTCAACTGATGGATATAGGCAACCGTTTCATCCCTGTTGTAAAAAAATGCAATTATGTCACCGCTTTCCGGGCGTTCCAGCATCCTGCAGTTTACCCGGACGCACACAGACTGGCCGCTGTTCTTTTTCACCGCAAAAAAATGCTTCTCACACTCCTGCACGCCAGATTTATACAGATGGTATAGATTTTCTATCGATAATTCACGGTTATCGCGTTCCGATAACTGAATCTTATCAAAATAGCAGGAAATCCTCTCCCGGAAATCCAGCAGATGCATCACCCTCTCTATGGGAATATTCTCACCCTGTATGATCATGCTTTCCACACGCCTTTTGGACAAGTTCACCCTGCTCGAAGCAAACAGGCTGTCATCCGCCACCAGAAGAATTTTCTGCTCCTCCCTGTAGAGCTGCTCTATCTTTTTCTGGGCCGTAATATCCCTGCTCGTCCCGATTGCCCGGATTGGAATCCCATTTTCCTTTTCAATCACAGAAAAATTATATTCATACCAGATATAATCCTTATACTTCTTCGACCAGCTCCTGCACTGTGCCTTTACCTGTTCCTTGCCACGGTAGAGATCCTCATACATCTTGCGGCAGACATCCCAGTCTTCTTCCAAAATAACATGCTTCTCAAATAAAGACTCCGGGACATTCAAAATACTCTCCTCATGCATCCCGAAAGGGTCGCCAATCCCAAAATCATTGATTCGGTCCAACTTATGCTCAACCATGTCAAGCTCCCAAGACCAAAGCCCATTTTGGTTCATTACCTGGCTCATGCACTCCTCCAGTTTTTTGTATGCCACAGCGTTTTCCGATGTAGCAATCGCATAAGAAGGTCTCCCATTCTTATCATTAAATGTCGTAAACTTAATATTTTTCCAGTCATACCGCATCGTCTTCCGGTTGCGGATCCTCGCCTGAAATTTGACATAAGGCACCCCGGCATTTACTTTGGCAACCCCTTCCCGGAAAACCTCCACATCCTCCGGATACACAATCCCGCGCATAAACCAGCTTTCCGGAAAATTCGTCTGCTTTGTATCTAACAACAAATCCTCACTGGTCTGCTCATTCATATAAATACACTGGTTTGTCAGATCATAATTCCAGTAGTGGATTCCAGAGTGCGCGATTGCCACATTAAGGCTTTTCTGGCTTTCCATAAGCCTCTCCATCACATGGTCCATCTTCTCATGGGCGCTGATCTTCTGCTCCACCCTCTGCTTCTCAGACAGCACACTCGGAGTGATGTCATTCGCCATGCATATAATGTACTCCTCCTGCCGATATCCTGTGATGTCAATATACTGCTGCTTCTCCTCATCATAAAACGTATAGCGGACAGCAGAATTTCCCTCGCTGTAAATCCGGTTCAAAAAATCCGCCTGCTCCAGATACTCCCTTGTCCCTCTCTCTTTCATCTGTACTTTCTCCGGGCGGTCGGCATATTTCCTCATCGCAGGGTTCATATAAACTGCCCTGCAGTCAGGAAACTCCCCATCCTCTGATACAACCTGTAAAATTATCACCGCAGCCGGATTCGGCTCAAAAACAAACCGGTACCTGTCAAGACGGTCTTCTCCCCCGCCATCTTCCGACTTCCCTGCTATCCCCTGCATTCACAATCATCCTTTCAGATATGCCGCTTCGCAGCATAAACATTATCTACCCTATATCATACCATCAAATGATAAAATCTCCATCCTTTTTTTACAAATTTCCGGTTTTTCTTTTAACTATCTGAAGCCAAATGCACAAATCCACCTAAATTTTTAAAAACATCGACTGTCTGCCCCACACGAACAAAAAAGCCAAAGATCTAAAACTCTTTGGCTTTTTTGTTCGTGTCCCGCCACACAGCGGGCAATTTCTAATTATTTTCTATCATTTCCACAAGCTTCTGATGAATTCTCGTGTCCTGTGTCAGCTCCGGGTGGAAGGACACCGCAATCTGGTTTTGGTATTGTACTGCCGTAATGTTCCCGTCCACTCTGGCCAGAATCTCCACGCCTTCTTCCACAGATTCAATATACGGTGCACGGATAAATTCCATAGGATAGCATCCAATCCCACGAATCTCCTCCTCACAGAAAAAACTCCCCAACTGCCTTCCATATGCATTTCTCTTCACTGTCACCGGAAGCGTCCCAAAATAGCGCTTGCGGTCGTTGGAAATTTCCTTTGCCAGAAGAATCAGCCCGGCACATGTCGCAAGCACCGGCATACCATCCTGAATCTTCTCTAGCAGCACATCAAACATGCCAAGATCCCGGAACAGCTTTCCCTGCACAGTACTCTCGCCGCCCGGAAGCACCAGGCCATCAAATGGCTGGCTCAAATCCTCAAGCTTCCGAAGCTCAATCACCTCTATGCCCATTGCCTCAAGCATTTTCTCATGTTCCACAAAAGCCCCCTGCACTGCTGCCACTGCAATTCTCACTTTACTTTCCCCTCTCTGCCATCAGAAGTTCAATCTCATCCTCATTGATACCTACCATTGCCTCGCCCAAATCCTTGGAAAGTTCCGCAATCAAAGCGGCATCCTGATAATTTGTTACCGCCTTTACAATTGCATCCGCCCTCTTCTGCGGATTTCCAGATTTGAATATACCGGAACCGACAAAAACACCCTCCGCCCCTAACTGCATCATCAGGGCGGCATCTGCAGGAGTTGCCACGCCACCGGCCGCAAAATTCACTACCGGGAGCCTTTTATTTTCATGGACATAATGAACCAGCTCATATGGGACACCTAACTCTTTCGCCTCATTAAAAAGCTCATCCTCCCGCATGGAAGAAATCTTTGCAATCGCACTGTTCATCATACGCATATGGCGCACCGCCTGCACCACATCGCCTGTGCCCGGCTCCCCCTTCGTGCGTATCATTGAGGCGCCCTCATTTATCCTGCGGAGCGCCTCGCCTAAATCTTTGGCCCCGCACACAAACGGCACCCTGAATTTTGTCTTATCAATATGGTACACATCATCCGCCGGGGATAGCACCTCACTCTCATCAATATAGTCAATCTCAATCGCCTCCAAAACCTGCGCCTCCACAAAGTGCCCAATACGGCACTTTGCCATAACCGGAATCGAAACCGCCTCCTGAATGCCCTGAATCATCTTCGGGTCGCTCATGCGTGACACACCGCCTGCTGCACGGATATCCGCCGGAATACGTTCCAACGCCATAACAGCGCAGGCACCTGCCGCCTCGGCAATCTGTGCCTGTTCCGGTGTCGTGACATCCATGATGACGCCGCCCTTGAGCATCTGCGCCAGCTCCTTATTTAATTCATACTGCTTACTCATAAAAATCTCCTTTTCTGCAAAGTGGACGAAGTTCGCCTTTGCTTTATTGCTGCATATAAGGAACTAAAGCTCCTTTAAATTTGTGACAAGTGCGCGCAGGCACAATGCTGCTTCCGCCCCGGAAACCCACGCCAAAAATGCTTGGGAATGGCGTTGCTTATCTGCTTGCATCTGCGCATGAATCCTATTATAATATTATTTGGCCATATTAAAATATCCAGTTTAATTATGGCCAGTATAGCCAGAAAGGAGCATTTATTTCAATGCTGACATATTCCTTTACAAATATAGGTTCAGATTCCCTCTATATCCACCTTTATAAATGCATCAAAAATGATATTATCTCCGGCAGCCTGCCAGCCGGGGCAAAGCTGCCCTCCAAGCGGAGTTTTGCAAAAAATCTGGGCATAAGCACTATCACGATAGAAAATGCCTATGCCCAACTGCAGTCAGAAGGATATATTTATTCCCTGCCAAAAAAGGGATTTTATGTGACAAAAATCAAACCGCCGCTCCCCAAAGCGCCGTCTGCCACCGCACCTGTTTATCCTGCAGCGGCCAAAAAAACAGATTATCAGTTTGACTTCGTAAATAACAAAACAAATCCGGACAACTTTCCTTTTTCCATCTGGGCAAAGCTTATCCGCGAGACCATCTCCGAAAAAAGTGAGGAACTGATGATGACGCCCCCCTGCGGTGGTATCATGGAACTGCGTTCAGCTATCTGCAGCCACCTGAAAGCATTCCGCAATATGGATGTATCGCCGGAGCAAGTCATTATCGGGGCGGGGACCGAATACCTTTACGGGCTGATCATACAGCTCCTTGGATTTGAAAAAACATACGCCATCGAAAACCCCTCCTACCGCAAGCTTGCCCAGATTTACCAGAGCTATCAGGTAAACTACCGTGCCGTTGCGCTGGCTTCTGACGGCATGGATGCCGCCATTCTGGAGCATACCGGCTCACATGTTGCCCATATCACCCCCTCCCACCACTACCCAACCGGAATTGTCACTTCCATCAGCCGCCGTTATGAGCTTCTGGCATGGGCATCCAGGGAATCCGGGCGCTATATTTTAGAAGACGATTATGACTCTGAATTCCGCCTGTCTGGCCAGCCGATTCCGGCGCTGCAAAGCATTGACCAGTCCGAAAAAGTGATCTACATCAATACATTTACGAAAAGCCTGTCCCAGACTGTTCGCTTAAGCTACATGATACTGCCAAACCATCTATTAGAAACATTTTACAGGCGGCTGGATTTCTACTCCTGCACCGTCTCCAATTTCGAGCAGTACACCCTCGCACGTTTCCTGTCTGACGGCTATTTTGAAAAACACATTAACCGGATGCGCACCCACTATAAAAATGTCCGCGACAGCCTCCTTGCAGCCATCCGAAACAGCCCCTTCGCCCACCGCATCCACATCTACGGGGAAGATGCCGGGCTTCATTTCCTTATGCAGATTGACACAAAAAAAAGCGATGAGGAACTGCTGCAGATTGCACGCAGACATAACATCCACATCGCCCTGTTGTCACAATATTATATAGAACCACTTGACAATATACCGGAACATACCCTGATACTTAATTATACAGGGCTGTCCCCGAACCAGATTACAACAGCAGTAGAGATGCTGTCAGATATTTTCCATGACCTGCCTAAATAACTGCCGCCGCCCACAGCCAGCACTTGGGAAAACAATATGGCACTACTGCTGTAGTGCCCCCTATTCCACATCCAGCTTTAACTTTTCCGGATGATGCTGCATCCAGAAAAAAGCGGCGGCACAGATAATCACGGACAGCGCTGAACCTGCTGGGGCTGCAAGCCCCATAGGGAACAGGGATGATATAAAATATTTCGATGCCAGATACGCTAACGGAATACGTGCAAAAATAATAGATGCCATATTATGGGCAAAAGAAATGCCTGATAGCCCATATGCGCAAAAATAGCCGCTAAAGCAAAAATGGATTCCCGCAAAAACACAGTCCCACACATAGCCGCGCATATACTGCCCTCCAAGCATAACCACTTCACTGTCGTTTGCAAACAACCCCACTGACGCCTCCGCCGCAAACTGCATGGCAGCAGCCGCTGCCATTCCAAAAAACACCGTAACCATAACTGCATATTTTAATGTCTCCCTAGCCCTGCTATGCTTCCCAGCGCCAATATTCTGGGCACAGAGCGCAGAAACAGATGACAGCATAGAAGACGGCACCAGAAAAAGGATCCCAATCAGCTTTTCAACAATACCCACTGCTGCCGCGTCACTTAACCCCCTGCGGTTTGCAAATACCGTAACCACGATAAATGCTATCTGAATAAAGCCATCCTGCACCGCAACAGGAACCCCCACTTTCAAAATGCCGCCGAGCATATCCCTCCTCGGCCTGAAATCATCCCTGCAGATATCAGGAATCATCTTTTTTTTCTTTATGACTAAAAAAGAAAGCAGCACACTAAATGTCTGGGAAAGTGTTGTCCCAAGCGCTGCCCCGGCAGCCCCAAGCCCTAATATCCCAATAAACAGATAATCAAGCGCTATGTTAAATACACATGCCGCAGCAATAAAATACATCGGGCTTTTCGAGTCGCCCATACCGCGGAAAACAGAGCTGATCATATTGTACGCTGTGATAAATGGGATACCGATAAAACAGATTGTCAGGTAAGAAACCGTCTCCGAAACGGCTTCCGCCGGCGTTGACATCACAGAAACAACCGGCCTTACTGCAATCAGCAGCACCGCCATTAAGACAACGGAAAGAGGCATAAACAATGCAGCCGTATTCCCGGTTGCCTGCGCCGCCTGCCTTTTTTTCCCAGCACCGACAGCACGGCCGATTTTAACTGTAGAACCCATCGCCAGCCCTACAATCATAACAGTCAGCATATGCATAACCTGGCTCCCGATAGAAACAGCAGTAATGCTCCCTACCCCATTAAACTGCCCGATTATAAACAAATCTGCCATGCCGTAAAGCGTCTGCAGAAAATAAGAAAACAAATAGGGCAGTGAAAAATATAAAATCGTCCGAAAAACGCTGCCCGTCGTAAGATTTCCCTCCATGTCCACCACAACTCCTTTAAGCCTGTCATAATGCCGGAGGAGGCAGATGCATCCCCTCCTGCCCCAGCGCGCCGCCCATTGACGGGCATTGTCAAGGCCTATGCCCGTCCGATTGCCAGTTCCCTGCCTTTACTGTCAGAAAACCAATCAAAATCCCAGAAAATATTCCAAAAAGAACATCCGTCGGATAATGGATTCCTACATACAGCCTGGAAAACGCAATCAGCGCAGCCAGAACCATGGCGCTAATCCCATACCGTTTTGGCAGGACACACAGCATAACTGTTGCCGCCACAAACGAAGTGGCAGAATGCCCTGACGGGAAAGACAAATCTGACGCCCTGTCAACCAGAAGCGTCAGGCCATCAATCACCTCATACGGGCGGGTTCTCGCCACCAGATTCTTCAAAAGCAGGTTGTTAAAAACAAACGATGCCAGCATTCCCACTGTAACAGCCGCACCAGCCTTCCTTGTATCTGAATACAAAAGTAACACAACTGCCATCAGAATCCAGAAAATCCCAAAATCCCCCAGATGCGTAATCCCCCTCATCAGTGAATCTAGTACCGGAGTCCTGATATATTCCTGAATCCACAATAAAATCTCTGCTTCCATATGCCTCCCCTATAAAACCATGTCTTTTATCATTTCGAACTTATCAACTGTTAAAAACATAATCACTCTCTATTACTATAAGCGGAAATGCCATCCCATCCACAGTATGATTTCCGTGGTCCGCATATTACTCCTGCTATTTATCTGTATATTCGTATTTTTGCAAAATCCGCCCAAATCCCAGACACACAGCCGTCCCGGCAACACCAAGTATAAACATTACCATAGCAGCCCCTGAGCCTTTCCCGCTTCCAAACAGCACAGTAAGCAGCCCATCAGCAGAAGCCGACGCCATAACAGGTTCACACAACTTATCCACCATAAAACCGCCCATAAATGTTCCTATCGGTATTGTAAAAAACTGCAGTGTATTTCTGCAGGAATACACACGCCCTTGCATCTCCAGAGGAATCGTTTTCCTTAATATAACATCAAGGTTGGCGCTCATCAGCGGCACAAGCAGCCATCCGATTATCTGCGCCAAACACCATACAACTGGTGTCCTGCTAAAAGCCAGCAGATAATTCTCTGTCCCCAATGAAATCAGCATCGTAATATATATTATACGGATACGGTTTTTCGGCTGCGGCAGTAATGTTACAATTAAACTTCCTATCAGCATGGCAATCCCGGCACAAGACGTAACAATCCCCAGCACCTTTTCACCGCCATTTTCCCTCGGCAATACGAACGCTGGTAAAGCAGCATCAAATGCAGAAGCCACAAGATTTACACCTGCAAGAAAAAGAATCAGGACAAGGACCAGATCATGGTTACGCAGATACCTAAGGCCTTCTTTTACTATCATTAACAGGGGTTCTTTCTCTTGTGTACCCCCATTTAAACCAAAAGGAAACTTCACCCAGAACAGTAATGCTGTAAAGGCTATTGCAAAAGTCGCCAAATCCATATAAATAACTATTTCCATACCGGCAAACGCAAATAAAGCTGTGGCCAGAACCGGATTTAGAATGGTAATCAGTGAATTTGAAAACGACCTCATACCACTTGTTTTCTGATAATATTCCTTTGGTATAATCATTGTCATTGCTACATCGCTTGCCGGCTGCTGTACCGTGTTCATCAAACCATTAATGGCATTTAAGAAATAAATATGTATCGGCATTAATAAACCTGTTTTTAGCAATACTAAAACCAGAACCGTACAGCAGGCTGCAAATGTATCGCAGACAAGCATAACCTTTTTCTTATCCCACCTGTCACTAAGCGCACCCGCAAAAATACTCATTAACACATAAGGTGCATAAGAGCATATGGATAAAAGCGCAGTCTGCAATGCTGAGCCGGTTTTTTCATAAACCCAGAGGGTTAGTGCAAAACCTGTCATGGCACTTCCAAGCTGTGACAATGACTGTGTGCTCCATAAAATAATAAACGTCCTTAATTCCTTTATAAAATTTTTCATAATAAACTTTGCCCCTTTGATTTTTATTTTTTTAATCAAGTTGCAAAGCCTGAGGACTAAGTCACTCTTAAATATTTAACTCCGTAGTAACATCTCCATGCAGCGTCCTCAAACCTTGCATGGAGCATTTGCAATACATAAAATCATAGTAATCCTCCTTGTCGCTTTTAGCGGCAAAAATTATAATCAAAATTCTTTTCTTCTATTCCTAAAGCACACATATCTTAACACATCCCCTTCTATCTTTCAACTAATGAACTGAGTAATCACGGAAATCTCTCTTCTATTTTAACACATCAAAAGTATAACTTTTACTATCATATTCCTTAATGTACTATTTATTGTTTTATCACATCTTCATCGCATGCACAAAAATAACATTTGACGTTCTTACCCTTTTATTTTAAAATATAGCTAGTCTAGTCTATTAAATTATAAATAAAAAGGAGCAGTAAAATCTATGAAAAAACAGGATTCAATCAACACAAATTTAACAAAAAGGGATTTGGACGTTATGAATGTGCTCTGGAACAGTGATGAACCAAAAACAGCCGCCATGGTTGTAAAAGCAAGGCCAGACCTTACCATGAACACTGTACAGGCCGTCCTCAGAAAACTGTTAAACAACAGTCTAATCGAAGTTGCAGATATCGTCTACAGCGGAACCGTATTGTCGCGCTGCTATAAACCTGCCATTTCACAGAGTGACTTTACACTGTGCAAAATGACTTCCGAATACCAGTCCCTGAAACAAAAGCTTTCAAAGGTTTCTATCCTTGCCGCCCTGCTAGACACAGAAGATGACCCAGAAACCGTAAAGCAGGATATCGCACAGATAAGGGAATTTTTGGACAATTACAAAAAAGGCGAATAAATACATACGGCATACCGAGGAACAGCAAGCTGACACTCTGGTATGCCGTAGTACCTACTACAAAATCTTATAATAATCTCCCGATTCGTCCAGTATAGAAGTACAATGAGGGCATCTTACAGCATCTGCTGCAATCTGGCTTTTACAGAACGGACAGGTTTTTGTATCGTCCTCCTCCTCTTTGTCCTCCTCCTTTTGCACAAATTTCGCAGCTGCCGTATTCATCACCTTGATAATCACAAAGATAACCAGTGCCATGATAAGAAAATTAATAACAGCTGTTATAAATTTTCCATAATACAATGTCACTTCCCCCAAAAGATTTATCTTTAGCTGGTCAAAATTCATGCCGCCGAACAGCCCGAGCAACGGATTAATAATATCGTTTACCAGAGAAGACACAATACTGGTAAACGCACCGCCGATAATAATACCAACTGCTAAATCCATTACATTGCCTCGGCTGATAAAATCCTTAAATTCCTTTATAAACTGTTTCATCGGTAACTCCTTTGCCTTCATGTATTTCTAAAAAGTTACACTCTTACATTTTCTAATGGTACAGCATTTTGCTGACATCCCTACCACACAATAGGAATTGCCCCACATAAAATGCATCCTGTCCGCAGAGCCTACGCCTCCCCGCTGCCGCGGTGCATAGAAAATTCATACTGACTGTAGGCAGATAAAGTATCCTGAATCAAACGGTCATCCGCCTTCTTAAGCTGTTTATCGCGTTCCCTCTTAAATGCCTTTTCTTCCTGAATATTTCCAGGTCCCGCTACACAGCCGCCTTCACATGCCATACCCTCAATGAAGTCCTCCGGAAGCTTGCCAGCTTTCAAAAGCATAAGCGCCTTACGGCATTCAGCTGCCCCATTGCACTGGCGCACATTTACACCAGTATTCACTCCCTGCTCCATAAGAGCCTGCTTCACTGCCTTAGTTACACCGCCGGAATTGGAATATCTCTTTGCATGGATACTTCCCCTCTGCTCCTCCTCCAGCGCACACGGCTCCAGCTTAATGCCCTTTGCACGGAGCATTGCCTGAAATTCTTCAAATGTAAGAACTAATTCTGCATTGTCCCCCGGATTCTCCTGATCCTGTCCTGCCTCACTCTTCTTGGCGATACACGGCCCGATAAAAATGCAGACAGCATCTTTATCCATCGCCTTTACAAGCCTTGCTGTAGCTGCCATCGGTGAAACGGTAGTAGAGATATGGCCTGCAAGCTCTGGGAAATGACGGCGGATTAAATGCACAAATGCCGGACAGCAGGAGGTTGTCATTTTTTTACCATCATTGTATGCCTCTGCCCACTCCTGTGCCTCTGAATCGGATACAAAATCTGCCCCAATCGCTACGTCTACCATATTCTTAAATCCAAGCTTTTTCACGCCGTTGCGGATAGATTCCATCGTGATATCTACGCCGAACTGCCCCTCTGCAGCAGGAGCCACCAGCGCATAAACCGGCCTATCCCCTTTCAGGTAATCAATAACCTCCAACATACGGGAGCTGTCAGAAATTGCCCCAAACGGACACCCACTGATGCAGGAACCGCAGCGGATACATTTTTCATCGTCAATACGGACCCTTCCATCTTCACCTGCCTGAATTGCATCAACCGGACATGCACGGCGGCATGGACGCATAATGTCCACGATAGCGTTGTATGGGCATGCATCATAACACTGCCCGCATTCCTTGCACTTATCAGGATCTATGTATGCCTTGTCGCGTGTCATGGTAATCGCCCCAAAACGGCACGCCTGCATACATTTCTTGCTCATACACTTCTGGCAGTTGTCAGTTACTGTAAAGCGGGTGATTGGGCAGTTTTCACAGGCCGCCGGAATAATCTTAACCGTATTGTGGCACGGTTCACCGTCCAGAGGATTAATATTTTTAGCAAGCATAATCCTTTCACGTACAATCTCACGCTCCTTATAGACACAGCATCGGAAACTAGGCTTGTTTCCCGGCAGAATCTCATATGGCAGCGTTGCCTCGATTTTGTCAAGCGTGCCCTCAAAAGCAGCTTTCGCCACATGATAGAGCACCTCATTTTTTACTTCTTCAATCGTATTATTTTCATGTAACATATTCTTTTTTCCTTTCTGGTGGTCTTCTAAGTTAGCCATTATTTTATCATAAATCGCTGGCAGAGACAACAATCAAACAGTATTTCCTAATATTTCATTGAAACTAAATGTTACTGTTCATTCCGTGCCCAGATACAGCAGCAAGCTGCTCTGCCAATGTCTGGTACAGTCTCTCCGGCTCAATCGGCTTTGCCAGATGGATATCCATGCCAGCATCTTTCGTCTTCTGCACATCCTCCGTATAAGCATTTGCCGTCATAGCAATGATCGGTATATTCCCGGCGTCGGGACGGCTAAGTTCCCTTATTTTCTTCGCTGCAGTAATCCCATCCATTACCGGCATACGGACGTCCATTAAGATTACATCATAGAAGAACAGCTCCGAGGCCCCAAAGTGCTCCAATGCCATTTTCCCATTTTCCACAGATGTCACTAAAAGCCCCTTCTTTTCTAACAGCCTCTTGGCAATCTCCGTATTCAGCGGATGGTCTTCGACCAGAAGCACCCTTTTTCCCTTCAGAACCTCAGTGCATGCCTCCCCGCCATCTTTTCCTTCATCCTCCTCTTCCTGTACAGATGCCAGTTCACCGGCCAGATTAATAATCACCTTAGTCCCCCTGCCCTCTTCGCTCTCAATCAATATACTGCCCCCCATCAGATCCAGCAGCCTCTTAGTGATACTAAGCCCAAGGCCGGTTCCCTGAATACTGGATGTCATTTCATTGTCCTCCTGGACAAACGGCTCAAACAGCCTCTTCTGAAACTCCCTGCTCATGCCAATCCCTGTATCTGTAATACTGTAAACTCCATAAATCTTATTCCCCTCAATAGTCACTTTCTCCTCGCGGTAAATAATCGTGCCCCCCTCCGGGGTAAACTTCACCGCGTTAGAAAGTACATTAAAGAAAATCTGGTTCACACGTACTTTATCCATCAGGACAGGATAAAACTGCCTCTCACCAATTTCAATTATAAATTCAATACCGTTTTCTTTGCAGAGCGGGCCAAACATGGCACGGAGGTTTTCCAAAAAATCTTCATAGTCATACGGTTCCAGATGCAGTTCTACAGCCCCGTCTTCTATTTTAGTCATATCTAATATATCATTGATCAGGCCCAGAAGAAAACGGCTTGCCGAACTGATGCTGCTTAGATTTTTCACCATCGCATCGGGATCATTTATTTCATCCAGCGCCAATGCCGTAATTCCGATAATTGCATTCATCGGCGTGCGCATATCATGGCTCATACGGGACAAAAAGTCTGTCTTCGCCTGATTTGCGGCATTTGCCTGCTGCAACGCTGCCTGCAGTGCCTCTTTCTGTTTCGCCTCATTTTCATAAACATTTGTAATATCAAACTGGGAACCTAAAATCAGCTGTTCCTCCTTGTCCATATAAAAGAACTGGATCCTCTTTCTCCTCTTGGCCCCATCCTCATGGTACTGCGTAATATAAACTGTATATTCGCCATACCGTTCCAGATTGTTAATAATAACATCCCAATGCAGCTTTTTTAGCACTTCCTCCGGCTCGTCCATTGGAATACGCCCAATATCCTGCAGAAATGACTTGCCATATTCCTCCTGGATTGCCAGTTTTTTTTGATAAGGATAGAGCCAGCTGTACCTTGCAAACCGCTGTGTCGTGCCAAAGATAAAGGCAAGGGAATCATAATCATGCTTTGCAAAACTCTCTAGCAGAAGTTCCCTCATTCTGCTGTAGGTGACATCTACTGCATGGTAAACCGCATCAATCTCCCTGTATTTTGGCTCAATCACCATCTCCACAAGAATATCTACCCAGTGCAGCTCATTGCCAATCCTGCATCTGCAAGTCATATTGACAGATGTTTCTCCATTCCGGCATTGTGTAATCAGATTACCGGCAGAAAAAATATTTAGATACTCCTCCCTTTCATCCTTCTGCTTAATCGTTTCCGCTGTCTTTGCAAAAAGGTTGTCTGCTGTGGAGCAGCCATGCAGCATCCCCTTCCATACATCCTGTACCACATAAAGGTTTGATACCTTGTCCTGCGACAGATTTAGCCGGCAGGAGACAAGAGTATCCGGGTTTGCAAGAAACAGGGCATTCAAGTGCCTCTGGTAGCCATCCTCCACCTCCTTGGACAGCGTCACATCAATTCGGGTGCTGATAACTTTAATGCGCTTCCCATTTGCATCGTAAATAGACTTCATACGGTACTGAAACCAGCGGTAGGAACCATTGCACCAATTCCTAAGCTCCGCTTCCGCATAGGCAGCCCCTGAATCAATCTTTGCAAAAAGCTTCCTTGATTCCTCAATATCATCCTTGTGCATCAGGCCAAGCTCGTACCAGCTGTCAGGATAATTAAAAAACTCCTTAATCTCTGTCAAAGGATCATATTTACTAAGCACAAAAGCAGACATATCTATATTTTGCATATTTCTTCCGTCTCCATTTCTTTTTAGGGAAACACTTTAATCAGCACTTCCTTAAAAACTACTTCAATGTCCAATCATCCCTTCTTACTGCCCTCACTCCACAGCGGGCGGGTAATCCCGGCAGCTTCATAGGCCATGATATAATTTCTCCCATGCCATTTTGCAAAAAAGGCCGCCTGTTCCGCCTGCCTCAAAAGCTCATCCCTGTCTGATGCTGTATCCGGATAAAATGCCATTCCAATGCTCATAGTAAGCGGCTGTGGGATTTTTGGCTTCCCTGTACCTTCTTTTAAAATATTTCCCTGAATCTCATGCGCCATCTCCAAAAGCTCATCTTTTGCGCGGTAACGGGAATAAACTAAAAATTCATTCAAGCCAACACGGAATGTGGCCCCCCTGACTCCCACTGTTTTTAAAATCATCTGCCCACACCATTTGATTATTTCATCCCCCGTCTCTTCCCCATACATCTCACTATAAAGCTTAAAATCATCCAGACTCACAAAAAGCAGCGACTGCGGATCATAAGGCATCCAGTATTTTTCCAAAAACTCCTCATAGTATGTACGGTTATAAAGCCCTGTCAGGTCATCATGAATGGAAATCTGATAGACCTCCTGATAGGCATTAATATTTTTGAGACAGATCGATGCATACGCGGCAATCTGGTTAAAATACTGGGCTTCTATATAATTAATCTTTGCTTTTGATGGAAACATGAGATAAAGAAACCCCATCAGGGCATCATCATACCGCAGCGGGGCAGCCTCCAGCCGTCCATCCCCCTCATTATCGCGGCACAGAGAAAGGATCCTCCCCTTCTCTTCATGGTTCAGCCCATAGTCTGCCTCACATGTCGGCACCAGAAGAAAATCATCCTCCGCTTTTTTTCTGATAAAGATAAGCGTACGTGCATCTGGAAAAATTTTCTCCATGACATCTATTATTTTTTTATACAGTTCATCCTCATTAAACAAGGATGCCGTCTCTCCCTGAAAATCGTGCAGATAGCCAAACTGTTCCCTTTTCTTTTGGAAAGAACGCCGCTCCGCTGTTTTCCACGCCAGATATAAAACCAGAAGGGACCAGAACGTCATCAGCAGAAGATAAAAGAACACGGTGCCGCTTATCTTCATTGAGAAAAATCTGCTAATTGCTTCTATATTCTTAGAAAAATTCCACACCGGCAATGCAACCAATATTGCTGCGACCGTATAGACACAGCCCACTAAAAGCCGGTCAGAGATATCAAAAAGGCTCTGCTGATACAACACATAGACAAAACAGAGTGCCATCATCACACCGCCAAACGAGCCAAAGGGGATAATATTACCGGGATACATTTCAAAAAGCTGGCCAAAATATACCAGCATAATTCCGAACAGCAGTGGAAAAAGTTTTCTCCGGAAATCTTTGTTCCCCGCCATTCTCTTATGAACCAGAAAAGTAATATGCATCAAAAAAAGAAATTCCGCAATTTCCATCAGATAAATTCCGGCACAGAACGTATATGTATATCCAATAATCTGGTTCTGCCCCAATACAGCTATCGGCGTCGGTACAATCTTAGCAGTAGCAGCATTGATTGCAACAACTGCTAACGTAACAGCAATAATTATACTTAAAAAAATTTTGTTCTCATGCTCTAATATCTGAATAAGAAAAAAATACATGGCAACCGGCAGCAAAAGCAGGCCAAGCAAGGAAACCTGAAACCAGAAATGCCCGCCGGGCTTAAGCTGCAGGCGCATAAATGTTGCACCACCGCTCCATAAAATACATGCCCCCAGAATCAAACGGAAATCAACCACCAGTTTAGACTTCTGCATATTCAGAAAACAGAATAACAAAAACAAAAAGCAGCACAAAGCCCCTGCCGGGACGGCAATGAAAAAACTATTTACTATCATCTGCTGTACCCCCGTTGTTCTTCAGGCGTGGACATCTACTATAATATACTCACAGTGTTTCCCTGTCCGGATCGGATATCCCCAGCCGCCGATTCCAGAGGTTACAATCACGTCCATATTTTCTATTTTTTTATACCCGTAATTCAATTCACTGACCCCTAAAAGCTGCATCAATATCCCGGTAGGCCAGATCTGCCCGCCATGCGTATGCCCCGAAATCTGTAAATCAACTGGGCTTTCCGCATTCTCCTTAAGCCTGAGGGGCTGATGGTCCAACAGCAGGATAAAATTCTCTTTGTCGGCTGCCTCTGTCAGATTCCATGTGCTTTTCCTTTCCGCACTGCTTGCATCCCGCCTTCCGACAATCGTCAGGCCCTCCAGATTCTCCACCTCATCCCGAAGAACCACAACACCTGCCTCTTCCAGGGCACCGCACAATTCCTCTACAGAATACTCCGGATTACTGACATAATTGTTCGGGTCGTGGTTTCCCAATACATAATATGTCCCATATCTGCTCTTTACAGAAGCGAAAATCTCTGCCGCCTTCTGCATCTCCTCCTTTTTTGTATTCTCGTCAAAAATATCGCCCACCAGAACAAAGACATCCGGCTTTTCGTCTTCTATCTTACGGCAATAACCTGAAAGGCCGTCCGCATCCATATTTGTCCCCAGATGCAGGTCTGAAACCGCAGCAATACGCAGGGAACCTTCCACTTTGCCCGAAGTAATCTCATATCTCGTCTCTTTTATATGATGCATATTAATATAACCGTAGGTAATAATAACCAGCACAACCACAACAGAAATAATGCCGCTCCGGTATACTTTGTCCCATTTTTCAGATATTTCCCCTGACCTCTTACGCACAATCTTATATATGATGTCTATCAGAATGCTGACCACCAAAAAATGAATTATAATCATACCACCGAACTGGTACATCGGCCATGACACATAAAGGCAAAGGAAACCAAAAACTGCCGAAAGGATATTCCCAGTACGTTTTGAAATCCCCGGAAATAACGAAAATAACCTGCCAAACCAGAAATACATATAAATACACACTGGAATCAAAAGCAATAATGGTATGATAATAAATAATAGAAACAAAATAATTTCCTCCTATCCTTCCGGCATACTCTTTAATATTTTATGTTTGAAGCGATATTCTGAACCTCACCTTTCACTTTCTTTCCCTCCGCGTGAATCGTAAATTTCGGGTTTCCACTGATTGTCAACATGGACTTTGCCTGAATGCCATCATCCTGCGTGCTGATAAGATTAAACGTCCCTCCTGTTATCGTTACATTATTCGCAGCGTGGATACAGTCCCCATACGAATGGACCGTAATGCTGCCCCCTGAGATAACAATAGAGCCTGCAACCGCCTTCTTTCCGTTAGAGCCGGAAATACCTGCCGAAATCCCCCGGAAGTCATCAAACTTTTCCTCTCCTGCCTGCCCGCTTGCCTTGCTTACCTGTATATTTACCGTCCCTTTCCTGATAACTACGCCTGCCTTGCCCTGAATCCCTTTGTCAACCGCAGTTATATCACAGCTTCCGCCCTCTATTTTCACCGTCTGGGATGCTTTTACCCCGGTATCATCTGCTTTCACCGCCAATGTACCGCCACGGAGCACAATATCATCTGCATGAAGCCCCGCTTTCTTAGATGATACATTTACCGTCCCGGACGACATGGTGATTGTTTTCTTACTCCCGACAGCATCACCGTTAGAGGAGGTATCCTTAACTGTCAGGGTTCCGGCCCCCTCCAGTTTCAAATCCCCATCACTGAAAATCACTGCATCCGGAGTTGATTTCCCGGCAGCAATCACAAACTTCGACGGCCCAGTAAACTGGTTCCGGCTGCCTTTTTTTGTCTGAATGGACAGACTAGTTGACTTCTTGCTGTTATAAATGCATGAAGTCTTTTTGTTGCTGCATGTCACATTATTAAGCACAATTGTCACTTTTAAATCACTGGTTCCAATCACAACCTGATAGGTACCAATTTTTCCAGAAAGCTGATAGGTACCACTCTTCTTTATGGTAACTGTTTTCTTCTTCGTATTGACACTAAATTTTCCGTTTGATGTTGCAATCTTCCCGCTCTCCAGCTTCTTAGAAGATGCAGCAACGCTGTTAGAAGCTGGCAGCAACAACAACAGCGAAAATAATATTACAGCTCCTATTATACTAAACTTGGTTAATAATTTACTCATTTTAATGCCCTCCCTTATAAACCTTTTACCATTCCTTATCCTGTCAGGCCAAACCCTGCAGCAAGCTGCGGGCAGCCCATCTCATGATTATAGCTGCTCCAGCGGCAGGACGGCTCTCCCACATACAATCGTCAGATTCCCATTACGGCAGCGGAGTTCATCAATAAACTCCTTCTCCCTCTTCCGGTTTTTCTGCTCAATCCGGTAAGTAATCTGATACATGCTCCCCATATTGGTGGTCTTAACCGTTTCCAGTTCATAGTGCTTTAAATATTCTTCAAATAAATCATCGAATATCGTAGTATAATCCAAATCCTCATATATTGTTATACTCAGGGTCTGCATCCGCTCCTCCCTGCTATGTATTGGAAAAAACGCCAAAAGAACCATCACAGCCCCCACAAAAATACAGATAAATGCCCCATAAGTCAGATAGCCCATACCTGCCGCCAGCCCTACGACCATTGCAAAAAACACACAAGTAATCTCTCTGCTGGTTCCCGGAATAGAACGGAACCGAACCAGACTAAATGCCCCCACGATAGCAACACCCGCCCCCAGATTGCCATTGACCAGCATAATCACCGTCTGCACCAGCGCAGGCAGCATGATCAGCGAAATACAAAACCCCTTTGTACTCTTACCGCTGATATAATAACAGACCGCAATAATCAGTCCAAAAAGCAGTGAGGCCCCTGTACAAAGTGCCGCAGAACGGATTCCCAATGTACTGGCCGCATTATTGATTAGCACACTCTCAAACATTTTCCCCTCCATTTTTGAATATTTTATTATAGCCTTCGTTTAACAATCCTCTCCCTGTATTCCTCTGCCAAAAATCCCGCTGTGCCGTTTCCTTTAATATTGAAGCAGCACTATTGTGCGGTGGCAGCAAGCTCCTCCAGATAGCCGGATAAAAGATACTTTTTATAAACATTGCCGTATTTTGAAAAAGAGCATGGATAGATAGATAATTTTTCTAACCCCCTTATCAGCCACATAGGATACACATCCTTTACTTTAATCTCAAGAATCACTTCTCCGTCTGCAAAGAGAAGCCTTCCGGCGTCACCCAGCGCCAAATCCAGCTTGTCCTCCCTGCTCCGAACCCGAAAATCAAATGTCATCCTCAAATCAGCATCTTCCATTCCATACATTGCTATCCTGTCATAAGCCAGATAGACCTTTGGAACCAGATGATATCTCTTTAAAAAATAATTTATCTCTTTTGCAACCTGCCCCCTGCCCTCATCAACAGCTCCCTGTTCCATGCTCCGGCAAGCCTCTTCATACGGCAGGGCAATGCGCCTTTTGTAGACAATGCCTTTGTACTTTTTCTTAATTTCCAGAAAAACCAAATCCCCCGGTTTCGGAATGCCATAACTCCGCATGCGCAGTTTTTCTTTGTATATGGGCTTTTCAATCGAAGCCCTGATCAAATCATAATTAGATGTGTCGTAGTAAATATTGCAGACTGTGCTCTCACCATACTCGTCCACCTGCATATATTCGTCTGCAAGCTCCCGGAACAACATGTGCTGGCTGGCCGTCAAAAGATACTTCTTCTCATAGCGTTTAAAGACCGTATTTACTTTTCCCATAATCCCCCTTATTTCTGTTATCAAGTTCTTTACCTCAATTCTATGCAGCAGAAAACAATATACCCCCCTTTCATAAACCTGTTTCTTAAAAAAGCAGGACAGATAACAGCCCACAACAAAATATTATAACAGATTTCTGCCCAAAATGCACACCTTTGCCGCCGATTTCGCACGGAAATCAATTTTCAGTATATAAAAAAGGGCACAGACTTCGCTTGTGCCCTAGCAAGAATTTTCTGCGAAAATTCTTGTTGCAGGAACGCTCCGCGTTCCTTGTCCACCACACAGCGAGTAGTTTCTTATAAAGTAACAAAGGGGGACAAAATGTCCCCCCTCGTAATCTTTGAATATTCTTAAATCATGCCATTCATTTTTGCCGTCATCTTGCCAATCTGCTTATTTGCAAAACTGTTCTTATAAACTTTTGCACCAGCCTGCTGCTTCCTCTCCGCCTGTGCAGCAGATACTGTCTGGGATGTTTTTGCTTTGTCCCTCTCCATCCCCCTTGCCTTGGCAGAAATATCATTTTGATCTGTATCGCGGGTGCTATCATTCTGATCCACATCCTGTTCCTTCTCTTCTGTTCTGCGCATCTGCTCCTCTAAAAGCTCTTCCTGCAGTTCACGGAGGGCATCTACCTGATCGCTGACAAAAGTATCTGTTAATTTTTTATTTTTATGATTTTCCGACTCTTTGTACTCTTTATGTGTGCCAGCCAGATTTGAGACACGCCGGAACATAAGCAGGCCATTTGAACCGCTTCCCGTCTTTGCCGTCTGCACAGCATCAAAATATTCTCCCAGTGCGTCCAGACGGGTTTTGGAAAGCTGCATTTTGCGTAGCAGCTTGTCATTTTCCGGCTTATCCTGCTCAGAACCTTCCATAACCCGTGTAACATTCTTTCCGTCACTGTACAGGTTCGCTGCCGACGTTTTCTTCTGTGCATGCTTCGCAACATAATTTGTTGCCATTTTTGTTTTTGAATTCAAGACTGTATTATTATTTGTTAATGTATTTGCATTTACTGAAACCGCCATAATATCACCACCTTTTCGAAAGAATTTCCGTCCGGGCATTTACACATATCATGCGCTGCCACACAAATCTCGTTATTGTATATATCGGATATTTATAAGAAATTCTTAATAACACATGGAAACTTTTTCCACAAAAAAGTGAAAATCACAACGGCATTCTTAAAACTTATTTCCCACGATTACAGATATGGCTCTGCAATTTTCCGAAACACGTCTTCATTATTTTCATACCATGCATCAAAATCCATTCCACTCTCTGCAACTGTATTCCCCAGAGCTTTTAAAAAGGATGGAATTTCTGTTTCCAGCATCACTCCAATCTCCTCACCAAAACGGGCACAATCCTCCCCGTCCCTGCCATTAACATAAAGCACAAACGCAGCCTCCGGCTTGCCATCTACCTTTTTCATGCCTCCCCTGAACCCAATCCGTCCTACCTGATGTGTCCCACAGGAAGAAGGGCAGCCGGATATATGAATCTGTGGCAATGCACCGTCCGGCAAATCCCACTGCTTTTCTTCGTGAACCAGTGCCTGCAAAAGCTTTTGGGAATCTCTCGCACCCACCTGGCAAATTGACGCCCCAATACATGCAACAGAAGACCCAAAGAGCGTATCCGCCCCGTCATCTGTAATCGCCAATATTTTTTCTGCCTCCTTCGCAGTACAGTTGATTATATACATCGTTTCATCTGGCGCCAGACGGAGCTCCGCCTGTTCAATCAATTGAACTGCCTCACAGATTTCTACTAATTTCTGCGGCGAAGGGCAGCCGCCGATTGGATGGTACTTTACTGCATAAAGCCCGGCCTGTTTCTGTGGAACCACCCTTGCAGGCATCTGCCCATCCACAAAAGCTGACCCATCTCCTGATTTATCATAGACGGTATCAGAAACCTCTATGTCCAGATTCTCTTCCCGAAATGCTTCCTCCAGCTTTTTTTGAAACTCCTGGACATATTTTTCACCCAGAACATCCTGCATATACCTTGTCCTTGCCTTTGCGCGGACTTCGTAATTCCCATAAGAAACAAAAAGCTTAACCATTGCCTTAATGTAATACAGCACCTTAGTCCCATCAATGCCCTCTGCACAAAGTACCCCCATCTTGGGATTGTTGCCAAGGCCGCCAGCACTGTATACATCAAACCTTCCGTCACTGCGAGCTGCAAACCCTAAATCCCTGAATGTAGCATGTGTTTCATTTGCCGGCGAATTTGAAAAGCAAACTTTTAATTTTCTCGGCAACTTTACCGTCTTTATCAGCCCCATTAAATAATCTCCCGCCTTGTCAGCATATGGCGCCACATCAAAATACTCCCCCTGCTCCACCCCCGAAAGAGGGGAAACCATCACATTCCTCGGAAAATCACCGCCCCCGCCTCTCGTTACTATTCCATAGTCCAGAGCCTCCACAGCGAGACTGCAGACTGTATCAGCAGACAAATTGTGAAACTGGATTGTCTGGCAGGTAGTCAGGTGTACCTTGTCAATCTGATATTTTTTTATGCTGTCCGCCACAAATTTCATTTTCTCTTTTGTCACCCTGCCACCCGGAAGACGAAGCCTTAACATACTTGCCTTCCCCCCACGCTGGGCATAGCTGCCAAAACCGCCCGAAAAGCCCTTATACTGCGGTACAGTAACTTCCCCTGCATAAAACTGCCTTGTAACCTTTTCAAACTCCTTGTAATCCTCTCTCCATTGTTTTGCATCCATCCTCTTGACTCACCTCATACATTCTATATTTTTTTACGGCCTTTTTCTAAACTATTATACTACCCTATTCTAATAGGTTTTACAACGCCTTTTGCAAAATTCCCCTTACTTCTTCTATACTCTTTTCTATCACTTCTGCTATCTGCTCTAGGGAATAACCACTTGTATACATGCTTTTAATAAATTTAGCCTCTGCCTTAGCCTCACCTCTTGCCTCACCCCTTGCTTCACCCCTTGCTTCACCTCTTTCCAGAATCCCCTGACTCAAATTACACATTATACTCACTTCCTCCCTCATTCTATCATCTATTGGAATATTATATTCTGTTTCAATAATCTCCAATTTCTCAGCAGCAGATATATCCGTTGACAACAATGCACTCAGCAGGCGATGCACCTCATATTTATCTTCATGCTCTGGAAGTTTATTTGCTATACCGATTAATACTATATTCATTAGAATACTATATCCAGTCGGTTCATCCTTCTGAGCTTCAATGTTAACTATTATCTGTGATAAGCCATCTTTCATACGAACATAAAATATTATGTCAAACCGAATAAGCCCTTCATTGATTTCGCTATTTTCTGTATTTAATCCCACAATCCGCTCCCCGTCTTTTTCTAACATCGCATTTGTCAGCCCCAAATCAACTGGAACTTCACTAATGTACGGTTCTCCCTCTATATAAGGCACAACTTCTTCCGGATTCATCCCCATAAATCCATCAACAACGTTTACTAATATATATGCCAGTATACTTTTATTGCTAAGCAGCCTTTTTGCCTTTTCATCATATTGGGCTAGTTCTTTTGCTGCATTGGCTGCATTTTTCATATCTGTATCCACTATCATCCTCCTCATATATCTATAATTAATTATATCCAAAAAATTATTCGAAATCAATATCACTTCTTTTCTATATAGCTAAAAAAGGGCACAGACTTCGCTTGTGCCCTAGCAAAAATGCTAAAGCATTTTTGTTGGTGCACCACCACACATCGAGAACTTTCCTAGTATATAAAAAAGGGAACCGGCTATCCGATTCCCTATAAAAAGTAATGAGAAAACTATATGTAGGATTGTTTTTTATTTTACATTGTAACTCTTAGTAAGTGTCTTATATCCAGACTTTGTTACTTTGATAGTTACTTTCGTGCCCTTCTTTAATTTAGCAACCTTTAAAGTAAAGTTTTTATTCTTTACAGTTGCTTTCTTATAAGCGTTCTTGCCAACTTTAACCTTTACCGTTGCTTTACTAACAGACACTGTACCAGTAATCTTTGTTGCATTCTTTTTAACAGAAACTTTGCTAAGCTTCATTGTCTTCTTAGCCGGTGTTTCTGGATCTGGATCATCTGGAGTATCCGGAACATCTGGCGTTGGTGTCGGATCTGGAGTATCCGGTATGTCTGGTGTCGGGGTTGGAGTATCTGGTGTGTCCGGCGTTGGTGTCGGATCACTTGGTGAACCAGGCTCTCCAGCAGTTACAGATTTAATCTTCAAATATGAATTATCTACAGTGAAATTTACGAAAACATCTGACGAATCTTCTGTAGTAAGAGTTACTGTACGCTCATATGACTTTGAAGCATCTGCATTAGAAACAAATTTGCCAGATACCTTAATGACAGCTCCTGTTCTCTCAAAAGTTAATGTTCCATGTGCGTCAGACATAATATCCTTAAAAGCAGCTTCATCAGCATATGTACTGGTATAGATGATATCATCACCTGAAAGCGACTTATTGTCACCTCCGCCCCATCCCCAGTTGTCAGCACGGACTACCGCAAATTCCTTGTGCCCTGCCGGAGCTTCCGCAGCTGGAACAGTAGAACCATCATTTGTAAAGACCATTACATAATTATTCCAAACATTTGTGCTATTTCCATAATTATCTAATTCCACTGTCAGCGACTTGCCTGCCTCCAATTTGTAAGGCTTACTAAATGCTGTCCACCATGCTGATGATTTGTCCTCTGCGCCGACTGCTTCATTAACTTCCTCAGCACATACTACAGTTCCTGTATTCGCTGGAAATAATGGTGCTAATGAAAGTACCATGCTAGCAGCTAATACGGTTGCTAAAAGTTTTTTTCTCATGCTATTACTCCTCCTGAATTTAATTTTCTTAGTTTAATGCTACGTAAACTATTTTAAATAAATAATACACTACTTTATGGAAAAAGTCAACTAAAAACCGCTTTTGATTCGTCCTTCCATTTTGCAATATATACAAAAATTTTTCCTACCACACACCGAGAACTTTCCTGTTATACTAAAAATACCGAATTACAGTCCTGCCAAAAGCAGCCCCGCAATCCGGTATTATGTAACGCCAGTCATTAAACCAGCAAACATCTTCTAAAATATCTTATTTTTCAGCTTTATAAAGAGCCTTAACCTGCTTAGCTGTTAATGCTTTCTTCCAAATCTTTACATCATCATAGTAAGCTTTCATCGGGATATCCCAGCCATTTAATCCAAGGAAGAACTTTGTCTTGCTGCTGATAGCACCCTTAGAAACAGCTCCGTTTCCATATGGCTTGCCATTGATATAGGTAAATGCCTGAGCACTCTTTGTGTAACCTTCGTTACCCTTCTCGTTGTAAACGCCTTCTTTCTTAGTGTTTACAGTAAGTACTACATGAACCCAGTTCTTTGTATCAAATGCAGTACCCTTCTCCCATTTTGCTTCGCCCTTCTTATCTACACCGTTCTTGCAGTACCATGGGAACTCACCCTTGTTACCATCATAAACAGCTTTTGCATCACGGGACCAGATAACTGGTGAACCACCGATATCGCCCAGATCTCTTCTCTGAGTGATTGAAACCCACTTAGCACCCTTCGCTGTCAAATCAGTACCAGCAAAGAATACAGCAGAAAAATCACCCATGCCGTTTGGAATCTTAACCCAGAAAGAAACTGACCATGAACCGCTTCCTAAATTAACGCCCTTTAACTGTGCGCCATAGGATTTGCTTCTGTCTAAGTATAAAGCCTTACCATGTTTGCCCTTTACATACTTTAACTTGATGCCCTTAGCTGCAGCAGTTGTCGGCATAACGCCGCCGTTCTTAACATCTGCAGGCTTCATGCTGCTTGTGTCGCCCTTACGTGCTACTGCTACGACATTCTTGTTAGCCTTATTCATGTCGAATGTGTATGCAGGCTTCGGTACAGCAGCTTCTGCGGTTGTCGGATTAACAACACTAACTGTTCCAAGAACCAATGCTGAAACCAGAACACCGCTTAAAAATTTTTTCATCATTTTTAAATTCCTCCTTTAATAAAAATATTTTTTAAAGATGTCTAAAACATTTTAGCATTTTCCCTATTCTTTGTCAATATAGCTAGGCAAAATTGTAAATTCCATGTGTTTCCAACATTTTTTTCATGCAATTTGCACAAAAAACTGTCTGTTCTGCCTTCGCTTTGACAGAAGCATACCTGCAGAGGCTTTCTATTTTGCCTTTACTTTGACACAGGTATATCCACTATACTTATACTCCCCATTAAACTTAATAAAACTACGTACATAGAAATAATATGTCTTGCCGGATTTGAAAATGCCATCGACATCATTGTACACAAAGCTTGATTTTGCCCTTTCATCCAGATACTCCAGCTTCTTATTCTTTTTTGTGCTGTAACGGAGCTGGTAACCCTTTGCACCACTTACTGCCTTAAAACTCACCTTAACTTTAGATGTCTTCTTTGCTGCCTTAACAGAAACTTTGAGATTTTTTACTTTGGCAGCCTTTGCAACAATAGAAACCGGGACTGTGGTACTCTTTGTAATGCCTCCTTCTGTATAAGAAACCGTCAGGTTCTTATTGCCGGTTTTTGAAGTATCAACCTTTGCCGCATTGCTGGTAAAGTTTGTAATCTTCTTTGTTGTCCCATCTGCATACAGCGCAGTTACCGTTACATTTTTCGTATTGATTTTACTGCCCTCGTAGAATTGATTTTTATTTTTTGCAATCACGACCCCGATTGACAGGAGGGATGTATCATTTTCATCAAAATTCATATAAAATGTTGATTCCATCTTATTCGTTCCTTTTGACAGGCAGAGAACCTGATTGCTGATTGTCAGATAATATCCCGGCTCCGATACGCTCTCAAAAGAAATCCCTTTTTCATTATCAAGCCCTTTTACAGTCCGGAATGTCTGCCTCTTAGCCGTCGCGTCCGCACCGTCTGCATCCTGTGCCAGAGTAACCGTTTTGTCACTGTTTGCAGTCAGGTAAAGCCCTGGCTTATTCTCAGACTGAATTGACACATAGGCTGCCTTCGAAGCATCCGCTTTACCTGCCATAACAAGCCATTGGCTGTCCCCTTCTTCCTTTCCGGTTCCTGCCCCAACTTTCACCTTTGTATACGGATAGTCAGAGTCACTGTTGGAATTGGTGAATGTCTGGTGGGAAAGCTTTGCACCGGAGTTTGTATAAATTGCAGATGTCGTACCTACAATACCTGCCGCCGTCTCTGGAATCTCCTGAACACTGCCATCCTCATGAAACTTCATTTCCGCTATGCACGCAGAGCGGCGGAATCCGCTGCCTCCCGGCCGTGATCCGTTATGGTATACAAAATATGTTTTTCCCCGAAAATCAAAAACTGCCATATGGTTTGTATTGGATGTCGCTGCAGGGGGCATCAGTACTTTCCCAAACTCCCATGTGCCGTCCAGCAGGCTGTCCGTACTTGCATAAGCCATCTGCTCCCTCCAGCCATATGCATAAAACATATAATATCTGCCATAAAATCTGCCATTTTCATCCTGACGGCGGTAAAGCCATGGCGCCTCGGTAAATGCGCTTAAACCTTCTGTCCTGTCAATGATGTCTGCTGATTCCTTAGATGTGCCGCAGGTGATTTTTCCGTCCCCGTTCAGGTCTTTTACAGAAACCATATCCTCATTTAACTCACAGACATAATATTTTCCATTACCCCATGCCAGATAACGGTGCTCCACCCCGGCATCATCTGTTTCAATCCAGACAGTCGGGTCAATATCATTCCAGTTGCTTGATTGCGGCTCTGTCACAGTTCCGCGCACTAACGGCTCCCCTATGTCAACAAAAGGCCCCGTCGGGCTGTCGGACACCGCTGCGCCAATTGACTGCTTACCATCTGCCGTACTGTCCCATGTGCAATAGTAAAAATAATACTTGTCCTTATACTTTGCCACCTGTCCAGCCCACGCATCCTGACCGGTATTCGCCCACTTGATCGAATCCTTGTCTGCTTTCATTGTCACGCCTTCATACTTCCATTCCTTTAAATCCTTTGTGGAATAACAGACCCATTCTGTAATCTTATAAGCTTCCGTGACAGCTTCATCATGCCCTGTATAAAGATAGACTGTATCGCCATCTACCAGCACAGCAGGATCCCCGCCATAAATCGGCTTTCCGTCCTCTGTAAATGCAGTTGTGATTGGATTGCCCGCACTTTTTGCCAGCTCCACCTCATCCCCCGTCAGGGAACTTTCCGGCCCCGCCGTTACAGCAGCATTCCCATCCTCAGCTTCTGCCGGAACACTGCACGGTTGAAGCAGGGTAACTGCCATGGCCACTGCCAGCACTCCAGATAAAAATACTTTCTTTCTCATGAAACACCTCCTCGATTTATATTTGTATATTTCGTGGCATCATTATATTACATAATTGGTAAATATGCAATGAAATCCCACTAATCAAAGCCCCATTTCTGTGAAAAATAACCGACACAAAAATGTCACAAATTGATTTGCCCCATTTCTATTGTAAATTTTGTACAAATATGATACCCTTTAGTTATGCTAAAAAACGATTCGTTTTTATTTAAAATGAAATGGAGGAAATAAGTATGAAAAAAAGCTTGAAAAAGCTGGTGTCCTGTGTTATGACCATGGCACTGGCAGCGACAGCCGTAACAGTTCCGCCAAATGCAGATACTGCCACGGCTGCATCTGTTACTTCTCTGACCACTTCGCCTGCAAGGGCTTCCGTCCATGACCCATCCATTACGGAAGCCACGGATGGATACTACTACGCTTTTGGTTCCCATATTGATGCGGCAAAATCAAAAGATCTGGTCAACTGGACTACATTTTCCAACAATTACGCCACCAAAAATAACGTTATTTTTGGTGACCTTGACGAAAACCTGAAAAAACCTTTCGAATGGGCAGGAAAGGCAGGCGATACCGACGACGGCAGGTACCATGTCTGGGCACCGGATGTATTCTGGAACAAGGACTACGTTAATGCAGACGGCTCTACTGGTGCCTATATGATGTATTTTTGCTGTACCTCTACATGGAGCCGCTCTGTCATCGCCTATGGCGTCTCCCAGAATATCGAAGGCCCGTATGATGTGGTGGACACCATAGTCTACTCTGCCTTCGACAATGTTGCAAGCGGCAAACTTTCTTACAAAAATACAAATATTGATGAACTGATTGCAGCTGGCAAATTAGACGGCCTGCACAAAGAATGGTTTGACGGTACCTCCTATAATTTCCGTTATGGGCCAAATGCCATTGATCCGACTGTATTCTATGACAAGGACGGCAAACTCTGGATGACTTATGGTTCTTTTTCCGGCGGTATTTTTATACTGGAAATCGACCCTAAGACCGGTGAGGCGCTCTATCCCGGAAAGACTTCTACCACAGCGGACGGCCGGGCAGTAGATGCCTATTTCGGCACCCACCTCGGAGGCAAAAACCACTGGTCTACCGGCGAGGGGCCATATATCCTGTATGACAAAGAGAGCGATTATTACTATCTGTATGTATCCTATGATGCATTAGATGTAGACGGCGGATACCATATGCGCATGTACCGCTCTAAATCCCCGGATGGGCCGTATCTGGATGCGGCCGGAAACAATTACGAAGATGTACAGCTTACGAGCCGCCTTACCTTTGGTATAAAAGTAATGGGCAATTATAAGTTCTCCAGCAATCCAACCGGATACAAAGCCCCAGGACACAATTCCGCGCTGATTGATGATGACGGCAACCGCTACCTTATTTACCATACACGTTTTGAAAACCGGGGCGGAATGCACGAAATACGCGTTCACCAGCAGTTTATCAATGAAGCCGGCTGGCCTGTTACTGCAGTATTTGAAAACAAAGGTGATGAAATCTCCAAAACAGGATATGACAAGGACAGCATCGTCGGCGAGTACGAATATATTAACCACGGCATAAATGCGGATTATGCAAATGTAAAAACGCCACAGAACATTAAACTCAATGCAGATGGCACAATTTCCGGTGCAATAAAAGGCACATGGACAGAAAAAGACGGTTCTTACCTTATGACTGCTGTCATTGACGATGTAACCTACAGCGGCGTCTTCTTCCAGCAGCATGATGAATCTGAGGCATGCGAGAAGAGGATGACATTTACCGCAATCGGCACAAATAATGAAACCATCTGGGGTGTGAGAAAGGAAGCCTACAAATATACAGACAAGGAAGTGCTTGACAGGGCAACAGACAATCTGGAAAAGGATCTGTCCATCACTTCCAAGACCACCAGCGACCTTACATTACCGACTTCCGGATTTGAAAATACAAAAATTGCATGGACCTCCAGCAATGCAGATATCATTTCAAACAGCGGTAAAGTAACCCGGCCTGCCGAGGATACGGAAGTAACACTGACAGCCACCATTACCAGCGGTTCAGAAACAGCTACCAAAGAATATAAAACCACTGTTTTATCTTCCAGCTTAAAACCAGATTACCGTTACGATTTTGAGAATGTAACCGATAAAAAGGCAGCAAGCACTGGAACAAATACAGCGGAAGCTGTTCTTCAGGGAAGCGCTTCTATTACCTCTGATACATTTGCCGGAAATGTACTGACAATTAAAAATAGTTCCGGCACAAGCGGAAAAAATTATCTGGCACTGCCTTCTGATGTCTTCAAGAACATGGGCGATTCCGGCTTTACTGTAAGCATGTGGGCAAAGTGCAGCAGTTCCACAATGGAAAATTCTGTTTTATTTGAAGCAAAGACCTCTAACACTACAAATATGGTTCCTGCAACTGCGTTATTTGTTGGAGGCTATGCGGGCGTCCGCGATAAGAGTACCAGCACAAATACTTCGGAAGGGCTGGCACCTGACTCCAATACATGGCATCTGATTACCTATACTGTAACACCAGCCGGTATCACAGTCTATATTAATGGCGAGGTCCGCTCCGCAGACGGCAGATCCCTAAAAAGTGTACTGACTGCTGAAAATATGGCAAAGATTAATGATGTCCGCGTCGGAAGCGGCACATTATTTGCCTCACAAGATGTAGTCAATGCAAGCATTGACAATGTGGATATTTACTCCGCCCCATTAAGCGCAAGCGAAATTGCCGCAAAGTATCAGGCAGAAAAAGGTTCTTACCCAAACTTCTCCTGCTCTGCAAGCAAGAGCACTATTTATTACGGAGGCGATACTAATAACACTTCCAAAATAACGATATCTGGAAGCGCTGATTTCACCTATACGACAACATTCAGCTCTTCTGATGAATCCGTTGCTTCTGTTGATGCATCCGGAACAGTCACCGCTAAGAAAGCAGGTACTGCTACGATTACAGCAACACTTACAAGCAGCGACAATAAAACACAGTCCTTTACCAAGAAGATTACGGTAAAGAAAGCATATGTAAAGATATCTAAAAAGAAAACAAGCCTCAAAGTAAAGAAATCCTTTACATTCAAGGCAAAGGGCTATGGCATCAAGACGTCCTCCATTACATGGAGTTCTTCTAAGCCATCCGTCCTCTCCATCAATAAGAAATCAGGCAAGGCTACAGCAAAAAAGGCTGGCACCGCCACAGTTACTGCAAAATACAAGAGCAGCAAGGCTACCGTAAAAGTCAAAGTTAAAAAGAAGTAATATAAGATATCACATCTGCCTGCATTGACAGAGTGAAGATATGCTACAAAAAAACCCGGACGATACGGATTATTCCGTATCATCCGGGCTTTTTATCCCACCATCCGCCATTTCTTATACGGGCACTTTCCAGCCTTAGCCGCTGCCCGCAGCTCAACATAACACCCACAGGCGCCACAAGTTCCTGCATTTAGGTAATCACAGGACTTACATACGGCAAGCCTCTCTTCATACTCTTTTTCCGACACACGGTCCTTTTTTTTGATCGCCTCCCGGTAGGCCGCAATCTTTTCCGCATCTGCTGCTGCCATCTCCCTTAAAAGGCATCTTTTACAAACACCTGCCATATTCTTTTTCCACACCCCGGTCCTATTTTTTCAAACGAAGCTCCAATACGCTGTTTTTTGGCATATTGACAGTAATCCCCGCCTCATCTGCTGTATAATCCGTAAAGTCTGCTTCCATCACTTCCTCCGGTGCATCAAAGGTATTACGGGCATGCATATCAGAATGCGTTACAACCTTCGCCTCTGCCACCTGATAACCTTTTCCCACCATCTGAATCTGGATACTCTCACCTGAATCAATAGACAGGTTATTCAGTGTGATGGTAACCATTCCATCCGCCCCTGCTGAGACAGACTCCGTAATCTTCGGAACCTTCCACTTGCCCATGCCGATTTCTTCAACACCGGTAATGGCGCTTTCCAGCAGATCCGCCCCTTGGTGATAACGGTACATATGCATGACATGGTATGTCGGCGTCTTAATCATCTGCGCACCTTCCGTGAGGAGTACAGCCTGCAGTACATTCACCACCTGTGCCAGCGCAGCAATCTTAACCCTGTCACAATGCTTATTGAAGATATTCAATGTAATGCCCGCAATCAGCGCATCACGGACAGTATTCTGCTGATAAAGGAAGCCCGGATTTGTCCCTGGCTCATTTGTGTACCATGCCCCCCATTCATCCACGCACATGCCTATCTTCTTTTCCGGGTCATATTGATCCATAATGCCGCCATGACGGCGCACCAGCTCATCCATATACAGTGCTTTATATAATGTCTTATACCACACCTCCGCATCAAAGTCCGTAGCACTTCCCTTAATGTCCCAGCCCTCAGGATGGACATAATAATGCAGGGATAAGTGATCCATAAAGCCATGGAACTTCTTCTCTGTATGGGCAAATGCAGTCTCTAATACGCCTTCCGTCCAATAATAATCTGACACATTTGCACCACAACACACCTTCTGGATGGATTCAGACTTGTCCTTATCTTTATCCTCCTCCTGATTTTCGCGATAATCCCTTACATACGTCTGATAACGGCGGTACTCATTTGCATAATGCTCTGGTGTCATATTGCCGCCGCAACCCCAGTTCTCATTTCCCACTCCAAAATAGTCAATCTTCCATGGCTCTTCCTGCCCATTCGCCCTCCGCAGGTCTGCCATCGGGGAAACGCCCTTAAATGTCATGTATTCTACCCACTCTGACATCTCCTGAACCGTCCCGCTCCCCAGATTGCCGTTAATATATGTCTTGCACCCAAGCTGTCGGCACAGTTCCATATATTCATGCGTACCAAAACTGTTATCCTCAACTACACCGCCCCAGTGCGTATTAATCATTTTCTTACGGCTCTCCTTCGGCCCGATGCCATCTTTCCAGTGGTATTCATCTGCAAAACAGCCCCCCGGCCAGCGCAATACCGGAACTTTTAATTCTTTTAAGGCTTCCACCACATCTGTGCGCATTCCATTCACATTGGGAATATCTGAATCTTTCCCTACATAAATGCCCTCATAGATGCATCTGCCCAGATGTTCTGAGAAATGCCCATAGACTTCCGGCTCTATCCTCCCAAGCCTGTTTTCCTCATTGATTATTAATTTCGCCATATCTTCCTCCATTCTCTGACATAACAAATTCCGTTTTCTGATTCCTTCCGGCCGATGCGCTTGTCCTAAGCATTAGCGAAAAGGCAAGGTAACCGCCTTGCCCTTTCGCTTATCACATATTCCATAAAGTACGGAAGCCAGAAAACTCCTAAAAAACAAACTAATAACAAGTTCCTGTAACTCTTATGAATTCTCTTTTACCATCTCTTCATACTTTGAAATCTCTTCGTCAGAAAGAATATCATATCCTTCCTTGCCAAAGTACTGCAACATCGCAGAAGCATGATAGTAGTTCGCTTTCTGGGTTGCCTCATCTACCTTATCAGCAGCTTTCTCCTCACCATTATCCACTTTATTATGGATATCAAGCTTGTTGAAATACTCATCACAGTAGTTCCAGTAACCAGCGATACTGGTCCATCCATATGGAATCGGCTGCATACAGCTTGCAAAGAACTCTTTCCAGTATCCTACATGCTCATCATCCATTCCCTTGCAATACATCTCAGTATACTGATCCCAAACTTCTTCGTCTGTTGTAATCGGAGCTGGCATAACATCCTGCTTCAAAGGAAGGCCGCTAGAGTTTGTCTGTGTTTCATCATTATATAACTGAATTCTTGTCTTCCATCCATCCTTGCCAAATGACATAAACTTCAATAACTCGTATGCCTCGCGAGGATACTGGCAGGAAGTAGTTAAACCACCAAAGTCGATTGTTGCAATAGAATGGTGGGTAGACTTAGCATCCTCCTCGCTGACAGCAGGAACAACGTAAGGAACAATATCAAGATTATACTGTTTGTAGTTCTCTGTTGCCCATGTATTCTGATAGGTCCAGAATGCTTCTGTAAACAGTGCTACATGTGAAGAAGCACCACACCAGCCCTGGAAGTCGCCCATCCACTGCTCCATCTCAATGGTCTCTGTAACAGGTGCAATATAACCGCCCTGCTTCAGGTTTGCAAATTCCTGCTCGCCGATTGCCCATGCGGTAAGGTCAAACTTATTGCCGTCAAATCCAAACTCACCCTGAACTGTCTGTGCTGCAGCAATACCATAGTAGGAATCAAGCCTGTTGTAGTATCCGCATCCGTAATATGGCATGCCATCTGAAGAATCTTTTACTGTACAATCTTTGATTAACTTAATCATCTGATCCCATGTCCAGTTTCTTGAAGGCGGATCTATATTCAATTTCGTCAGTACATTTCTATCTACGTACATAACACCAGGGAAGAACTTTACAGGTACCGCAAAGCGCTTGCTTGTTGCAAAACATCCGATATTACAGTCATTGATTGTAGTAGCAATATCCTTTGTCTCAGGATCTGATTTCCAAAGTTCCGTAATGTCTGCAAGCAATGAGTTGCTCAGCGCAAAATCTGCGTCAGAGAACATAATTACATCCGGTGTATCACCACTGTTGACCAAGGATAACAATGTATCATTGTAGGTCTTTACATTTTCATATACTGCATTTACATGGATGTTAGGATAAATCTCCTCAAAACGATCTTTCAAATATGTAACCGTCTCATCCTGATCAAAATGGAAATAGGTAAGCTCAATGTCATCCTCCGTCAGATCCTTTGACTTGGTATAGGTTATTCCGCCAATGTCCACCGTCTCGGTCTCATTTGTCATCTTAACCTTACCAGGATCCTGCTTCTCCTGTTTGCCGCCGCCACAGCCGACTAATCCAACTGCCATGGACATTGTCAGCATCAAAGCTAATAATTTTTTTCTCATAATCTTCCTCCTTTTCTTAAATATGCAACAGCTTTTGATAAGTGCCCAACATATGTTGCTTTTATTAGTTCATTATATCATAGATATTATGGAACTTCTATAGTTTTTTATAAAATACTTTAAATCCATTATTCACCAGTAATACCTGTACGGTCAATACTCTCTACAAAGTACCTCTGGAGTATAAAGTACATCAGCATAAGCGGCAGAACACTAAGCATGGTACCTGCCATATTAATGGATTCATTTAGCCTCGTAGCGCCGCCTGTAGCAGTTTGCGCATAAGAATTATAGTTTGTCGCAAAGTTATCAAGCTGGATAACCAGTGATGTCCAACCCGTCTTAACTTTGACACCGGAAACATATAATTCTGTCAGATATGACTCATTCCAGTACCACACAAATGAGAATAAGGATACTGTAATAATCGCTGGTGCTGCAGAAGGCAGTGAAATCTTAAAGAAAGATTTCAGATAGCCGGCACCGTCTATCTGTGCTGCCTCTATCAATACCTTCGGCACCTGTCTGAAAAACTGCCAGAAAATCAATATGAAAATCGGGGCATTGATTCCCATGCCGAGCAGGGATGGAAGCACAAACGCCCAAAGCGTACCTATAATACCCATATTTGTGTAAAGCAAGTAAGTAGAAATCATTGTAATCTGGGTCGGCAGAATGAATGTAAAAAGGATGATACCAATCACGACATTCCTGCCCGGAAACTCAAAGCGTGCCAGCCCGTAACCTATAACCGCACAGGAAATCAGATTGCAGATTGTCGGGACACCGGCAATAATAATGCTCATTCCCAAAGAACGCCAGAAATCCATACTCTTTGCAGCCTGCGCATAGTTCGATAGGTCAATAGCACTTGGAATCCAGTTTACCGATGAATCCAGCAGGTCGTTTAATGACATAAAGCTTCTGCTAATCATATGAAGAATCGGATTCAGATAAATGAAGCCAATACAGATTAACAGTGCATAAATGCAGAATACTTTCAAAAAGCCCTGCCTTTCTTTTGTCCCAAGCATAAACTTCCTAAACTTATCTTTGTTAAACTTTGGCCTTTTTACAGCTGCTGCCTGCCCATTAGTGTTGCTTTGCTTGTTCTCTTTCTCTCTTTTTTGCATGTCTAGCGCTCCTCCTTCCTACTCTCTTAATCTCTCTAAGTTCCTTCTTGTGTGCCTTCTTTGCTTTCTTAACCTGTTTTGCATAAACATCTTTCTTTGCGATAAATGCAAGTGCAAACAGCCCTACAATTAACAGCACCACAAAGGAGTACAGCCATGCTATAGCAGAAGCATATCCATATCCCTTTTCCTTTGTCCCCGAGAACATGGAATTCTTAATCAGCTCAATAATTGCATTCTGGTCATTATTTGAAATATATACAATTGTGTAGACACAGTTCAACAAAATCATCGGCTTGATTGTCGGAAGGGTAATCTTCCAGAAGCACTCCCATCCAGAACCGCCGTCAATCTTGGCTGCCTCATACATAGAGCGGTCGATTTTCTGCAGGCTCGAGAGGAAAATCAAAATCTGGACACCGGAATACCAGAGTATCGTAATCATATTCTCAAACAGGTCAGAAATCGGTTCTGCTATTGATTTTGGCAATGTCTCTTCCACCGCATTTGTAATCGCCTGTATATCAATCGCTGTAACGCTTCCTGCACCCTCAGCATTTAACATACCAAGAATCGGCCCGCTGACAATAATAACCGGCAGGAAGAAAATCAAACGGAATACTCCTCTTCCTTTGATATCCTGATTCAGCATAATGGCAATCATCAGCGCAAAAACTACGATTACCGGCACAGACACAATAGTAGAAATCACATAGTCCGCCAGTTCTAGCGGAAACTCCGTATCAACCATCAAAATCTGTGTAAAATTACCGATTCCCACATAATTGAAAAACTGTCCCAGCGGTGTAATACGGATATTGTTTAACGAATACCAGAAAGACATCGCCAACGGATATACCAGAAACATTAGCGCTCCGATAATCCAGGGGGAGATAAATGCAATTCCCACCATCGCTTCCCGCTTTGCTAAACGTCCCGGTTTTACCTTTTTACGGTTTTTCTTTTCTTCTTTACTCAATTTTTTACTCATTCGGCCTCACCTACCTTATAGGAATAGGACATCCCATCTACGGTAACTCCATCTACCGTCTGGGCTGTTCCTGTATAGTTGACATAAATCTTCACGCCATTGCTATAGGTTACTACGGTAACTCCATTTTCTGCCTTCTCATGCTTTGTAATAAATGCATCTTTTACTGCATCATTCACTTCGCGCAGCGCCTTATCATACTCAGAAATAACATCCCTGTAAGTACTAAACTCCGTACTATAAAGGTCAGATGAATTTGTATAAATCAGGTCAGATGATTTCTCATATGTCAGATAGAAGGAAGGATATACGCCTGCTTCCACCATTTGCAGGAAAAATTCATTCTTGTTTGCCTCGAAGTTTACATAATCAGAATACATTGGAATTACACCCTTTAATACCATAGAAAGGAATGGTATTTCTTCATCAACATACATATAATCGGATGAACCAAGAGGCATGTCGAGAAATGCATCCGTGTTCTTCCAAAGATAGGCAGCCGGCTCTTCCAAAATAAGATTTACATTCTCATCAATCTTGTCAAGCGCATCGGAATAATCCTTTGCCACATCGCTTCTGCTGTAAAACTTATTTTTAAAACTATAGGTAAATAATGTATTGCTGACTCCTGACAACGCCAGATTTGATACATCATGGTTTGTGTAGGAATCTGCAAAACCTTCTATTGCTTCTGCTGCTTTTTTCGGTGTAAGATAATAAAATGTTCTATATACCTCAGCATACCAATATTCCTCTAATGTTCTTTTATTTACCTGCTTTACCATATTGAAATTCAGGCTGTCAGTGCTCGGATTAAGCCTGAGCGCATCATTAAACAGATAAATATGATAATTCTTCTCTTCAGAATCTTGAATCAATTTTGTTAACTTTGATGTCCCTCCAATATGGCTGTCTGCCTTGTATTTTGTAACCGGCAGATTATATAATCCGCCCTTTTGCCACCCTTTGTATAAAGTAAGCAGGCTGGACACCCCATCGTCCTGCATTTCCTTATAAAGCTCCTCAATATTTTCTGTCGTAGTCATCGTAACCGCTTTTGTCCCAAGCAAGAATTTTTCTCTCTCTGTTCCAAGGAAATCTACTCTTGTATTGTAAGAATTGTCCTTTATAGAAATGAGCTTGTTGTCCAAAAGGTAATTACGATATGTTTCTGCCATGGCAGAATAGCTGACATTCTCGCCGGAAAGCAACATATAACGCACCTGCAGGTCAGAATGCGAGTGGTCTGATTCCGTGCTAGGAACAGTACCTGAATTAGAGTTATTCAGAGGCTGAACAAAAACATCCCTAATCTTAAAGTTTGCAAAACAGCGGTTGTAATTGACAGTAGCTCCGTTTGGCTGCGCCTCAATACTTGCACGTTTTTCGCCCTTCTCTACCACTGCCAGATACCCTATCTGCTCTTCTGTATGGGCCATACCGAATATTGGGGCAATCACCTCATTGGCATCCCTTACCATATCCACTTCACCCCATAGAAGGGCTTTGGCATCCTTCTCCTCAAAACCTTCATCCTGCCCATAAATCATCTGGTTGAAACCTGTCGTATAACGGCCCTCTTTATTGTCCAGATTAATCAGGGCGCCATTTCCATCCGGAATCAGCATATACCCCTTCTTTTCATCTAAGAAGGAATATCCCATAAACGGATAAGGGCTGATGGTAGAAATATAACTTCCCTCCTGTTCTTCCACAATAGAATCATCCGGAATATTAACTACCAGATTATCCCCTTCCAGAGAAACCTCCATCGTCAACCCGACCTTGTACTCTGAGAAGAATATCTTTGCAGAAAAGCCCTTATCATTCTTTGTGACATCAAGGGTATGGGGACTGCTGACCAGATCAAGCTGGAATCCATTTTTATTATTCTTAATCGCTGTGAGGACAATACCTGATTTCATATAGGAATTCCATGATTGGTTACTATTCCAGTCATCTTTCTCATCGCTCAGGGTAGACTCTAAAATCTTGCCTGTCTCCTTGTTCTCCAGCATAATAGAAAGAGTAGGCTCATAAAAATACATCTTATAGGCATCGCTCTCTGTGATAACCTCATAATCTTTCATCGTAATCCACTCAGATTCCGGTTTCTTTTCAATCGCATTCTTCATGACAACTTCGCCGTTTTCTGATACCACCTGCGGTTCTTCCTCTTCCTTCTCTTCCCCGTCTGCACCTTCACCTTCTGATGCCGTTCCATTATCTGATACCTCTTCCTCTGTACCAGTTGCTGTGGCATACTGTACAATTCCCGGAATTCCTGCTGTAACTACTGACACAGCCGCCAGCAGTGCAATCACTTTTTTCCAATTCTTATTTCTCAAGCCGATACACCACCTCTCCGTAAATTGCACTAATAAACTCAAATACCTGAGCCCAAAGTACATAAATAATGAAAATCAACAACGAAACTATCAGAATCGTAAATAATGTCAGCGCAATAATCTTCGCGGTTTCTTTACCAGTGTAATTGTTTACTTCCTTGATACCCAGAATACCGATTATCAATATCCATGCGAACATTACTACCTGAATCAGTGTAATGATAAATTGCTCATTCCATGTCAATACATGGGACAGCGCAAAACTGATTGGCGTCAGCAGGATATATGGAAGAAGGCTGTAGCAGAAATATGTATAAATCTTCTTTATCGTACCCTCACCATCATTAATCGTACAGACCAGATAATTACAAGCAGTCAGTGCTACGATAACGACTAAAATTGTTCCAATGTCAGAGAAAATATCATATCTGCCTTCACGCACATTCTTTTGGAGAAATCCGCACAAGTATTTATTAATAACATACTCTACCATAAAAATTACTAATAAAATGGACGGTGCGCTCCAAGAAGCCCTTCCTTCCCTTGCTATTCCATAAGAGGCATCAAACGGATGCTTCATATAGTAGCCAGAGTAGAATAGATTTGAAACCAGTTTTTTCTCCTTGAACTTAGCCCACCCGCTCTTAAGGCCGGAAAGGACTCCCTTCTTTTTATCCCAGAACTTCAGCAGCTTATACAACACAATTATCAGTACTATGGTTACCATCGCCGCTACAATATTTTTCTTCAGCCAGTCATTTCGGATTTCCCAGAATGCATCGGAATAACCGCTGTGGTCTTTTGACAGCCTTGCATAGCGCAGCGCTTCATCATAATTTTCCTCCTGAAAATATGCACGCCCCATCGCCCTGTTTGCATAGTCAAACATGCTGTTCATCTTTAACACATCTGACAACGGCTCACGGCTTTCCGTATAGCGCCCTTTTGAATACAAATAGAGCGCGTTATGAAGCTTCTGTGTAAACTCAGACGGCTTATATACCTGAATCTGGCGCCTGTCACTGTCAAGCACATAGATTTCGTCATTTTTGCCAACCTGAATGCTTTCCACCTGTGTAGACAGACCCACACGCTGTGTACCATCATCTCTTCCGCCGAATAAATAAATAGGCTCGCCCTGATTATTATACTCGTAGATATATCCCTGAGAAGATGCTACATAAATATTATCATGGTTTCCAATTGCCACGGCAGCCGGGGAATCATCATAATAGCCCTGCAGATTTGCCCCGTTAATCAGGTTAGCGCCTGCAATATTTAATCGCTTTAAAGTACCGTCATTATCCCCGCGGGTTACTGTATAAATCAGCCCTTTTTCGTCAATTGCCAGATTATCCGGCGTAGACGGTATATTGCTGATCATCTTCGCCCTCTGGGCATCCGATGCAACCGCACGGAAAATCATAGTAACTAAATCTACTGATGTAAGGTTTGTTCCGAAATACCCAAGAAAACTTCCGCCCTCCTGCGGAGAGATCTCTACGATACCGTTTGTGTTTGACTCACAGATTACGAACATAATCCCTGACTCATTTACAACAACCTTTATCGGCTTAAAGACTACTTTTGCGCCGCCGTACAGCGGATTGTCCGGCTTTGTGTATCTGTTTAATACATTCCCTTCTGGGTCAAACTCAAATACAGCCTCTGCATCACTGTCTGCTACATAGACATGTTTGTCTTCCGTAACAAACACACCCTGCGGCGACTTTAACGTACCCTCGCCGATAATCTGCTCTAACTCACCCTCTGTCGTCCCAACTAAAATCCTGCTGTTGCCGGTATCTGCCACATAGATTTTTCCGTCGTCTGTGACACAGATATCCTTCGGGGCACTCATAAATTCTTCACCGAATTTTATAATTGTTTCATGTGCCAGATAGGCAGTCTGCGTCTCTTCCATTCCGCCATATCCATTGACTGTAAACGTTCTGTATGGCGTCTCTGCGGATACTGTCACAGCGCTCATTCCTGAAGTAAGAACCATTGCAACCAGGAACAAAGCTGCCAGTTTTATAAACTTTCTTTTTCTCTTCATAATGCCTGTTTCCTTCTCCTTTTTGCAATTGTTTACTTGATACCAGAATGTGCCATGGTGTTCATGACGTTATTCTGAAGAATGATGAACAATACCAGATTCGGCACGAACATAATCAGTGTAGCGGCGGCTGCCATACCCTGTCCGGATACGGTATTATTTGCGTTCACCAAAGAGTTCATATAGAATGTCAACGTCTTCATACTGTCATCATTAATATAATAATTTGATGTCTCCATGTTCGCCCATACCTGCTGGAATACAAGGATTGCCGCTGTAGCAATCGCAGGCTTAATCATCGGAAGGATAATCTTCCGATAAACCGTCATATCCGTCGCCCCATCTATGTAGGCGGCCTCTATTAACGCATCCGGCACCTGCTCCACGAACTGTTTTACAAGGAACAGCGCCACAGGATAAGCTAACAATGGAAGTACATGCGCCCAGATGCTGTCAATCATACCCAAGTTACAAATAACCAGATATCTAGGAATCAATACCGCTGTTGCCACGAACATGATTGCTAACTGGTTGATAGACATCATCAGGTCCCTGCCCTTAAATTTCAGCTTCGCCAGTGCAAATGCTGCAAATGTTGTAAAGAGCAGCGATAATCCAACCGTCAATGCTGTCACCGCAATACTGTTAAATACATAACGGCTGAGCGGAATACCTGCTGTACGGCTAAATTTTATCAGCTTCGTGAAGTTCTCCATGGTTGCATTCTTTACAAAGAAAGTTGGCGGGAATGCAAACAACTCTTCCATCGGCTTAAACGCATGGTTTGCAATGAACACTAATGGCAAGGCCATAAATATAACTAATGGAAGCAGAATTACCATAATCTTTATCTGGCCTCTCTCAAACTTCTGGGGATTGATTCTCTTTCCCTTATATGCCATTTCTTTTCCCTCCTTCTCATTAATCCTTTTCTGTCAAAAGCGCATTGGACGCTTTCGAGAACAGCTGTACAATCAACAACAGTACAACGGAAACCGCTGCTGCATATCCCATCTCATAACGCAGGAAACCATAATCCTCGATATGGTTTACAATCAGCTGCGCCGCATATCCCGGTGACGGGTTACCAGTCAGCTGTGTTGAAATCAAACCATTCTGGAATGCGTTTACGATAGACATAACCGCTGCAAAAAGCATCTGCGGCTTCATCTGCGGGATGGTGATATAAATCATTTCCTGAAAACGGTTCTTAATTCCATCAATTGCTGCTGCTTCATACAGTTCTTCATCGGAATTCAGGATACCTGCAATCATGGACAGGAAACCTACACCCATGGAAGACCAAAGACCGATAATGACAACAATCGGCAGCAAATATTTGGTACTTACAAGCCAGATAATCGGTTCATTGATAAACCCAAGGCTCATCAGCCAGCTGTTAAGCAATCCTGTCTGGTCACCAGAGAAGATAACCTTCCAGAGTACTGTCATCGCAACACCGGCCGTCATACTTGGCGAATACAGTATCAAAGCAAAAACCGTCCTCGGCAGTTTTGTCAGATTACACAATGCCCATGCCAGTACGAAAGAAAGGACATACCCCCCGACACCGACAAGAATCGCATACACTACTGTATTAGGTAATACATACTGCATGAATACTTCATCACTGGTAATCAATGTAATGTAATTCAGAAATCCTACAAAAGAGGGGAACTGAATTGAATCGAAGTTTGTAAAGGATAATATCACAGCCATAAGAACCGGAACTAAAATAAATGCAACGAACATAAGGGCATATGGCACCATAAATAGGTAGCCATTCCAGTTGTTCCGTTCACGCTTACGGATATTACTTTTCTTTTTTTGGCTGGCTGCTTCTACGCCAGCACCGCTATTATTATTTGCCATATTTTTTTCATCCCTCCGTTTTAGCTGAATCGGCGTTATCAAACGCTACTTATTGTTTAGCACCCTTAAGCAGCTCGGTTACCGACTCTATCGTAGGAATATTATAATCCCTCTTCACTGAACCATCGCTATTGTTGTAGCCAAACTCCTCCAGCTTCCGGTCAAACTCATGATTTACGCTCTTAACTGCTTTATCAATCCTCGTCCGCTCATTCTGGCCATTAACTACAATATCATTAAAGGTATTGCTGATTTCACGCTCTAACAGATAGGTCCCAGGTACCCTAGCCACGTCGACTACATTCTTTGCTGTCTCTTGGATTACCTGTTTTACCTGTGCCTCCAGAGGAAGCTGAGCCATCGCTGCCATATTAGCTGTCGGCCAGATATACTCGCTTCCGTAAGTAATCTGGATAGTCTGGCCAAACTCTGCCTGCACTTCTGAAGAAGACCACCATTTTACAAATTCCCAAGCTTTCTGCTCCCTGTCAGAATCACTCTTGAATATGACGCTGCTCTCTGCGCAGCCACAGACAGAACGGTCAACACTTCCGTCAGACTGGACCGTTCCCGGAATCAGCGCAACCTCCCATGAACCCGCAAGCTCAGGCGCAGCATTTGTAAGCATATTATATGTAGCATAATCAGCGATTCCGATCGGCATGTCACCATTTCTAAAATGCTGGTAGAAGTTATCTACATTGACCGGAAGGTTATAAATGGTAAACAAATCTGTCAATGTTGTAAATCCATTTACTGTCTCCTCATTTCCAAGCGCAGTCCCTTCTGCCGCTGTAGGGTTATAGAGGGAACCGCCGTTCTGCACAATCAAAGGTGTTGTGCCATGGAAGTTTCTCATAAGCAGCATACCCGCTGTCGGATAATAGAAGTTCAGCCCCTTCATCTGCAGCGTTGGAAGCATTGCGATTACATCATCCATTGTCTGAGGTACTTCCACGCCCAGTTTTTCCAGAACATCCGTTCGATAGAACAGTACCCAGAAGTTCATGGTCTCCGGCATGGAGTAAATGCCATCGCCGACACTTCCTGTCATAAAGAAGCCCGGCTCAAAATTAGATGCCGCCTCTTTGAAATCTTCAAACTTGGCCATATCAACCAAGGCCCCTCTGATACCAATCTCATACGGGATCGTGTAGTTGATTCCTGTCGCCACATCCGGTGCATTGCCAGACGAATTTGCAAGAACCAGTTTGTTCTGGTCAGGCATGATACTGATGTCCACTTCAACGCCTGTCTTCGGAGTGAAATATTCATCGATCATCTTCTGCATAATCTGCACATACTGGCTGGAACGGTTTACCCATACCTGAAGATGGTTGTCATCTGTATTGTTTGCAGAATATGCCTGATCCGTAAAGGATGCCGCAAACCTCTGGATACTCATCCATGCTGACTTAAACATACCAGGCTTTTCCGGAAGCTCAGCCCCCTCCTGATATATCCAGATTCTGTCAACTGCCAGACCATTCTCAATCAAGTTATCAATCGCTGTTGCCAGATGATGGTTTACTGAATTTACGCTAGTTGAAAGCTCAGCGATACGGTAAGGGATCTCATCCGGATTGTTACCCAGGCTCCTAAGCTGCTCTGCCGCAATCAGCACAGAAGACATTACCGCTACATTGGAATCACTCTCGCTCCACTTTACTGCACTCTTCTCCAGATTTGTAAGATCATCCGCATAAGCAAACAGCTTATCTTCCAGATCCGGAATGTATCTGGAAAGTTTCAAGTCACGGTATTTGTCTGCGTTGTTTCCTGCTACCTTCGTGATTTCCAGAGATAAGTCATTGACATCAGACATAACCACATCCAGCTTTTCCATAATGTAGCAGATAGGATCCATGCTTAACATATAAGAAATCGTATGCTCGCCCGCTTCCAGATAAACACTTAACTTTTCACCCTTTGCATCCTCCAATGTACTCGTCCTGTACTTTGTCGAATATGCCATCGCATAAGAGCGGAATGCCTCGTTTGGAATCTTCCCGTCTATTGCAATATCTGTAAATACTGGAAAATCAGTTTTTTCAGACTGGCGGTAATTCATCGCTATATTGTAATTTCCCGCCTTTTCCACCTTAAACTTATAAGAAACCTTCTGGCCCGCTGTGTTAAAGGAATCTGAGTCTAAAGTATTCAATACTGTGTCTTTTACTTCATATGGGTCAAGGCTAGTATCGTATTCTGCCACCGCATGGATGGAAGAACTATTTGTCGTATCATACGCTTCACCCTGAATCTCAATCAATTCACTGCCTTCTGCCTTCTCTGAACCGGTATACTCCGCCACCTTAGCTGGAGCCTCCAGAGTGATATCCCCTAAAAGGAAATTCCCCTCCTCGATATCCAGTTCAAATACATGCTCGCCCTGCTTCAGCTCCAACTTTAAAGGATCTGAATGGCGGTAACTGGAATCCATCAGGTATTTCTTTTCCCACTGGATTACCTTTTTCGGTACAGTAACCACCTGATTATCATAACGGTCATAAGACGGCTCCTCGTCAAGCTTCCATGTCGTCTCGAATTCCATATTCCTACACTCATAGAATGGATATGCACCATCTACCTTCAGCGTCAGGGAAACCGGCAGGATGGACTCATCATATGAGAGATAATCAAAATTCAGATAATAAAGGCCGTCACTAGGAACATTCACTTTCAACTGGGCTTTGTCCCCGTTGGACAGCTTCAATACCTCTGAACCATTCTGGTACTCCCTTGTTTCCTGTGTCAGTGCTTTTTTTCCATCTTCTGATACTACATCGCTTATGGCAAAGCGAACCGCTTCCCCAGCGTAATCCGACAACGTATACTTGCTGCTGATCACATTGTAGTTCGTCCCGATGCGCTCACTGGAATACTCCTCTGTGTCGTAGGTAGCAGTGGTTTCTGTTCCCGCACTGCTGCTCCCTGCATCCTCCTGCGTCCCGGTAGCAGCAGCTTTTAGTCCCACACTGCCCACCACAAGAGCCGCAGTCATTCCCAGTATAGCTGTTTTTTTAATCTTGCCTCCATTTTTTCTACACCGCATAGCATCCTCCTTACATATTATTCTAGCGCAGCGGGCAAACCACGGCTATACGCGGGCCAGCCAGTTACGGCCTGCCCCACTGCTGATTGACATCCCGCCAAAACAGCACGGGATTATCACTCCCTCCCTGTACGCAGCATAACACAAACAAAACACTTCCCTGTTTCCGACAACTGCATACAAAAGTAATGCCCTTACCAAATAACAGGACATTCACTTTTCCATACGCTTTTATAAAATAATTTAGCTTATTTTATAATACTATGATTGTACTAAAAAGTCAATACAACCACGCAACTATATAGTTATATTTTACAATAAAACGTCTCTTTTTTCCAGTTTTTTTCGTAAAAAATGTACATTTTTTTATTATTTACCTCAAATTCTTATGGCATGTAGTACAAAATGCCCTCCAAAATCTAATCATTCTGCCAATAAAAAAGGGCACAGACTTCGCTTGTGCCCCAGCAAGAATTTTCTGCGAAAATTCTTGCTGGCGACCACCACACAGCGAGCAGTTTCCTATAGAGTAAAAGGACACCGGCAAAGCCGGTGTCCAGCAAAAAACATAATTCCTAATGAAATCTGCGGTACAGCATCCGCCCCAGATAGGCCGCAGAAGTAATAACAGTCAAAATAACCGAATAATCCAGAATCTGTTCGAACCTTACACGCCACACATTAAGCAGTATAAGCGACAGAATCAGAAGCATTACCACCCAGTACACAAATGCCAGAGCTGTCACAAGCACCCATGCAAGTGTCTCTTTGGCAATATCTGCCACAAGTTCCTTTTTATTAGCCGGCTTTTCCCTTACTTTTTTTCTCTTAATCAATATTTCACTCCCCATATACTCTCATTTGAACCTACTGCTGTGAAAGTCATAACCGGCGTATCAGCCTCATCTTTCATCTCACAGAACACACCGCTATATTCTTTTTCCTTGTAAGTAATGTGTACATAACAGCTGTCCTTTTTCATTTCCCATGTACCGGTAATACCCTTGCCAAACACATTCCCCTTTTCGGTCAGCATCAGCTTGAACGGTTCTGCAATCTCTTTATCAACTTTCATACCCTGATTGATAACATAGTATTCACCAGCCACCTTATCCATCCCGTATCCGCTCTCCGATATCGTTTCTCCGCCAGTCGCATACGGAAGCATACACGGCCATCCCTCTTCATTTAGAAAATACTGATGTACCCTCGGCTCATGGTACTCGCTGTCATTGTCAAAACGGGTATGGTTGACGATATAGCGTTTTCCGTCTTTATCAATAAATGCGGAATTGTGCCCTGTCGCCATATATGCCATCTCAAGGCTTGGCAGCATATAATTGCCTGACAGTTTCAGTCCGAAGTATGCAGGGTTGCCCTTGCCAATCCCCGGCGCCTGCCCATTCATATCAACATAATCCCCGTCCGGAGTCTTAGAGCGGAATACGCGGATCTGATAACCGCCCTCCCTGGTCAGGGTGCCGTAAGAAATGTACAGATAATAATATCCACTTTTCTCATCATATAAAATATACGGCGCTTCCATCGAAGTATGCCCGCCGCCAATCAGCCTCTTGCCAAAATATGCATCAATGTCCTTTTCCGAATCCGCCTCTGGATGGATGACTTTCCCTGTCTTTTCATCCAGCTCTAACAGAAAGATACCGCCAGACCAGGAACCATATACCATCCAGAGCCTGTCATTCTCATCGTAGAATACCGTCGGGTCGATTGCATTCGGGCACTCTTCATAATTGTATTCATCCCCTATTTCTTTAATATAATGTTCTTTTGCGTAATCCTCCCCGACATAATCTAATACATCTGTCTTCTTAATCGTCTTGCTGTTAAACCCAGAATAAATTAATGCACCTTTCCAGTCAAACGGGCCTTCCGGCGACTTGGATGTCGCGTAACATAGATTTGAGGCATTCCAGGTTGATGAAGTACAATAATACATATAATAAAGCTTCTGTGCCTTGTTATAAATCACGTCCGGCGCCCACACATGGCAATTGCCGTCATCCGTTGGAATCACACTGTTCAAGTTGCCGGTATACTCAAATGGGTCATCACGGAACATCAGGTCGCCATACACGGAATTCTTTCCGTACCCGTCAGCCACCATCGTCCAGTTACGCAAATCTGTAGATTTGGCGGTTGCCATATGGGAACCATAAATATAATACGTTCCATCTGATTCAAAAATGGACGGATCATGGACACTAAGGCCGACATTAAGTGAAGCCGTTTTAATCCCATCATAACTCACCTCAAAATCGCTGTCGACTTTCTCCTCAACCTTCTGTTCCTTTTTGGAATCCTTTTTGTCCGCATCACCTCCTGAACAACCGGTAAACCCTGCCATCACAGCCACCGCAACAACCCCCGCTATTATTGTGCTCCTCTTTTTCATACACTTCTCCTTCCTCCTGTAAATGCTTATATTTCCACTATAACAAAAGCAGGAAACCGTGTCAACCGACAAGGGCGCCGTCCTCAGACGGCACCCCCACCAAGCAATACTATTTATTTTACTGTGACTTTTATTTTAGCATTCTTCTTTCCGCACTTGACAGTAATCACAGCGTTTCCTTTCTTCTTGGCTGCTATTACGCCATATGCATCAACTGCTGCTACACTGCGCGCCGAAGACTTGTATGCAAGTTTACTGGTAGTCCCTCTTGTCAGCCTCTTAATGGCAATCTTAGCTTTCTTCCCTTTTATCATAGAAATCTTAGCCTTCCTCACCTTTAAGACTTTATTGACCTTTTCCTTTCTCACTACCTTTACAGTAACTACGTTCTTCTTGCCATTTGCAGCCTTGACCTGAATCTTTGCACTTCCGGTCCCTTTCGCGGTTACTACACCTGTAGAAGAAACAGTTGCCACCTTTTTCTTATTAGATGCATAAGTTACTTTCTGGCTTGCTTTTGACGGAACGACGCTTGCTGCCAGTTTTACCTTTTTACCTTTTACCAGAGTGATAGTATTTTTATCTAAGGTATATCCTGCTGCCCTCACTGTTACGCTCTTTGCAGCAGGTTTCTGGCTGTTACTGCTGCTTCCGCCAGAAAGATTTCCGCTTGTGATTGCCTTGCTTGCTATCCCTGCGATTTCCTCCTCGCTCAAAGCCTTATTAAATACCATTACATCATCCAAAGCGCCGGAGAAATATGCGTCCCACGCATTAACGCCAAAGTACAGTTTCGCACCGCTCTGCGTCATAATTCCTTTTGCTATATTTCCCTGACTGACAACCTCACCATTTACATAAAGTTTACCGACAACCGTTCCAGCTACTGTGCCTTCACTGTTTCCATCTACCGCCAGCGTTACCTGCTGCCACTGGCCTGCTACATATGCACTGGATGCTGGCGTCTCAATATAATCGCCGTTCCTTGACCAGATTTTTCCGTCCAATGTCAGGTTCAGCCAGTATTCTGGGGAGAATAGCCCTGCGGTGATTGTCGGATCAACACCAGAACCGACATTTTTTGCATTCATCCAGAAGCTGATTGTATAGCTCTCACCTAATGCATTTGCATTATCCATAAGCTTCAAGCCATAATTTCCATTCAAGGCAACCGCCCTGCCCACTACACCTTCCTGATACTGATAAGAAATACCGCTTTGTTCTACTGGCGTAGATGATTTTGCTACCGCAACAGCACCATTCATGTTATCCTCAAAATTAAATGCTTTCACCAGATTATCCTGCAAAGAAATGCCAGAATAGTCCTTTTCTACATTGATAGTATATGTCTTGGCCGTCTTAAAATCTTCTGCATATACTTTTACCGTATAAGATGTCACCGCACCTGTTGCTGAGGCCTTCTTAAGTTTTTTCGGTTTTGTTTCGTCAACCGCATTGCCATCTACCTCAATATACCCGCGTTCATCCGCCATCTGGAATGTCACTTCCGGAACTTCGCTGTAAGAAATGGCAATATGATAGGCATTGTCTTTTGCCTCTAATTTCTGCCCCTTGTAAATTACGCCTGTTAAGTCATTTTCTGTCCCCATGCCTTTTAACATAGAAACCGATTTGCACACCCTTGCAGACTCTTCTGCCTGTGTCCCTGCCAATGTTACGGTAATTACTCTTTTTTCCACCTTCGCATTATTCTCCAATACCTCCAGAGACGCGACATTATTACTTACTACATCCGAAGGAATCTTATACATTACCTGATAATAGTCATTTATATCTGCTGCAGACAGGTTTACATTTGTTATATCTGCTGCCTTGCTGTCAAGCTTCCCGTCAAAGAGAACAGTATCGCCTACAGAAATCTTCATCGGCTTGCCATCTTCTGACTTTCTGTAAGTAACCAGAACATAATTGTCTTCTCCCTCAGCCACTTCCATCTTGTATCCGAAAGAACCTCCGGCGCTTGCGCGGCGTGTCAGATCCGGTGCATCTTCACCCAGAGAATTATTGTCCACCAGGCCATCCTTTGTCTCACCGTCCGCAAGGATAAATCTCTCTTCATACTGGCCCCTTCCAGTCTGTTCAATCTTGTCAATCAATATGCGCTGCATGCGTTTTTCTGCCTTTTCCGCCAGAACCGTCCCTGAACCCCTTTCATCCTCATTTACAGAATATGTCCAGTAAATACCATAGTTTTCTTTATCCTGATTATAATGTGTTGTAAAGGTGTAATCAAAGTTCGTCCCATTCAGTTTAAAGTCCATGGAACCATCCTGTTTTACCAGATACTGGTTAATCTTTGCCATAAACTCTTCCACGCTGGCTTCTGCCCGGATGCCAATGCTGTCATTGGCAACTGCTTTGCTGGTAGGGACAGTTACAGACACACCGTGGGAGCCGACACTCTGGGACGCTGTGCCAAGCTTAGCGCTGAGTACAAACGGGCCATACTTAAATGCATAGGTATTTGCAGAATCCGGCAGGTTATATGCCACAACTTCCATCGGGAGCGTTACTGTAAAGCTTGCATTTCCTGACAGTTTATCCGCCGGGATTACAATAAATCCGTCTGTTGCTGTATATTCATATACTTCCCCGCCAAATTTAACAACTGCCTTCCCTTCCGGAACCCAATCCGGGATGCGCAGTTTCAGGCTGATATCCGTCTTGCCGCCAGTCAGCTTAAATGTCATTGTATCTGACTCGCTTAAGTCACCTGCCTGCTCCAAAACATAGCCGTCCCCAGCCGCTTTCGAAGCAAGATACTGATTCACAATAACTGTTTTTCCACTTTTAAAATAGATGCTGTCCTGAAGCTTTGTAAAATTCTCCATACCAGAACCTGTACAGCACCAGAAGTTTGTATCCAGCGTGCCAAATACTTTGTGGTATCCGCTTGCCATCGGCTGGAAATACATGGTAAGCCCTGTCTCATGGTTCTGTGATGACATAATCGCATTGATCAGGGTATTTTCATAATAATCTGCATATTTCTTATCACCCGTAATAATAAATAACCTTCTGCTCAGTTTCAGCATATTATATGTATTGCAAGTTTCGTTATTTGCATTTGTCCGCTCGCCATGCAGGATATTATCCGCACCAAAATGCTCATCCTCGCTGTTGCCGCCTGTCACATAGGTATGCCTCTTAAGCACCATATCCCAGAATGCTTCCGCATACTCAAGATATACTGTTTCAGAAGGGTCCACCTCGTACCGGCAGAGTGCACCAAGGAACTTTGGAATCGTTGTATTTGCATGCTTTGCATTTAAAACATTGTCACGCCCTGACAATACTGCCTCAAACAAACTCATCTCGTCAAACATATGGGCTGCTGTTTTGTACGCTTCCTTGCCGCTGCACTTATAGAGTTCATACATCGCATCATTCATTCCGCCGTACTCAATGGCAAGCACTTTGCCCTGTGTAGAAGCAGACCAGTTATTCGCCCTGTCAGCTACCCAGTCACCTAACTTCTCTGCCGTGGCAAGCGCTGTCTTGCTGCCCGTTGCCTCATATGCATCGACAAGCCCCGCTAAAATCTTATGCATGGTATACCAAGGCACCCATGCCTGTGTTGAGATATTTGCCAGACTCTTCTCTACATTATCAAACTGCGCCTCCAGTTCGGTTGTGCTGACAAGCTTAGCCCCAAAGAGATACCCCTCCTTACATGCCTTGCTGCCAACTGTCTTTTTCTGGCAGTCCGCCAGTGCATCTACCATGTAATCCAGCCTCTCTTTTAATTTCCCCTGCATATCTTCGCTAAGGCCCGGATTGATCACGCCCTGTGCTACGGCCGAAAGGTAATGCCCCAGCGTATGCCCGCCAATCAGCGCATTTTCCCAGCCACCGCCATAGCGCGTCTTATCCTTCATATAAGTTTTCCTGTCAGCATCGCCCATCCCAGCTGCATACGCTGCCGTCTCGCGGAAACCCGCCAGCAGTCTGTCCGCATCCAGTGCTAACAGATTCTTAGCATCTAATTCCAGTGCATTGTCATAATATTCATCTGTCACTTCCACCGCTGTCCTGTCAAAATATTCTATACCTGTCGTCTCACTCATAGCAGAAACAATCACCTCAAATTCCTTTGTTAATTTTTCTGTCCCATATACAATCTCGGCAATTAACGTTACCTTTGCGTCCGCCTCGCCGTTTCCCGGCCTTGTCACTTTTCCTTCCTTAGAAATAACCGCTTCGTTGGAAGATGACCATGTAATCTTGCTGCATTCTCACCGCCGGTCCCTCTGGCGTTAATTGTCAGTTCTTTATCTGTCACATCAACTGTTGCGGCAGCCACCCCATTGTTTGATGAAACCTGAAACTTCTCCGCAATCACAGCCTGATCCTTTTTGCCATAGTTGGCATAAACAGATGGGCACTGGGACACGCCCCATGGGTCTGCAAAGCCAACCTCCACAAAATATTTGCCATTCTCAATCTCAAAGCGGTAATCCAGATGCCTTGGGTCAATCCCGTTCTCCGTCTGGTTCTTGGTATAGCGGTTTGTAGATATCTTAGACGGCTGATCCGCTGTCGTAAACTCATACGGCCATGTCCAGTCTGTAGAAACACCGCCTGCTGTGCACGCCCCATTGACCAATTTTTCGCTTACCGTGTCATCAATCCCCCATTTCTTTCCTGTCACACTGTCCACGCCATACACCTGGTCTGTAACAGAATTGTGCGTCCCAAGCGGCCCGTCCTCCGGTGCCGTAGCAGGGTTGATATCCCCGCAGTCCACCGCGTAGACAATAGATTCATCTGTCCCGCCTGCCGCCAAAGCAGTGCTTGCCGGGCTTACAACCGGAACACTTGTCACTGCCACAGCCGTTGCCAGAGCCAGAGCAGACGCTTTTTTCCCGTTTCCTTTCTTGCTCATCCTTCTCCATCCTTTCTTTAAAAAATGCAGTCCAAATTTGATAGTCTTATTGTAACACTGCCCTCGTGGAGTTTCTATACCAATAAGTTCTCTTTGTTGTCATTTCGTTTTGTCATTTCGTTCACTAAGGTGTGAATATGTAATATTGTCCCCGGTATCTTCTTTAGTACACTCATTTATCATTGTCTAAAATGTAATATTACATATTTGTTGTTGAACCCCATGTAGGACGGGAGTTTTTGGGAAACTTTTGCGGTGGAAGAGTTTGAAGAAATTAAAGCCCTTTATATGTAAACTTAGTTTATTTTTCATTTAAAGCCTGCACCTGCAACTTTCCACAGCCTACAGTTCCTTAATTGTTTATCCTTCCACTCGCCACAGCCAGTGCTAAAGATTTCGAACACACATCTTTGCAGGGGCATTCGAAGACGCTGGTACTTGGTTTGCGTCTTCTGGGCAGCGGCAGAGGTACGAAGTACCCCTCAGGATGATGGAAAGGATGACGCAAGCTCGCTTGCAGGCAGCCTTTCTGGCATCTGAGGGCGCTGAAAGCGCTGACGCGCCCAAGCAAACCTATGTACCACTGCGTCTGAGCATGAGCGAAAGCGTTCCACGCAAAGAGCGTGTGGAGAAATCCCAGCACGTCCGTTTCGCCAACCTATAACAACATTATAAATCCCCCCACAAAACCTTGTTGTATGATTGGACTGGATATGTTAAAATTTCCATACAAAAACGATAGCATACCAATGGGAATAGGGGGAATTTTAGTGCAATTATTTGAATTTAAAACAGAAAAGCCATTTCATTTTAACTGGAGCGGAAAATTTATTGCCCCAAATGATAAATGGACACATATAACAAGAAGCCTCTCAGACTTTGAATTAATTGTCATGACGCAGGGTGAACTGCACATAGCAGCAGATGACAAAAAGTATACCGTAAAAGAGGGCGAATATATCCTAATGCACCCACCCTGCAGACAGTACGGCCATAAGCCCTCTAAATGCACATTTTACTGGACACATTTCGCATACAATAACTGGCAGAACAACCCAAAAATACATGATAAGGAGACCTTAGAACATACCGACTGCGCGATTTTCCTCCCTGCCCTTGCAGAAATCCCCCGGATTGACCGCCTGATTGTCCTCCTAAAACAGTTACAGGACTGCGACCGCAAATACCATAACCGCAACCTAAACAACTACTCCCTTACTACAATTTTATGTGAACTGTACAGCCAGCTCTACCTATCCGCCGGCGGCACTGCAGTAAAAGGGGAGCAGATGCAGCTCTATACTGATATTGTAGACTATATCTCATGGAGAATCCATGAAAATATCAAAGTAAGTGAAATTGCTGCCTATTTTGAATACAATGAAAAATATCTAACAACATTTTTTAAGAAAGTTTCCGGAACTCCGCTGAAAACCTATATCCTTAACCGCAAAATGGAACTTGCCAAAGCACTCCTGACCGACTCAAACCAGCCAATCGCCCAGATTGGCTATGACTTAGGATTTACAGACAACCATAATTTTTCAAGCGCATTCAAGAAAATAACAGGGCAGAGCCCGTCCAAGTACAGAGAAGCGTATGCAGAACGGATGCTGTTCCATCAATAATAACGGCAGTACCCCCTACAAGATTCCAAGCCCCTCAAGCAGTATTTTCAGGCCAATAAGCACCAGCACGATCCCTCCGCAAAGTTCTGCTTTTGCATGGTATTTTATCCCAAAAACACTGCCAATCTTAATTCCTGCCGCCGAAAACAGAAATGTTACAGCACCAATAAAAGAAATCGCTGGAACGATGGAAACTTCAAGAAAAGCAAATGTCACCCCGACAGCAAGCGCATCAATACTGGTAGCAATGGCAAGCAGGAACATAGACTTTATGTCCATAGAGCCATCCACATTTTCTTCCCCTCCCAGAGACTCCCTCACCATGTTGCCGCCGATAAACCCTAGCAAAACAAAAGCAATCCAGTGATCATACTTTGTAATCTTATCTGCAAAAATACTCCCCAGAAGATAGCCGATAAATGGCATCAATGCCTGAAACCCTCCAAACCAGGCACCAGCAATGCACATATGCTTTTTGTTTATTTCCCCCAGAGACAGCCCCTTGCAGATTGAAACTGCAAAAGCATCCATGGATAGTCCCACTGCCAGTACAAACAATTCAAAAATCCCCATATTACCGCCTTTCTCCTCAACTGCTATAATCCACCATATTCCTAAATTATGCAAATGTGAAAAATCTAAATACGTTTCTCAATGCAGCATTGTTTTTTAATGAAAACTGCCCTATACTGTAAACATACCCTATTAACCTTGCACCCAATTCCTTACATAAGAAATGAGGTAAAATCCATGACACAGGAAGAAAAGTCAATTCAGCTGTGCGAGAAACTACTCCCACTATTAAAAGAGGGAAAGGAAGTCGAAATCCATCCTTCCGGCACCAGCATGTTCCCTCTAATCAACCCACCATCCGATTCCGTCGTACTGCGGGCCATCGGGGATACCCCCATAAAAACCGGAGACATTCTCCTATATCAAAGAGAGAGCGGGCTTTTGGTGCTGCACCGCCTCTGCCGCATAAAACAAGATGGCTATTATTTTACCGGAGACAACCAGACAGAGGTAGAAGGCCCCTTACAGGCGTCGCAGCTTCTAGCCATCGTAACCTGCATCTGCCGAAACGGACATACCTTCCGTGTAACGCATCCCGTATACAAAATCTGCAGCAGGATCTGGCTTTTCCTGCGCCCTGTACGCCCATTTATCAGCCGCCCCCTCGGAATGCTATGGCGCAGGCTCCGTCGCAGCCACGACAGATGAAAAAACACCTTTTTAATGCCCTCTCAGGCCGATGCCCTGCCGGACTTCATAATAAACTTCTCATGATACATCATCTTGTCCGCGCGGCGCAGGGTATCGCCAAAGTCAAAATCAGTCTTTTCATCATAGATTTCATAACCACAGGCAATTTGTACCGGAAACTCATCCGGATATGCTTTGTTGTGCTCTTCCACAAGCTCCTTTAGTCTTTTAACACGCTGCCCGCACTCCTCCAGAGAAACATTTTCCAGCAGTACACAGAATTCGTCCCCGCCCATGCGGTAACATTTCCCGATATCCCCAAAGGATTCCTTAATAATCTGCGTACCGCACATAATATAACGGTCTCCCTGCTCATGCCCCTGCGTATCATTACATTTTTTGAGGTCGTTTAGGTCAAACATAACTGCAATGCAGTTTTCCGGTGAAAAACTCTTTGCTCCGGTATGGTCCGCATAGGCTGTCCGGTTAAACAGCCCTGTCAGCTGGTCGTGATATGCCATCCTCTCATAACGCTTTGCCTTCATCCCAATCTTCATCAGCTTTTTCGTCCGGCGGATAGACATAACCCCCAAAATAATAATATAAGTCAAAAATCCAAACATGCCGAAAAACATCATGGCACTCCCTTTGGAAACATAATACAGTACCAGATCGGAAACCAGCCCGACAAGGCAAAGGCCAAGACATGCAGCCATAAGCTTTAACCGGCTGTTCCACCCGGCAATGCGCCATTCTATAAAAAGCATTCCCAAAACAACTATAACCATTGCAGCCATATCAAGATGAGTCATCCACAGCGTCTGCCGCAGATCCGCAATTCCTGCAGCCTGCAGGCCGATTGACAGGAGTGTGACTGCAAAACATCCGAAGCACAGCACATACCAGACAACATGTTCTTTTTTAGAAAAAAGCTCTTTTACAAACAGAACATACGGAATAATAACGAGCAGGAGACTCAAAAACGGAAGGTAATCTACAGCACCGTGATCTGAAACCACCAGCGAAAATGCCTCCATATCTGTAATTTTCCACATACCTATATGTATTGAAAACATGCCCATCATCATCAGGCTCTTGTCCACCTCTGTATTCTTATAATTGTAGACTGTAAACAAAAGAAATGCCAGCCCTGCTAGAACTGCTATCATGCTCAGAAGAAACGGCACAGAATTCCTAAGCAGAATCCCCATCCAGATTTTAAGCTCTGAGCCAAAATAAAACTCCGGAACCACCCCCACCGAACTGCTATATACCGGAGTCAGCTCTATCCGTATCTGACTGCCGCTGTCCTCCTTTAAAAAAGGAATCGCATTAAAACAGCGTCCCGGAGTTTTGCCAAAGAAATTCGCCTTGCCTGCATGCAGGGAGTAAACCAGCCTCTCCCCCACATAAACATCCACTTCCTGATGAAGGGAATAGAACATCAGGCACTGCTCCCTATCCGGAAGCTCCTTTAACTTAAACTGGTATATTTCCTTTACTCCCTCAGGAAGCCTTTCCTCCCCTACCTGATGTTTTTCATATTCTGTAATCATTTCATAGCCTAAATCTTCCCTCTCCTGAAAGACTTCATTATGTATCGCAAAACAGATATAAATATAAAACAAAAACAAGCCAAATATCCCCGCAACATATAAAACATATACAATTCTTTTCATCTAACAACTCCCGTTAATCTTTTTCCCCGCTGGTAACCGCCATACTTTCAGCCTTTGATTTTTCTGACTGCTTTGAAAGCTTCCTTACACAAAAAATACATACCGGTATAATGTAAATCACCGCACTGACCCATGCTGACTGGTCTGCAAAACAGATTGCCGTAAAACCAAAAATCGGTACAAATGCCTTGCTGACCACAATCCGTGCCACCATTTCCACCATTCCCGAAAAAATCGCCCTACCGGAATATCCCAGTCCCTGCACGCTCATCCTACAGACATTTAAAATTCCAAGCGACCAATAAAAAAATCCAAGGCAGCGCAGATATTTGGCAGAGGCAGCCAAAACTTCTGTCTCTTTTCCGCTTATAAACAGCCGCGACAGAATTCCGCCACTAAAAATCAATACCACGCCCGCCAGTATTCCATATAAAATCCCTGCAGCAATCCCTTCCCTCAGGCCCCGTTTTATACGGTCAAATTTTGCCGCCCCCAGATTCTGGCTGCAAAAAGTAGAGACGGCTGTTGCAATTGCATCAAAAGGGCACATTGCAAACTGTTTAATCCTCATACCAGCTGTAAGCCCTGATACGTACACACTTCCCAAGCCATTATTTGCCGACTGCATTACCATACTGCCTATTGCTGTAATCGAATATTGTAGCCCCATGGGAACTCCCATTACCAGCAGAAGCTGCACCATGCTCCCCTTTATCCTACAGTCCCCGCCGGATAATTTCAAAATCGGAAAATGCCTCCATATGTAAAATAAACATAATATGCCACTGACTGACTGCGCAGTAATCGTTGCGATGGCAGCCCCCGCGCAGCCCCATTTCAGAACAATGATACAGAATAAGTCCAAAACAATATTTAAAATAGTAGAAAAGACTAAAAACATAAACGGTGTTTTACTGTCCCCCACCGCCCGCAAGATACCTGACAATAAATTATACAGCAGGCTGAATGGAATCCCCAGAAAAAGCACCAGCAGATAATAATAGGCATCTCCATAAATATCATCCGGGGTAGAAAGCAGGTGGAGAATCTGCGGGCAAAGAAGCGAGCAGGTTACCGTCAAAACAACCGCCGCAATTACAACTAAAAAACCTGCATGAAAAATACAGGAGCGCATATTGCCATAGTCCTTCGCCCCAAACCTCTGTGCAATCGGAATGCCGAAACCGCAGCAGATGCCAATACAAAACCCCATAACCAGAAACTGGACACTTGCAGACGCCCCGATAGCCGCCAGCGCCTTTGTCCCCAGATATCTTCCCACAATAGCTGCATCTACTATATTATATGTCTGCTGAAAAATATTCCCTGCCAGAAGCGGCAGTGCAAATTGTAAAATTAATTTAAGAGGATTGCCCTCCGTCATACTTTTCGCCATAATAGCCCTCATTTCTGCGAACAATCTTTTCATTTACCATATGCATGAATTCCATCAGGAATATACCATGCCTATTTGTTTTTTTCACGCTTCCGATTTATTATCGTCCTCCGCTTTCGCAAACAATCCTATTATAACCAAAATTATTATAAAAATCAAATGACTGGCTGTGCTGGCTTCAAAAGCTAAACAGCATCAGGCGCAGCTCAATGTTTCCGTCCCGAACCTGCCACGAAGCAGGAAGAACAGACCGACTGCCACGCCACAGGCGAGGTCGCCATCAATAACGTTTCTGCACAAGCAATTTATAAAGCCCGGAAAGCATTTGAGAGTGTTGCCAAACAGATGGGCGTATATAACGCGAATAACGTACGGGCATTGGTTGATGAAGTACATTACAGAAAGGGAAAAATTTTCTGAGTCTGGAACATAGACTTTCATGGTTTGATTGTATAGGAAAATGGTTTTATGTTCAAAGGTGTAAAAAAGTGTTATGCGGGTGGATTGATAAAAAGTAAAGTTACGCTTTTCTGCTGATTTTATGCGTTTTTCTGCCCTCCACCAAAATGATAACTCCAGAGATGATGATATGCACGCTGATAATACCTCAGCTATTTATTCTGCATAAAATCTGTCTACATTTAACCACCACAGTAATAGCGTCCTTGGGATTTTTACAATTTATAGTGGTTGCAATTCCTTTTCCAATTCAAGCGCCTGTTCCAGAGTAAGATCAGAATACAATGCAATCTCCTCTGGAGACAATTTTCCAGCTTCAATCATTCTTAAAGCAGACTGCTTATTTCCCTGCTCAATACCCTGCTCATATTTTTCTTGATAATTCATCTGCAAAGTCATTCCAATCTCCATTTCTCATTTTTTCTGACAGACTACACCGCCTCGTCTAGTTCTCTAGTATAATCCAATTTAATTACCTTGCCTTTTGGTGATAATGCTTTTTCGAAAGTGCATGTGTAAAAACGTAGGCGTAGCGGGGTGCTGGACATCCGGGGGATGTCCAGCACCGACCGAAGTAGCGCGCAGACACGCTGAGGATTTTACACATGTGCTATCGGGAAAGCAGACCAGCAAAAGGTACGGTTAATTAAATTGGGTTATACTAGTAAAGTCATCCTCTGGCTCTTTGCCGTCTGCTAAATTCCATTTGAGAACATATTAAAGAACGCCCCTATATCCGAGGATACAAGAGCGTTATCAATCCGTTAGGGGCAGAGATATTTTTCATCTGCGCCCTTATCTTTTCCTTTGCGATAGAAATAGATTTACCCACCGAAGGAGCAGTACAATGCTCCCTTGCCTTTTCTGGTGAAATTTTCAGCACATCTGCGTCAACTGTTGGTTTCGGCATAAGCCCCCGCCCTACAACATTTGTCCGCATGGTGCAAAGGTGCTCATCTTTGTTTTTTGTACTTCTCTATACCGCTTCCGCTAGTATAACAATATCATACCTTAACCAGGAAAAACAAGGAAATAGCGGGAAATGTTTCTATTATTAAATTGTGAGAAAACACTTGCATAAGATTGCGTTTTATTAGGAAAACACACTGTCAAAAGGATTTTATGCTTTGGCGGGGGTCAGCCCGCCTCGGCGGTGTCAGTGGTGTTGATTTCAATATACTCGGCAATCCGGCGGAACTCGTCCGCAAACTTAAAGTGAACACTGATATTGCCGTTTTCGTAAACCTTGATATGGTCTACCAGCTCAATCAGAATTTCGCGGGTCAGCTTCTCGATGTTCTGATATTTCGCAAAAGCTACCAGCGCGGGATGCTGCTGGTCAACGCCGTTTGAGAGCTCTTTCCGTTCAGCCGTCAGCCGGGCCAGCAAATCCGAGAGCCCAGCGGCCTGCCGTTCATAATCGGCTTTCATTTCCCGGTATTCCTGCTGGGAGATTTCCCCGTCTTTCCAGTCTTGATACAGTGACTGCTTGTAGCGGGTGATTTTCGTCAATTCCTTTTCCTTTGCGGCTATCTGGTCATTAAGGCGGTGGGATTGACTTTTTTTCAGCGGGGCCGCATTGATACGGGCTACTATTTCCGAGTAGGAAACGGCGGTGCTCACTTGATACTGGATGGCGAACAGAACGGCGGCCTCCAGACGGTTGTGCTTGATAGAGTGCATGGTGCAGGCTGTCCGGGAGCGTTTCTTGTAAGTGGAGCAGGAATAATAAACATTCTTCCCACTCTGGCTCCGGGTCACGGCCTTGCCGCAGTCAGCGCACCTCAGAAAGCCGCTGAATAAATGGAGCTCCCGCTTTTTAGGGGTCGTCCGGGTGTCACGTTTCAGAAGTTCCTGCACCCGTTCAAAGGTTTCGTGGGTGATGATTGCCTCGTGGGTATCGGGGACGCGCACCCATTCATCCTCCGGCACAGCCTCAATCTGGTGTACCTTGTAGCTTTTCACCCGGCGGCGGCCTTGTACTAAATCCCCGGTGTAAATAGGATTTCTGAGAATATCCGTTATAATCTTGTTCCCCCACATGGGAGCGTCCGATATAGCCGGGGAGTAGGGCAGGCCCTTTAGCTTTCGGTAAGCTGTGGGGCTGGGTATGCCGTGGTCGTTCAGATACATCACGATTTGAAGTTTAGCCATACCTTGCAGGCACAGCTCGTAAATCTTCTTGACGATTTCAGCGGCCTCTGGGTCAACGATTAGCTGGTGTTTGTCTTTGGGGTCTTTTATGTAGCCGTAGGGGGCGAAAGAGCCGATGTACTGGCCGTTGCGCCGCTTATAATCGAAAACCTGCCGGATTTTCTTTGAGGTCTGATAACAATACTGGTCATTCATCACGTTTGTTATCGGAACGATAATGCTGTTCACGCTATCCGGGTTTAGGTAGCTGTCCACGCCCTCGGCCAAGCTGATAAAGCGGACGCCCATCTGCACAAAAAGGTTATCAATCAGACTTCCGGCATCGCTATAATTCCGGGCGAAACGGGAAAGGTCTTTCACCACAACGCAGTTGATTTTCCCGCTCATCACATCTCCTAAAAGCCGCTGGAAACTTTCGCGCTCCGTATCGGTTCCCGTGTGGCCGTCGTCCACATACTCGGTGTAGCTTTCAAACTCGTCCATGTGGTTATTGTGAAAATCGTTGAGGATGTCGCGCTGATTTTTCACGCTGTTGCTATCGTCAAGCCCCCGGTTGATTTTCTGCAAGTCCTCGCGGGAAAGCCGGATGTAGCCGCCCATCTTCCAGAGCCGGGCCGTATAGGTAGGGGTCAAAGTCTGCTGATACCCTCTGTTTTTTGTTCGTGCCATTGTTCCTCCTTCCCTATCACATTACACTTATATTATAACTCTGCCCGGGGCAATCAACAAGGATGTCGATGCCTCGGGACATTTTGTCTCGAAGTAGGAACGGGCCGCAACAGCAGTTACAGCCCGCTCTTTTGCCGGATAAGAAAGGCGGTCAGCGTCTCCTGCAGGGAGGGACCGCCCTCGGCAAATTCGATTTTCACGCCCACGCCGCCCACGCTAAAGCAGTAGGGATTGACGGCCCGTTTTACGAACCGGGCCAGCCGCTCCTCCCGGGGGAGGGTGCGGTCAAAGGCCATACCGCTCACGTCAGCCAGCGCATCCGCGCTCACCGCGCCGATGTTCACGCTTTTCATTTGTTCCAGCTCTTGTGCGGTCAGTTTCACGGCAAAACCTCCTTTTGCGTTTTTGGTTGGTGGGGAAACGCGAAAAGGCAGCACTCCGAAAAGTGCCGCCCTTTAGCCTGTCCTCACCTTGGGACAATTTGTCTCGAACTTGTTTGAAATGGGGAGCGCCGCACCGCGCTCTTATCCACGCCCTCGGCTTTGGCAATCTCCCGGTAGGTCATGCCGAGGATAAAGTGAGCATCCACCCTCCGGCCTTGGGTTTCCGGCAGGCTGTTCAGCGCGTTCCACAGACGGCAGAACCGCTCCTTGAGCTCCAGAACCTCGTCCGGGGTGAGCTCATGCAGGCAGGCGGAATACTCGATGCCGTCATCCGCATCCAAGGAATAGTATGCCTTGTTGTAGCGGGCCCGCTCGGTATAGGCCGCCTCATAGCGGACGCTGGCCCGGAGCGCCTCGGCCACATCGTCAGAAACTTCCATATATTCATCCTGGGTGTACCAGTAGTAAAAGTCGCGCAAGTTGATGATAGTCATTGTATGTACCTCCATATCGTTTTTGTGGTTGGGTTGCCGGGAAACGATATGGAGGGCGGCGGGGAGCGACACCGGGGGGAGCCACCCCGCACCTTGGGACTGTTTGTCCCAAAGTAGAAACGACAAGAAACGACAACGCCCGCACAGCGTTGTACTGTGCGGGCGCATGAAATGACGCAATTCTTTATGTACTTACAAATTTCGTGTTCTGAGCCAGAGTAGTCTGGAGGAGGGGCTAAACTTTTTTTGATAAGCTAGATAGAGCAATAATTAAAAAGGACATAACGATACCTCCCGGATACCGCCGTGTCCTTAAAAATGGGTGACTTTAACACACCCTCCGTTTTCCATTTTTTTAGAAAGCGGCGGCCTTGAAATTTGTTATTTCAAAACCGCCGCAAGGCTACTGTATGTATTGTTTGGCGCAAAAATAGTCAGCCACCACAACAACGGTTTTTTTATTATCCCGCATTGGGCAGATTTCGTTTTACATATTTTTAATAGCCTTGCTCTATATCAAATAGTTTACTTAGTGTAAATATCCTTTAATTTTGCCATGGAATTTTTATCCACCCCTAATTTTCCCATATAATGATAAAAATTTCCGTATTTTGAATCTATCATTTGAAATGCGGCATCTAAATATTCTTTTTTTGCGAGAAAAGAACCGCTTGCCTGCTCTATCATTTGTTGACTAATATTCAATTTTAATAAAGTGGGTGTCACTCTACTTATTTGTTCTTGAATATAATTATTTGTTACCAGATAATCTTTTAGTATATCATTCCAATCGACCCCTAAACATTTTAGAACAAGCGCCGCAGCAAAACCTGTCCGATCCTTTCCGGCAGTACAATGGAATAGTACGGCTCCATCATGGTCGCCTATTTCCAACAACATTTTGAAAAAACCTTGAAATGTATTTAGGGCATTTTCGTCACATACCATATTTCGATAAGTCTCTATCATGTGCTCATGCTGATATGGAAGAAAGTCTAGGAGTTTTTCTCTTTTAGAAATCAAGCGTTCGATTAGTGTATTATCTATAACAGGTATTCTCACATCATCGAATATGGGAAAAGGCAGATTGTTTATACCAATGATTTCTTTGTCTGGAGTGTTTTGCCGTTCCTTTATGCTCCTAAAATCAATAATCGTCTTTATTCCATATCTAGTCAGAGCGTTAGCATCTTTCCTTGATAGCTTATCTAAACAAGCCGAACGCACTAACTTTTTTACAACTTATAGTCTTTCCGCCTGTTGTTTTATATCCACCTATGTCGCGTATATTAGAAATACTGGTTAATGTTTCCAAATTAAGCTCCATTACAATCGTCTCCTTACATGGATAATTTTCTGGTAAGCACTATAATTTCAAGAATACTTAGGTAAACAATTCCGACAAGCCACCCACCAATGACATCAGTAAAATAATGTGCCCTTAGATACAATCTACTGATAGCGATAAGAAAGGGCATGATAACGAGAAACACATATAAAATATTTTTAATTCTCTTGTGCTTCATATTACAGACAAAAACATTTATCAATATGACCGACATCACAAGAGAAACAGCACTATGACCGCTTATGTAACTATATCCTTCTGCTAAAGTCAAACGTGCGACTGGCGGGCGTGGACGCATATAGATATTTTTTAATATCCCATTTATCAGATACTCAGCTATAATTATTACGCCAGCGGTAATAATTTTTTTGTTAAAGTGGCTAATGAATATCATCAATAGAAGAATTAAACTAACGCCGCCGATAGTTCCGAAAAAAGTAAAAAAATTCATTAAAACTGTGATTTCTTTTTCTGTATGATCAACCATAAATTGTAGTATAGCATTATCCAATGCGGTAAATTTTGCATTATTGTAATTCATACCCAGATAACAAAACAAACTGGAGGAAATAATAACCAGCATTAAAAGAATGGTGATTTTTCTTAAAGTTCTTTTCGTCTTTGACATAACTACAATTATAGATTTGCTGAGACATTATTCAGTAAATCTATATCCTTTCTGGATAATGAAAAATCCAATGTTTTAACATTACTTTCAGCTTGTTCTATCCTCGTTGCCCCTGGTATAGCAAATACAAGTTCCTCTTGTGAGTAAATTAACCAGTTCAAAGAAATTTGAGCGGGAGTTTTTCCATAATAGTTTCCGATTTTACAAAGAATATCTATCAGTGGTTTCGTCCGTTTCAGACTCTTAGAGCTAATATTAGAATGTAGCCGGCGTAATCTGCTAATGCTGGAAACGGATTCCGGATTATTATGAAATCTGCCCGTCAAAACACCTTGTTGCAAAGGCGAGTACGCAATAATAGATATCCCCAATTCTTTAGCCGCTTCAATTACTCCGTTCCGCTCTGGATTTCTATGCAGAAGATTATATTTCACTTGATTAGATGCAAGTCGTAAACCATACTGTTTTAACAATTTATCAGCTTTTCTCATACCATTAGCCGAAAAATTACTTACGCCTACCGCTTTGATTATTCCTTGCTCAACTAGCCCAGCCATTCTCTCAATTTGCTTTTGCAAAGAGGAAATGGAAGTAGGTTGATGAATCTGGTATAAATCAATTACTGGCCTTTGCAAACATGTTAAACGCTCCTGTATCGTTTCAGTAATATTATTTGCTGGTCTTAATAGAGGAAACCACTTATCTGCAATAAAAGGAGAGAAAGGAATAGCATTTTCTTCAGCTAGCTTTTTTAATGCCTTTCCAATCAATGTTTCTGAAATTCCTCTGCCATAGATTTCTGCAGTATCAATCCAGTTCAAGCCATGCTGCAAAGAATATTTCAAAATGTTATATACTGTCTCGGCAGAAACAGCATCCCATGTTCCACCTTTGTTGCTAAATTGCCATGTACCTATCCCCAGCGGTGAAAGCTTAATTTCGGATTGCCCTAATTGTCTTAATTTACTCATATCAATCTCTCCCTTCAAATAGATGATATGTCATTTAATTTGTTTTGTCAAGTGAAACGGCTAAAATCATATAAAATTATTGACAACGCCTTATCTGTTCTGTAATATAGATTTCATGTAATGTATCTGTATGGAGGATAAAAATATGGAGTATGGTACAAAATTTCGGTATGTGTTCCGTAGTGTAGAAAAAGAGGCTCTTAAAAAATTTGCCTCAAAATTAAGCCCACTAAATATTACACCCAATCAGGCGGAAGTTTTGCTGGTATTAGCTGATAATGAGCCGCTATCATTGAAAGAAATAGGGGATTTACTAATCTGTGAGCAAAAAAGCCCTAGTCGTCTAGTACAAGGGCTTGTTGAAAAAGGGTTTATCTATAAAGGTAAACAAGCGACAGATGGGCGTTATTCAGTGCTCTATCTAACAAAAGAAGGAAAAGCACTGGTTCCCAAGTTACAAAAGATTGAAAATTGTTTTGATGAAGAATTAAGCCAATTTCTAAAAAATAACATAGATGTCAATGAAATGATGTCCTGTTTTCAAGAGTATTTGAAAGGAACAAGAAGTGAAAAAAAATTAAAATTACGTTCTCTTTGGGACTAAATCCTTTATCGGTTTCACTTTGGGACAAATTGTCTCAAAGTGAAAATCAAAATACGAAATTAAATGCTACTAAAAAATAAAATTGTGTTTCGTTCTCATATTCCACCCCGAAATGTAAAATAATATAGGGGTGATGTGAGAATGTACCAATATGAAAAACGCCTGGACTGTCATGCCCTGGGCCAAGAAATCAAACGCAGACGAAAAGCCAAAGGCTGGACGCAGGAGCATCTGGCCCAGCTTGTAGACCTCACCCCTCGCTCCATCATGTATATTGAGAACCGGGGCCAGCACACCAGCCTCAACGCCTTTTACAAACTCGTTACCCTTTTTGATATTTCCGTAGATGAATTTTTCTACCCGGACAAGTTGGGTGGTGAAAGTGAGCGCCGGAAACACATTGACCGGATGCTGAACGGAATGGACGAAAAGGAGCTTATCATCATAGAGGGAGCCGCAGAGGGTATCAGAAAAGCAAGAGAAACGGAGGGAGCGTAAGGAAAAGCGCAGCCTCCGTTTTTCGCGCCATGTATAGGGGAGCGCACAAACGGCAAGCAATTCGGGTGTGGCCACACTCCGAAATTTTTGCTGGGCCGTGGGCCCGCAAAAATGCTTGTTGGGGAGCCTCCCCAAACCCGGCTCTTTGGGACAAAATGTCCCAAAGAGGTTGGCTGCGTCACCGCCGCTATCGCGTCTGTTCCTTATCGTCCCGCCCGTCCGTCAGTCCGAGCAGATGGTCGATGTTGGCCTTGACAGCCACGGCCTCCCGCATATCCCGCTGGGCCTGCCGATACTCCGCATAGAGGGCCTTTTTCTTATCCGCCAGCTCCCGCCGCTGTTTTTTCAGCGTGTCCATTTTGGGGAGCTTTTCACCGCCCAGCAATTCATTCATAGCGGCCCGGGCCGCCCGGTAGGTGGCAAGCTCCGCCTCATGCTCGGCAAGGTACTTTTTCGAGTACCGGGCCGCCTTGTAGCCATCAAACACGGGCCGGGCCTTTGCATAGTCCACCACGGCCCCCATCAGCCCGGAGACTTTGGAGAGGGCGACCTCGGTGGTCTGGAGCTCCCCGGCAATCACCGCCCGGATGTCCTCGGGGTCAAAGCCCGCGCCGAGGGTGGATGCCCGGAGCCGGGTGTACTTGCCCTGCCCCGGAGCGAGGAACGACACCACGCCGCCCCGCCCGCGCTTGACGGCAAAGCCGGACTCCTCCATCAGCCGGAGGAACGCGGCAAAGTCGGCGGGCTTTTTTTCAAGGACCGCGATGATTGCCAGCCGCACCCGCTGTTGAGCGGAGGGCGGTTTTTCCCCTACCCACTGGCCATAGTGGAGGAAACGGCCCTTGCTGTGCTGTTTGGGATTTTGTATCACGGACAAATCATGCTCCAGACATACCCGGTCAGACAGCCGCCGGAGGGCAAAGCTGGAGCCGAGGAAATTATGGAATTTCCGGGAGCAGTCAAAGGCCGTGGAGTTGAAATAGATGTGGTTGTGCAGATGGCCCTTGTCGGTATGGGTGCAGACGAAAAACTGGTACTTGCCTTTCGTCCAGCGCATCGCCGTTTCAAAGCCCAGCTTGTTTGCCTCCTCCGCCGTCACCTCACCGGGCGGGAACGCCTGCCGTATCTGGAAGAACAGAGCCCCGCGCTCCACGGGCCGGGCCGTGGCCGCCTGGTATTCACTTTTCACCAGCAGGAACTCAGCGGCGGCTGTGGCTGGGTCGCAAAGGTGGGAGGACACGGCCCCCAGCTTTTGGGGATTGAGCCCGTAGGCAAACCGCTCCTCCATCGTCTGGGCGGCGCTCAGTCCCGCCGCCTGCTTGTAGGGCCGGATGTAGGTCGTGGCCATATTATCGCCCCTTTCTAAATTTTAACAAAATGATAGTAGTCTCAACGGACTGAATGTGGTATTATTGCATTTATAAACGGTTGAAAGGAGCCAAAGTATGACTATCGACTTTCAAACTATAAAGGACATTGTGCTTATTGTAGTGCCTATTTTAACGGCATATCTTACATATCGCTCCAACAAAAAGTCAAAGAAAGAATTGAATGATGAACTTGAAGTCCGACTTAGGGAGCAAGATAACGAAACTGCTAATGAAATCAAAAAGATGCAAAAGCAGATGGAAGTCCGTAACATGGAAAGCAGTTGGGACAGTAGCACCCCTACAACTCAAAAGTATCTGGAGGAAGTGGGCCATAAACGATGCGGGAATGTTATGAACCTGCAAAGTCTTATTCCCCCAGTCCGATGGGAAGTTGAACAAAGCTCTGATTTAGGTGAGTTGAAAATGATTAGAGAAATGCTCCTAAAAATTGAGCTTCCTTTTGATGAAGAACATCTTTTGCCGCATGAAATTCCACAGTTAATTCAATTCAAAAAGCTACTCTCTTTTCTGGAACAAAAGATTAGTGCCATTGAAAATCAGGAGAATGGATAGGGCGGTATATTACTTTGGGACAAACTGTCCCAAAGTCCAAAAGTTATTATCTCAACTTTCCCACCCATGCAAATGGTGTAATTGTTTGAATTTTCAAGCAAAAATAACCTTATTAATGGTGTGTTGA
>RAYF01000207.1 GCA_003611745.1 bacterium D16-36 | reverse complement strand
GGGAGTGTAAAATAAAGTGTGTAAGTTAGAAATGCAAAAACTCTAACTGCACACTTTATTTTTCTGTATAAGGTGTGTTACACTGAAAGAAAGGATGATGAAAAGGATGGGTACAGCAGTTATGCCACGGAAGAACAAACAGAACACAAGAGGGGCAGCAATCGCACAGGCAATCATGGAGGAATACCAGCCACAGACAAGGGAAGAGATGCAGGATGCCATCAAGGATATTTTCGGCCCGATGTTTGAGGCAATGCTCCAGGGGGAGATGGATTCCCACCTGGGATATGGAAGCAACGAGCGCGGGGAAAAGAATACCACTAACAGACGCAATGGCTATTCCCATAAGTCTATAAATACTACATATGGGAAGATGGATGTTTCCGTCCCAAGGGACAGGGACGGCAGCTTCGAGCCCAAGGCAGTCCCTAAACGGACAAAGGATGTCAGTGGAATCGAAGATAAGGTACTGTCCATGTATGCAAGGGGCATGAGCCAGCGTGATATTGCCGACACGGTTGAAGATATATATGGGTTTGATATTTCCCATGAAACGATCTCAACAATCACAGACAGGGTAATCGGGACGGCAGAAGAATGGCAGAACCGTCCGTTGAAAAAGTTCTACACATTCCTCTTTGTCGATTGTATTTATGTTACCATCCGTAAAGACATGGAGACAAAAAACTGCGCGGTCTATGTAGTCCTTGGATATGACGCAGACGGCATAAAAGATGTGCTGGGGCTGTGGGTCGGTGAATCAGAGGGGAAACACTACTGGATGCAGATTTTTGACGAGATTCGGGCGAGGGGCGTAGAGGATGTACTGTTCATCAGCATGGACGGCGTA
>RAYF01000206.1 GCA_003611745.1 bacterium D16-36 | reverse complement strand
TTTTGCATCAACTACTTGAAAAAAACTTTTTTATAATTTTTTATTTTACCTATTGACATTTCTTAGCTGGACTTTTCTTGCAATCTTATCTATTTCATCTATGTAGATGATTCCTTTTTCAGCTAACTTATTATCAAAATCTGCATTCTGTAATAATGTCAGAAGAATGTTTTCAACATCATCACCCACATAACCAGCCTCCGTTAATGTGGTTGCATCCGCAATAGCAAATGGAACTCCAAGAAATTTAGCCAAACTCTGTGCTAAATATGTCTTGCCACTACCAGTAGAGCCAATCATGAGAACATTCGATTTCTGAATCTCTACATCTGATTTTTTATTTTGTCTCAGTCTTTTGTAATGATTATAAACCGCAACAGATAATGTTTTCTTTGCTTCATCCTGCCCAACCACATACTGATCCAAATGTGCCTTAATCTGTGATGGAGTTGCCAGTTTCACATTATGGGAAATTTCTTCCTCTTCTTTTTCGTTGATAACCTCGTATGCTTCATGGATACATTCATCACAGACACATCCAAATTTACCTTTCAAAAACTGATTTACTTCTGATTTTAATTTTCCACATAGGAAACATATTTCGTTTTTATTTGCCATAAATAATTCATTCTCCTTTTCGTTCAATCAAATTTTTCAATATTATTATCTTTTCTGCTTAAAAACGGAAAATATAAATCAGAAAAAATATAAGTAATTCCATTATCATTTGTTTGTATCATATAAGAAATTGTACATTCTGTCTCCGTTGGTACAGAGAATATCCGTATATGCTTTTTATTTACTCAAACTTCCCACATCAATAAATGCCTGAAACCATTAAAAAATTAGGGATTTTTAAGCACTTAATTGATGTAT
>RAYF01000205.1 GCA_003611745.1 bacterium D16-36 | reverse complement strand
TAGCTGAACAGCAAGGGTGTCCATCGCGAGGTGGAATCTGAAGGAAGCTGTAGGCAAACCCTTGGTCCGACGGACAGAAATCACATATAAGGCTCGGAAATACGGATAAGTCTGCCAAAAGAGATGAAGTCCAAAAGTTGCTGGAAGTACGAGTAGATGTGGCGGATAGATGAGGGGAAAGAGTGCGCACCTTAAGCGTGGAGGTCTCACGGGCGGACTCATTAGCCGTAGTAACAACGAACTGTGAGAAGTCAGCAGAAGCCATAGTAGTGGAGAAGTTCCTGTAATGAGAATGGAGCGAAGGGCTGAACAATCAACCAGTTGAAGTACGTTCCACTTCGTAGCTTAAGCATACGTCTGTCGATGATTTCAAAGGCGGCAAGAGCAAAAGGGGCAGAAAGGAAACAACGCATGGACACAAGTAGTCAAAGCGATACAAAACAATCGCTTATGGAGCAGATATTGAGCAAAGACAATCTCAATGCGGCGTATCTGCAAGTCGTAAGGAATAAAGGTGCGGCAGGCATTGATGGGATGACTGTGGGAGAGCTTGGCGCATACCTTTCGGAAAACGGCGAAAACATCAGGGAGCAGCTGCGGACGAGAAAATATAAACCGCAGCCAGTCCGCAGGGTAGAGATACCAAAACCCGATGGTGGAATAAGAAATCTTGGAGTACCAACGGTAATAGACCGTTTTGTACAGCAGGCGGTAGCGCAGGTGCTCACTCCGATATTTGAGGAACAGTTTCACGACCACAGTTACGGGTTCAGGCCGAACCGATGCGCACAACAGGCAGTCCTGAAAGCATTAGAAATGATGGATGACGGACACAGCTGGATAGTGGACATCGACCTTGCAAAGTTCTTTGACACAGTAGACCATGACAAG
>RAYF01000204.1 GCA_003611745.1 bacterium D16-36 | reverse complement strand
ACGCTGATGCACCTCCCCTCTATTGTCTTTTCTTCCATTCATCCAATAGCTGAATGATGATGCCCTCTATTTCCTCACTGCTGCAGTCCTCCGCAAAATATTCGCTGATTTTGTCCGCTTTCAGTGTTACCTTCCGTTCCTTCGGCTTTTCCTCCGTCAGTATCAGGCGCACCATTGCAAGGGTAAGCTCCCCGGTCTTGCCATATTCCTTGATTTTTGCCGACTGCGCCATGCTGACGTTACAGCCTTTTTCCTCTATGACTGCCTGCACCCACTGCTGCGCTTCCTCCGCCAGAAAGGAAATGTCAACGCCCTGTGAGAAACCGAGTTTTTTACCGTCCACCATAGTAAGAAGTTCATCAGACAGCCGGGAAAGCCAGATATACCGCTGTACTTTTTTAGCGTTCTCCCCGGCAGCTTCCCCGATCTCATCCAGTGTGTTTCTTCCTGACTTCTTCCCCTGATGCTTCATGGCTTCATATTTCATCTTGTAGGCTCTCGCCTTCTCACTCGGTAAAATATCTTCCCTCTGGATATTGGAATCCACCATGATTATCGTAGCTTCATCATCGGTGTAGTTGCGGACAACCACAGGCATCTCCGTCTTTCCGGCAAGCTCCGAGCCACGCTTGCGGCGGTGTCCGGCTATGATTTCATAGCCGCCGCCCGCCCTCGGTCTTGCAATTCCCGGCACAAGCACCCCGTACTGCCGGATACTCTCCGTTGTTTCCTCCATCTTCTCATCGTCCTCCACCCGGAAAGGGTGGTCTTTGAACGTATAAAGCTCTGCCAGCGGCGCATTGATAATCTGTTCAACGCCGCTTTCCTGTGCAGCACTCCCGCCGAACAAATCATCAAAACTTTCCAGAGCAACCTTTGATGCGCTTCTTGGTTTTGCGTTACTGCCCATCTGCAAGCA
>RAYF01000203.1 GCA_003611745.1 bacterium D16-36 | reverse complement strand
ACGCTGATGCACCTCCCCTCTATTGTCTTTTCTTCCATTCATCCAATAGCTGAATGATGATGCCCTCTATTTCCTCATTGCTGCAATCCTCCGCAAAATATTCGCTGATTTTATCCGCTTTGAGTGTCACTTTCCTTTCCTTCTGCTTTTCCTCCGTCAGTATCAGGCGCACCATTGCAAGGGTAAGCTCCCCGGTCTTTCCATATTCCTTAATTTTTGCCGACTGCACCATGCTGACGTTACAGCCTTTTTCCTCTATGACTGCCTGTACCCACCCTTGCGCTTCTTCCGCAAGAAAGGAAATATCAACGCCCTGTGAGAAGCCGAGCTTCTTACCGTCCACCATAGCAAGGAGTTCATCAGACAGGCGGGAAAGCCAGATATACCGCTGAACCTTTTTAGCGTTCTCCCCGGCAGCTTCCCCGACCTCATCCAGTGTGTTTCTGCCTGACTTTTTCCCCTGATGCTTCATGGCTTCGTATTTCATCTTGTAGGCTCTCGCCTTTTCGCTCGGTAAAATATCTTCCCGCTGGATATTGGAATCCACCATGATTATCGTAGCTTCATCATCGGTGTAGTTGCGGACAACCACAGGCATCTCCGTCTTTCCGGCAAGCTCCGAGCCACGTTTGCGGCGGTGTCCGGCTATGATTTCATAGCCTCCACCCGCCCTCGGTCTTGCAATCCCCGGCACAAGCACCCCATACTGGCGGATACTCTCGGTTGTTTCCTCCATCTTCTCATCGTCCTCCACCCGGAACGGGTGGTCTTTGAACGTGTAAAGCTCTGCCAGTGGCGCATTGATAATCTGCTCTATCCCATTTTCCTGTGCGGTATTTCCACCGAACAAATCATCAAAACTTTCCAGAGCAACCTTTGATGCGCTTCTTGGTTTTGCGTTACTGCCCATCTGCAAGCA
>RAYF01000201.1 GCA_003611745.1 bacterium D16-36 | reverse complement strand
TTCCGGTCTGATGAGTCCGTGAGGACGAAACAGCCTCTACAAATAATTTTGTTTAACTGCAGGTCGACAAAGGCATGTTCTATGAGCGCAGTGCAGATTTTCAACACCGTCCACGTCAATGGATCTTCCCCCTATGATGTCCACATTGGTTCCGGCCTCAACGAGCTCATTGTTCAGCGCGCAGCGGAATCAGGCGCGGAGCAGGTAGCGATTTTGCACCAGCCCAGCATGGATGACATTGCATCCGAGTTGGATGCAGCACTAGCCGCTGCTGGTTTGAAGGTCCTGCACCTTAATGTTCCCGATGCGGAAAACGGCAAGTCCTTGGAAGTAGCGGGGCAGTGCTGGGATGAATTGGGTGGCGCAGCATTCGGCCGCCGCGATATCGTCATCGGACTTGGTGGCGGTGCTGCCACAGATCTCGCGGGATTCGTCGCTGCTGCATGGATGCGTGGCGTGCGCGTCATTCAGGTTCCAACCACCTTGTTGGCCATGGTGGACGCTGCGGTGGGCGGCAAGACTGGCATCAATACCGCCGCAGGCAAGAACCTTGTGGGCGCGTTCCACGAGCCTGACGCAGTATTCATTGACACCGATCGCCTAGCCACCCTGCCTGACGCGGAAATCATCGCGGGTTCCGCCGAAATCATCAAAACTGGTTTCATCGCCGACCCAGAAATCCTGCGCCTTTACGAAACTGATCCCGCAGCCTGCCTGAAGAAAGAAGTCGAAGGCTCCCACCTACCTG
>RAYF01000200.1 GCA_003611745.1 bacterium D16-36 | reverse complement strand
GTCACCGTCAAGGGCTCCGTGGTCGGCCAAGACCTCAAAGAATCTAGCCTGCGCGAAATCCTCAACTACGGACACACCTTTGCCCACGCCGTCGAACTCCGCGAAAACTTCCGCTGGCGCCACGGCAATGCCGTTGCAGTGGGCATGATGTTCATCGCCAACCTCTCCCACAAGCTCGGGCTTATCGACGCGCCCCTCCTCGAGCGCCACCGCTCAATCCTGGCGGCCATCGGT
>RAYF01000199.1 GCA_003611745.1 bacterium D16-36 | reverse complement strand
TGCAACAGCCTCTTCAGGGGTGATACCAGGACCAATCTTGATGCCGATTGGGTTAGAGATCATGGATGCGAAGTTCACATGGAAATCATCCATGCCACGGGTGCGCTCGCCGATCCACAGCTGGTGAGCTGAAAGATCGTAAAGTTCCTCGTTGCCTTCCTCATCGGTTGCAAGACGCAGCATGGAACGCTCGTAATCCACCAGCAAAGCCTCGTGGGAGCAGTAGATATCTGGAGCACGCAGGGACTCATCGGACACGCCACATGCTTCCATGAAGCGCAGACCGGAGTCGATCTCACGAGCAAGAGCCTCGTAGCGTGCACCAGCTGGGGAGTTCGCAACGAACTCGCGGTTCCACTCGCTGAGACGGTAAAGATCAGCGGTGCCAGAGCTGGTGAGCGCGCGCACCAAGTTCATCGCAGCAGAAGCGTTAGCGTAAGCACGGATCATGCGGGCAGGATCGTGGCGACGAGCCTCTGGGGTTGCCTCCACACCGTTGACGATATCGCCACGGTAGTTTGGCAGACCATTTCCATCCAGATCAGAAGAGCGAGGCTTTGCGTACTGACCAGCAATACGAGCCATCTTGATCACAGGAGTGGATGCACCGTAGGTCAAAACAACTGCCATCTGGAGCAGAGTCTTTACGTTGGCGCGAATGTGCGGCTCAGTGTTTGACTCGAAAGTTTCCGCACAGTCACCACCCTGCAAGAGGAAGGCCTTACCGTTGGCAACATCAGCCAGCTTCTGCTTCAGCTCAAGTACCTCAGGGGCAACAACGATTGGAGGAACCGACTCAAGGATCTTGCGCACGTTTTCTGCCTGTGCACGATCCCACGTAGGTTGCTGCTTAGCGTCACGGGAAATGGTGTCCTCGAACTGCTGCTGCATGCCTTCTGGCAATGGTGGCAAATCAGGGAGAACTTCTTTAGGGATATCAACTGTCCAACTCACACCCCTATTCATAGATTCACCCTTTGTCGACCTGCAGTTAAACAAAATTATTTGTAGAGGCTG
>RAYF01000198.1 GCA_003611745.1 bacterium D16-36 | reverse complement strand
GTCTGTGCTTAACAGATAAAGGCATTCGCTTCTTTTATTGCGGTTGCGCACAAATACGATTTTTACAGGAATCCCTTTTTTCGTTGTAACACAAAGAGAACCAAATATATCATTTACACCATCAAAATGGACGAATTTTTGTAATTCGGGCAAAGTATATGCCCTGCCCTTATAGGTATAGAGCTGTTTGAGCTGCTTCACCATACCGATCACATCCAGACCGGCAGCAAGGATTGATCTCATCATTGGTTCCGTGGTAAACCATGTATCCATTAGGACATGATCTGCCTGGATGCCCGCACTTAAAGCCTGTCCGACCATCAGGACAGCGGCATCTGTTTTTGCCATCATACTTTCTTTCCGGGCTTTATAACCATTAGAACGACGGTCGACATCGGATGCTATTTCCTGATAACGGTTACTTTTTTTAGCAGAAGAAAGCATGTTGAAACTGACCGGGATAAAACTGTACCCATCTGACCAACCGAGTGTCAAGAGGGTAAATCCTTTCTGAAATTTGTGTTCAACATGGCCATATACTCTGGCAAGCAGTTCTACTTTTTTGCTGCGGTTGCGTTTGATAACAGAATCATCAAGAACCAGAACCTTTACACGTTCTGGCCTTGTAAGTGTATCAAACACAGAAGTAACTTTAACTGCCAGAAAAAGCAAAAATTTCTTCCAGTTATAGGATGTTTCGTTTAGGAAACGGTAATATGTGTTTTTAGAAACAGCCTGGTCTTTATGCTTAGAATTCAGGAAACGGAAAAGATTTTTCCCCTGAAATACTAACAACAGTAAAAATTGAAATACCTCGAACGCAGGGATGCCACAATTTTTTGTGATATTTGCTTTGCGCAGCAGTTTTCCGCATTGCAACTGCTTAACCGCATTAGAAAATTGATTTTGGGTATTTTCAGTTTCAGTATTTTGGTATATCATAAGATTAGCACCTCTTCTTTGTATGGTTTTGATTTCACTGATCTTATTATACCAAAGATTTGGTGCTGTTTAAATGTCA
>RAYF01000197.1 GCA_003611745.1 bacterium D16-36 | reverse complement strand
TAAATGATTCAATTCTTCTGCACTGTATTCCCTGCCCATGACCAGACCTCCTCGTGGATTCCTGATAGAATTATATCATGAATCCGAGGATAATGCGAATCCGGGGGAGATAGATTTTCGGCATTTTGCCTATAGATATAAGGCTCTGAGGTGCCGCTCCCGGACATGTATTCCGGATGTCTTTTCTTTCTGCAGAACAGTTCTTAAGTGTTTCTACAAGGCTGGATACAAGGCAGCATCCTATGTCTGTAAAACGAAACAGGCACAGACGGATGATATGTACTTGGCTCCGATATTTTCTGCGAATTGCACAATGGATTATAGTGTTTTTCGGGGTTTGCATGCCGGAATTGCCTTCGGCTGGTACAAAGTCAGCCCCTCCATCAGCCAACGGAACTGCTGAGAAGTCAGGCTGAGAACTTCCTGCTCATTTCTCGGCCATTGAAATTTTCCTTTTTCCAAACGCTTGTATAAAAGAAGGAATCCGTCTCCTTCCCAAAGCAGTCCCTTGATACGATCCAGCCGTCGTCCACAAAACAGAAACAGGACATTTGTTTCATAGGGATCTAACTCATAAGAAGACTGAATCATGGCAGAAAGACCATCAATTCCACGCCTTAAGTCGGTATAACCGGTTACAAGGCATATCTTTGAAAAAACATTTGTATCTGCATCATTGAGCATTGTGTATCACCCCTAACACCATGGACAGTAATTCTTTGGAAGTATCCTGTGTTACCTGAATGCAGCAGTTTCCGGTAGTGATACACAGCGAATCCTGTTTCTTGGAAAATGTTCTGTTGTCAGCATCAGCAGTAGATGATACAGCTTTTGGAGTAAGCGGGACGATTTCATGTACCTCTGATTGTTCCAGGCATACCTCCCTTACCCTCCTCAACCGATAATAATAATCTGCTTTTGTTAAACCATGAGCAGCACACCATTCCTGAACGGTCATATTTTCCGGTCTGCTTTGACATTCCTGAATCTGTGCAGCCCACTGCTGCAGCCGATACTGCTTTGCTGCTAAACTGGTTTTCGATCCCATAGCCACCTCCTGAATCCGGTCTAAAAAGTTAAGTTTTAAACTTTTTGGACTTT
>RAYF01000025.1 GCA_003611745.1 bacterium D16-36 | reverse complement strand
GCTCAATGCCAGGGATTAGCTGCAGAGGGGCATTTTTCTGCCTGCAGGCCGCCAGTGCGCGCTCAATGCCGCCGATGTCGTCGTGGTCGGTTAAGGCGATGGCAGCTAAATTTTTTTCTATTGCAAGGTTAACAATCTCTTCCGGCGTGCAGGTGCCGTCAGAAAAATTCGAATGTACATGTAAATCAATTGTTTTCATTATCGCATACTCCTTTGAAAATAAATAATCAGTAGTTCCTGAAATGACAAAAAATATCCATAGAGTGTCAGCAGTAATTATCATAACATATCAGAGGATGGGAGTGCAAATTAGACAAAATAGAACAATTTACCGTTCTTCAAAATAAAAAACAGCGAAACACATCATAAAAGACGCTATCAAAACAATATGTAGTTTGAAGTACATTTTTACGGTGAAAATACTACTACGGAAGAAAGAGAAACGGCTAAGAAGCTGGTGAAAGCAAACTGTATCAATTTTTATGTGAAGAACTACGAAATTTCATTTTCAAAATCATTAGAAGAATTGTGTGGAAAGGTGACTGCTATATGAAAATCTGTATTATAAATGGAAGCCCAAAAGCAGGTGAAAGTACATCTGAATTGCTTATTGGATATTTAATGTCATTTATCAAAGAAAATGAAGTAATAACATATAATGTGCGTGAAATGTTTTTTTCCAATACACAGTTTTCACTGATACAGCACAGCGATGTACTTATATTTGTATTTCCTCTGTATATTGACAGCATCAATTCAGCGTTACTGTGCCTTCTTATTGAGCTTGAAAAAAGAGGATTTGAAAATAAGAATATTAATGTATATTGCATTATTAACAATGGATTTTATGAGGGGAGGCAAAATCATGTGGCTGCTGATATTATGCAGAACTGCTGTAAAGCTGCCGGTCTAACTTATGGTCAGACGCTTGGTATTGGGGCGGGGGAAATGCTTCCGTTTTTAAAAGAGATACCTTTAGGCCATGGCTCTAACAAGAACATTGGCATTGCACTTCAAAAACTAAGCCAAAATATATTATCTTTACATCAGGGGAAAGATTTGTTTATTTCACCGAATTGGCCGCGATTTCTTTGGAAAATACAGGCTTCTTTATGCTTTTGGTATCCACGCGCAAAAAAGAACGGACTAAAGAGAAAAGAATTAAAAGATAAAGCAGATTGAGAGAGGCTAACTCAAATAAATAAAGAAACTTCTGCATAGTAAGGAATAGAGGGGAAATTTATGCTGTTTTCTTAAAGTAAAATTCCTGTTTCGGTAGTGCTTGACCCCAGTGTTGGAAAAACAAACAAGAGCAAGTATACAATAACATAATACAAGGGTATTAGTAAGGACATTTTAGCCTGAATTATTCACGGAACAACCGATTAAATTGCTGAAACCCTCATAGTTACTGAATTTGACCGAATATTACATTTTCATTTGTTTAGTGAATAGAAAAAGACCCCTATCTGTGGTAAATTATCTGCTGGTTCATACTGCCGTGAATAATTCAGGGTTATAGTTCTTTTTGATGGATATAATATTATGGTACGTTGGGCAGTCAGATATCTAAAAAAATCAGATTGAGGGCGCAATAAACATCTATCGGATATGGCTCATTCTGAAAGATGCACAAAAACCTGTTGATAATCGAAAAAAAGTAGGAACTTGACCACTTTTTGACTTTTAAGCTTTATAATATATTAGTGTAGTCTCGGAAAGTCGATGAAAAGCTAATCAAATATTATGCCATATGATTGAGAGTTTCAGGGAGGAATAAAAAATGCTTATTTTTGAGTTATTTTCTGATAGTGGTTAGAAAAAAAGACATGGTAATTAAGCCTGTTAAAAATGTATTTTTTACAGACGGAAATTTAGTTTTTTATTATGTTTGCGAATCAGGCAGCATACAGGTTGGCAGCTTTGAATCTTGCATCCAGATGGATACAGATGCCAATGAGCATTGTCCAGAACGAGAAATGATCTTTTCCCCGTATCTTTAGATGCTGCAGGCAGTAGTCGTTGAGGACACGGTTATTGACACGCTCACAGGCAGTACGCTCACTGTATATTTTCTTGTATTCTTCGGAGTCCCTTGGAATCCGGGGATAGAAACGGAGGCCACAGTTATTCTTTATGTAGACGGTGCGCCCATAGTTTCCGGGAGAACATTTTTCTGCATGGGGGCAGGATTCTATGCGTCCGCATTTGAGTGGGCAGCGGTATTTGTGTGCATCCTTTATGGGATCGTTGCCCCATGGGCACATTTTATGCCCGGCAGGGCAGAGGGGATGCCCGGTTTTGTCGAAAGTGATGTCTGCAGGGGCGTTTTCTGATGACTTTGCCCTGCCGTTGATGTCGATCAGCGCATTGATATCCCAGTGTTCTAGCAGTTCATAGGTCGGGATGTTGTCATGCGCGGAGTCAAGGCAGACATTTTCCGGTGAAATGCCAAAGGCATTGCGCCCGAAATCATCTATGGAATAGAGGAAGTTTTTGCTGTCATGGCGGCGTGCGTCAGTGAATTTCATCAACAGCGGGAGTTCAACTTTCAATGTATTGTTCCTGGTGCACAGCATGTAAAGAGTATGTCCGAAGTACCATGTTCTGTTATCGCTGTCCCATCCCCATGAGGCATCCGGGTCAGAATAATGGCGGCCACAGCCGTCCCGGTACGGGCAGTCCCTGACGCAGGAGGAAAGATGCCGACCGTAAGGGGAGGAATGGGAAACCACAGCGGTGCCGTCCCCGGAGAGGGTAAGGTTTTGCGTGTCAATCAGCCCAAGGCGGACAGACGGCAGTACGGCAAGTATGGAAAAGATTTTCTGGAGTGCGGCTTCTGGATTGTCAGCGGCAGGCTTTCCGTCCAGGATATCATTTACGATGTCCTTGGAGGTAACCGTGCAGGGGTCTTCCGGCTCCGCCAGTTTTCCATCGGCGCCGATCAGTTTTTTTGGTTTTTTGCCGTTTCTGCCTGCCGGAAGAAGCGCCGTGCGGGAATACAAGTTCCCCGTGCCCATCCAGAAGCGGTTCATGAAATCATAATAAGAGCCGAGGGGCGGCAGTTGATCCAGAGAGGAGCAGCCAATAAGGACAGCCAGGGAAATGGAGTTGGGAAGGACTTCCTGCACCCATAAAGTAAGGCTTGTGCGGGCTTTGGTTTTATTAAAAAGCAGGACAAAAAGTATAAGGGAGCGCAGAATCTGCGCCTGATGCTCTGCCGGGCGTCCTCCTTCGGAATAAAAACGCGGGATGTATTCGAGAAGTGGGTCAAGGTTGAGGTTTAAGAGTTTCTGCCGTTCCTCATCATATTCATTAAAGAAATATTTTGGGTTGTTGCGGGAAAGCCTGCGTCCCATCGTAATGACGAGGGTTCTGTACTCGTCGTGGCTCTGCCATGATCCGGGTTTGAACATAAATGTGACCTCCTTTGTTTTATGAGTGAAAGTGGAAAGTTACTTATAAAACAAAGGGCCGTTTTCGCTGGAATTATCAGCGAAAACGGCCGCACATTTTTAGGTATTTGTCAAGTTATTTCAAGAAAAAAGAAGAAGAAAAATTAAATTTCTTCTGGTATAAAAAAGTAGTAAATGTTACAGAAAAATAGAGGTGAAAGTGAAATTTCGGAAAGGGAAAAAGCCAGTAAAATAAAGGGCTTGGACTTTCCGAGACTACACTATTAGATTAGGAGGTTTTTGCTATGGCATATAAGATACTCATTGTTGATGATGAAAAAATGCTGACTGAATTATTATCAAGCCACTTGCAGGATTGTGGATATGAGACTTTTGTAGCGGAAGATGCGGAGCAGGCAATATCAATGCTGAATACATATCCAGATTTAATTTTGCTTGACATCAACATGCCCGAAATGGACGGATTGGAGCTATGCAAGATTATCCGTAATAATGTCACCTGCCCTATTTTGTTTTTGACAGCTCGGATTACAGAACAGGACAAGGTAAACGGTTTGCAGGTCGGCGGTGATGACTACATAACCAAACCTTTTAGTTTACAGGAATTGACCGCAAGGGTGGCGGCTCACCTGCGGAGGGACGAGAGAAGCAAGTGTACTCCTAAAATTGTATCTTCACAAGGCTTAATTGTAAATCTTGCTGAACGCAAAATTTTTTATGGAGAAACGGAGCTAAACTTATCAAATCGTGAATTTGATATTGTCGAGTTTCTGATGAGTAACGCTAACCAGATATTTGATAAAGAACGGATATACGAAGCCGTATGGGGCTTTAATGCTGAGGGCGACAGCAATGTTATAAAAGAGCATATCCGAAAAATCAGAAATAAACTGACTGAAGCTACGGACAAGGAATATATAGAAACAGTTTGGGGGATGGGATATAGATGGAAAAAATGAAGAAAGTAAAATCTATTAAAAGTGCATTTATCTGGACGGTTGCCATTACAATGATAATTGTTTTTACATCCTCTGCTTTGACAATTTATATCTGTTACCGTGTGCAGAAGAATATCCTCCCCGACTCACAGGAAATTTGGCTGCATACACAGACTATTATGGCAGATGGGACGGTATCTGAGGCAAAGCAAAGATTGATACTTGATGAACCTTCTAAAGTGTCTATACTTACCCCCGCTAAATCGGAAGAAGAAAAGTTAGGGGATACAGAATTTACAATAGAGAGAATAGAATCCAGCTTCTCCACACTTCGCCCGAAACAACAGTTACTATATAGAGCAATAAGCATTTCTATGGTAGGGCTTCCTTTTATCTATTCAGTTATAGGAATCATGTTATGTGCATGGTGGTTTTATAGGAAAAAGCTATTGCCGCCAATTCGGGTTCTTGCAGATGCAACAAAGCATATAAAGGGGCAAGACCTTGATTTTACGGTTGCTTATAACAGTAGCGATGAATTAGGCAGGCTCTGCACAGCCTTTGAAGAAATGCGTCAGGCACTCTATGATAACAACCGGCAGCTATGGAATATGATTGAGCAGCGGAGAATTTTGCAGGCATCAGTGGCACATGACCTCAGAAATCCGATTGCGATTATAGAGGGTTATGTCGAATATATGCAGCAAAGCTTTACAAATGGAAGTCTGAATGATGAGAAATTGCAGCATACACTATCCAACCTTGCAATAACCTCAAAACGACTTGAGCGTTATACAGATTATATTCGTGATTTGAATACCATAGAAGAAACCGAAACAAAGTATTCTGTCGTTCAGTTACCAGATTTTTTTAAAAATGCTACAGAAAGCCTTTCACTTATTGCAGGACAGCATAGCCTGGAGATTGAATATCATTCTGCCGTATCCGAATGTCAAGTAAAATTAGATGAGCAAATATTTTACCGTATTGTTGAGAATATCTTTTCTAATGCCATTCAATATGCTAATAGCAAAGTGAGTTTCCTATACACATTTATTGATGATGTACTTACTATAACCATTACAGACGACGGCAAAGGATTTTCAAAGGCAATGCTCCGCAAAAAGAATACCTTTCTTTATTCTGAGGATAAAACGGGTGAACATATGGGATTGGGATTGGCTACAAGCCGTGTCCTTAGCCAGAAACACGGCGGATGTTTAGAACTTTCCAATGTTACTCCGAGTGGAGCTTGTGTAACAATTAAACTTGCAGTCAACAAAGTGGGGTGATATTTTTATTGGAGTAAAAAGTGATTGGCAAAGAATCAAATCAAGATTTATTTTGGACAATATTGAAATGGATAAAAAAAGAACGATGAATTTGAAAGTGAGTTGAAGTAATGTTTTATAATGCAAAAAACAATAATATAAAAATAGAACAAAGTAATATGGATTATGTAAGTTTTGGTGTAGGAAATAAAAATTTAATTATAATACCAGGACTAGGAGATGGTTTAAGAACTGTTAAAGGTATGGCTATTTCACTTGCATTTATGTATAGACAATTTGTAAAAGAATATACAGTGTATGTGTTTAGCAGAAGAAATAATTTAGCAAAAGGATTTACAACAGGAAATATGGCACAAGATATAGTTGAAGCAATGAATTTATTAAATATATCAAATACTGATATAATGGGAATTTCTCAAGGTGGAATGATAGCACAATGTATGGCAATTAACAATCCAGAAAAGGTAAATAAATTAGTTTTAGCAGTAACATCTTCAAAGTCTAATGAAATCATAAATCATGTTGTTGGAAACTGGATTCAGTTAGCAAAGAAGGAAGATTTTAAAAATATATTCATAGATACAGCCGAAAAATCTTATAGCGAAAAGCATTTAAAGAAATATAGAAAATATTATAATATTCTATGGAGAGTTAGCAAGCCAAAAGATTATAAAAGATTTATTGTTCAAGCTAATTCATGTTTAACACATAATGTATATGATGATTTAGATAAAATTAAATGTCATACTTTAATAATTGGAGGAAAACAAGATAGTATTGTAGGAGTAAATTCTTCAAAAGAAATAGCAGATAGAATTAGTAATAGTGAATTATATTTATATGAAGATTATGGACACGCAGTTTATGAAGAAGCAAAAGACTTTAATGAAAGAGTTTTAAAGTATTTAAAGAGATAAATCGGGATTTGGAGGCGGGAATACAATGATAAGGCATATATGTATGTTTACATTAAAAGAGGATAATAGGGAAAAGAATATTATTGAATTTTTTGAAAGAGCTGAAAAGTTAAGAGAATTAGAGATAATAAAACAATTTAATATAGTTAGAAATGCGGAAAGAACACCAGTTTCTAATTATGATGTTGCTTTAATTTTTGACTTCGATACAGTAGAAACATTAGATGAATACCAAAAATCACAACTGCACATGGAATTTGGAGAATTTGTATATTCCATTAGAATTGATAGAGCTTGTATTGATTATGAAATTTGATTTAGCTAAAAATTCCAGTTTATCAACAACTCCAAAAAAGGCAGCCGCCCCGTCAAAGCGTCTGCCTTTTCCTGTCCCCGTCTTCTTACCCACACCTGAAAACTTATCCTTGCTGATTTCGCCGGACGGGGTTATAATACCCTTGTCTAAAAGTTCGTTTTTCATGTCGTCCTCCTATAATTTGTGGTGCTAAAATGGTGCCCGGTCTTACAAAACCAATTTATACGGGGATATGGCATGATATAAAGGTATAAGCGGAAAACCTTGATTTTAAGCCATTCCTGCAAGATGTTATAAACATTTACGGGGGCTTATAAGAAGATTTTCCGCTATAAAATCAATAAAAAATATTAGGAATCTACAGAAACGTAAGAAACGGAGGAAAAAATGGTCGATTATTCACAATTTGAGGCAAGTGTAAAATCCGGCATCCATGCAGATGTGAGCCGGATACGGCAAAAGGATGAAATAATAAAAGCCGTCGTCAAAAAGCGGAGAAGCTCCGCGATAAACTGCGTGTGCTTCCTATGTATGTCAGGAATTTCTTTGTTTAAAAGCTGGATTCCCGCCGTTATCTGTTTCCTTCTTGCATTGTTTTTCCTATGGCGGGCTGTCGGAAAATTTTCTGACGAGTATTTACGGGAAATGTACGAGGAGGGGCTTTTGGTTCCCGGCATGATCGTGAAAATGGAACCCCTTACTATCATGGCAATCGCAAACATGACCGCGCGGGATGGTGCGGCAACCGTAAATGGGTGCTACTGTCTGGAGGTAAAGGAGCTTGACGGGGCGCAAAAAATTCTATTTGAAAAAATCCCCTGCTCCTGTTTTTTCTGCTATGAGGGCGGCGATTACCATTCTTCCTTCCAGCCCCATCCTCTCTATTGGGGAACGGCAGATCAGCAGTCTGTTCAAGAAGCGCTAAGACAGGTGGAGGAAGACAACAAAGAAAATACCAGAGATGAATGGGAAGTGCTCAAGGAGGTTGCGCGGCAGTTCCCTGATTTGGGAAACGGAAATTTGATTTTATTGGATGAAAATTACGTTCCCTTCGGGAAAAAGAACTACATGGACAGCAACTATAAGCCCCTCAATGAGGAAGCTGACACCAAGTAATATGTTCCATTTAGGGAAACGCTGATGAAAGCGTTTCCCGCGCCGCAAATGCGGGATTTATAAGTGAGAAAAGAGTTCCTGATACGAATTTTCGGAGATAATTTTTATGTTTTTTTCAGTAATATTAATCTTGTTGATTGCCATTGTATTGAGAAAACAGAAAATGGCCGAAACAGGACAACTAAGACACATAAGACGTAGAACCAGCAGACTTGTGAGAAATCACAGTTTGTTGGTTTTTCTTATGTAATTTTTTATTCCTTGACCGCATTTTGACATTTGGCTTTTATAATTAAAATACATCAAACATGACAGGAGGATAAACAATGCGAAAACGAATATTATCATTAGTTATGATTTGCGGCTTGCTATTCACTACGACAGCTTGCGGAAATTATAACATAGAGGACGCAAAAGCTCCCCCACAAAACACGGAAGAAAATCCATTCACAAAATCAGAGGAAGATGGCTCTTTAGGTTTTCTCAGCCATGAGGAAGCGAGTCCCACCAGAGCTGATGACCAAAGTGTTTTACCGTATGAGTATGACGGCGGAGAATTTACCTTGGACTATCAGTTTGTATCAGAGGGGAAATTGGATAACATAGGCTTCCTGCTCTTTTTGGACGGAAAGCCACAGGCATACAAGGTAAATGATACGAGGGCGGAATATGAGTATCTCCATTGTTTCCAAACATCAGAAAAACACGAAGAAAAATTTTCGTTTGTGTTTACACCGAACACGGGAAAAAAAGGTGATACCTTAAATATTACAATCATGAGCATTACCAATCCCGCTTTCCAACCTGATATGAAAGAAACATCAAGTTACGGCTGGTATCACCAACACCTTGAACGAGTGCTGAAACTGCATTTTAATGAGGATGCTCCAGACAGCGATATCTTTTATGGAGAAAGTGAAAATATTTTTCGTGATGTCAGCGTTGCAGAAGAAAAAATCACTTCCTCTTTTATTGAAAATGAGCTTGTGAAAAACGGTTGGGATGGAATTACTATGGATACATTGGATAGCGGCGTTTATTCAACTATTTCCTATGATGGCGAATTAGTGTATGACAATATCAATCTTACCAATAAAGATACACTTACAGTGCGTTACACGATTTGCGGAACGCCGGGTACAAGGTATGGCATATCATTTTTCTTAAATCATAAGCCCATATCGTTTGATAAAGTGATTTCATACGATGCAACATTAAGCAAAGGAAATGTGTGGATAATTGAAGCCATCATAGACACCTCTAAATTAGATGACTTCAAAACTTTCTATGCGGTAGCTGTTGCTACAAGCAATGATTGTTCTACATATAAGACAGGCTCAATTTTGCTTTATAAGGAGGGCTGAAAAATGAAAACGAAATTCATGTGCATTATGCTTATACTTGCTTTTGCTCTTAATCTGTCAGCTTGTGGTAACAGTCAGGAAAATGTGAATAGTTCTGAAAACGGAAGCTCCATAGATGCGCCACAATCCGAAGAAGATAACATATCGGAAAAAACAGGAAGCGAAAGCAGCGACAATAATAAGTCTAACCCACAGAATAGTGATACAGATAAAAATACTATGGATGTTGGCACAGTGAATGGCTCGGCTTTCTCTGGAAAGGTCAGCGGCTGTTATTACGCTGATGGCAATCGGATTATTGCTGCAGCAGATAAGCTCTATCTTTATGATACTGGGAAAAGCGAGATTATAGCAAGTGCGGATATTTTTTTGAATGAGTTATGTGTGCAGCCTTATTCGGACGGGTATTTCATTGTCGGTGAAGAAAATAGTAGCGGCAGCACGGGTTCGTTTGCAACGGCACAAAGCAGTGATGGAATAAAAGGATACCTATTAAATAAGGATTTTGTTGTTAAGAATACGATTTCCTTTAGTGGGCTGCTACATGATGATTCTGTCCTCCATATGGCGAGTGTCACCATTTCACAGGACGGAAAACAAATCGCTTTCGGCGGATTACAAGGACTTTATCTCTATGAAACTTCTTCCCAAAAGGTACATGCCATTCTGAACTATTCCGAAAATGGCAGGGCAAATAATATGGAGATTGCAACGATGGATAGTCTTGCATTTACGGGAGATAAAACTTTAACTTATGTAGGCATGGGAATAAGCTCTAATGGCGGGGATGGAGTCTCTGTTTATGGAACAGTATCTACAGACAATGCAAGTCTTAGTATCACCCAAAAAGCCGATTATGAAGTGGATATTGAAGAAGTACAAAAGGGCGGAAACTTACTTGTCATGCCCCAGAGCTTTAACAAAAATAATGGAACGCTGCTAATGCTTGATACTGCATCTAATACAGAAAAAAAGATTACATTCTCAGGTAGAAGCGAAGGAAAAGACGGGGTTTTCTGCTCTGAGCAAGGGAAATATGTTGCTACTTCTATTTTAGGAGAAACCAGCGTAACAATAAATATTTATGATACAGCATCGGGAAAGGTTATCCATACTGAAACAGTCAAGGACAACAACAGTACTTATTTCCTGCGTGTCCCGCAGATTTTAATTTTGGATGAATCAGGCACCTGTATCGTTGTGCTTGGGCGAGGTATTAGTGAAGTAAGCACCTTGATCACAACATTTGGCTTTAAGGGGTGATTATATATGAAAGTATCATTTCAGAATGTTTCAAAACAGTATAAAGGTAAATATGCCTTAAAGAATTTTACCACTGAACTCTCGGAGGGCGTCTATGGACTTTTAGGGGCTAACGGCGCAGGAAAAACAACGCTGATAAATATATTTGTCGGCATTTTGGGCAGCGATAATGGAACTGTTTTAATAGACGGTCAAGATGCAAAAAAAATGGGCAAAGACTTTTTATCAAAAATCGGATATATGCCGCAATACCCTATCTTCTATCGGGATTTTACGGTAATGGATTTCCTGTTATATATGTGCGCATTAAAAGGAATCCCTGCGGAACAAGGAAAAGAACGGGCTTTGGAGCTTCTGGGCATTGTCAACCTTTTAGATGCGAAAGATAAAAAGATTGGCGCACTTTCTGGTGGTATGCGGCAGAGAGTCGGCATTGTCCAGGCAATGTTAGGCGACCCTAAAATCCTTATTTTAGACGAGCCTACAGCAGGGCTTGACCCAAGTGAACGCATCCGCTTTCGCAATTTGATTTCACAGTTTGCACAGGGACGGACGATTTTGCTGGCTACCCATATCGTTTCTGATGTCGAGTGTATTGCACAAGAGATTATTATTCTCAAAGAAGGCACTTTGATTACGCAAGGAACTACCGACGTATTAGAACAGAGTATCTATGGTAAAGTGTGGGAAGTGACAACAAACGCCAAAGAGGCTGCCTGCCTTAGCAACGAATATTATGTCAGTAATATGAAGCAACAGGGCGAAAATTTTTCAGTGAGGATTGTAAGCGATAGCTCGCCCGCAACAAACGCAGTAAAAGCTTCTCCTAACTTGGAAGACGTATTTTTATATTATTTCCGCGGGCAATGAGTCAAGTGCCGTGCTTGCACGAGCATTGACGAATGCCGCGAGAGTCGAAAGACATTGGAGAGAAAAAATGACACGCTTAATCAGATATGAATTTTACAAATTGTTTTGCAAGCGGTCAATACTTGTTGTACTTATTCTGTTCAGCGTAATAAACCTGTTCAAAATAAATAATGAATTTCATTCCTATTCCTACTTGGCAGACGGGAATGACAGCCGCAGTTGGAACAGCGTGTATTGGCAGCTCTATGAAAAATATCGTGGAGAGATAACTACCGATAAAATCAATAATCTTCTTGACCTATATCAGCCGTTAGCAGATGCTACGGCTGATATGACGGCAAGCACAGACACAGATGACCCGAATACGATGACGGGAAATATATATAGTGACGAAAACATCTTAGAAAAATACTATGTACAGCCTATGGAATATTTCTATAATTATCGGACTTATGCTTCGGAAGTGGCAAAGAAGGCAAAAGAAAATGCTGCATTTTACAAGGAACAAGGACTTAACTTTGAAGTGCGTAAAAACAGTGTAATTTACAATCTTTATTCTGGACGGAATATACCAGCTTTTGCCTATCAGGAAATGTATAACTATTATTTGAACTATGACTTTTCAAATATATTGGTTTTGTTTCTTTGTTTATACGGGATTATCAGCACTTTCGTCTATGAAAAGGAAACACAGATGGATATGCTGTTATTGACGAATCCTAATGGCGGTAAAAAAACCGTATTAGCTAAAATTGTTGCAGTTACTTTATTTGTAATAAGTGTTGTAATATGGTTTTCCGTGCTGGATTATCTTGGCTTTTCCTTTTCATTTGGAACAATGGAGGGATATAATCTTCCTTTGTATGCCATCAGCAATTTCAGTACGGCTGCGGTAAACTGCAATTTGTGGCAATATGTAGTTCTATCCGCAATTACAAAAGCAATCGGCATATGGACTATGAGTATGGTATTCCTATTGATTTCCATGTTTTGGCGTAACGCTCTTATCCCATTTGTCGCTGACTTTGGAGCAGCCTTGTGTTTGATTATTACAGGTGCGTCACAGAGTTACTCAAGCAATATTTGGCTAAAGATAATAAACCCATACTCGCTGCTCACGAACCGCATTCTGTTCGGTAAGACTGAATTTATCGGTTTTGCGGGCTATCCAATACAAAGTTTTTTGGCAGCTATTATTTTTGCCATAATAGTGGGAATGGCTGTAATAACGGTGATGGTTATACTTTCTAAGAAGAATTGTCATTGCCGGGACAGGAGGATAAAATGTCTGGATTCATGTACGAAATAAAAAAGATAATGCTCCACCAAAAAGGGCTTTGCTATATCGTCCTTGTTCTATTACTTGGCACTATTTGGCTCGTTGCATCAGACAATCCTTATAATAGTGCAATGGAACAGTACAAAAGTGAATATGAATGGTATCTTGAAAAGGTAAATGGATACTGTACGGATGAATCCTCTCTCTATCTGGAACAGGAGGCAGAGAGAATTGCAGAAGCCAAGGGGAAGAAAAGCTATCTTTTGGAAAGCTACTATGATGGCAAAATCAGTGAAAGTGAATATAAAAAAGAGAGCCAAGAAATCGAAAATGTTCTGGAACATCAAAATGGATTTGAGGTCATATATCAGCAATATCTCTACACCTGCGAAAATGCCAAAAACCGTTATTTTCTTCAAACAAACGGATGGACGGGGCTTCTTGGCGGAGGTACGCTTAATTTTGTCCTGTTCCTTGGCATTTTGCTGATTGTTACGCCCGTATTCTGTTCCGAGTATAGCTGCCAGATGGACGCTTTGATTTTGACCTCAAAAGAGGGGCGGAAAAGCTCTTTGCATAAGCTGCTCATTGTTATTTCGGGCGTCCTCTTGATGTGCGTAAGCATATCGCTCATTGAATACGGATTTTACAGCCTCAAATATGGACTGCCTAATGGAAATTATCCCATCCAAAGCCTTAGTTACTTTGCAGGCAGCAACAAAAACATAACTTTATTCGAGGGATATGTTTATATAGGATTGCTCCGTCTTTTTGGCAGCGTGTTTTTAGCAATACTTCTTATGTTTATTTCTGTTTTGGCGAAAAAATATGCGGTGACCCTGCTTGCAGGTGCAGTATCGGTCATTATTCCCTATGTAGGCCTATCCAAAACAATTATTTACCGTCTGCCGCTGCCTTTGCCATTTCTGCTCGGAACAGACTTTTTTGCAGGAGATATTGTTTTAAGTGATGCTTTTACAGGTGATGAGAAAATTGTTTTTGCAGAGATTAATACTATTACACTGCTGATTTTGTTTTCAGTATCCGTATTCTTATGTATTTTGGCTGCCGCTTGGATTTTACGGAGCAATTCTAACAAATGGCAAATGAAAACAAGGAAAATACGAAATGTACCGACTCTTTCTATCATACTTAGTTTAGTATTGACAATGACAGGATGTTCAGATAACGGAAAAAGCCAGAATTTTATTTATAATTCATCGGCGGAATATGACTGTATGGGCTATGAAATAACACAGGACGCAGAAACTTTTGATTATTATCTTAAAAACACTTCCACGGGAGAAATGCTTCATTTAGTGCGCTCACCTATGTTTGGGGCGTTTTCTGATGAAGAAAAGGTATGTGCGTTTTGTGTATGTTCACCATATCTATATTATACGACATCGGTTACGGAAAGTTATGTAAACCGTATCGGAAACTATAACAGCAGTACAACAAAGGTGTCGGTGATAGAACTTAATTTAGATACCTTTGAAGAAAAAATCGTTTTTGAACAGATTACAAATTCTGGTCGTTCCCTCTTTGGCATTGATTATGAGACGGGGGATAAATGGAAGTTTTTAGAGTTCCATTACGATTTTTTCATAAATGATGACAGCATATTTTTCATTGGCAAGGATGGTATAACAGAAGTAAACCGTTTCACGAAAGGCATTACAAAACTTGACATCCCTACAAGTGGAAATATCTCATTCGATGGAGAAAACATTTTTTACAAAAACGAGCAATCGGTTTTAACAAGGTATCATGTTTTAAGCGGCGAAACTTTTACTTATGAAAAAGTAGTTGCGTCTGATTTCTGCATTGATGAGCAGTCGATCTATTATGTATCCAGAACAGACGGAAGTCGTGTATATTCCTGCAACAAGGATGGGAACAACAAAAGGTTGATTAGCGATACGCCCGCAATGTCAGTTACTTGTGATGCTGGCAACATTTATATATTAGCAAAAGAAAGCGGGGAGAATATCGTTTTATCAAAAAGTCGTTGAATAATGCCTAATTCTTGACCAGTTTTAGACTTTCCTATGAAACAATATATTTTGGAAAAAGGAAGGAGGAACAAATGCGGCAATGGATAAAAAACAACACGGAAAGAGAAAAAAGGTTAAACGGCTTGTGATAGCTTATCTGCTGAGGGCAGTTGTTATACTGATACCAGTAATAATGATAATACTTATGGTTTGCGGCTGTCTTTACATATGCGAAAAGTTTACAAAGGAAGATGAAAGAACAGATATATATACCAATACGTATACAGATAAGAACACTGGCAATGACACTGCTCCTATTACTTCAACAGCTGACTTCGTTTCAAAGTTTTGCGTCATCATAGATGCAGGACATGGCGGAAGTGACGGTGGGACTGTCAGTGGAAAAATTATAGAAAAGGATATTAACCTTTCGGTTGCATTGAAGTTAAAAACGATTCTGGAGGATAACAATATTGAAGTTATTCTGACCAGAAACTCTGATGAGAAGATGAGCCTTGCACAGCGGACTTCTGTTGCAAACGACTCCAATGCAGATTTTTTTATCAGCCTTCATTGCAACTATTATGAAGATGATGCGCAGATAGCAGGGTTGGAATGTTATTACAATAGTCCAGACGCAACAGAAAGCAAGGCATATGCAGAAAGCATAATCCATGCAGTTTCGCTAAGCAATGACGTGAAAACGAGATATGCAAAAACCGAAAACTATTATGTTTTGCGAAATACTCAAATACCTGCTGTTTTGGTGGAAATGGGATTTCTTTCAAATTATTCTGAGAGCCAAAAGCTGTTAGATGACGACTATCAGGAAATTTTGGCGCAGAGAATGGCAGAAGGAATTTTTAACAAGATAAAGGGAGATGAAAATTTATGAAGAATCATTCAAAAGGCAATAACAATAAAAACGAGATAGAACTGTTATTGAGAAAAGCACTTAGAATAAAACAAAAACCCAGCCAAGAACTAAATGACTCTATTATTCGTCAATACGAAAAAAATATTGAGCAAAGAAAAATTAATGTTAAAAGGCTTTAGTATCTCCCTCCTACTATCGGAAATGCAAGCAAAAAGTTTTGATTGAGCCAAAAAATATACAAGTACCAGTCATCAAAGAGCCAATGGACGCAAAAGGTCTACAATAAGTAGATTATAAAAAGTAAAAATCATGACTGGAGGGAAAAGGATTATGGTGGTGTTTAGGCTTGGCGAAATTGAGGAATTTGCGGAATATATTAATGAAGGTGGCCATTATTCGAATAAGCCATGTGTATTGAAATTTTTTGGTGGACTCATTACGGAAATTTGCCTGCAGTCCGTCTAATGGCTGATAATCAGAATTTATAGTAAATACATGCATTTTATGCGTTTACTATAAATTATTTGTATACCTGAATTTTCTGGAAAAAGAAGGAATAAATCTACTGCGATGGCTATAGATATGTATTAAATAGTAAAAACAAATTTGGCTGGAACAGTAAAAACTGTTGTATCTGTGCAGAAAAGAGGGTAGAATGAAAAATAAGATAGGAAACTTTTTTATTATATTGGGCATAATGTTTCTGTGTTCCTTGCTTATGCTCGGCATTCTGACAGTAATTATCTGGAAGATGGATGGCGGCAGCAATGTGCTGAGTGTCGGAGTTATTGTTATTTATATACTCAGTAATGCATTGGGAGGATTTCTGGTGGGCAAGATGATGGGCCAGCAGAAGTTTTTCTGGGGCGTTGTGATAGGGGCGGCGTATTTTCTGGTTCTGTTCCTCATTGGCGTTGGGCTGATGCAGACAAAAATTAACGGAAATATGCAGATTATCAGCGGGGCAATGGTCTGTGTTATTTCGGGGATGCTTGGTGGCATGGTTGCTCCCGGTGGAAAAAATGTATGACATTAGAAGTGAATTGTAATAAATTGTTAACAGAAAAGCAAAAAAAAAGTGATGACAAATTTTTAAATTGTGTTATGATATTTTAAGCATAACGGAATGTGTTAGTATGGATGGCGGTATCAGAAGGGTACTAATACATTGGAAAAGCAGGGCAAGGATAAAGCTTAAGGGACTATTTTAGCCAATGAGGGCAGTTTGGAGGAGTATTAGCATTATGAATTTACGAAAGGACACTAAAAGTAAAGTGATTTATGATGAGGGGAGAAGCTTGAGGGAGCGGGCATCCAAATCACGGCAGCGCAGAAAGAAAGAGCTTCGCTCTAAGGTTATATTGATTAATTCTGGTCTGGCATTGATTATTATTATGGTGATTTTGGTCTGGAAGGTAGTTTCTATTAACAGTCAGGGGGGCAGCGATGTTAATATGGCAGATGCCCCGAAGCATAAAGCAGAGGCAGAATCAGATACCAGCCAGAATAAAAAAGACAAAAAGCAGGAAGAAAAAGCATCGCCATCACCGGCACCGACGGAAGCGCCGTCTGGGCAGGATATGTGGCTTCGGAAGGATTTGGATCCTGACAAGCCAATGGTTGCCCTGACATTTGATGACGGGCCTTATGCCCCGGTTACGGAAAAGATTCTCAAGGTATTGGAAAAGTATAATGCCAGAGCTACCTTTTTCTGTGTAGGGAACCGTATCCCAAGCTATACGGAAGTGGTGAAAAAGGCATATTCACAAGGCTGCCAGATTGCAAGCCACACATATGAGCACAAAGTATTGAACAATCTGAAAAAGAACCAGATTAATGCCCAGATTAAGAAGACAGACCGTGAACTGCAAAAAGTAGTTGGCTGCAGTACGACTGCCCTTCGCCCACCAGGAGGATTTGTGAATGACAGGGTGAAAAAGGCAGTTAAGATTCCGATGGTCTGCTGGAATGTTGATTCTGAAGACTGGAAGAGCCGTAATACGAAAAAGGTGCTGGGCAGATGCCGCACAATTGAGGATGGGGACATTGTATTGATGCATGACTTATATCCGACCACGGCAAAGGCAGTCACTGCTTTGGTTCCACAGCTCCACAAAAAGGGATTCCAGATGGTGACAGTGGATGAACTGTTCTATTATAAGGGAATTAAGGCAGAAGGCGGAACAGTATATTATAGTGGGAAATAGTTTGCAGGGTTGTTGTTTCACGGAAATCAATTTTTAGTATATATTCATAGTTGCCTATATACTGAAAATTGATTTCCGTGTTGTTGTTTTTTTAGTACTTGCCAAGTTCTAAGATACTATGCTATAATGCAACTTAACGTGATTTTTCGGCGAGTGAGGCGAAATAGCGAAAAAGTTGTTTAATAAAAGGAGAAATGTAGCATGAAGGACAAGAGGAAAGGATTACTGCAGATTCTGCTAATCCTTGCAGTAATTGGGCTGTGTACCTTTACGACTTTAGTTGGCTTTACAAAGCACCATAAAGGAAGCGCCCAGAACATTAAACTTGGTTTGGATTTGGCTGGTGGTGTCAGCATCACGTATCAGGCTGTCGGCGATAACCCTACTGCTAAAGAGATGGAAGATACCCGCAATATGATGCAGAAACGTGCTGAGGTGTACAGTACAGAGTCTTCCGTAGTATTAGGGGATGAAAACCGCATAACGATTGACATTCCGGGTGTTGCAAATGCGGAGGAGGTATTGGAGTCTCTGGGTAAGGAGGGTTCTCTGGATTTCGTTGCTCAGGATGACATAACGTTCGAAGGGGAAGGGCAGACAAAGCCTAAATATGATAAGACAATCTGTACTGGTAAGGATGTCAAGACCGCTGAGGCAAACACGCAGGAAGATGAAGTTACCAGAAATAGGGAAAATGTCGTTACCTTAAAGTTTAAATCAAAAGGGACGAAGAAGTTTGCCAAGGCAACACAGGAGGCATATCCTGAAAATAAAATTATATATATTATATATGATGGAAAGGTTCTCTCCAATCCACAGGTGAAGGCTGAGATTACAAATGGGGAGGCAGTTATTTCCGGCAATTTCAAGACATTTGATGAGGCGGAGGAACTGGCTTCCATGATTCGTATTGGTGCGCTGCCAATTGAGCTGAAGGAAGTCCAGTCAGAGGTAGTAGGTGCTAACCTTGGCCTTGATGCAATCCACACAAGCCTTCTGGCAGGTGCGATTGGTTTCGGGCTGATTATCGTATTTATGCTTATTTTCTACCGCCTGCCGGGTTTGGCAGCATCTATCGCACTGGTACTGTACCTTGTGATGATGCTAGTGGTATTAAACCTGTTAGATGTTACCCTGACGCTTCCTGGTGTGGCAGGTATTATCTTGAATATCGGTATGGCAGTGGATGCGAATGTTATTATATTTACCCGTATTAGGGAGGAGCTTGCGAAAGGCAAGACCGTACAGTCTGCTATTAAGATTGGTTTTGACAAAGCGTTGTCCGCAATTGTGGATGGCAATGTGACTACATTGATTGCCGCGTTCGTGCTCTATATCAAGGGTTCCGGTACAGTAAAGGGATTTGCTACCACGCTGGCGATTGGTATTATCTTATCTATGTTTACTGCACTGTTTATAACAAAAATCTTGTTAAATGCAATGTATTATCTTGGTGTAGATGATGTAAAGTATTTTGGTGTGGAGAAGCAGCGTAAGACAATTAAGTTTGTTGAAAATAGAGGGAAGTTTTTCTTGATTTCTGGTATTTTGATTGCAGCCTGTGTTGTATGTCTGGTTGTAAATAAAGTAAGCGGGCGCTGTGATGGAAATATCCTTAACTATGGTTTGGATTTTTCCGGTGGTACGACATTTGATATCACATTTAATAGCGACCAGAAGCTTGATAATGATGTCAAGAAAGAGGTTGAAAAAATCTTCATGGATGAAAGCGGCTCTAATGATGTCGTTGTCTCAGAGATTGCCGGCGCCAACGGTTTGTCCGTAAAATCTGTAGAGTTATCGGAAGACCAGCGTAATAATGTGACAAATACGCTGTTAGACAAGTACAGTGTTGAGGAAAAGAATATCCAGAACCGTAATATTAGTGCGTCCGTCTCAGATGAAATGAGGGTTGATGCGGTAGTTGCTGTTTTGATTGCTGCTATCTGTATGCTTTTATATATCTGGCTGCGGTTTAAGGATATCGTGTTTGCCGGGAGTTCTATTCTGGCATTGCTTCATGATGTGCTGATTGTGCTTTTGGTATATGCATTGACCAAGATTTCGGTAGGTAACACATTTATTGCATGTATGCTTACTATAGTGGGTTATTCAATTAATGCGACCATCGTTATTTTTGACCGTATCCGTGAAAATATCAGCGGCAGGACAAGCGAGGAAGCATTGACGCAGGTGGTGAATGAGAGTGTTACCCAGACTCTGACACGTAGTATCAATACCACATTAACCACATTTATTATGGTATTAATGCTTGCTATCCTTGGTGTTGAGTCGGTAAGGGATTTTGCAATACCGCTTCTTGCAGGATTTATCTGCGGCGGCTATTCTTCTGTATGTATTGCAGGTACCTTGTGGTTTGCTATTAAAAAGGCACAGGGGAAGGTAAAAGTTGCGAAAAAGAGTACGGCAAAATAATAAATAGATACAAATAGAGCGTTGTTAAGGCACCGTCCGTAAGGAAGGTGCCTTAATGCTTTTATCAAAAAATACTTTAGGCATTTCCTTTTTTAGCGACAAAGGAAACCCATTCTCCCAAAGTATTTCTTTCTATAATTGTAAAATGGTTTTTTAGCAGTGCCTGCTCCACTTCCGCGGCTTTTTCATCCAAAATGCCGGAGGAGATGAAGATACCATCTTTGTCGATAAAATCTCCGATATAATCTGAAAGCTTTACAATGACATCTGCCAGAATATTGGCAACAGCTATCTGGAAGGTACCCCCGCATTCTCTGCGGACATGGCGGCTGTTTTTTAAGATGTCTGCGTGGACGGCGGTAATGCGGCTGCTGTCAATATGGTTTCTGGAAGCGTTTTCCATGGTCCCGGAAACAGCCGCCGGATCAATATCAATGCAAAATGCAGATTTTGCCCCACATAACAGTGCTGTGATGGCAAGGATGCCGCTGCCGCATCCGGCATCTATGATGGTGGTTTCCGGTGTAATGTATTTCCGCAGGGATAAGAGGCAGAGCTTTGTAGTTTCATGGGTTCCGGTTCCGAAAGCAGAGCCGGGGTCAATATCAATAATAATATCATTTGGTTTAGTATCTTTTGGGGCTTCTTCCCAGCTTGGCTTTACGATGATATTGTCAGTCACATAGAATGCCTTGAAATTTTCTTTCCATTTGTTTTTCCAGAGGGAGTCGTCCTGAATGCAGTAGGAGATTTTAGGTATCTGGAGCGGATAATATGCCTGCATATTTTTAATCTTTTCGAGGATGGAGGCAATCAGTTCTTCTGGCTCACAGATGGGAGAGGTATCCGCCATACCGTCATCCCTTAAGGAAGACCCTGTGCTGAAAAATTCCTTTTTGCTGTTATTCGGTGCTTCTGTATAAAATGTAAGCACAGAGCTTCCATCGTCCGGCCCCGGATCAGCAGGGATCCCGGTATACATTCTCTGTTCATCCTTTTTGGACAGGGGGACGTGGTCAGAGATTTCATAGCCTGCGATATTGCATTCTGCCAAAATATCACCAATCACGCCTGCATCTTTTGTATTTGTGTGAATATCATATCGGATCCATTCCATAGCAATCTCCCTTTCTTTTGATTTTCTTCATTTCAGCGGTAATTAACCGCCGTAGTAAGAATTTCCGAAGTAATAGCTTTGTATAATGTATCATATTTTCGGATAGAAAGGCAAGAATACATCGTCTGTAAATGGTGACATATTGATTTGGGGCAGTAATGAATATATATATACTGAAAATTGATTTCCGTGGGTTCTGATGGCGGTACTTGCATTTTAGGAAAATATATGCTATGATGCATAGCGTAGCTGGAAATGGTTCAGCTGCCGTAAAGTGAAACGTCAGGTTCATGAAGGGGTATACCACCGCGGGTATATTTTTTTGTGAACCTTTTTAAATGGGAATTTCCTGTGCGGAGTGGTTTTCCGGTATTTCGGCAGAATGGAGGTGAGAGGATGGAGATAACAGTAAATGGTGAAAAGGTGTTCTGTGAGGAGGGAATAACTTTGGAATCTTTGATTGTCCAGAGAGGGCATGATAAGAGACAGATTGCTGTGGAATGGAATGAGAAGATTGTTCCAAAGCAAGAGTATAGCACAAGTGTCATTCAGGCAAATGATGTGATAGAGATTGTTACATTTATGGGCGGAGGCTGATACTAAGGAACTGTAAATAAATGTATTTACAGTTCCTTAGTATAGTATGTAGATTTTGTGCCGCCAGCGTCAGTGGTGGAATGGAGGTTAAGATGGGCAATAAGATTGAAAAGGATGATAAATTAATAATCGGGGGGCATTCTTTTGATTCCAGATTCATTTTGGGCTCTGGGAAGTATTCCCTTGATTTGATTCAGGCAGCAGTGGAACATGCGGGGGCGCAGATTATTACTCTGGCTCTCCGGCGCGCTAATCAGGGAGGCATGGCAAATATACTGGATTACATACCGGAGGGCGTGACGCTGCTCCCGAACACCTCGGGTGCGAGAAATGCGGAGGAAGCGGTGCGCATTGCCAGACTGTCGCGCGAAGTCGGCTGCGGTGATTTTGTAAAGATAGAAATTATGCGTGACAGCAAGTATCTTCTTCCGGATAATACAGAGACAGTTAAGGCAACGGAGATTCTTGTAAAGGAAGGTTTTGTGGTAATGCCTTATATGTACCCTGATCTGAATGCAGCAAGGGATTTGCAGAGTGCGGGGGCGGCAACCATTATGCCTCTGGCTGCGCCGATTGGTTCCAATAAAGGACTTTGCACAAAGGAATTTATTCAGATACTGATAGACGAGATTGACCTTCCAATTATTGTGGATGCCGGAATCGGTGCGCCTTCTCAGGCGTGTGAGGCAATGGAGATGGGGGCAGCCGCAGTCATGGCAAATACAGCAATTGCTACGGCTGGCGATATTATACAGATGGCAGAGGCATTCAGGCTCGCCATTCAGGCAGGAAGGCAGGCTTATCTGTCCGGCCTTGGGCGCGTGATGGAGAAAGGTGCCAGTGCATCGTCGCCTTTGACGGGCTTTTTGCAGTAAAAAGGAAAAGAGGATAGAATGAGTATGGAGATTAAGGAAGATTTGCCGGAGAACAGGATTAACCATATGGAGTACCTGCCCGGCATGGAGGTATTGGAATCAGAGGTGCAGCAGAAGGTAATTGAGCGGATGCAGGCATATGATTATAATAAATACACAGCACAGGATGTAAAGGCAGCCCTTGCACACAGTGAATGCACGCCGGAAGATTTTGAGGCGCTTTTATCGCCGGCAGCCCTTCCATTTCTGGAGGAGATTGCCCAGAAGGCGCAGCAGGAGACGAGAAAGCATTTTGGGAATTCTATTTATATGTTCACGCCGCTGTATATTGCAAATTATTGTGAGAACTACTGCATTTATTGCGGTTTTAACTGCCACAACAAAATCCGGCGCGCTAAGCTGAATGAGACGGAGATTGAGCAGGAAATGCAGGCTATTGCTAAAACAGGGCTGCAGGAGGTTCTTCTTCTGACTGGCGAGAGCAGAAAAATGTCAGATGTGAAATATATCGGGGAGGCATGCAAGATTGCGAAAAAATATTTTAAAGTGATAGGCCTTGAAATTTACCCGGTAAATTCCGATGAATATGCCTACCTGCATCAGTGCGGTGCCGATTATGTGACGGTATTTCAGGAGACTTATAATTCTGACAAATATGAGACACTCCACAGGGCAGGCCATAAGCGTATATTTCCATACCGCCTGAATGCGCAGGAGCGCGCTATCAAGGGGGGGATGCGCGGCGTTGGTTTTGCGGCGCTTCTGGGGCTGGATGATTTTAGGAAGGATGCATTGGCGACGGGGTACCATGCGTATCTGCTGCAGAGGAAATATCCCCATGCAGAGATTGCATTTTCCTGTCCGAGGCTCCGGCCCATCATTAACAATGAAAAAATTAATCCAAAGGATGTCCATGAGCCGCAGCTTCTTCAGGTCATTATGGCATACCGAATTTTTATGCCGTTTGCCAATATCACGATTTCGACCAGGGAGTGCGAGAGGGTCCGCAATAATGTAATTAAGATTGCGGCAACAAAGATTTCTGCTGGTGTATCGGTGGGGATTGGAGAGCATGTTGAAGAGAATGATAATGTAGGGGATGCGCAGTTTGAAATCTCAGATGGAAGAAATGTGGAGGAAGTATATCAGGCAATCAGGAATGAGGGGCTGCAGCCTGTTATGAGTGATTATATTTATGTGTAAAGTGATTGCAGTTACAAACCGTAAATTGTGCCGGGGTGATTTTTTGGAGCGGATCCGTATGCTGGGGCGTGCAGGTGTCGACCAGATTGTTCTGAGGGAAAAGGACTTAGAAGAAAGTGCATATGAAGAGCTTGCGCGGAAGGTTTTGGCAGCCTGTCAGGATTTTGTAGTAAAATGTTCCCTGCACCAGTATATTGGGGCAGCGAAGCGTCTTGGCGCCCGGAGCCTGCATCTTTCTCTGCCGCTTGCTGTACAAAACAAGCAGGAGTTGGGGCATTTTGACTGGTTTGGCATCTCAGTGCATTCTTTGGGGCAGCTTAGAGAAGCACAAGATTGCGGTGCTGATTATATTTTCTATGGGCATGTATTTGCTACAGATTGTAAAAAGGGAGTGCCGCCGAGGGGGTTAGATGCCTTTCGCGGAATCTGCAAAGCGGCAGAGGTACCGGTGTATGCGATTGGCGGAATCTCACCTGAAAATGCAATCCAGGCGGCGGAAGCCGGAGCTGACGGTGTATGTGTGATGTCATGGGGTATGCAGCAAAAAGAAGAAGTAGTCAGGGCTTTTGTGGAAAAGTGCCATGGGATACATTGACTCTCATGGCATTTTGCTGCTTTAGGTTGGCTGCTATTTTTGTTATATTTAAGAAGAGGTATAAGCGTATTTAACTATTGGTTGTGCGGCTGGAAATATTCACAGGGGAGAAGAGAAATGAGACAGTGGGTTACAAAGCGGTATCAGGCGGACTTAAAGAAAATTGCGGACAGATACCAGATATCTGAAATTGTGGCAGAAGTATTAGTGAAGCGGGGGCTTTTTGACTGGAATGCCATGGATCGGTATCTGTTTCCGGAAGAGGATGCATTATATGACGCATCCCAGATGAAGGATTTGCAGAAGGCAGCCGGAATATTGGCACGTAAAATAGAAGAGGGAAAGAAAATTAAAATAATAGGGGATTATGATGTGGATGGGGTGATGTCCACTTATATTTTGTATCATGGAATTACTCTATTAGGCGGAATTGCAGGTTATCGGATCCCGCATAGGGTGCAGGACGGTTATGGCATGCGCAGCTATATGGCGCAGGAGGCAGCCTTGGAGGGATATGATACTATTTTAACATGTGACAATGGGATTTCTGCAGTTTCGGCGGTGGAGAAAGCGAAAGAATTAGGCATGACAGTTATTGTGACAGACCACCATGATATACCGAGGGAAAATAATAGGGAAATCCTGCCGCCTGCCGATGCCCTGATTGACCCTAAACAGGAAATGTGCAGTTACCCGTTTCAGGAATTATGTGGGGCTGGGATAGCATATAAGTTGATAGATTATATTTTTAAGGAACGAGGGATGGAAGGACGCGCGAAGCAGTTTCTGCCGTTTGCTGCAATTGCTACAGTATGCGATGTCGTTCCGCTTTTGGATGAAAACCGTATTCTTGTGAAGGAAGGGCTTGCCTGTCTGGAACAGTGTGATAATATCGGAATGCGTGCATTAATAGGCGCACTGCAATTTCAGCGAAAGATCAGGGCAGTTGATCTGGGGTTCCGTATCGGCCCATGTATTAATGCCGCCGGGAGGCTGGAGGACGCGGCGCTCGGCATGGGTCTTTTACTGGAACAGGATAAGGGGCAGGCGCAAAGGAGGGCTGAAAGGCTTGTTGCGCTGAATGAGGAACGGAAGGATTATACAGCGGAGGCTGTGAGGCAAGCGGTGGGGCAGATTGAAAGCGATGGGATGCTGCAGGATTCGGTATTGGTTGTCTACATAGAGAACTGCCATGAAAGTGTGGCGGGGATTGTGGCAGGGAGGATTAGGGAAAAATATTACCGCCCAACCCTGATTGTGACAAAGACGAAAGAGGGGCTTAAGGGATCCGCACGTTCTATTCCTGGTTACCATATGCAGCAGGAATTAAACCGCTGCAGTGGGCTTTTAAAAGAATATGGAGGCCATGCGATGGCAGCAGGGTTTTCTCTGGAGCAGGAGAATTTAGTGCCGTTAAGAGAGGCGTTGAATAAAAATTGTACATTATCTGAGGGGGATTTGGTAGAGAAAATTATCTTTGACAGGGAGGTGCCCTTGGAGGAGATGGAAGAATCTGTGGTGAGACAGCTTGATTTTATGGAGCCTTTTGGTGCAGGTAACCAGGAACCCATTTTTGCTAAAAGGAATCTGGCGGTCGTGTCGCTCTCCCTGTGCGGGAAGGAGAACCAGATTGCAAGGGTGCAGCTTCGGGATGGCATGCGGCTGTACAGGGGGGTGGATTTCCAGTGCGAGCTGCATCTGGGGGAAGGGATTCGCAGCCGTTATGGGGATGGGGCATGGGAAGCGCTCAAAAACGGGCAGGGCAGGGATTATGAAATCGATATTCTGTACCAGCCGGAGATAAACCAGATGTTTGGGAATGTTGAGTTTAGAATTATAGACTGCCGCTAATGGGACATAGGCCGTGGGCTGAAAATAACAACAGATTAATGCGGAGTGCTGGACATGGATAATGAAAATTGGTTCCCGTGAGCGGCGGAAGTAAATTTTGACTTTTTTTCCGGAGTGTGGTATCATAGTTAATATCTTGGGATGAAACAGGAAGGGGATGAGGAGTAACATGTCAAATGTTATGTTAGATGAGAAAACATTATATTATCAATATATGATAAACAACAATCCTACGAGCACAATGCTGAATGCCATTTCAGGGAATTATAATAATGACAGTTATGGCATGATGGGTTCTTTGGGTGCCCTTGGTTCTCTGGGCGGAATATCTAGTTTTTCTAGTATTTTGGAGAACTATATGACTGGAATGAGGCTTAATTCTTATGCTGATTCTATTCAGGCAAGCACGATGGCAGACAAGCTTTCTTCTGTGTTAGAAGAGGCAGGAAAATCGGAAGATGCATCTTCGCTTACATATAAGACCGTTCAGGAATTATATGAGTATTTTTCAGAACAGGCGTCAACAAAGGCATCTGCACTGCTGGGGAATACTTTGAATAATTCAGGCAGTTCTTCGAATGCTTCGAAAGCGGTTTCGGCAAACTCGTCATTTGAGCAGATGAATCAGGCGGCAATGAAGGGACAGGAATATGATTTTGCCGACATTGATGATATCGTGGATTCTGCATTTGCAGAACAGACACCTTGGGCTTAAGGTATTAAAGAAAAAAAGAGAACAGTATATTTTAATAAAATCAAATCGAGTAGGGAAGGTTTTCTCCCTACTCGCCGCGCGGACTCGCATGCTGCATCAGCAGCAATCTTCTATGTGCGGGGCTGTGCATAAAAAACAGGCCTGTGGGGCAATACCCTGTGGGTCTGTTTTTGAATTTATAGGAAAGTTTTCGGTGTGTGCACTAGAGCGTGTTTGAAAATTCATTCACGCTCTAATCTAGCAATATTAATTTTGTATATATGTGGTGAATCATCTGTCTGGTAATGATGGTTGCCGCAATCCTGCAGATAAGATAGAGAAGCAGTAGAAATGCGGGTGCCTGCCGGATTATGGAAAATGATTCATTAAATGGCGGAAAAACAATCTGCCATACCGCCAGCAAAATAATAATGCAGTTTCCGATATATTTTTCGATAGCTAGTTTTATCGGTGTGTAGTAAAATTTCTTTGCGCAAAAGGACAAAAGTATTTTTTGGGGTTTCTGTCTGGATGATGCGATGGTAGAAAGAACCCACGGGCAGAGAAGAAGGAAAATAAAGATATAGAATGGGGCAGGCTGCAGTACGGCCAGCAGGGCAAAGAGGCAGAATAAGAGAAAGATCCTGCCGCACAGCAAGCCTGTATATTTGCTAATATTTTGCTTTTCCTTTAATATCTGGACTTTTTTTGAATTACTGTTCTTCATGATGTGACCTCGTTTAATTTTTTTAGTTATGAAATATCGTAGTTCCTATTTTTCCAATATAGGTAAATGGAACAGTTTGTTTTCTGCTTCTGGAATCTTATTATACATTAAAAATGCAAAATAAGCCAGTCAAACTGCTAATTACTCAGGACAGAGAGGCAGGACGTATTATGAATGGCAGATGACAGACACGTATAATAAATCATTGAAGATATTGGATATATGCGATATGATTTTAAAAGTATTATTTTGATGTTAGGACTGCGTTTGCAATATGTTTACAATATTAAGGTGATAAGTGTACTTGGTTTATATTTTGGTTGGATTGGGAGAGCAGGTATGGAACAATTTTTTATAACAAATTTGAAAATTAGACAAGTCAGGCATTTAAGGGATATCACTATTCCGCTGTCAGAAAAGCATGTTAAACACTTAATTTTGACGGGAAAGAATGGAAGCGGGAAGACAAGTGTAGCTGCGGCATTGGCAAGGTATTTGAATAAAATCTATACTGGGGAAAGAGAGCAGGCCTTTAGGAACTGCCAAAAGGAACTGGACATAAAACTCAATAATAATATTGATAAAATTCCAAAATTGGCAGAGGAATATCATTATATTTTGGTATACTATGAGGCAGACAGGGTATTTTATGCGGAACAGCCTAGGCATATAGAGAAATTACAGTTAAAAGATTATTATGAATTGACAGAATTTCCGCGTATTGAATTTGTGAAATATTTATTGGATTTGAAAATGACGGAGGCACTGGCGAGAAATAATAATAAGACAAAAAAAGCTGATGAGATAAAGGATTGGTTTACAAAATTGGAGCAGCTGTTAAAACAGATATTTGATGATGAAACTGTCAAGCTAGAATTTGATGAGGAGAGTTTTGGATTTCATATTTTGCAACAGGGGAAAGAGCCGTTTGACTTTCATACTTTATCAGGTGGTTATCAGGCAGTCCTTGATATTGTACTGGATCTTATGATGCGTATGCAGCATCAGACACAGCGTTCGTTTGATTTTAGCCTTCCGGGAATCGTTGTAATTGATGAAATTGAAACGCATCTTCATTTGGAATTACAGAGAAGTATTTTACCTTTTTTGACAAGCTTTTTCCCTAATATACAGTTTATTGTAACGTCTCATTCTCCGTTTATATTAAACAGCTTAGAAAATGTTGTGATTTATGACTTGGGAAATCGGATTCTAGTAGAACATGGATTAAACGACGTGCCGTATGAGGGGGTTGTGGAGGGATATTTTAGAGTTGATAAATTGTCTGACATTTTGAAGGAAAAATTTGAGAGATATTGCACTAAGAATTAGCAGTCCTGCATTATGTTTGTGCCGCCTATGATAGCATGGCTGAAAGCATGAAGAATCATAGAAACTATTACAATATTTTTTGAAAAGAGGGAGGAAGAAGTGATTTTATGGAGAAGGTAAAAATTGATCTACAGGATATTAGTAAAAGCTACTATTCTGAAACAACAGTAACGCAGGCACTGCGGAAAATCAGCCTGACGTTTTGGGAAAGTGAGTTTGTAGCAATTACTGGTGAGAGCGGCAGCGGAAAATCAACGTTACTTAACATTATTGGTGGTATGGACACCTTTGATGAAGGGGAAATGTTTGTCGACGGGCAGCCTACGTTTCAGTACGACGAACAGGACTGGGAAGAATACCGCAGGAACAGGATTGGGTATGTCTTTCAGGATTACAGCCTGGTGGGGCATTATACGGCGCTTACAAATGTTATGAGTGCGCTCCTGATTATGGGGCATGAGCAGAAACAGGCGGAGGAAGTAGCTAAGAATTATTTGAAACAGGTAGGTTTAGAGGGGTTTGATACGCACAAGGCTTCGGAGCTTTCCAGCGGACAGAAACAGCGTCTTTCGATTGCGCGCGCGCTGGCAAAAAATACAGGGATTATTGTGGCGGACGAGCCGACGGGGAATCTTGACAGTGAAACGGGCGACCAGATTATTAAGTTATTAAAAGAACTTTCCAAAGACCGCCTTGTTATTATGGTTACACATAATTATGAGCAGGCGGAGCCATATGTCACAAGAAAGGTGCGCCTGCATGATGGAAATATTATTTCGGACGTTCAGGTAAATGAAGAGGTATCGCAGGATTCCGGCATCGGGGGAGATGCCGAGATACTGCAGGAAGAAGGGCAGGTGCAGCGGCAGGAGGGAGAAGCTGCTGCAGGGAAGGTCTCTGACAGGTGGGCAGAATTTTGCAGCCAGAGCCGCATTGCATCTTATTTTGCCATGATGAACCGCAGGACACAGAAGGGGAGGTCCATTCTCTTTACTGCATTTTTATTTGTTATCGGTGTGGTATCCTTTGTCTTTATCGGCGAATTGTTTATGCACCGGGACGATACATTGACTAAGAAATACAGTACATCCATCTTTTACCACGAAGACCAGAAGCGCCTTGTGGTAAAGCGTGGAGATGGGAAAGATATAACAGAGAAGGATGTGGAAAAGCTGTATTCTGTTTCGGATGTAGAGGCGGTCGATTCCTGCGATTATGCAAATGATGTAAATTTCTATTTTGTAAAAGATAGGGACTATAAATTTCGATATGGGACGCAGGATGGCGCGATGGGTAAGGAAAAGATGACTGTCGGTTTTCTGAATGATGACCATTTTGTGAAATCTGTAGATTGCATCACAGAAAAAAATCTGGCGAAAGGACGCCTTCCGGAATCATGGGATGAAGTTGTGGTGTATTCTAAAGATGAGAGTGTACTGGGCAGCGAGCAGATGTGTTATTTTGCTTCACGTAATATCTGGGGGCCGAATGTGTATTATGGGCATAATGTCACCATAGTGGGAATTTTAAAAGAGGAGACGGAGCAGATTTATTTTACAAAGGAGCTGTGCCAGATGTATTCGCTGGAGTTGTACCATGGTACATATTGCCTGCTTTATGAGTGGGTAGAAAAATGGAAGGATTACAGGCTGAAACCAGCTTTCATTCCGGTAATCAACAGTGAGCTGGAAGGAAACCAGATGCGTATCTCTTATAATTTTGGCGGGGGTCCCAATGCACTGCACCCAGTAGGGGAAAATTTGTTTCGTTTCCAGCAGTGTGACGAGGATGGCCAGCCGGTAGGGGAAGCGAAAGAGCAGACAGTAAATATTTTGGAAAAAGAGCATGATATGGGCAAGTCGCTTGTGGAGGTCAGCGAGGAGTTTTTCTATAAATATTTCCCAAAAGACAAGAATTGCCCGCAGGCATCTGTTTATATTACGAGTTATGCAAAAACAGATTCTGTAATAAAAAAGCTGGAACGCAAGGGATATGAGGCACAGAGCACTTACCGTGTGGGCGTGACGGATTATGTACAGGAATTAGTGGATGAGCGCCTTGTTATTGTCGGAATCTGCGCATTTGGGCTGATAGCAATTGTGCTGGCACAGATTTTGATTCTGCGTTCCCTGATGAAAATCCGTGTGAAGGATTATTTTGTTATGAAATTTATTGGTATGCGGATGCAGGTAATCCACAAAATCAGTTATTTTGAGATTGCCGGATATTCTATAGCGGCAATAATTCTGACGGTACTGCTTATGTGGATTCTGCGTTTCTGCGGAGTGACAATTGTGCATGAAATGCTGTTTTATTATGGCTTTGCAGCGTATCTTCTATTTGTAGTTTACAATCTTGTAGTTAGTGCATTGACGGTAGCTTCCTTCAATCACTTATTGAAAGGAAGGTTAAACGAATGATTGAGATAAAAAATTTAAATAAATATTATAATAAAGGCAAAAAGAGCGAACAGCACGTTTTAAATGGGATCAATCTGGAACTAGGCAGCACCGGGCTTGTCTGCATCCTTGGTGAGAGCGGTTCCGGAAAGACTACCCTGTTAAATACAATAGGAGGTTTGGATACTTTTTCAGACGGCTCGATTAAGGTTGAGGGGATTGAATTTACGAAATATGATCCAAAGCGCATGGAGCCAATCAGGAATGACAGATTTGATTATATCTTTCAGAATTATTATTTACTGCCGGATTACTCTGTGGCATACAATGTGAAGCTTGCGTTAAACCGCTTTAAACTTACAGAGCAGGAGAAGGAAGAGCGTGCTGATTATGTATTAAATATGCTTGGCATGGGGAAGTTCAAAAAGAAGCTTGTGTCCAAGCTTTCCGGGGGGCAGAGGCAGCGAGTGTCGATTGCAAGGGCGCTTGTTAAGTCGCCCGATATCATTCTTGCAGATGAGCCGACCGGAAATCTGGATGAGGAGAATACCCTGCGCACAATGAGTATTTTAAAGAGCATATCGAAAGAGTGCCTTGTTATTCTGGTAACACATGAAAAAAGGATTGCAAAATTCTTTGGGGACAGGATAATAGAAATCTGTGACGGAAAGATTGTGAGGGATGCTGCCAATCATGCAGGGTCGGCATATGAGCGGAGCGATGATTCCAATATTTATCTGAAGGAAATGGACTGCAAGAATCTGGAAAGTGATTTTGCAGATTTTAAGGTGTACTATGACAAAGGGCAGGCACCGGAAAAAATCTCCCTGAATCTGGCATGGAAGGATGGCAAGATTTATATCCAAAATAACATGGGGTGCGATATTCTTTTGGAAGGGCAGGAGAATGGGGTGCAGATGTTGGATGAAGAGCGCCCGACGTTTGATATGGATGAGATTGAGAAGGTTTCTTACAATCTGGAAAAGCCTGCAAGCAAGGGCACTGCACATCTGTCAGCAAAAGAAATCTGGCGCATGGCAGTAGAGAATATACACCTAATGGGAAAGAAGCAGGCATTTATAATAGTAATCCTGCTTGTGACAGCGGTGCTGCTTTCTGTGAGTACTGCTGAGTTTGTCAATACGGTTTCTGTGGATGAACAGGCCATTATAGAAACGGATTCCCATTATTTACAGTTGAAAATGGCAAAAGTAACTTCATTCCGTGCGATAGAGCAGAGGGCTGATACATTGGAATTTATCAGGGAAAACATGAAAGATGACAGCCATGGGGATGTGTTTTTTACACCGGATGCCAATCTCTATCTGGTAGGTTTTGGGTTCATCCAGATGAAGGAGCTGACACAGTCTGTAAAAGGATACTCATTTGTCCCGGTCAGCAAGTTAAAGGAAGAAAATCTGGTTGCAGGTAAGATGCCTGGGGGGAGAAATGAGATTGTAATTGATAGGAATATTATAAACAAGTTAAAAAAGTCGATTGGAGTGACGGCAAGCCTTTACAAGACAGAGCAGGATTATCTTGATAAACGTTTTAAGGTGTCAGGTTCCAGGGAAACCCTGAAGATTGTCGGAATCAGCGATACAGAGCAGCCTGCGATTTACTGCAGGCAGAATATCCTTGTGGGGCTGGATGTAAAGGGGGACAGTATTGCAGATGCAAAAGAACTTAAGGAGGCATGCCCGGAGGAATGTAAGGACATTCAGATAGCAGATGATGAAATGTATGTCAGGAAGAGCCTGTTTGACGCAATGGACATGAAGCTCGGCATGGAGGAGCGGATGGGTGACGGCATTGATATGGTATATAAAATAGCAGGGACTTTTCCAGACAGTGCCGGAGCAGATTTTGCCTTTTCTGAGAAAGGGTGCCGGGATATGAGGGACTGCATGATCTGTGAGAGGGCAGCATGCAAGATTTACACGCAGGATAAGAAAGCTTCCATGGAATTTTTCGGGAAAGCTGCAAAGAAGTATATGAATTCCTTTAAACTGGAGCAGTCTTCACCGTATGATGATGAACTGAAAGCATATAAAAAAGAACACAGCATTAATGTAGATGCGAAGAAACTAATCACACTTGTTATAGTAGCGATTTCTCTGCTGATGGTCTATTTTATGATAAAGTCCAATGCGATGTCACGCATCGGGGAATTGACAGTATACCGTCTGCTGGGAATTTCAAAGAGCAGTATTTTGAAAGCATATATTTTGGAAATGGCGCTGATGACTTGTTACACCTCCGTCCCGGCGGTGCTCGTGACTAGTGTGGTTATAAAATTTGTCAGTTCGGTCCCTTCTTTGGGGATTGCAATGATTTTTCCGTGGTGGTCCGTGCTGATTCTGCTGATTGGGATTTTTCTGGTACATACCATAATCAGTATCCTGCCGATTTATGGCATCCTTTCCAAACCGCCTGCTACCCTTGCGGTAAAAGATTGATGGGAGCAGCTGCGGCGGTCAGGGGCGCAAAGCGCTCCTGCAACAAAAAGACGTGGTTTTTTTGTCAGGGCACAGACGAAGTCTGTGCCCTTTTTGTCGGTAAATTTTGGAAAATATTTACAAAAAAGTAAAAAAATTGTAAAAAAATGCCCTTTTCTATTTCTACAAAATGGTATATAATACAAAAGTATATGTTTAATTAGAGTTACTTTGGAAAAAATAGAAAGAAAAGAGGCGGCTGCGTGGCAGCCTTGAAAAGATGCGGTTGTGAAAGGAGAAAGCAAATAAATGAATGGTAGCGATATTGGAATTGATCTTGGTACAGCGAATGTACTTGTATATATAAAAGGTAAAGGTGTTGTGTTAAGGGAACCCTCCGTTGTTGCCTTTGACCGTGATACAAACAAAATTAAGGCGATAGGCGAGGATGCCAGGCTGATGCTTGGACGTACTCCGGGGAATATTGTTGCTGTCCGTCCGCTTCGTCAGGGCGTTATTTCAGATTATACAGTGACGGAGAAGATGCTCCGGTACTTTATTCAGAAGTCCTGCGGCAAGTCGCGTTTTCGGAAGCCGCGTATCAGTGTCTGTGTGCCGAGCGGTGTCACGGAAGTGGAGAAAAAGGCAGTCGAAGATGCTACTTATGAGGCAGGGGCACGTGAGGTAGCTATTATTGAGGAGCCAATCGCAGCTGCCATTGGCGCAGGGATTGATATTTCAAGGCCGTGTGGAAATATGATTGTTGACATCGGAGGCGGTACAGCAGATATCGCAGTGATTTCTCTGGGCGGTACTGTTGTAAGCACTTCTATCAAGGTAGCCGGGGATAATTTTGACGAGGCGATTGTGCGCTATATGAGAAAGACACATAATCTTCTGATTGGTGAGAGAACGGCAGAGGAGATTAAAGTTAAGATTGGCTCGGCCTATCAGCGTCCTGAGATTGTTTCTATGGATGTGCGCGGGCGGAATCTGGTGACTGGCCTGCCAAAGACGATTACAGTGACTTCCGACGAGACTCTGGAGGCGCTCCGGGAGATTACTTCCCAGATCGTGGAGGCAGTACACAGCGTTTTGGAGAAAACTCCGCCGGAGCTTGCAGCTGACGTGGCTGACAGGGGAATCGTGCTGACTGGCGGCGGAAGCCTTCTGTATGGTTTGGAGGAACTGATCGAGGAAAAAACAGGCATTAATACGATGACAGCCGAGGATCCGATGACAGCGGTTGCAGTGGGTACCGGGAAATTCGTAGAGTTTCTGGCAGGCAAGAGAGATGATGAAGAATAGAGGTTAAGGAAAAGCTGTTTTGTGACGATATAATATAGAGGTATTAGATAAACGGACTTATCTTTGGAACTATAATTTACAGAAAAATATGCCACAATGCAGTGTTTATCCGGATTTTTCGGGTCTAAAGCTTTTTAGGATTGTATCGGATGCACGAGCGCAGGAGGCGCGTTTTACCGCTTGGGCGGTATGTGGTTTTTTCAGAAAGGGGACAAGAATGGTCAGAAGTTTATATACAGCCTACAATGGTATGGTAAATGAACAGAAGAGGCTGGATATTATAAGCAATAATCTTGCTAATTCCGCAACAGTTGGTTATAAAGAGGAGAATGTCACAAGCCGTTCTTTTAAGGATTATATGGCATTTAAAATCCGTGACGGCTCCAATGCCTATATTGATGAGAGGATTGGGACATTTAATCCCGGTGTGAAGATTGGCGAGACATATATGGACTGGACACAGGGTTCTCTGCGCCAGACGGGAAATACCTATGATATTGCAATTGAAGGGAATGGTTTTTTCGCAATGCGTGTGACGGATACTGCAGGAAACAGCAGTATCAAGTATACCAGATGTGGGACATTTAAGTGTACAGCGGACGGATATATTGTGGACGCGGAGGGGAACCATCTTCAGGGCAGCAGCGGAGATTTGCAGGTGCCTGTAGATGCGGCCGAGATTGTAGTTAAGGAAAATGGTGAAGTCCTTGCCGATGGCGTGTCTGTTGACACGATAAGCCTGGTTGATTTTGCAGACTATGATTATCTGGAATTGTTTGGAAACAATATGTACAATGCGGTGAACGGGGCTGAGACGATTGCGGCAACGGGCGCATTGGAGCAGGGATGGACAGAGCAGTCCAATGTCAATGTTATTTCTGAGATGGTGTCAATGATTACAATTACAAGGGCGTACGAGGCAGGACAGAAGATGATCCGTACAACGGATTCCCTGCTGGATGCTTCCGTTAATCAGGTAGGCAAGGTATAAAGAATGCCTGCGTGTACTTTGGGAATTGTTTTTGCCGGCAAGGCTGGCATATTCGGAAGTATGTAATTGTACTAGTATAGAAATGGGGAGTTAAATTATGATGAGATCGCTTTGGACGGCTGCGTCAGGCATGAAAGCCCAGCAGACCAGTCTTGATACAATTGCCAATAATCTGGCAAATATTAATACAACAGGTTACAAGCAGGAGAGGACAGAGTTCCAGTCCCTGCTGTATCAGACAATCCAGCAGAGAACGACAGACCATGAGGGCAATCCGAAACCGATTACAGCACAGGTTGGGTTAGGTGTAAAAGTATCTGCTGTTTCAACAGAATTTGAGCAGGGGAAAGTTACTCCGAGCACAGGTGCTTTTGATTTTGCTATTCAGGGTGACGGCTTTTTTATGGTTACGATGCCGGATGGAACGACAGGTTACACCCGAAACGGTAATTTTTTGATGGCAATCAATAACAGCGGTGGTGTTACCCTGACGACGGCGGACGGATATTCTGTTCTGGACACGCAGGGGAATGAGATTACGTTTGATGCAAATACAGACACGATGAAATTATCGTTTGACAATTACGGACGTATTTTTTATGAGAATGCCCAAGGGGTTGTTCAGGATACAGGGATTAGGATTGGCGCTGCCCAGTTTAACAATCCGGCCGGTCTTTTAAAGATTGGGAACAGCTATTTTGCAGAGTCCGATGCTTCCGGTGTGGCGCGTATTGAGACGCAGGATGCTGCACTAAGGCCAAGTGTGATTAAGCATAAGTACCTGGAGTCTTCTTCCGTTCAGGCTGTAGACGAGATGGTTGATATGATTGTAACACAGCGTGCATATGAGATGAACTCTAAGGCAATCACTGCCTCTGACGAGATGCTCCAGCAGGCAAACAATCTGAGATCATAATGAGACATAATAAGAAGGGCAGGGTGGTAAAATGAGTTCAATATTAGATACTTCATCTTTATATAGTACATATGGACAGACAGTTACAAATGCAGCGTCTTCTTCGCTGCAGAGTACACTGGGAAATGTAAATAAAGATTCTTCGGATGAAGAACTGATGAATGTCTGCAAAAATTTCGAAGCTTATTTTGTCCAGAAAATCATTGAGCAGGCGAAGAAGTCGATTGCAGGTGAGGATGAAGAAGAGCAGGGTGAGTATATGAAGTATTTTGGCGATATGCGAAATGAGCAGTACGCCAATATTATTGCAGAAAGTGGTTCTGTTGGTTTGGCACAGCAGTTGTATGATTCTATTAAGAGCAGCAATAATATGCTTTAGAAAAAGCCTTTGTCTGGCTTAAGAACCGCTGATAGGGAGCTGCTCCTGCTTCCTATGATATAAGGATCTGTAGGAAATACCGTGGTGTTTGTGAAAAGAAACTGCGAAATATTCCAACAGCAAAATCTAAAATTCCGGGCCGCTGTTTTTTACAGTGGCCTTTACTTTGTAATAGGAAACTTCTTGCAGGAATGGAGAGCGTCATGGAGGAATTTGAAGGATACGTAGACAGGATTACTTTTCGGAATGAGGAAAACGGATACACAGTGCTTTATCTGGTAAAGCCGCAGACGGATTCGGAAGAGGAGGAAGAGGAGTGCTGTGTGGGCTGCTTTTCTTTTGTGGCAGAGGGGGAGTACCTTCTTGTCCGCGGCAGAAGGACAATACATAAAAACTACGGTCCACAGCTTCAGGTGGACAGTTATGAGACAAAACAGCCGGATGATAGCATGGCGGTGGAACGCTATCTTGGTTCCGGGGCGATTAAGGGGATTGGCCCGGCACTGGCGGCAAGGATTGTCAAAAAGTTTGGAAAAGAAACATTTGACATTATGGAGAGGGAGCCGGAGCGGCTGGCAGAAATTAAGGGAATCAGCGGCAAAATGGCGGTCAGCATTGCAAAACAGTTCCGTGAGAAGCAGCAGATGCGCCAGGCTATGATTTTTCTTCAGGAATATGGCATATCTATGAATATGGCGGTAAAAATTTACCGTTATTATAAAGACGATATTTATGAGGTTTTGAGAAAAAATCCGTATCGGCTGGCGGAGGATATTTCAGGGATTGGTTTTAAAATAGCGGATGCCATTGCGCAGAGGGCCGGGTTTTATGTGGATTCTGAATACCGTATCAGGGCAGGCGTACTTTATATGCTGCAGCAGTCGGGAAATCAGGGGCACTGCTATCTGCCGGAGACGGAACTTGTCTCAATGACAGCGGAGCTTCTGGGGGTAGACAGGGAAATGGTCTCCAGCCAGATTGATGCCCTGACGATGAATAAGGAGATACTGATTGAAGAAGTCGGGGAGGAGCGCAGGCTGTACTCCAGCAACCTTTACTATATGGAGATGAACTGTGCGAGGATGCTTTTGGATCTGAATCTGGATTTTCCGGTAGACAGTGATAAGCTGGGAGGACGTGTGGCGAAGATTGAGCGCAGGCAGGGAATTGTTTTAGATGTCCTGCAGCGAAAAGCAGTCTGCCAGGCGGTGCAGAATGGCGTGACGATTATAACGGGAGGGCCGGGAACGGGAAAGACCACTACGATTAATACCATTTTGCAACTATTGGAGGAAGATGGGATGGATGTGCTTCTGGCTGCGCCTACCGGACGTGCTGCCAAGAGGATGTCAGAGACGACAGGGTGGGAGGCACAGACGATTCACAGGCTGTTGGAGTTAAATGGCGGCATGAATGATGATGATAAGAGCGGGATGCATTTTGAGAGAAATGAATTGCAGCCGTTGGAGGCGGATGTAGTCATTGTTGATGAGTTTTCCATGGTGGACATTTATTTATTAAATGCGCTGTTAAAAGCAATGGTGCCGGGATGCCGTCTGATTATGGTAGGGGATGTGAACCAGCTTCCGTCTGTCGGGCCCGGAAATGTGCTTCGGGATATGATTAAGGCGGAATTCTGCAATGTGGTGCGGTTAAACCAGATTTTTAGGCAGGCAGCGGAGAGCCAGATTGTTGTAAACGCCCATAAAATAAATGCCGGGCAGGAGATTGTATTGGATAACCAGAACCGCGATTTCTTTCAGTTAGAGCGCCATGCCGCACAGGATGTCATCAACGTGGTGATTCAGCTCGTCATGAAAAATATGCCGTCCTATGTAAACGCTTCCGTTTATGATATTCAGGTGCTTACGCCGATGCGGAAGGGGGAACTTGGCGTAGAGAACCTCAACAGGATCCTGCAAAGTTACGTAAATCCGAAAAGCGACAGGAAGATTGAGAAGGAGTTTCATGGAGTCCTTTTCCGGGAACAGGACAAAATCATGCAGATTAAGAATGATTATCAGATAAAGTGGCAGAAAAAGACACGTTATGGAGATGTATTTGAGGAAGGGACGGGAGTTTTTAACGGTGATATTGGGATAATCAAGAGGATTTTGGAGACGGAAGAGGCAGTGGAAGTTGAGTACGAGGAGGGGAAGCTTGTCACATATGAATATGGCCAGATGGATGAGATGGAGCTTGCCTATGCGATTACGATCCATAAATCTCAGGGGAGCGAGTATCCGGCAGTTGTGATCCCTATCCTGACTGGGCCGAGAATGCTTCTGAACAGGAATCTTTTGTACACGGCGGTGACAAGGGCAAAAAAATGTGTTACTTTGGTAGGAAGCAGGGATACCATATATCAGATGATCCGGAATGTATTTGAACAGAAGCGGTATTCCAGCCTCTGCAGGAGGCTGCAGGAGATGAAGGAGGAGGATTACCAATAAAAATAAAAGATACGCTGTTAGACATCATTTATCCAAGGAGATGTGCCCTCTGTGACGGGGTATTGGCATCAGATGAAAAGTTTTTGTGCCGCAGCTGTGTGGGGAAGGCAGTATTTATCACGGGGGATTACTGTATGAAATGCGGCAAACCGGTTGAGGGGGATTCTGAGTATTGCCCGGACTGCTGCGGCAAAGAGACACATTTTCAATACGGGCGCGCAGCGTTTCTCTATGACAGCCTGATGCGGGGCTCTATCAGCAGGTTTAAGTACCATGGGCGTCAGGAATATGCAGCGTTTTACGCATATGCGATGTACCAGCAGTTTAGCGGGATGATTGCGGAGGCTGCCCCGGATGCGCTTATTCCTGTTCCGATTCATAGGAAACGACGCCGCAGAAGAGGTTATAATCAGGCGGAGCTGGTAGCTACGGAACTTAGCAGGCTGTGCAAAGTTCCTGTTGTATCGGATTACCTGCTTCGCACAAAGAGCACCCTTCCCCAGAAGGAACTTTCCGGCAGGGAACGGTATTTAAATTTATGTCAGGCATTTTCAGTACGAACTGCAACACAGGAGTTGTACAAAGTGCCGAGATGTGTTATACTTATTGATGATATTTATACGACAGGCAGTACAATAGAGGCATGTGCTAAAATTTTAAGCAGGCAGGGTGTATATAAAATCTATTTTTTGTGCATCAGCATTGGTCAAAGAATTTAGGAGGTTACTATGGATGTAAGAAATTGCAAAAAGTGTGGGAAGCTCTTTAATTACAATGGGGAATCATTATGTCAATCCTGCGTGAAGGAGATGGAGGATAAGTTTTTTGAGGTAAGAGATTATATCTATAAGAATCCAACAGCAAATATGGCGGTTGTTGCAGAAGAAAATGATGTTCCAATTCAGCAGATTAAGAAATGGGTCCGTCAGGAGCGCCTGACATTCTCCAAAGATTCCGGTATTTCTATTGACTGCGAGTCATGCGGTAAACCGATTTTAACCGGCAGATATTGTAAGGATTGTAAAGGGAAGATGACGAATACTTTCAGCAGTGTGTATGTGGAGAAGCCGGCAGAGAATAAGCCGAATAAGACTAGCTCCAAAGGAAAGATGCGTTTTCTTGGAAATTAATCCGACTTACCTAATTTGATAGGGGGTGGTTTTATGCTGAATATGGATGTTAAAGAGATTTTTGACACTTCATTTTGTGAAGTAACCAAAAAGCTTGTCAAATTAGAATTGAAAAAGGTGTGCGACGAAGAAGGCAAAGAAGAGGATAAAGAAAAAGCAGATCTTTTAAGCAAGGGATACAGGGAAGCGATTGAGACACATGGATGTATTAATTCCGTGGTGATTTGCCAGTTTTCCGATGAATTGTTCCGTTATATTATTGATACGATGAACAATGGCGTGACCCCTTCGGAAGAGGAGGCCCCTCTCTTTTTGAATGAATATATCAATATTGCATGCGGCCATGCAATTTCCAGAATGAACAATCTGGCGGGACAGTCATCCAGGCTGTCGATACCGAGTTTTTATCAGGAAGGGGAGCCGTTAGAGGATAAGTGGATTATTCATTCAGGGCGCTGGCTTTCGTATCGCACAGAGATAGGCAGATTACATATTTTTATAAAATATTCTTTTCAGAGTGAACAAGAGGAGGTAGGATAATGGATAAGATAACTCTTATGGTAGTTGACGATTCGCCATTTGCATCGAAGCAGATTAAAGATTTGGTGGAGGAGAACGGATACGAAGTAATAGGATATGCTAAAAATGGCGAAGAGGGAATTCGCATGTATGAAGAGCTGCATCCGGATATTGTAATTATGGATATTATTATGCCGGGCATTGATGGGTTGGAGACAGCCGAGATTCTTTTGAAGAAGGATCCGTCAGCAACGATATTGATGTTAAGTTCTTTATGCGATTCCGGTACATTGGAGGAAGTTAAGGCGATTGGGTTAAAGTACCTGATACCAAAACCTTGGGAGGATGATGTACTTCTGGCAACTTTGGAGATATTAAAGAGCCGCCGGGAAGAAAAAAAATAGTACGAAAGGATGGAAATTCATTATAACATGGGTTTCCATCCTTTTTGCGCAAAAAACAAGGGTGAAGCGGTGCGGAGGAAAATTTGATGTTCAAAGTATCTGCCCTTGTACACAGTTCTGGAAGATAATAGAGGTAGTTTTGAAAAACAGATGACAGATATGTCTAAAATACACAAAAACTGTTTGGTTTTTTGGTAAAAAATGTATCTAATGGATAGTTGACGAACCCTATGTATTTAGAATATACTCAAATAAGTTTGAAATGTTTTGACTTACAAAATATTTGCAGGGAGAGTTCATGAGTAAAGAAGAAAATAGAATAAGTGCGCAGCTGATAGATATATTTGAGAACATCATGAAAATGGAACAGGAAACGATAAACAGGGAGTCTCAGCAAAGATTATCGATGACGGAAATCCATACGATTGCAGCGGCTGGGAGAGAAGAGCTTAGCAGTATGAGTGAAATTGCAGGGAAGCTGCATGTTACGGTGGGGACTTTGACAGTGGGGATGAGTAATCTGGCGAAGAAAGGGTTTGTGGAACGGTATAAGAGTGAAAAGGACAGGCGCATTGTGAAAGTGGGGCTGACAAAAAAAGGAAAAGAAATCTATCGTATTCATGAGGCATTTCACCGTAAGCTCGGATTAACGCTGATAAAGGGCATGACAGAGGCAGAAAAGAAGATTGTCAAAGATGCGATGACAAATTTGGAGGAATTTATCTGCAGGGGATGCCCGAATTTGGATATATAGTAAAAAATAGGAGATAGGAAAATATGATAAGGACCAGATTGATTGCAACTGCTGCGAGTGCGCCTGATCAGGTGATCACAAACGATGATTTATCAAAAATCGTAGACACCAGTGATGAGTGGATTACCCAGAGGACGGGGATTCGTGAGCGGCACATTTCTTCAGGGGAGAATACTTCCGTTTTGGTAACAGATGTGGCAAGCCAGCTGCTGCACAGGGCATCTGTTTCACCAGAAAACATAGATTTGATTATTGTGGCATCTGTGACGCCGGATTATGGGACGCCATCTCTTGCCTGTATGGTACAAAAAGAAATCGGGGCCGCTAATGCAGTTGCCTTTGATATTGTGGCGGCCTGCAGCGGTTTTATGTTTGCGCTCAGCATCGCAGATAAATATATAAAATCAGGTGTTTATAAAAATGCTATTGTGATTGGCGGGGAAACCCTGTCAAAGATTATAGATTGGAAAGACCGGTCTACCTGCGTATTGTTTGGCGATGGGGCAGGCGGCGCTTATGTAGAGAGGTCAGAGGAAGCAGGGATTATATGTGAGGATATCGGTTCCTGCGGGGAGCAGTATGATATTCTGACAGAAGGCTATGTGCCATGTTCCAATGTATTTAATGAGGTGCCGTCCGGAATTCATCCGGAGTGGTATGTCCATATGGATGGCAGGGAGGTTTTTAAGTTTGCTACCAAAAATGTTATCAAGAGTATGCAGAAGGTGATGGCCGAGGAGGGTCTTACGGAGGCAGACATTAAGTACATTGTTCCGCATCAGGCAAATGTCCGCATTGTAGAAGTGATTTCCAGAAAGCTAAATATTCCATATGGGAAGTTTTATATGAATATGGAACAATATGGGAATACCTCTTCCGCCAGCATTCCGATTGCCTTGAATGAATTAAATGAAAAAGGACTTATCGCAAGAGGGGATAAAATTATTATGTCCGGTTTTGGCGGAGGCATGACATGGGGGACGATGTTAATCGTCTGGTAGGTGTATTACTGCAACAGCAGTGTATATAAATTATTAAACATTTTCAGGAGGAAAAGAGTTATGGTTTTTGAAAAAATCAGAGAAATTATTGCAGAGCAGACAGGAAAGAATGTGGAGGAGATTACATTAGAGACAAATGTAAAGGAAGACCTTGATGCAGATTCTTTGGATTTATTCCAGATTATCAATGACATTGAGGACGAATTTGAAGTATCTGTGGAGAATCCGGAAGCAATCGTGACAGTTAAGGATGCAGTTGATTTCGTAGAAAGCCACAAATAGGCATTGAAAAGGCGCAGGGCGGCGTTTTGGGTGTATGGGCAGAATGTTATGTTTATGCAAAACGCCGTTTTCGCTGCAAAGGGGATTAATATTTTATGAAGACAGTATTTATGTTTAGCGGCCAGGGCGCACAATATGCAGGAATGGGAAAAGAACTTTATAAAAACTATTCCGCAGCGAAAGATATTTTTGACCGGGCTGATGAAGTGTTGGGATATTCTATTAAAGATATTTGTTTTAGTGATGAGGAAAAGCTTGGGGAGACAGAGTTCGCGCAACCGGCGATTCTGACAATGAGTATCGCTGCTATGAGGGTTCTTAAGGAGCAGGGGGTACGGGCAGAGATGACAGCCGGATTGAGTCTGGGAGAATATTCCGCGTATGTTGCCAGCGGCGCAATGGATTTTGAGGAAGCCGTTGCTTTAGTGCAGAAAAGAGGAAAATTCATGGCAGAGGCGGTTCCTTCCGGTGAGGGGGCGATGTATGCCATTATCGGTTTAGATACAGAGGCAGTGGAAGCTGCCTGCAAGGAGGCAATGGAAGCAGGGCTTGGCCTGGCAGTTCCGGCAAACTATAATGCACCGGGGCAGATTGTCATTGCCGGCGCGTCGGGCGCTGTGGCGGAGGCGGCAAAAATCGCCAAGGGAAAAGGCGCTAAAATGGCGGTCAAATTAAAGGTCAGCGGGCCGTTCCATACAGAAATGTTAAAGCCTGCGGCAGAGAAGTTAGGCCCAGAACTTGAGAAAATGCATATTAAGCCGATGGATATTCCGGTTTATACGAATGTAGATGCACATGTGGTGGAGTCGGAGAAAGATATTATTCCGATTTTGACGAAACAAATCTGCTGCCCGGTAAGATTTTCTAATATTATAGAAAATATGCATGAAAGAGGGGCAGATACCTTTATTGAGTTAGGGCCTGGCAAGGCACTGTGCGGTTTTGTAAAGAGGACGGTAAAAGGGGTCAATATCCTTAATGTGGAGGATGAAAGTTCCCTGGCCAAGACAATGGCGAAACTTGAAGAAATTGTGTAATTGGAGGAAAATATGTTAAAAGGTAAGACAGCAATCGTTACTGGCGCTGCGAAGGGAATTGGAAGGGCAATTGCGGCCGCTTTTGCAAAAGAGGGCTGTAATATTGTGCTAAATTACCACAGCAGTGTATCGGAGGAGACGATAAAGGAGATAGAGGGCTGCGGTGTGGCCTGCCTGCCTGTTCAGGGGGATGTCAGTGATTTTGATTTTGCCGCTTCCCTTATCAAGCAGGCAAAGAAGGAGTTTGGGTCGGTTGATATTCTGGTAAACAATGCCGGGATAACAAGGGATATGCTTTTGATGCGCATGAGCGAGGAAGAGTTTGACAGTGTGATTAATACAAACCTGAAAGGATCATTCAATATGGTCCGCCATGTGAGCAGCGTGATGCTAAAGCAGCGCAGCGGCGTGATCATCAATATGGCTTCGGTTGTCGGTGTCATGGGAAATGCGGGTCAGGCGAATTATGCAGCGTCTAAGGCTGGGATTATAGGATTGACAAAATCTGTGGCAAAGGAGCTGGCAGCACGGGGAATCACCTGTAATGCCATTGCACCGGGATTTGTGGAGACAGATATGACAGCTGTCCTTACAGATGAGCAGAAGGAAAAAATGCTGGAGGTTATTCCGCTTAAGCGTTACGGGAAAACGGAGGATATTGCAAGTACAGCAGTATTTCTGGCAGAAAACACATATATTACCGGACAGGTAATTAATGTGGATGGCGGAATGGTGATGTAATGGAGGGTTAGAATGGAAAAGAGATGTGTGATTACCGGACTGGGTGCAGTTACGCCGCTTGGAAATACGGTGGATTCTTTTTGGGATGGTATTAAAAACGGTGTCTGCGGTATAGATTACATTAAGAAATTTGATATATCAGAGTTTAAGGTAAAGATTGCAGCGGAAGTGAAGGATTTTAACCCAGAGCTGTATATGTCTAAAAAAGACGTAAAGAGAAATGACCTGTTTGCAATATACGGCATGGCAGCCGGGGTTCAGGCATTTGAGGACTCGGGCATTGACATGGAAAAAGAGGATGCTGACCGTGTCGGTGTTATCGTCGGTTCCGGTGTCGGTGGCCTGATGACAATGGAAGAGCAGGTCCGCAGGATGGATGCGAAAGGCCCGTCCAGAGTTTCACCGATGTTTATTACGATGACAATCGGCAATATGGTTGCCGGAAATATCGCAATCCGTATTGGGGCAAAAGGTGTATGTGAGGATATCGTTACCGCCTGCGCGACTGGAAATAACTGTATCGGAACGGCTTTCCGCAATATTAAACACGGTTATCTGGATGTCTGTGTAGCCGGAGGGGCGGAGGGGTCCATCTGTGAGGTCGGCGTAGCCGGGTTTACGAACCTGACTGCCCTGACAACAGAGGAGGATCCGAAAAAGGCATGCCGCCCGTTTGATAAGGAGAGGAATGGCTTTGTCATGGGGGACGGCGCAGGAATCCTTGTTCTGGAGGAACTGGAACATGCAGTAGCGCGCGGCGCCAGAATTTACGGTGAGATAGTGGGATACGGCGCATCATGCGATGCGTACCATGTTACGCTTCCGGACCCTGAGGGAAGGGGCGGTGCAAAGGCGATGCAGTTAGCGATGAAAGAAGCGGGCATTGCACCGGAACAGGTAGATTATATCAATGCCCATGGAACAAGCACCCCTGCCAATGATGTGGGGGAGACAAAGGCGATTAAGCTTGCGCTGGGGGAAGAGGCAGCGAAAAAGACGGCGATCAGCTCTACAAAGTCTATGACAGGCCATTTGCTGGGCGCTGCCGGCGCGATTGAAGCGATCTGTTGTGTGAAGGCGCTGCAGGAGGGATTTCTGCCGCCGACAATTAATTATCATACGCCGGACGAGGAATGTGATTTGGATTATATTCCAAATCAGGGCAGGGAGGCGAAAGATGCAGTATATGCTTTGTCCAACTCTTTAGGGTTTGGCGGCCATAATGCGGTACTCTGCTTTAAGAAATGGGAGGGAAAATAAAATCAGGGTCCTTTTCCGGAATAATCCGGCGGGGCATGGATTATGTATAGAAAGGCTGGTAATGAAATGCAGTATGATGAGGTCAAGGAATTAATCGCCATATTTGAGAAGACGGATTTAAACGATATGGAAGTGCAGTTAGATAATGCAAGAATCCGCTTAAACCGCGGGGCAGTCTCCCCGTGGATGATACCGCCTGCTATGCCGCAGCCAGTGGTGCCGCAGCCGCAGGTGGCAGTACCAGTTAGCCAGAATGTTAAGACGGAGGATGCGGCGGCAATGGCGGGAGTGCAGATAGAAAATGAGCCGGAAGCGGAAGAAGCTTCCAAGGTTATTAAGGCACCGATTGTCGGCACATTTTACCAAAGCTCAGCGCCGGACGAGGAACCGTTCGTCAAGGTGGGCGATACGATTTCGGAAGGTGACGTTGTCTGCATTATTGAGGCAATGAAGTTTATGAATGAAGTAAATAGCGAATTGAGCGGCACGATAGCGGAGGTTCTTGTGAAAGATGGCCAGTTTGTGGAATTTGGGCAGGAATTGTTCCGTTTGAAATAAGGGTACAGAGAGAGGATAGATGATATGTTGATGGATATTAATGAAATCATGTCGATTATTCCACACAGGCAGCCATTTCTTTTGATTGACCGTGTGGAAGAGATGGTGGAGGGCAAGTCGATTACTGCGCTTAAGAATGTTTCCTATAATGAACCTTTCTTTGCAGGGCATTTTCCGCAGGAACCGGTTATGCCGGGCGTACTGATTGTCGAGGCAATGGCACAGGCTGGGGCAGTGGCGATTTTGTCGATGGAGCAGTTCCGCGGGAAGACAGGGTATTTTGGCGCAATCAAAAATGCAAAGTTTAAGAGGAAGGTTGTACCAGGGGATACCCTGAGGCTGGAATTAGAGATAGATAAATTAAAGAGAAATATTGGCATCGGCCATGGTACTGCTTATGTCGGAGATGAAGTGGCAGCTCAGGTGGAGCAGTTTATGTTTATCATAGAATGACGGGAAAATCATCTGGCAGGGCAGTTATGTTGGTTCTGTGAGGGATTTGGATATTGGAGGCGCAGATGTTTGACAAAGTATTAGTAGCAAATCGGGGAGAAATTGCAGTCCGGATCATAAGGGCATGCCGCGAGATGGGGATTAAGACAGTGGCAGTCTTTTCGGAGCCGGACAGGGAGGCGTTTCATGCCCAGCTTGCGGATGAAGCAGTCTGCATTGGTTCGGCAAAAGCGGCAGACAGTTATAATAATATGACAAATATTATCAGTGCCGCTGTCGAGAAGAAGGTTCAGGCAATCCATCCGGGCTTTGGTTTTTTGTCCGAGAACAGTACATTTGCGGCAATGTGCGAAGAATGCAATATTAAATTTATCGGGCCGAGTCCGTCTGTTATTGATGCGATGGGCAATAAATCTAATGCGAGAGCGATGATGATAAAAGCAGGTGTACCAGTTATCCCGGGGAGCGACGGGGTAGTGGAGGATATGGAACAGGCGCATAAGACAGCGGAACAGCTGGGCTATCCGGTGATGGTAAAGGCGTCTGCTGGGGGCGGTGGAAAAGGAATCCGCATCGTCCGCAGAAAAGAAGATCTGCAGAAGGCATTTGAGTCGGCAAAGAGCGAGACAAAAGCGGCATTCGGCGATGACACGATGTATATGGAAAAGGTTATTGAGAATGCCAGACATATCGAAGTACAGGTTCTTGGCGATAATTATGGGAATGTAGTCCATCTCGGGGAGAGGGACTGTTCTTTACAGAGGAAAAACCAGAAGGTGCTGGAGGAGGCGCCAAGCCCTGCCATCTCAGCTAAGACAAGGGAGGAGATGTGCGCCGCGGCAGTCCGCGCAGCAAAGGCGGCAGGATACCAGAGTGCAGGGACGATAGAATTTCTGTATGACAGGTCAGGGAAATTCTACTTTATGGAGATGAATACAAGAGTTCAGGTGGAACATCCGGTAACAGAGATGATTACTGGTATTGATATTATAAAAGAGCAGCTCCGCATTGCCGATGGCGGCAAGCTTTCTGTGGCGCAGGGAGATATTCAGATAAACGGCCACGCGATTGAATGCCGTATCAATGCAGAGAACCCAGACAGGGGCTTTGCGCCATGTCCGGGGCTGATTGACTATCTGCTGCTTCCGGCGGGCGGCCTTGGCATCAGAGTGGACACAGCGGTGTACGAGGGCTACGAGATTCCTCCGTATTATGATTCCATGATTGCTAAAGTGATCGTTCATGGAAAGGACCGGAAAGAAGCGATTGCGAAGATGAAACGTGCCCTGTATGAATTTATTATCGATGGGATTCATACTAATATTGAGTTCCAGAACAGCATCCTGAACCATAAAGATTATATTGCAGGGGAGTTTGATACTTCCTTTTTGGAAAATAATCTGATAAATAGGAACTAGTATATTTTATTTATAGATATGCGCATATGTGCGGTGGACTGTGGCTCATAACGCATCAACCTGCGCAGGACTGGAGAATGCTTTGAATTTATTTGGTAAAAAGAGTTATGTCTCCATTGACGGTGGAGAACGGACAAAAAAGAGTGATAAGAGGCGGCAGAAAGCAGAACCTTCTATTCCGGATGGAATGTGGATAAAGTGTAATACCTGCAAAGCGATTATCTATAAAAAAGAAGTCACAGAGTATAAGCTCTGCCCAAACTGTGACGCCCATTTTCGCATGAGTCCGGCGGAGAGGATTGCCGTTACCTGTGATGAGAATACGTTTGAGGAGTTGGATGCAGGGATGCGGCCGCAGAATCCAATGTCTTACCCGGAGTATGACGAGGTTATCAAAAAGGCGCAGAAGAAAGCGGGGATTCCAGAGGGGGTTGTGACGGGCAGATGCAGGATTCATGGGCAGGATACCGTTATGGCGATTATGGACAGCCACTTTATGATGGGAAGTATGGGTTCCGTTGTCGGGGAAAAGGTGACAAGGGCGGTAGAGTATGCTACGGCGCACAGCCTGCCGATTATTATCTTTACGACTTCCGGCGGTGCGAGGATGCAGGAGGGAATCATTTCTTTAATGCAGATGGCAAAAGTGTCCGAAGCTCTGGGAAGGCATGATGAAGCGGGCCTTTTGTATGTTACTGTGCTGACAGACCCGACTACGGGAGGTGTCACCGCAAGTTTTGCAATGCTGGGGGATATCATTCTTTCCGAGCCGAAAGCCCTGATTGGCTTTGCCGGGCAGCGTGTGATTCAGGCGACGATCCACCAACAGCTTCCGGAAGGGTTTCAGAGGGCAGAATTTCAGCTGGAGCATGGGTTTGTTGACAGGATTGTCCACAGGGAGAAGCTTAGGGATGAACTTGGGAAGATTCTGCGCCTGCACAGCCAGCCGGAAAGGGAGGGAACCGAATGAGCGATGCAATGAAATCCGTGGCCATTGCACGAATGATAGAACGGCCAAATACGAAACAGTTTATTGCGGGGATTTTTGATGATTTTCTGGAGTTTCATGGGGACCGGCTTTTTGCAGATGATGGTGCAATCGTCGGGGGTTTAGCTGCACTGGGGGGCATTCCGGTTACGGTAATCGGAATACAGAAGGGCCATACACTGGAGGAGAATGTGGCCTGCAACTTTGGGCAGCCGAATCCGGAGGGATACCGCAAGGCGCTCCGGCTGATGAAGCAGGCAGAGAAGTTCCACCGCCCGGTTGTTACTTTTATCAATACCGCTGGCGCGTTCTGCGGCATTGGCGCGGAGGAGCGCGGGCAGGGAGAGGCGATAGCCAGGAATCTTATGGAGATGTCGAGATTGAGGACTCCGATTATCAGTATTTTTATCGGGGAAGGTGGGAGCGGCGGCGCATTGGGCCTTGCGGTCGGCGATTCTGTCTGGATGCTGGAGCACGGAATGTACTCTGTATTGTCGCCGGAGGGGTTTGCGAGCATCCTCTGGAGGGATTCTTCCAGAGCGGCAGAGGCGGCGGATTTGATGAAAATGACAGCGAGGGATCTGCTTCAGAATGAAGTGATTGACAGAATGTTTCTGGAGCCGAAGGAGGGGCTGGAGAATAATCTGGAGTATACTACGGCGGAGATAAAATGGGCATTACTGGAAACATTACCGCGTCTTATGAAAATGGATTTGGCGGATCTTTTGGAAAAACGGTACCAGCGTTTCCGTAAATTCGGGGACTTTGTAGAATAGGCAAGAAGTAGATAAATGGCAGGAAAATTTCATTCTTTATGAGTAGAGACAGAATTGAAGGAGATTGTCTGGAGAATGGAGTTTTTCTGTCTTTTTGAGTTTTATTGCGGGGGAATTGGATTAGAATGAACATATGTATTTGTGATGATGAAATACATGAGAGAAAGATGATTCGGGAAATCAGTGAAGAGTGCTTTAAAGAAATGGACATGCCGTATCAGATCAGTGAGGCGGAAAACGGCCTGGAGGCGTTGGAGATGATAGGGGAGACAGACCTGCTGATCCTTGATATCGAGATGCCGGGCATGGACGGCGTGACATTGAAGAACCGCCTGCAGGATGAAAGCATCAACACGAAAGTGATATTTGTGACGAGCCATGATGAACTGATGCCGGAAGCCTTTGGGATGAATGTGATTGGTTTTGTCGGAAAAGGATGGCTGTCAATCAGGCTGAGCCGTTATCTTAAACTTGCTGTCACACTGCGTGGGAAAGATATACTGATTGATAAGACATACCATAGCAGGGATGTCACCAGAATACATTCGGAGCGTGAATACTGCAATCTGTATTTTAAGGATGGGACAACAGCACTGATCCGAAGCAGCCTGAAGAATATGGAGCTGCTGCTGCGCGAGGCAGATTTTGTGCAGGTCAGCCGTGCATGGCTGGTGAATTTAAAGTTTGTGGAGAGGTATTCCAGAAGAGTAGTATCGATGCAGGGCGAAGAACTTGTTGTGAACAGGGGATTTCGGGAGAGCTTTGACAAACGTTATGAGAACTTTTGCGAAAGAAATGCGAGGTATTACTAATGGATGTTTATGAGTGGATTTATCAGATTTTGGTTGAAGGGATAAAGTATGTAGTAGTGGCGCACTGGTTCTTTGGCTATGAGTTTAGCCGGAAAAGAACAAGATTTCTGTTTATATTATATCCATTAATGATACCTGTTGTGCAAATGTTGGTAGAGTATGCGGGAATTCCTTATGGCATGTTTTGGTATAAAAACTGCTGGGGGTTGATTGTGATGATATGTATCATGCAGGGAAAAACTGTTCATAAGATAAAAAATTTTATACTTATGTGGTTTTTTGTTACAATGGCAGATACCATTATGTTTTTTCCAGCGTTGATGTTTACAGAAATAGAAGAACAAGATGTATATATAAAGATGTTTTGGGGAAGTATTAATGGGGTCTTTTGGGTGGTGGCAGCATTTAAGGCAAAAGAGTTTCAGAAAAGATTTCAATTATTTCTGCGTGGAATGTCTTTTTTAGAATATTGTCTGCTTCTTAGTGTGCTTTTTGTAGTGTCCTTAGCTCTGGGTGGAATGCAGGGATACTGGTATGGGGCTATTACAAATTCAAAGAAGGATGTTATATTTTTGCTGGATATTATCGCGGCCATTATTTTTATGGTTATTTGTGTCCTGCTGTTATACACAAGGCAGACAAAGGCACACCTTGAGGCAATGAATGAGGCCAACCTAAGCTATCTGGCACTACAGCACCAGTATTACAAAAGTTACCTTATGCAGTATGAGGATATGAGGAGCTACCAGCATGATATCAACAAGCATATCTTTTTGATTGGGGAGCTGTGCAGAAAAAATAAGTTTGACGAGCTGAAAGATTATGTGGAGAGGCTGGCGGAGTGCTATGATAAAGTCCGCACCGTGCATACAGGGAACTTTATCGCCGATACGGTTATCAGCTATTCCCTCGGGGCGCTGCGCTCGGAGGGCAATTTCAGGTTCCAATTGGATGGGCATTTCCCAGAGAAATTCTTTATGGAGGATGTTGACTTCTGCGTCCTGCTGTCCAATCTGCTGGATAATGCCAAGGAGGCGCTGGAGAAGGTGGAGGGGATGCGGCTGATTGAGATGGAGGTGAAGAGGTTTCAGGAGAAGCTGTACCTGACTGTGAGCAATAATGTTGCCGACGGTCAGATAGATTTTGGCCATACCAGCAAGGAGGATAAGCTGCACCACGGCTATGGGGTCCGGAATATCCGGCGCGTGGTGGAGAAGTATAATGGGACAGTCCAGTGGAGGCAGGAATGCGGGATGGCAGTGGTCTCTATCCTGTTCTTATGTGTGGAAGAGCAGGTGCCGGCAGCCGCCACAATGGAAATTAAATAATTGGCATCTGTGTCCTGTGAGGCTGTCTGTGCAAGGCAGATACGTGATTGTCAATGCAATTTTGAAAACAGAGTATCCTTAGTATGGAGAGAATTTTACTGTTAATAGTAAAGAATGGCAGTCTGTAGCATACCCTTTGCAAAGAGGAATATCTTACGGTATAGTGACAATTGTAAGGATTGCAATCTTACCTTATTGCGAAGGGAGTGATGATAATGGTAATGCCATTAGGACTTGATGGTTTCTGGGAGTTATTCCAGATGATTTTTGGCAGATAGTAAATTGTAATCACAAACTACGGATTTTACCTTACCTGATGTTCCATGATTGGAACAGAGTTTGTATTTTTTGCTATTTGTGCTTTAGAGCGCGTGGCATGAAGATAATAAGTAAAGTTTTAACAGCAGTAAGATATTGAAAAAGGTTACCATTTTTTGCAGTGTTATATCACTTATCCGGTAAAATGTTTTATATTACTTTTAAGTTGCAAAGTTTGGGAATTTCATCACTTTCTGTGGTGAGGTACCTTTTCTTTATAAAGATACCATTTTAGTACCGGGTCGGGCTATAGCACCCAGTTTACCCAATGAACATATTCCGATTTTGGTACGGGTGGTATTGGTACTCAAGATAAGACAATGTTTGATGCTGTGTGACGTGCCCTCTGCCTATGACGGCAGTGCGGACGAAGCAGCGGAGGGCAGATTTACTAATGATAATTACGTATCATGCTATGCAGCCCATAGGATGTATTTACAAAAGATAATATTCTCCATCCAACTGAGAGAGTAGTTACAAATGACAATAGCACCGCTATTTGGCGGAGCTGCAGTACGAAAGAGAAAGGCATGGCTTTGGCTGTGTTTACGGTACAAAAGAAGGCCGTTTCAGATATGTGGTACAAGAGAGGAAGGGTTCCTGCCGCCAGGCAGAAACAGGGAAGCATAAGATGCAGGTTATCGGAAGGTAACCGAGGTACAGACGATGATGTTTTCGGCTTATAGCCGGGATACATAACACAAAAGAAGACATAGCTGATATTCTATGAATGTTACAAAAGAGAAGAAAGCGCCGGTTTTCCGGGAAGTGTAAGCTTCCCGGAGGCCGGCGTTTTTTGTTGTTGGTTATGTGAAGAGTTTTTATGTAATCAGGGTAAAAACTATTGATTATTCAGCGGTTTTTGGATATAT
>RAYF01000024.1 GCA_003611745.1 bacterium D16-36 | reverse complement strand
CAGACTTCGCTTGTGCCCTAGCAAAAATGCTAAAGAACTAAAGTTCTTTGCATTTATTGTTGGTGCACCACCACACAGCGAGCAGTTTCCTATAGCGTAAAAAAGGAGGCGGAGTTATGATTGTTAGACCCCATTATCTGGAAATGCTGAGAACTTACCGTGATATACCTCTGGTGAAAATCCTTGCGGGCATCCGCCGCTGCGGTAAATCTACGATTTTACAAATGCTTAAAGAGGATTTGTTAAAAAACGGTGTAAGTGCAGGCCATATTATCAGTATGCGTTATACATCAGAGGATTTTGATGACAATATGACTGATAAAGATATGTATAACAGTATTAAGGAAAAAATGGCTTGCGGTGGGCGATATTATCTTTTGCTTGATGAAGTGCAGGAAATCACCAACTGGGAAAAGGCTGTCAACAGTCTTTTGGAAAATTTTGATACGGATATTTACGTGACTGGTTCTAATTCCAAGCTGATGTCGGGAGAGATATCTACTTATCTTACGGGGCGGTATATATCCATTCCAGTCTTTACGCTGTCCTTTGCTGAGTATATGGAATTTAAGAAGCCAGGGGAAGGCTCGCCAAAAGAACTTTTAAATGAATATATCCGCATGGGCGGTTTTCCTATTATTGCATTGAGCAGCTTTGATGAAAATACTGCGTATCAGGTTGTCGAGGGCATTTACCACTCTGTTATCACAAACGATATCACAAGAAGACATAATATAACGAATTTCGCCTTATTTCACCGCATTGTGAAGTATGTTGTTGAAAATGTAGGGAAGACATTTTCAGCGAACGCTATTGTAAAATTTTTGAAAAGTGAAGGGCGGGCACTTTCGGTTGAGTCTGTCTATAATTATTTGGAATGGTTGGAGAAGGCTTTTGTTATTTACCGCTGCCAGCGATATGACCTGCAGGGGAAGTCTGTGCTGAAAACGCAGGAGAAATTCTACCTTGCGGATGCTTCTCTTAAATATTGTGTAATGGGTTTTAATGCGAAATCTGTTGCCGCAATGCTGGAAAATATCGTGTATTTTGAACTTCGCAGGAAAGGTTATGAGGTGTATATCGGTAAGAATGAAACGAAGGGGATTGACTTTGTAGCAGTACGGCGCAGTGAGCGTATTTATGTACAGGTGTGCCGTAATATGCCGGAGGAATCCGATAGGGAGGCAGCTAACCTGCTTGAGATTAAAGATCATTATCCTAAATATATAGTGACATTAGATGAGCTTGCCGCAGGCAATATTAATGGTATCAAAGTATTGCATCTGGCGGATTTTCTGCTGCGCAGTGAGTATTAAGGAGCTGTAGGAAAATAACTGATGCAATTTGCGCCAGCTATTTTCTACAGCTCTTTAGAATGGGAGGGAAAAGGATTTTTTAGCATGGCAATCAAACGGGCTGCCGTACGAACAATTATAATTTGCGGATGCCGTCTCCGGCAATTGTGATTTTCCCTGCCTTTAACAGGTGGCCGATACCGCGTTTAAAGGCGTTTTTGCTCATATGAAAACGGTTTTTGATGGCCTCCGGGCTACTTTTATCATGGAACGGCAGGAAGCCGCCTTCGTCTTCAAGGCATTGGAAGATGAAATCAGCATCTTCATTCATCTGTTCTGGGATTTTTTTCTTTACGCTTAATGTCAGCCTGCCGTCCTCCATAACCTGTGCGACGCGGGCATATACAGGCTGGTTGATGCGGTATTTTTCGAAAACCTCTTTCTGGGGAATCAGTGCGGAGTACATATCATCCACTGCAACAAAGACACCAAAATTTTCGCTGATCTCGTAAACACGCCCGGATACCTGATCGTCCTTTTGGTAGCCAGAATCGTTCCGCAGGGCCTCATATACATGCATAGAGGCGCAGAGGCGTTCACTTTTGTCCAGATAGAGGGTTACAAGGACGGCATCACCCTCTTTTACTTCATAGAGCTGTTCCTTAAATGGAAGAAAAAGGTCTTTGGAAAGCCCCCATTCTAAAAAGGCGCCAATCGGTGTTACCTGCTTGACGTAGAGCCTTGCTGTGCCGCCAAGTGTGATATCCGGTTCGAGCGTAGTAGCGATCGGCCTGTCCTCTGAGTCTTTGTACACAAAGACATTTAGCACATCGTTTAACTGCGTCCCCTCCGGTACCTGTGATTTAGGCAGTAGGATGCTTTCGGAGCCTTCACCGGTGGGGGTGTTGAGGTAAACACCGAAATCCACTTCTTTTATTACTATGAGTTCCTGATATTTTCCTAATTCAATTTTTTGTTTCATGTGTAATCTCCATTTCTTATAATTAATAAAAAGAACTATTATGCTAGTTTTTTTGCTGCGTCCCTCATAACACAATATTAAAAGTTATTTTTGGACAGTAACCAGTTCTTAAACAGTATACTTGGAAAATGGAAAAAATACTAGTGGAAAAAGGAAATAAGTGATATACTTCATCATAGTGTTGCTGGGCACGGAGTGAGCAGTAACATCATAGTAACCATATAGGGCATATCTTTGCAGAAATGAGGTGGATGATGAAGACAGAAATTTCAACAAAAAATGCGCCGGCGGCAATTGGGCCGTATTCTCAGGCGATTGAGGCAAATGGGATGGTTTATACTTCAGGGATGATACCGATTGACCCGCAGACAGGAGAGCTGGTAACGGGAGGTGTGGAGCAGCAGGCAGAGCAGGTTTTTTCTAATTTGCGGGCATTGATTGAGGCATCCGGGTCTTCCATGGATAAAGTGGTTAAGACAGTTGTGTTTATCAAGAATATGGATGATTTCGGTAAGATAAACGCAATCTATGAAAAATATTTTACAGAGCCGTATCCGGCAAGGTCCTGCGTAGAGGTAGCTAGGCTGCCGAAGGATGTTGCGCTTGAAGCGGAAGCAGTTGCATTAAAATAGCAAGATAAGAACTGCCGACCTAAGGAACAAAACAGGACATAGTAGGGCAGATTTTTCTGTCATACTATATCTTGTATAGAGTTTGCTTAGTCCGGCAGTTCTTTTTTTGTGGCTCTTAAATTATTAAAATTCTACACGAGTAGTAACTATTGGCGTAGAATAAAAATGTAGTGCCTGTTAAAAAGTATTTTTGTGGAAATAGACGAAAAATACCGAGAAAACGCGGAAAAACTTTAGTATAAAATCATGCGACAAGTATTGACAAAGTACAGCAGCGTTGTTATAATGTGTTTTGCAACGTAATAAATTCGTAATAATTGTTACAAAAAATAGTCTAATTTGATTTTAAATACTTTTTGGAGGGATACTATGGTTAAGACACGTTGGGTTAGAAATGCCGCCGTTTTTGGTACAGCAGTTACATTGTCATTAGCTTCTGTCAGCTTACCGGTTAATGAAGGTTCTGCTGCAAGCTTTTGCCAGGAAACTGAGATGGCCGGCCTTTCTTTATCATTAGACAAGTTCTATACAGTGAATTATGCAAATGCAGATAGTTTAAATGGTGTAGGCAGTACGCCGGCACCAGCTCCGGCAGCTGCGGATAATGCTGAACCGGCTGCGCTTCCTACGGCAGAGCCGGAGAAGAAGACGGAGGAGGAATCTGAAGGATCTGAGGAAAAAAGGAAAGAAGAAACAGTTGCAAAGCAGTTTCGTGATTTAGGTATTTCCAAAGTAAGTGATTATGTCAACATCCGTAAGAAACCGACAACAGAGAGCAAAATCCTTGGAAAGCTTTACAGGGGTTCTGCTGCGAAGATTGTTGGTGAGAAGAATGGATGGGTTAAGATTGAGTCTGGCAGTGTCAAAGGCTACATCAGGAAGGATTTGCTGGCAATCGGTTCAGAGGCACAGGATCTTGCCGGAAAATTTGGTACGGCATTTGCTTTAGTAAACAAGGGTGTTATTACATTAAATGTACGTTCTAAGAAGAGTACAGAATCTTCTATTGTGACACAGATTCCGGAAGAAGAGAAGTTTGAGATTTTAGGTGAGAGCGACAATTGGTATAAGATTTCTGTAGATGATGGGACAAAGGGTTATATTGCAAAACAGTTTTCCCATATGCGTGTCCGTTTCAAAAAGGCAATCTCTATTGCTGAGGAGAAAGCGGAACTTCGCCGCAAGAGAGAAGCTGAGGAGGCTGAGAGGCAGCGTCTGGCAGAGCTTGCAGCAGAGAGAGAGCGGGCAAATAATGCGAGCAGCAGTTCAAGCTCATCAAGCAGCTCCAGCAGCTCAAATAGTTCCAGCAGCTCTAGTAGCTCTAACCACAGTTCATCAAGCAGCAGTTCGAACAGAAGCTCAAATTCATCAAGCAGCCGGAGTTCGTCTAGTAGCAGTAACAGTAGTTCTTCTACATATCATGCAACTCCGGGAGGTTCCGGTTCAGCTATCGCAAATTACGCATGTAAGTTTGTCGGAAGGCCGTATGTATATGGTGGTACAAGCTTAACAAATGGCGCAGATTGTTCTGGTTTTGTTATGAGCGTTTATGCACAGTTTGGATACAGCCTGCCGCATTCATCTGCTGCACAGTCAGGATGCGGAAGAAGTGTGAGCCTTTCCAACTTACAGCCGGGCGACTTGGTTTTCTATAGGAATGGTAGCAGAATTGGCCATGTTGCAATGTATATCGGCGGTGGCCGGGTTGTACATGCCAGCAACGAGACGGACGGCATTAAGATTTCCAGCTACAATTACAGACAGCCGGCTTGTGCAAGAAGAATCGTTGGTTAATAAAAATGAAATAGCGGAAAAGCATCGTAAGGAGAAGCGTGCGATGCTTTTCTTTTTCGTATATTAGGAAAGTTCTCGGTGTGTGGTGGTGCACCAACAATAAATGCAAAGAACTTTAGTTCTTTAGCATTTTTGTTAGGGCACAAGCGAAGTCTGTGCCCTTTTTCGTTGGTAGCTTTTGTGCTTGTGAAGGAATAAGAATAGAATTAAGTTTTTGAAAGCTGGGTATTGTTATGAAGGATTTTAAGTGGGGGATGAGGAATGGGATCCCAATTGCCCTGGGATATGTTTCTGTAAGTTTTACATTTGGGCTGATGGCAGTGTCGGCAGGTATGGGCTGGTGGCAGGCGGTGCTGATTTCTATGGCAAACCTGACATCGGCAGGGCAGTTTGCCGGGCTTGATATTATGATAGCAGGCGGCACTCTGGTTGAGATGGCGCTGTCGCAGCTGATTATTAACCTGCGGTATGCCCTGATGTCGCTGTCTCTCTCGCAAAAGGTAGATAAAACGGTAAATACATTTTCCCGTTTTGTTATTGGCATGGGCATTACGGATGAAATTTTTGCTGTGGCAATGAGCCGTGACAGAAAGGTCAGCCGCAATTATATGTTTGGATTGATTGCTGTGCCCTACATTGGCTGGGCAGGCGGGACTTTGGCGGGGGCAGTGGTGGGAGGAATCCTTCCGGAGATGCTTCGCTCTGCATTGGGGATTGCAATATACGGCATGTTCCTTGCTATTATTATTCCTAAGGCGAGGGAAAGCAGTGCTTACATGAAAGTGATTATTGCTGCCGCTGTATTAAGCTGTGCTTTTCGGTGGGTGCCGTTTCTTAATAAGGTATCGTCCGGATTTGTAATTATTATCTGTGCAGTGGCCGCCTCTGTAATAGGGGCGTTGTTGTATCCATTGCCAGAGGAGTAGAGGTGAAGAAAATTATGATTAGTTTACAGATGTTTTTTCTGCATCTTGCAGTAATGGCAGGGGTGACATATTTAATCCGTGCTGTCCCGCTGGTGCTCTGCAGGGGCGAGGTGTCAAACCGTTTCCTGCGTTCTTTTCTGGCATATGTGCCGTATGCAGTATTAGGTGCAATGACGTTCCCGGCGATTTTATATTCTACAGATGGTTTGGCTTCGTCGGCTGCCGGGACAATCACTGCGCTGGTGCTGGCATTTTGCAGGAAAGGGCTTTTGACGGTTGCATTGGGTGCATGTGCTGCCTCTTTTCTGGTGAAGGCGGTAATGCTGTTGTGATTTACCGTTTCACCATTCTAATAAATCTTTATCCTTTGAGAGAAATATGTGGAAAGACAACAGTATCAGTGTTACAATATAACAAATAAAGTTAAACACTAAAATATACAGGAGGTAACAGGGATGTTAGCGGCAGTTAAGGGATATTATGACGGGAAACAGATAGTAATGGAAGAAAATATTGATTTAACAAAGGGACAGGAAGTTATAGTTACTATTCTTGACATGAAGAGGAAGGAAAAAAAGAAAGTTGATTTAAAGCAGTATGTAGGCAGAGGGGAAAAGATGTTTCATACAGATGCACAGGAATATGTAAGGGAGTTGAGGGTAGATGATAGAATGTAAAAAGGTATTTTTAGATACTACACCAATTATATATTTTCTGGATGAGGATATGAATTTTGGTAATAAGGTGGAAAGTATTTTATCAGAGATAATAGAAAATGAAATAGAGATGGCCACATCAACAATAACTTGTATGGAATACCTGACTTATCCTTATAAGATGGGTAATACAGAGAAAATTAATGCGTTTTTTGATTTTGTTAAGGATTGTGATATACCTTTATATTCTATTGGTGAAGAAGTCGCAAAGAAAGCCGCCCAGATTAGAGCAGAGTATAAAGTGTTCAAGGCTATGGATGCTTTACAACTGGCTACAGCTTGTCTAACGGGATGTGATTTATTCCTAACAAATGATAAACAGTTAAGGCAGTTTGGGGAGATTATGTGTATTACAGTGGAAGAATTGGAGTGAAAACAAGAATAGCATCCAACTTTCTCAGGGCGGGATGCTATTTCTTTTGAGAAAAAAATAGTCAAGGTAACCAAAATATCAGCAAAATAAAAAACCTCTAACCCTTTATAGAATAAGGATTAAAGGCACTTTTTTACCATGCCGGTGGCGGGACTTGAACCCGCACTCCGTTTCCGGAAATAGATTTTGAGTCTACCTCGTCTGCCAATTCCGACACACCGGCTTATTTAATTGAAGTTGTATTGCTTGTATCGCACAACAAAAATGATTATAACAGCAAAAAGGGCCGGTGTCAAGGTATTGCAGGGAATATTCTGCACTTTTCATTTCCGGGAAGGTGTGATAAGATACATAGAGTGTAGAACGGAGGAGAAATAGGTTATTTTAGTTATGTAGGCCGCGGGGCGGTATAGGGGGATTTATGAAATTTTTTCATTTGTCGGATCTGCATTTTGGAAAGCAGCTTCACGGGTATGATTTGACGGAGGAGCAGCGTAAGGTGATACGGGATATTGTAGAGGCGGCAGAGGCGGAGCGGCCTGACGCGATTGTGATAGCAGGTGATATTTATGACAGGTCAGTGCCTTCGGGAAGTGCAATGACATTGCTGGAGGAGCTTTTTCTGGGGATTGACGGGCTGGGGATTGAGCTTCTGGTGATTGCCGGGAACCATGATTCTGCGCCGAGGCTCCGGTATGGGAGCAAGTTTCTGCAGAGGCATCATATACACATTGCGGTTTTTCCGCCGATGGAAGAGAATGAGCGGATGCAGAAGGTTACCCTTGCAGACGGTTATGGGGCGGTGAATTTTTATCTGCTTCCTTATACGAATGCAGGGATGCTCCGCGGCCTTGCAGGCGAGGAGAGGCTGGGTTCTGCAGATGATGCGGTGCGCTTTCTGCTTGACAGGGAAGGGATAGACTGGTCGGGGCGCAATGTGCTGGTGTCCCACCAGTTTTACCTTCACAATGGAAAGGAGCCGCAGCAGTGTGATTCGGAGGCGCCCCGCCTGTATGTCGGGGGGCTGGATGCTGTGAATACTACGACGGTAGAAAAATTCGACTATGCTGCGCTTGGCCATATCCACAGCCCACAGAATCTTGGCTGCGGGCATATCCGTTATTGTGGGACGCCGTACCCTTATTCCGTCAGCGAGGCAGGGCAGGAAAAATCTATCTCAGTCGTAGAGATGGGGGCAAAGGGTGAGGTTTCTGTGCGGTGTGTTCCGCTGGAGCCTTACAGGCGGCTTCGGTGCCTGAGGGGCACGCTTGGGGAGGTTGCCTCTATGGCTGGGGAATCTGGCAGTGGGAGTGATTACGTAAGTATTACGCTGACAGATGAGGAGCCTTTGGATGCACCAAAGGATTACCTGGAACGTTATTTTGGCCATATTTTAGAAGTGAGGATAGATAATCTCCGCTCTAGGAGGATGTTTGCGGAAGAGATTCAGGACATGCAGGAGATGACGCCCTGTGAGGCATTTGAAGCATTTTTTGCCAATACTGCGGGGCGGGAGATGGACGACAGGGAAAAAGCAGTTTTGCTTGATATCCTGGAGGAGCTGTCAGATGGGAGGAAGGAATGAAACCTAAGAAACTTGTGATGTCTGCTTTTGGTTCTTACTCCGGGGTGGAGACAATAGATTTTGAACAGATGGATCATGGGCTTTTTTTGATTGCCGGGGATACCGGGGCGGGAAAATCAACTATTTTTGATGCCATTATGTTTGCCTTATATGATACAATGAGCGGGAAGGAACGTAAGGGGAATATGATGCGGAGTGAATATGCCGCGGATTCTGCTGAGACGTTTGTAGAGTATACGTTCGCTTACGGGAGTGCCTCAAAGCAGGATATCTATGTTATCAAGAGGTTTCCTTCCTATGAGAGGAAGTCGAGAAGGAAGAATAAGGATGGGGAGTACGGTATGACAAAGCAGCTTGGAAGGGTGAGCCTTATCATGCCGGATGGCAGGGAGTTTTATGGGAAAGCGGCTGAAATAAACCGCAAGATTCAAGAAATCGTGGGGCTTACGGCGGAGCAGTTTAGCAAAATAGCAATGATTGCGCAGGGTGAATTCCAAGAATTGATTATGGATAAGACCGGGCGGAGAAAAGAGATTTTTCAACAGATTTTTTCAACGGAGCTGTATGAGAAAATCGAAAAGAAAATCTTGGAGCGGTATAAAGCAAGCCTTTCCGCTGTAAAGGAGAATACAACAAAGCTTCGTGAGGCGTTGGGTGGAATCAGCGTTGCGGATAATGAGAAGGAGCGGTGGGACGAGGCTCTGAGGTTTGTGGAGCCGGAGCCGGAACGGGTACATGCTTTTTTGGAGGAAAAGGTAAAGGGGGAGAAGAAAGAGTGCAGCCGCAGGAAGAAGGAGTTAGAGGAAGCGCAGGCGCTTTTTGCAAAAAAGAATGAAGAATATCAGGAAGCGCTGCGGTTAAATGAGCTTCTTGAAGAGTACCGTAAGGCATTGGAAGAGAAGGATGGGCTGGCCCGCAGAGAGCAGGAGATAGAGGGGCTTGAGAGGGAGTTTGTTCTGGCGAAGGCGGCAAAGGAGGTACAGCCGTTTTGCCAGAACTATCTGCGGCTGGAAAAGGATGCAGCGCAGGCGGAGAAGATGCGGGAGGAGTATAAGGCTCTGGAGTCCAGATGGAAGAAGGAGAGTGAGGATGCCGGGAAGCTGAGGGATGGATGGCAGGAAAGATATGGGAAGAGGCAGCCGGAGATTCTGCAGGAGCAGGGTCGTCTGGAGGAAGAATTAAAAATCTGGGATGGGCTTTCGGAATGCCAAAAGAAGATAAAGAACCTGCGGCAGCAGATTACAAAGCGGAAAAATGCCCTTCGGAAAAAACAGGAGGAAAGGGAGAGGCTTGTATCGGTTAAGGAGCAATTGGAAAGATGGCTGGAGGAGAACAGCCGGCTGGAGCTATTGTCTGAGCAGGTACAGCGCAGGATAGAGGAGATTCAGGAGAAGACAGGGCGGTTAAAGCGTTATGGGGCAAGATGGGAGGAGATGGCGCAGAAGAAGGAGGAGGCACAGGACTGTGAGGGAATGCTTTTAAAGGCGGTTAGGAAATGGGAGAAGGCAAGGCGTGAGCATGAGGAGAAAAACCATGCGTATATTGCGGCGCAGTCTTCTTTTCTGGCGATGGAGCTTGCCGATGGGATGCCATGCCCGGTCTGCGGTTCTGTCCATCACCCATCCCCGGCGGAACCGGCGAAGGACACCGTGACAAAGAAGGTTCTGGAGGATGCACAGAAGAGGGAGCAGCGCTGTCAGGAGGAGAAAGAGCGCTGCCAGCTTGATTTTGAGGCAGTGAAAACAGCGTGGAAAGAGATGGAAAAGGCAATGCTTTCGGATGGCAGGGAATTGTTTGCAAAGGAATGTGTGCTGGAAGAGATACCGCATTGTCTGGAGGAGGTATTCCGGGAGCAGGAAGAAATGCTTAAGGATGCCGGTAAGGAGTGTGGGCGCCTTAAGGGCCTCTTGGAAGAGAAGGATGCAAAAAAGCAGGAGCTTGCCGATACGGCGAGGGCCATTTTGTCGCTGGAGGACGGGCAGGATGCGGCTAAAGAAAAGCTTCAGCAGGCAGATGGGGAATTAAAGGCCCTTGAGGCTAAAGAAAAGATTTGGGCAGAGAAGGTTACGATACGTTCCGCTAAGGATGGGATGGAAATGTTAGAATCTCTGGCCTCTGAACTGCAGATGCTGCAAAAAGAAGGGAAAAAGTTAGAGAGGGCGGCGGCAAAGAGCCAGAAAGAATACGATACCCTTCTTGGAAACCGGGATGAAAATGAGAGGCAGATTGTAAGGATTTTGGCGGATTTGGGAGAATCAAAAGAGCGTTATCAGGAAATGCTCGTGAAGCAGGGCTTTACAGGGGAAGAAGATTTTCAAAGTGCTGTCCTGCTGATAGAGGGGCAGGAGGAGAGACAGAACCGGATAGAGCAGTACCGCCTGCGGAAGGCAAAGTGCGAGGAAAAGGCAGGGATGCTTGAAAAACAGACACATGGGAAGAATAAGATAGAGATAGCAGGCTTAGAGGAAGGGCGGAGAGCTATAAAGGAGCGTCTGGATGGCCTGCAGAGGGAGTATGAAGCGGGTTCTTACCGGTATCAGGGCAACCATAAGATATTAAAGAGGGTGGCAGAGCTTTTGCAGGGCAAGGCTTCGCTGATGGAGGATATGAGAGTGGTGCGTTCCCTGAATGATGCAGCGAATGGGAAGGTGCATTTCCAGACATATATTCTTAGGCAGTATTTTAAGCAGATTATACAGGCTGCGAATAAGCGTCTGGCGAAGATGACGGGAGAACAGTTTTTGTTAAAGTGCAGGGAGCTTACCGGGACAGGGCAGGGCGAGGCCGGCCTTGATCTGGATGTCTACAATCCAGTGACGGGGAAGAGCAGGGATGCAAGGACGCTTTCCGGCGGGGAGACTTTTCTCGCCTCCCTGTCGATGGCGCTCGGCATGGCGGACGTGGTACAGCGGACAGCAGGTAAGACACATTTAGATACGATGTTTATCGATGAAGGGTTCGGCTCGCTTAGCGAGGAGGTGAGGGGGACAGCGGTGAGGGTTCTTTTGGAACTTGCCGGGGACTGGCGTCTGGTTGGCGTGATTTCCCATGTTTCTGAACTAAAGGAGCAGATTCCTAATAAGCTGATTGTTACCAAGGGGAATCATGGAAGCGGAGTTAAGTGGGTTCAGGATTAAATCAGCCATAAGGGGCTGGGGGGTGTGTTATGGATTGTAAAGAGGTGCAGAAAAAGTATATCCCATTTATTGACAATGAATTGAGGGCAGGGGAATTGGAGGCGTTTCTCAGGCATTTGGAGGAATGTCAGGACTGCAGGGAGGAATATGATATCTATTATACTATGATTATGGGAATGAGGTATCTGGAGGAAGAGTCGGAAAAGAATTGGATTGATTCGGAAGAAAGGCTCTGCATTGCGCAGGAGTATCTGAGGAGGCACCATATTATTTATCTGGGAAAGCTGGCATTTTTGGCTGTTCTTTGTATTGGGTGCATGTTTTTATTATAGAAGAAATGAGGCAGAATATGAGTGAAAAGATTGTTTTGATTGATGGGCACAGCATTTTAAACAGGGCGTTCTACGGTGTACCGGATTTGACGAATTCCGCGGGGCTGCACACGAATGCGGTGTATGGTTTTTTAAATATAATGCTTAAGATTCTTGAGGAGGAGAAACCGGATTACCTGACGGTTGCTTTTGATGTGAAGGAGCCTACCTTCCGCCACAAGATGTATAGCGAGTATAAGGGGACCAGAAAGCCAATGCCGGAAGAACTCAGGCAGCAGGTGCCGGTGATTCAGGATGTATTGAGGGCAATGAAGGTGCCGGTGATAATGCAGGGGGGATTTGAGGCGGATGATATTCTGGGGACGATTGCAAGGGCGGCTGAGGCAGAGGGGAAGGAAGTGTCGCTGGTTTCTGGGGACAGGGACCTTTTGCAGCTGGCTTCTGATAAAATCTTAATCCGAATCCCAAAGACAAAAAGGGGCGGCACGGAAATCGAGGACTATCATACTGCTGAGGTTATAGAAAAGTATGGAATAACGCCAAAGCAGGTTATTGATATGAAGGGCCTGATGGGGGATACTGCGGATAATATTCCGGGAGTGCCGGGGGTTGGCGAGAAGACGGCAGGGAAGATTCTTGCAGCTTTTCCGACTTTGGAGGATGCCTATGAGAATATTGAGCAGGTGGAGCCAAAGAGAGCGAGGGAGCTTCTGCGCGCCAATAAGGATCTGGCATACCTGAGCAAAGAGCTTGCAACGATTAAAACAGACTGCCCGGTTGATTTTTCCTTTGAGGAGGCAAGATATGAGGATTTATTTACCGAAGAAGCATTTGAGTGGATTAAGAAACTGGAGCTAAAATCGCTGGAGGGCAGGTTTGATCCAGCTATCCGCTCGCAGGGGGCTGAGGCAGAGGGGAAGATTGTGCGTTTGTCCGGCAGAAAAGAGGTTACAGAATTTGTGGAGGAACTTTTTTCAGTCAGCCCGCAGATGGTTTCGGTAGGTTTTTTGGGGGATGAATGGAGCAATTCAGGCGCTGTGTGGAAGAAGACAAAGAAAAAATCTACCGGGCAGATGAATCTGGTTTTTGATGAGGAGAGTATGGCACTCCCGGTCGGGGAAGCGGAAGATAGGGAACCTGAGTATCCTTTTCTGGGAGTGAGTATTACGTACCGTGCGGACGAGATTCTGACGGCCTGTATGTTTCAGTCAGAAGAACTGGACGCAGCTTTTCTGCTGGGGATAATACAGAAACTCCAAAAAGGGGTTCCGCAGATTGCACTGTTGGACTGGAAAAATGCTATGCATCTGGTTACACCGATAGAACAGCTTTCACCAAAAAAGGAGGCTCCGTGCCAGAGAGCGTTTCTTGATGCGACAGAGGGGCAGACAAAGAAATTGTTTTCACAGGTATTTGATATAGCAATCGGTGCGTATCTGATTAACCCGTTAAAGGATTCTTACCGGATAGATGATATTGCTAGGGATTTTCTGGGAAAGACCGTTCCGTCGTACGAGGATTATTTTGGGAAGCAGAGGCTGTCTGAGCTTGTGCAGGAGACGGAGTATCAGGAGTTTTTGTGTAATGCCGGTGGGAAGGGCGAGATGGGGGACAAATTAATCAATTATCTGGGAAACCTGTCCTATATTACGTTGCTGGCGGCAGATAAAATAAAAAGTGAGCTGGAGAACAGACAGATGGAAAGGCTTCTGGAAGAGGTGGAGATGCCGACGGTATATTATCTGTATCAGATGGAGCGGGAAGGCGTGCATGCTGACAGGGCGGAACTGGAGCAGATGTCGAAGCTTCTGGGGGAGAAGGTGGCTGCGCTGGAAACCGATATCTATGATCTGGCTGGGGAGGAATTTAATATTAATTCCCCAAAGCAGCTTGGCGTTATTTTATTTGAGAAGATGAAGCTGCCGTTTGCCAAAAAGACGAAGACGGGTTATTCAACATCTGCTGATATATTGGAGAAGTTAAAACATGAGGATCCGATTGTGGCAAAGATTCTTGATTACCGTCAGGTCAGCAAGCTCAAATCCACGTATGCAGACGGGCTTCCGGTTTTTATTGAGCAGGATGGGCGTATCCATGGGAAATTTAACCAGACGATTACAGCAACCGGGAGAATAAGCAGTACAGACCCAAACCTGCAGAATATCCCAATCCGGATGGAACTTGGCAGGGAAATCAGGAAAGTCTTTAAGCCGAAGGAGGGATGTGTTTTTCTGGATGCTGACTATTCCCAGATTGAACTTCGCGTGCTGGCCCACATGTCAGGCGACGAGGGGTTGATTGAAGCATATCTGGAAAATCAGGATATCCACCGCAGCACGGCATCCAAGGTATTCCATACGCCTTATGATGAAGTGACGGATCTGCAGAGGAGAAATGCAAAAGCAGTTAATTTTGGGATTGTTTATGGAATTAGTTCATTTGGGCTGAGCCAGGACCTGAATATCCCGAAAAAGGAGGCACAGGCTTATATAGACCAGTATTTCGCCATGTACCCTGCCGTAAAGCAGTTTATTGACGGGCTGGTGGAGAAGGCCAAAAAGCTGGGATATTCCGAGACGATGTTTGGGAGGAAAAGGCCGCTTCCTGAAATAAAATCTTCTAATTTTGTACAGCGTTCTTTTGGCGAGCGCGTGGCGATGAATGCGCCGATTCAGGGGACGGCTGCGGATATTATTAAGGTTGCGATGATACGGGTGGCAAACTGCCTGAAAGCTGAGAAGCTGCAGTCCAGAATTGTACTGCAGGTACATGATGAACTTCTGGTGGAGGCATGGGAACAAGAGAAGGAAACCGTAAGGCAGATTTTATTGGAGGAGATGCCAAGGGCAGTTGAATTATCTGTCCCGCTTGAAGTGGAAGTGCTGGAGGGCAGGGACTGGAAGGAAGCACATTAGAGCGTGTTAGAAAATTCATATTTAGGCACGCTCTAGGGGACGGCAGGATGTTTTGAAATGGGGGATAACGATGTATGTAATTGGGCTGACAGGCGGCGTGGGGAGTGGAAAAACTGTTGCTGCCGGCAGGCTGGCAGACATTGCCGATGCGGAACTTTTGATAGCGGATGACCTTGGGCATCTGGTGATGGAAAAGGGGAAAAGGGGTTATCAAGAGATTGTTGGGACGTTTGGCAGTAATATATTGGACGGGCAGGGAGAGATAGACCGAAGGAAGTTATCAGAACTTGTTTTTGGTGATTCAGAACAATTGGAAAAGTTAAACCGGATTATCCATCCAGCGGTGAAATCTTACCTGAAGGATTATATTGATAAACGGAGGGCGCAGGAGGGCATTCTTGTATTGGAGACAGCTATTATGTTTGAGACAGGCTGTGATGAATTGTGCGATGAGGTGTGGTATGTCTATGTGCCGCCGGAAATCCGCATAGAGCGTCTTGCAGCGGGCCGCGGTTACCCGGAGGAGAAGAGCCAGGCAATTATGGAGAGGCAGCTTGAAGAAGATGAGTTTCGCAAGCGGTGCAGGCATGAGCTTTGGAATGGCGGCAGCATGCAGGAGCTTGAGGAGGGGATAAAGAAGCTGCTGAAGCGATGAGGCGGGCGATTGAGCGAAGACTTTCCTGCTATAACAAAAAGGCTACCGGCATATGCCGATAGCTTTTTTGTTATAGCACTGTATGTAACATAACTTATCAGAAATTGCAAAGCAATTTTTGATAAAAGGCACACGTTTTTGTGCCGTAAATCGATTATAGGAAACTGGTTTTGTTTCCTATAATATAGGCTATTTTGTAACTTTGATAGAATTACTGCTGTAATTTACAACAACTTCTACTTCGATAGAACTGCCTGCAGCAATAGCACCGCCGCTGCCAGGAGTAATCGTAATGGTGTTGCCGCTCAGGGAAGCGCTGGCTTGCCAGCCGTTGTATACTTGTGCTGCAGTAGCAGTACCCTGGCTGACAGTAACAGTTGCTGACCAGTCCTTACTCTCTGTGCTTCCAGAATTCTTTATGGTGACACCATAGGTGTTCGTCTTATTCCATTGATCACCTACCGTTTTTTCCTTTACGCTGTCTACTGATATAGCATTCTTTGTAACACCTGTATTTACAGAGTCATTGTCGCCGCTCGCGGTGTAGATTCCCTCTGCCAGTTCCTCATTTACTAAAACAACAGGCTTTTCATATTTCTTCATCTTAGAACCATCCTTTCCTTGAAACCACAATTTACATCCCTTACCATAATTTTCCTGCTATTATCAGTATATATACTATTTCAGAGCAAGTCAATGACTTTTTCCTGTTGGCATGGAAATTAATTAAGTTACTGGGGAGTGAACAGTAACTTAATTTTTGCTTATAATGCGCTACTTGCAGGCAATATAAATATCCATATCATCTCCGTCGGTTTCAAAGCAGGGAATAACGTCCTTTTGTATGTGTTCCAGACCATTCACGCGCATATACTCCATAAGTGTTTTATAGGCGTTGGGAATAGTCACAAAAGGGTTTCCGTAGGGTTCTCCAATGTGTACTGCCGCATATTTGTGGGCTGCCTGCTCATGTACCTCCATGTCAGGAGGGGTAATTCCGTCAGGCAGTATCCATGCCGCTTCGTAGCCGTGCATGTTGAAAACATTTATCTGCTCCTGTGACACATTAGGAAAATCCCAGCCAATGGCACGGGGGTTATCCACACCGCAGCCATGGGCGATGGAAATTACTTTGTTAATAGCGTCACTCTCCGGATCGGAGCTTATAACGGCATACTTTATATAGCGGAAAGCGGGAACGGTCTCGACACGCAGATTTGTATATACTTCCCCACAAGCGACCATATCATCGCGGAACAAGTTATCCAATGAGCAATTGAAAAACCTGCAAAGCTCTATAGCCTTGTCCATTTCGGGCTGTGCTGTATCTAACTCCCATTTTGATACGGTCTGACGGCTGACATTCATTTTCTCAGCCAAATCCTCCTGCGTCATATTTCCTCTCAGATGTCTTAAAAACTGCAAATTTTTTCCGAAGCTCATATAAAATTTCTCCTCTCATTTTTTTGCGCCGCGTCGCATTATCAGTATAGTATTTTCCTATACAAGCTTCAACCAATCTATATGCGCTATTTTTTTGAATCGCGCAACTTCAAAGTGCGGAAAGGTATGTTATGCTAGATTAGCTGTTTCCAGCATTTCTTTTATACGTTTTTCATAGGTGTGTCCGCTGCACACTTTTTTCCAGCCATTTTCGGCAATCTTTTGCCTTTCAGCGTCATGGGAGAGATAGTATTCGATTTTATCAAGCATTTCTGCGGGGCTGCTAAAGCTGGCGTAGTCTTCCCCGTCTGTAAAGTGATGGTTAAAATCGTTTTGGTAGTTGGTTAACAGAAAACCGCCTGCCCCCATAATGTCCATGGCCCGGAGCGGAATACCGTTTTTGATACTACGGAGAGTGATATTCAGGTTGATTTTACTGTGGCGGAATACCAGAGGCATCTCATGGAGATAGTGGACGGTTCCCATATTTTCTACATCCGGCAGGAATGGCGTGCTTTCCGGTGTATACAGCTTAAGCGGTTTTGGTTTTTGGCCGCTGCCAGATACCATGGCAGGCAGGGCATGGCTGATTAGCTGCAGCAGCCCAGTGCGCTCAGTCTGGGTAATTTTGCGGCACAGGAAATAGTTTGCATAGACATACTGGTATGTTTCCAGACCGTCAGCATGAAGCTCGATAGGCATACATCCTAGCAGTTTTTCTATGATGTCGTCTGTCAATGACGGTTCGAGAATGTCTGCGCCATAGATAAGCTGCTGTGCGGCCATGATTCCTTCGAGGTAGCCCTTGGTATGCCCGTCAAGGCATTCCATGCGGTCGTACAGGGTATGCTTTTCTGTGTAGAGCGAACCTACAAAAGAGATATCTGCCTGTACAGTCTTTTTCTGTTCTGGTGATGCCTTCAGGGAATTCAGGCGTTTGGCATTTACTGCCATCGGCATGTAGTAAGCATGTTCAACGCCAAGTGCCTGCAGATCCTGTACCATCTGTGTATCAAATAGGAAGATATAGTTGCAGTGATGGAAAACTGTTTTGGAATAAGTCAGTATCAGGGGATTGTCGTAGCACCATGATATATAAGGGGTATCTGATTCATGGCAGGCGTCTGATACAATCGGAAAATAGTTGGAAGTAAATATTAAATCAATCTGTTCATTTCGTATATATCTTTTTAGTTCGGACTTAAAGCGCGGATCCAGCCGGTAATCTCTGGGTTCCTGTGTATAATGGAGGACGGTGTGGCCCATCTGCCGGAATGTTTCTGTAATATCTTCCAGTCCAAATGTTTTCCAGCTGGGAAATAATATTTTCATTTTAGTACAATCCTTTCTGAAATTATAGTGAATTTGTTTAGGAACTGTAGGAACGGATGTGTCCGGAATCCGGAACGCACCGATGGCAGGCTGCCAATATGTATGCCGGGGGTACAGGGGGATTAACTTATCCCTCCCCCTCCGCTGCCTGCCGGAAGACGGCCGCTAATTCCTGCTGCCCTGCTGCCTTATACATCCTTGCGAGCTCACAGAATGCGGCTGATGGTTTGATACAGGCAAATTGTGCGATGCGGTAAAGTGCGTATGGGGATACCTGATATGCATTGAAATATTGTATAGCTTCGTCTAGGATTTCATCTGCCATCTGATATTCAAAACGCCTCAGGCAGAGTTTTATTTGTGTATAATGCTCTAGCAGGGTGTCCGGGTCGTGTCCTAAAGGGGAGGAGAAGATATCAGGGGTGCCAGCCTGCCGTTCTTCCTCCCATATCCGAAAAAGGATATAAAATAGTACAAAATATTCTTCGTCCTGATGTTCTTTGATATGCTGTCCGGTGAAGGAAGCTGCATCGGCAAATCTGCCGGTCCGTATCATCTCGTATAATGATTCTTTGCAGTTATTATGCATGGTCTATCGGAATCCTTTCTAATGTATAAAATTAAAACTCGCCGTGGTATTCCTTAACAAATATATCTCTGGCCGTCTGGTATCCTGCAAGGTTTAAGAATCCGCAGTCGTGCAGTACCCATGGAGCCTGCTGGTAGGGGACAGCCACCTGATAACCGGCCCTGCGGAATTCAAAGGACTGTGATACGTCATAAAAGTCCCATCCGTGGAATAAGTCTTGGCGCCAGTTGACATCATACTGGGTCATCATAAGAAGCCCGTCGACTGCCTCTACGGTTTCGGGGTGCCAGACATCAGCTTTCATGGGAATATCGAAAAAATCATCTACCGTATTTAGCGTACAGCTTCGGAGTGCGCCAATCCTGTTCTTACTTTCCCACATAATAGCTGATTCCGGCAGTTTTTTTGTGCCAACCATGCCAAGCATTCCAACGGCAGGATTTTTGAGAAATATCTGTAATGTATCATGCAGAAAGCTGCGGTTCAGAATAAAAACATCCTGATGAAGATAGATTTTGTATTTTGCATTGCTGGCCTCCATCCCGGCCTGATAGCCCTCTGCCATGGATTCTGCCTCACTGATAGTGATTAGGTCAATGGAATAGCCGTCAGGAATGTATAGCTGCCGTATGTACAGCAGGCATTCTTCTAAAAAAATAGGGTTGTTACAGCAGATAATAAAACAAAATTGCTTGTTGTCCATAAATATAAATCCCTCATTTCAGCTTATTATGTGCATTCAAATGTTTAGTACCCCTATTTTACTACAATTGTTATTTTTCTCAATACGAATCTGCAAAAAATAGTGAAATTTCTATAAAAATATGATAAAATACTGTTGGTTTCAAAACTGCCTGAAATGTTTCAGAAAATAGATGACCATCTTGGAGCAGAATGGCCGTACACAGGAAGCGAAGAGGGAAGCATTTATGATTTGGGATGTTTTGGGTGCGTGCAGGTTCTCTGGTCCGTACACCGGGAGACTGTGCGTGGTAAGGCAGCCGGGATTACCCCTGCTGCCTTTTAGAGTGAAAAAGTTTCTGTTATTCCGGCGGAGTAATAAGTACGATACTAGGAGTGGAAGAAAATGGACAGGTATACTGGTGGAAAAGAGGAGTTAGACAAATATTCCCTGCGCGGTAAAGTGTTTAATAAGATTAGGGAGGATATTCTGGAGGGGCATTATCGGGAGAAGGATGAACTAAAGGAAGCAGCTATTAGTAAGGAGCTGGGGGTTTCAAGGACTCCGGTCAGGGAGGCTCTCCGCCAATTGGAGTTGGAAGGGCTGGTAAGCATTATTCCCAACAGGGGCGCTTATGTGAATGGGATTACGGCGAAGGATATTTATGATATCTATGTGATTCGTTCTTATCTGGAAGGGCTTTGTGCGAAATGGGCATGCGGGCATATTTCCAAGGAACAGGCTGATGATTTGGAAGAAATCATTTATTTAAGTGAGTTTCATATCCAGAAAGAGCACTGGGAGCAGATATTTGAGTTGGATAACCATTTCCACTTATATCTGTATAAAGCATGCGGGAGCAGGATTTTGGAGCATATATTGTCGGATTACCACCATTATGTAGAGCGTGTGCGCAAGAATACCTTGTCTTCTATGGAAAGGGCAAAGACTGCCAGCGCAGAGCATAAGGCGATTTTGGAGGCGGTAATCAATAAAGACGAGGAAAGGGCGGAACGGCTGGCAAATGAGCATATTTTTCAGTCGCTTGCAAATATAGAACATCAGGGGCTGGATAAACTGATGGGTAAGATATAGAGAAATTTAGCGGGAAAACAAGTTTGAAAGTTCCTTTCAAACTACTCAATAATGCTTTCTTAATTTTGGGGAAACATTTAAATTAAGAAAGGCGGGGTATAGGAATGAAAAGTTTATGGGCTTTGTATTTAAAATATAAAGAAGTAATATTGTATCTGGTTTTTGGCGGTCTGACTACTTTGACAAATATTGGGGCGTACGCTTTATTTGCCAGAGTTTTTCATATGAATTTGATGGCAGCCAATGGGCTTGCACTGGCATTAAGTATTCTGTTTGCGTATGTTACAAACAAACTTTTTGTCTTTGAGAGCAAAACAGATTCATGGGGGGCGGTCCTGCAGGAGTTTGCTTCATTTATGGCATGTCGTCTGGCTACAGCAGTATTGGACATGTTTTTGATGTATATAACGGTAAGTGTAGCGGGTCTGTATGATTTATTGATGAAAGTGATAGTTAATATAATTGTCATTGTGTTAAATTTTGTATTTAGCAAGCTGATTATATTTAAAAAGAAATGATATAGGCTTGCAAATAGATGTACTCTATAGTAAAATAAATAGTAATGGGAAAGATCGGTACAGTGTAATAGATGGAAGCAAAATCTCTGTCAGCAGAAACCTGTTTAGAATGGAGGAAAGTATGGATACTAATATTTTATTGGAAAGCGGAACAAATGAGTTAGAGATTCTGGAGTTTATGGTAAGTGGGAATTATTATGGTATTAATGTGGCGAAGATTCGTGAGATTCTTGTTTATAATCCTTTAACCCCGATACCGAACGGCCATCCAAATGTGGAGGGGGCTTTTACTACAAGAGGCGAGACAATTTCAGTTATTAATCTTGCAAAGTGCCTTGGGATGGAAGAGAGGACAGACCCGAAGACAGACATGTTTTTGGTTACGAATTTTAATGAGCTGAATACCGGTTTCCATGTACATGGGGTTGTTGGGATTCACCGTGTAAACTGGTCAGCTATTATAAAGCCGGATAGTATGATAAATTCTGCCAGTTCAAGTGTGGCCACAGGTATTGTAAATTTTGATGGAAAGCTTGTGATACTGCTGGACTTTGAGAAGATTGTGGCAGAAATCTCACCGGAAGTTGGAATTAAAGTGGGGGATGTGGATCAGCTTGGCAGGAGAAGAACCTGTAATGCCCCGATTCTCTATGCGGAGGATTCACAGCTTCTGAGCACTTTGATTTATAATGGATTGAATAAAGCGGGTTATGTAAATCTTCTTCCGGCAAACAATGGCCTTGAGCTGTGGGAGATACTACAGCAGTATAAGGAAGATGGCAACGTGAGGGAGAAGGTTGCCTGTGTTATTACAGATATAGAGATGCCGCAGATGGATGGGCACAGGCTGCTCCGTCTGATTCGCGCGGATCAGGAGCTGAAAGACCTGCCGGTTATTATTTTCTCTTCTTTGATTAATGAGGAGATGAAGCGCAAGGGCGAGCGTCTCGGCGCAGATGCGCAGCTTTCCAAAAATGAGTTTGGGGCTTTTGTGGAAAAGCTGGATGAACTTCTTTTGGATAAAGGGTGGTAAGTGTGAGGAGTATCTCTAAGCCAGCCTAAAACGCTGGCTTAAAGATACTTCAGTTCGCGAATGAACCTTTCTCACACAAGAAGAACACAAAGGCAGCGTTCTTCTGATGGTCTTGTTTGTGTTAGCGAAATGAAATGAGCTGGCATGTTTGAAAAAGAGAAAAATTAGTTATGATGAAAAGCTGGAGCATTATGAATCGTAAATCTGGGATGATGTGTTTTATGTAAGACAGGCATAGATAAGAGCATACGAGGGGAAAGGAACTATAAATGTTTTGTAATCCCCTCATATACCGTTAGAAGATATAAAAAATAGAGAGATAGGAAAATCTTCTAATTTGTACTATTGATTTCTACTTTTACATGTCGGGCATTTATATTTTTTAGATGCAGGTTAATATATCCTTCTTCGAATTCTGATAATTCTAAGTCATTATTCCATTCTGATATGTCATATGTATGTTCTTTTTGTTTTTGATAGATAGTCAGCAGAATACGTCCCTGCTTGCAAGTTGCTTTTATATTTAATTTTTTTTGTGCACCAATTTTCATTTGGTTTGTGAATTCTCGGTCTGCTTTTAGAAATTCTATTTTCATTTTTCTTTCTGTAATATGTATCTTTCCGTTGTATACCATACCATCATCCCAAAAAACAAGGACGATTAAAGATAGCACTATTAGTATAATGTTTCCGTAATGTAAATATTTATTTTCGGGCTTTAAAGTAGTAAGGATTTTTCCTATAACTACTATTATAATCAGAAGTACAATAAAAATAAGTTTCAACATATTTCACCCTCTTATTTTTGAGAATACAAAAATTATTTATTTTAGAGTTTCAAAATAGAATCAAAAATACTAGTTATTCTATCATCATGAGTAATAATAATGATAATTTTATCCTTTTTTTTGCTTTTCAAATATTGTAATAAATTAGTTGTTGTAATTTGATCTAAAGCAGTAGTTGGCTCGTCTAAAATAATAACATCGGGATCTTTTAGAAGGGCACGTAATAAAGCAATTTTTTGCTGTTCACCTTTTGAAATATCATGTTCGTTAATTTTGATATTGATGTCGCTATATTTATTTTGAAAACCTTTTTCAAAATTCAAAATTTTAATAATTTCCTTAAGCCTATCTTTAAATTTGTCGTCAAAATTCGGCGTAAGAACCACATTATTAAATATATTATCGTCAAGTAAATCAATTGATTGAGGGACAACTGTAAATAAATATTTTCTTATATGGAGTAAATCTATAGTTCTGATATCATCATTATCATATAGAATATGACCGCTATCTGCTTCATAAATACCAGTAATTAGATTTAGCAGAGTACTTTTACCAACACCATTTTCGCCTATTATACCATATATATATCCTTTTGAAAATGTATAATTTAATTCTTTTAAGATCACCTTTTTGTCATATGAAAATGATACATCTAATAGTTTAATAGCGTGAATGCTTTGTAACTGTTTATTACCATTTTTCTTTTCTTCCATCCTTAACAGTTGCTCTATTCTGTCATGTGCTCCCATTGTTTCTTGATATTTTTTTCCGAATTCAAAAAAATATTTTAGTGATGACAAGATCATGGATACATAACTTGAATATATTGTAAACATACCAAAAGTAAAATTGCCGTGGATAATTTGAACTCCACCATAGTAAAATACGAAAATTTGGCATGTCATGTAAATAGTATCTTCTATGCCTTCAAAAAAGTAACTGATTTTTTGGCTTTTTATAGTTAGTTTTTTCAATTTTTGAAAATAATTATTTAATCTGTTATGCATTTCACTAAAAAAAGAAAATATATGACAAAATAGAATAAAATCATATTGCTCTTGCATTTTAGAAAAAAAATCACTATTTGCCTTGGTTAATTCTTGTGACATTTTATATAATTTTCTCCTGATAATTAGGTATGTTATGCAATAAAATAGCATAGCTGTTAGGCAAAAGAAGAACATAGTATTATTTAATTGAAATAATACTATACTCGGAAAAAAAAGAGCGAAAGCTTGTATAATAAATTCTTGTAAAACTGATAAAGCATATATAATAAGTGCATTAGTATCATTATTTACTATTTTATTTAAGTATAGCATATCCATATTTTCTATTTTGTTATATGGCAATTTTTGTATATGTTTAATTATTTTAAAATTAAATTCATAAGCACAATTGATTTGTAATTTTGCATATAATATCCTGACAAAATAGCCAACTATAAGTTTTGTTAAAAATACTAAAAGTAAAATGCAACAAAAGTAAAGGACAACGTTGGCTGTTCTGGAAATTAGTAGTGTATCAATAAATTTTCCGTTAATAAGAGGTAAAATAATATTAAGTATACCCAAAATTAAACAAAGAAGAATATATATTATAAAACTAATTTTATGAATATATATGTATTCTTTAACTTGAGAAAATATCTTCATCGTAAGATCCTCCTTAAAAATTTAGAGTATTTTTGATATTATACTAAGTGGTAGGGCTTATGCCTAAAGGCTTGTAATGAAATAGATTTTGTTAGGCTTGCCGAGAGATAAATAACTGTGTTCTTTGATAATGATTATGATTTTATTTATGCTATGGTGGGTTTGTGTCATCTATACTGTTTTGTGGTTAATGTTAGCAATGTTATTGAAAAGTGTAAACCACAGTATCCGTCATACATGATAAATTCTGTTGTAATCAGAATGGAGTTGAAATTGATAAAATTTCATCAAACCTATTTCTGTTTAAGTAGATAATTGTATTTTAGCGGGCTAGTGGTACAAGGCGTGATTTTCTATTAATTCTATAGAATGGAAGAAACGTCATATATGTGAGTGTTGTTTTTTTGAGTATTGCTTTTCATAAAATACTATTATTTTACTACATAAATAGGAAAATATCGGTTTGATTAATGCATAATTTATTAACTGTACTTTTGCTGCTCTACTCTTCTCATGGCACAGGAGTAAAATTTTCAGTGTAATTTTGTTATGCCTATGTTTATGCTTCTGTATTTTCTAGTATATTCACCCAAAGGTTATATAGTGGATTATACTAGTACAACACAAATTTATTTTCTTTGCATTAAACTTTTCCTTTTTCCATCTGCTTCGTTTAACATTAAAGTATTTAATTTACGCTGTACTAGAAATAGAATGTTATTTACAATGAGTAGAGTTAAACATGTTTTGATAGTAAAACTTTAGTTCAGCATCGAATAAGCTTTTAGATTTGAAGCAACCACTTTTGTGAACTGTATTAAAATTTTCATAACTTACTGCAGCACATCCCCCACCACACACTGGTAAATATTTACAAGTACAACAATCTTCGTTTTCTGTGAAATCTTTTGTCATCCAATCAATTAAATTGTAGTTTATGTCATTTATGTTACCATTTTCTTCTATTTTTCCTATATAAAAATTATTATTATCAAGGTACTCCCAGCATTTATATAAGCATCCATCTGGTGTGATTGTATATGCGGTATCACTTAATAAACCACAGTATAAATTTTTTCTATGTGGAGCAATTTGAATGGGAAAATTTAATTTTTTAGTTTATACCATAATGTAATTAAAATTTCACCAATTTCATCCTCTTGCAAACAATCCACGTCGTAATTTGATATTGATGTGTTCTCGGTCCTAATTATTCCGAAATCTATAGGGCACATATTTATATTGTGGTTTTTTAAATAAATCAATAATTCATCTATATACTGTAAATTTGATTTATCTATATTTATTCTTATAAGAGGAACGATTGTTTTTGAAGATAAAGCAATTTTAATTCCTGTGATAACTTCATCAAAGGTTCCTGAACCATCTTTCTTTACTCTTCTTTGATTATGTATTTCCCTTGTTCCATCTAAAGTGATTTGAAGAAATTCGCAATTGAGTTCATTTAGCCATTGCATAACTTGTGGATTTATTAAAGAACCATTTGTCACTATGGATGTACAGAAATGTTTTCCTGCATCCTCACATAATTCTTTTATTTCTTTCAACCATGTTATATTTTTATTAAATTCTAATAATGGTTCACCACCAAAAAGAGTAATTGATACAACGGATATGTTGCCGTTTGTTTCTAGCATTTTCCTAATAAATTCTTTTATTACATTTTTTGTATATGAAGAAATAGCTGATGTTCCCTTTGTTTTATCACCTTCAAAACAATATGGACATGCGAAATTACAAGCCCAAGTTAATAATATAGTTAGTGATAATATTTTTGAACAATATTTTTCTTTGTTTAATAAATACTCCAATACTCTACATTCATTAACGTGGTCCTCGATTATTATACCTGTATTCTTATATAACAAAATGTCTTCTTTTTTTAATAAAAATATTTGATTGTTATCTATAATTTGCTTATAAATTGAATCTATTTCAAAAAGTGCTCCAGTTAATGTGTTAACTAAAAGGTAGTTTTTACTATTAGGATATATCAAGTTGTAGTTAGAAAATTTCATAATTAACAATTCCTTTCTGAGTACTTATAAAAGTTTTACGGGGCATTTTGGAAGGGAAAGGCTTTTTGCTAAATTGTTATCTATTATTTTTTGGCATTTGACCAGCAATTTCCTGCATTTTTCTTGCATCCAGTGTAATTACCAAAACAGAATCCTGCGTTTGCTCCACATGTTCCTAAGTTACCAATACAAGCACCTGCATCTGCGCCACATATACTAACGTCTGCTACACAACCAGAAGCCGCTAAAAAGCAAAATTGTGGGGATATGCTATCTCCACCATCATAAATATTGCCCTTGTATTCATTCATGCTTATCACTCCTTATATTAAGCCTTTCCCCTATTGATAATAGTTTCTTAAACTATTATTTGTAATTATAAATTTTTATCAGAAGAATGCCAATATTATTTTAAAATGATTTTAAAATAATAAGATAAATTACAAAAAATACTTTATCGGATATGACAGGGGGAATAGAATTAAAGCATGTAATTAAGGACATCATCTATACAGGATTTTAGGAGTAAAAGATTCTGTATAGACAGTGCCCTTCTGGGTATTGCAGTAAATTAGAAATTACCTGACAGCAGGCGATCGCACTGGATCAGCCCCCAGCCCTGCCTTGCATGGGAATATCCCAGATTCAGCGCTGTATTCCTCAAACGCAGCTTTATGTCCTTATTTGTGAGGGAAGGATATTTTTCCAGCAAAAGGGCAGCACATCCGCTGACAATTGGGGTTGCCATAGAGGTGCCGGTGCGCGGCAGATAGGCTGCACCGTTATAGGAATTTGGTGTGTCCTTAGTGGAAGGCATCGGATGATAGGTGTTTGTGATGGGGTTTTGTATCATGGGATAACAGCTGACTATATTGGAGCCGGGCGCTACGATGTCCGGCTTTTTTATGCAGCTTCTGGTAGGCCCTCTGCCGGAATAGTCCCTGCCCGCATTGTCCCGTATCATATCTGAGGAGCCGACGGTTACTATTTTCCGGCTGTTGCCGGGCGCACCGATGGAGTAAGGCGCGGGGCCGTGGTTTCCCGCAGCGGTAAATACGGCAAGTCCGGCACTCCATAGCTTGTTGACGCCTTGGACCAGAGGCGAGGATTCATCGTAGTTTTTGCCCAGTGTACTGCCGATAGAGATGTTGACGATTCGGATATCGTATTCCCTATAATGCTGCAGTACCCATGAGATGCCGGCGAGTACATTTTCTGTACTGCCTTCGCCCCGGTGGTTTAATACTTTGATGATAACATAATGGCAGCCGGGGGCGATTCCTTCGAACATTCCGTTGCAGGCTTTGCCGCTCCCTGCAAGGATTCCGGCAATGTGCGTTCCGTGTCCATTGTCATCATAATATTTTTTTTTACCATATACTGTATCAATAAATGCGGCCAGTTTTGTCTGTCCGCTGGAAAATAAGTCAGGATGGAAGCCGATTCCTGTATCGAAAATGGCTATGCCAATACCTTTGCCAGTTAGATGTTCACGACGGGCGTAGTTCAGATGGATAATTTGTGCCGCGCGATTCATAGAAACCCTCCATAGTGATAGAGAAGATTCCTATAATATATGTTCTTTTGATAATTTATGTTCCTAGCACGGAAATCAGTTTTCAGTATATATTCATTACTACCCTATAAATTTGGAGCCATTTACAGACGATGTTTAACGATAATTCCCTGTTATCCCTCATTTTTTGTTTGTGCTTGCATTCGGTTGTGTTTCTGTTTTTTGCTTCACAGACAAGAAAAACGCCTAAAAAGAAGGACAGGAGATGCCTTGCAACATTTCGCCTT
>RAYF01000196.1 GCA_003611745.1 bacterium D16-36 | reverse complement strand
ATAATTAGGTCTTCCGACTTCCGTCGGAAGACCTATTGTTTTCGTAACCGTGGAAAATTGGATCAGCGATTTCTCAAGAACCCTGTAAGCTAGGACAATGAAAGTTCTCCAACGTTACGTTTGGAGTAAAAGCTAGATTGGTCTTTTTTATTTTTGGTCTCTGTTATTTTTTTTATCATGTTTTTTAGTAGATTCAAATATTTGACGGGAGCGTCGAATTACTCAAAAGGACCGAAAATTTCATGTTTTGCTATTTGTAAGCTTAAATATCTCGTATTTTGCTATCTACAATTTCCATTCTTTTTGAAAGTCGACAGCCATGCAAGATATGAAATGCTAGATGCACACTGTAACGATTTATTACGATGACGTCCTTCACCGTCCTTCATATTTCCAAATTCAGAAGTTCATAGGAGGAAGACACTTTTTTGCTTATAATAGTAAACAAAAATTAAGCTTATGAAGTTTCCTAAAAATTTCAATATTATTATTTTTTATCCATATATCTGTCTTATTTAGTCTTTCTGATTTTTCCTATCTCTTACTGTTGAAAAGATATGAGCATCGAAATTTTGAGTTGGGTATTTCGATACACCTTCACGCCAACAGATCGGGCGCACACTAAAATTGGTAGTCCGAGTCCGACTCGAGAAAAGCAGTGTTGAGATTTTCAAATTCCGATTTCACGGCAATGATGAATATGCATTTCATAAATACATTTCGATATACACAATTTGATTTTAAAACAGTTGATTAATTTAGAAGAGATCAGCTACAAACCAGAATTTACACACAAAAAGTGGTAGTTTGATTCCGATTTCTAACCTACAAACCTGTTTCTAAACTTCAATAACTATATTTTGAACATCAAGTTTAATTTCTAATTCTAGCAAACGTTCGAACATAATTTTCGGTTGGTTTATTTACAAATTGATGAACAATTTCTCCAACATTCTTCCCTCCCCTCGTTTTTCGAAAACAGTTCTGTTTATATTGAACGATGTCGCCATGATGGAAATTCAAAATAAACTTTGAAAAAAGGGAAGGGGGGGGTCCAAATTTGAACCTGCACAGCGAGAACCTCATGGTATTTATATATATATAT
>RAYF01000195.1 GCA_003611745.1 bacterium D16-36 | reverse complement strand
CGGAACTTATACAACCCGGAGTTCTACCTGTTGGCATATAGGAATATCTACGCCAATGAGGGGAGCATGACGCCGGGTGTGGATGGAGAAACACTGGACGGTATGAGCAGTCCGAGGATAGAGCGTATCATCAGCGCATTAAAAGACCGCTCATACCGCCCGAAACCTGCACGACGTACATATATTGCGAAGAAAAACAGCAGTAAAAAGCGTCCGCTTGGGATTCCTTCCGGGGATGACAAGCTGGTGCAGGAAGTAGTCCGAATGATACTGGAAAGCATTTATGAACCAACCTTCTCCGATTATTCCCACGGATTCCGCCCAAAGAGGAGCTGCCATACAGCCCTCGAACAGATACAGCGGACATTCGCCGGGGCAAACTGGTTTGTGGAGGGGGATATTCAGGCATGTTTTGACAGCTTTGACCACCACGTGCTGATTGATATCCTGCGCAGACGCATTGATGACGAAGCATTTATCACATTGATGTGGAAGTTTTTAAAAGCCGGATATATGGAACAATGGCAGTACAACAGGACATACTGCGGCACACCGCAAGGTTCTGGCATCAGTCCTGTCCTGGCAAATATTTATCTGCATGAATTGGATATGTACGTGGAGGAATATAAGGAAGGCTTTATAAAAGGAAACAGGATAAACCGCAAAGTGAATCCGGAATACGCCAGACGGAACCGTGAGGTGCAGAGGTTTATGCGCCAGAACAGGGAAGTATGGGACAGCCTTAGTGAAGCCGAAAAGAAAGAACGTGCCGGGGAATTACGCAGACTGCGGGAGAAACAGAGGGAAATCCCGTCTAAGCAGTTTCGGGATGAAACTTACAAAAACCTGCAATACATCCGTTATGCGGATGATTTTATCATAAGCATTATCGGGAGCAAAAAGGACGCTGAAGCCTTAAAAGCAGATTTAGCCGTGTTCCTCAAAGAAAAACTGAACCTTACACTGTCAGTGGAGAAAACCAAAATCACCCATGCAACTGGCCGGGCGAGGTTTCTTGGCTATGATATTTCAATTTCAAAAAGTCAGGAAGTCACAAAACGTCAGGGCAGGAAAGTGAAGGGATACAGCGGCGCAGTGAAACTATATATGCCGCATGAGAAATGGGAATCGAAACTATTGGAGTATGGTGCAATCCGTATCAAGAAAGACAAAGTTAC
>RAYF01000194.1 GCA_003611745.1 bacterium D16-36 | reverse complement strand
TGATGTCATTATATCGGTTAATTCTGTGACAATCAATCAGATTTATTAGACGTCAGAATAAACAGGCAGCAACATCAATGCTCTTTGCGTTCGCCGTGGCAATCATTTCCGACATTTCAATAATCCAATGCCCTTGCAGCTTCCGGTATACGTTGTCATCGTCCAGCTTCCGCAGGTCATCGGAAAACCACTCATCACGGACAGCAAGGAACCGGAAGAAGGTGGACTTCCCGGCTCCCTGACCGCCCACCAGACAGAGCATGACCTCAAACTTTGTCCCCGGCTTGAATACCCGTGCCACCGCCCCCAGCATGAACAGCAGGAGGACTTCGTAATTGTAATCGCTCACCTCCGCACCGAGGAAATGGCGCAGGGCATAGCGCACCCGCTCCGTCCCGTCCCATTGCAGGCTGTTCAGGTAATCACGGACAGGGTGATACCGGTATTCATTGGCGGCTACCTTGATAGCCCCCTCAATCCGCTTCTCTGATGTCAGCCCGTAGTGTTCCTCCAAATACAGAACTAAATATTGAATATCCACGTCCGTCAGCCGGTTCCCGTCCCGATACCAGCCAAGGGGCTTCACAATGTCAACCCGGTCAGTCAGGAGGTTGCTGCTGAACGCCCCTCGAAGCAGCGGGTCATGCAAAAACACCGCCCTGTAATTCCCCGGCGTGTTGGCGGTCTGCCCCTTCTGGGTGGTTTCCAGCATCTGCCGGACTTCCCCCACCGTCTTTTCACCGTCCATGCTGTCTACGGCTGTTCCCACGGCTTGCCTGACCTCTGGCGGCAAACTTTGATACCCTCCGCTCAATCCGTTCCACCTCCTTCCCATGCCCCGTGATGACTGCGGCTTTTTCCTCCTTTGTCCCGGTCAGCAGCGTGTCTAAAAGATAACCCACATACTCCCGTTTCTGCATGGCTTCCACGAACAGCGGGTTCCACCCGTCCCCCGGCGATTTCGGCGCATATGCCGTTTCCCACCGCTCCAACAGATGGAGATAATCACTAAGCACCCGGAAGCATTTCCGCTCCGCCTGCAAGAACCGCAGTTCTGCCGACACGCTCCGTCTTGCCGGTTTTGGGGAAGCCCGCCCCCGGCTGTCATAAGAAATGCCAAAATCCGAAGCCAGCTTTTTCGCCGCTTCCAGACCGGGCAGCCCGTAAAGCCTTGCCACAAAGTCAATCATGTTAATAACTTCATGAGCTGTCACAGATTTAACCTCATTCACTGTCTCAAACTTTCCCATTTTCCTGACATACAG
>RAYF01000193.1 GCA_003611745.1 bacterium D16-36 | reverse complement strand
GGTACTATGTCAAGAAAAAGTACAAGTTAAAAGTGAACTTTTCTTACAACATTCCATTCCCCTCATCCTACCAATCCTTCCATCTTTTTTAATTTCTGCTCATACACATTCTCGTATTCGTTTGGTGATAGATATCCACAATGACTGTGTATTCGGACTGTATTGTAAAATGTCTCTATGTATTCAAATACCAGTTTGTGTGCATGCTCATAGTCTAATATTTTAAATCGGTTCAGCCATTCCCTTTTGATCAATGCGTGGAATGATTCTATACAGGCATTATCCCATGGATATGCTTTTTTTGAATAACTTCTCTTTATTCCAATTGTTGCTTCTGCATACTCCCTGCATACATACTGTATTCCACGGTCCGTATGCAATACCAGTGGTTTTTTCACTTTCCTCCTCTCCTTTGCCTTTTCTACTGCTTTTACGACATATTTTGCTTCTAATGTATCACTTAATTCCCACGCGATGATCTTTCTTGAATACAGATCCATAATACTTGTCAAGTATACAAAACCTTCACAAGTCCAGATATATGTGATATCGGAACACCAGACTGCGTCTGGCTTTTCTGGATTGAAGTCCTCTTTCAGGATATTCCTCAGCCTGCTGCTAAGGTCAGGCTCTATGGTAGTAGCCGTATATGGTTTCACGTATTGCGCTTTAATCCCCAGTTCCCTCATATAATTCCCCACTGTTTTGTCTGCTATCTTTTCCCCTTTCTTTCGCAGGCATTCTGCTATTTTGGGGGCTCCATAATTCTGATGGGATTCCTGGTAAATTTCAAGGATTCTTTCTTTTATCTGCTCCTTTCTCTTCTCCTGATTGGACGGAAGCCTTTTTTTCCACGCAAGGTATCCGCTTCTGGAAACACCTAAGATCCTCAGCACACCAGAGACATTTGGCCGGCGTTTCCCCTCTTCCAGAAGCTGCTCTTCATACCGGGCAGTTTCCAGGAAGAGAGCCTGTGTCATTTTCCCAGTATGCCGATTGCTTTTTTTAAGATGTCTAAAGCATCCTGGGTATCACGCAGTTCTCTACGCAGGCGTGCAAGCTCCTTTGCATCATCACTTTCAAAATTCCCCCTCCCTCTGGTTGGGACAGTCCCCTCCTTTGCAGCATATATCTTTCTCCAGTTAGAAAGAGCTGTCTTACTAATCCCCAGATTCTTTGCACACTTGGCAATCCCAAGCTCTGGATGTTCTTTCCAATATCTTACTGCATCATTCTTAAATTCTTCTGTATATTGTGTAGCCATGTTCATT
>RAYF01000192.1 GCA_003611745.1 bacterium D16-36 | reverse complement strand
TGCTAAACTGGTTTTCGATCCCATAGCCACCTCCTGAATCCGGTCTAAAAAGTTAAGTTTTAAACTTTTTGGACTTTTTATAATGGTTAGGCTATTATCTCAAAGATTTGGTAACTGGTCGAGGTACTTGTGATTTACCGTTTACGTTATACGATAACCTCAAGAAGCAATGTGGTTTATATTTTTTGTAAATCAAATAGATTGTTCAATTCTAAATTAAAGATAATGTGAACAAAGAGGAATACGCATAAATAATATTTTATATGATTTAAATATGCATTATATTAATGGTTGATAGGTGGTTTTGTGATGAATAAAAGTTTTTTGATAAGGCAAAAAGAAAGGCTAATGTTGAGTTACTTTTATTTAATTAGACATTATAGAGTATTTGAAAGCAAATAAGAATTTGGAAATGATTTTAGCGTAATAGATTTTGTTCACAAATGAATACAACTACTAGGCATGATATACACTGGATGTATTACAATGTTTGAGATTTACTATAATAGTTGAATTTGCTTATAGATTTTGCGTGAATCACAGAGTCGTATAGAATTTGTTATAGCGTTTACAGTACACTCTAATTTAGGAGATGATGCAGAAAAGATGATAAAAAATGAAAAAATTGATAAAGCACTAAATGATATTGAAACAATAAAAAAAGAAATAACAAAATTAAAAAAGAAAAATGATATTGATGAAAGTGAAAAACAAAAACAGTTAGCGTATGATTTTACTTTAAGTATAATAGATAAGCAGTATCGGTCGTACCTATGGAATGATTCAAAAATTCAGTCTTTGATTACTATTAATGCTGCCATAATTGCGGGAATATTAGTTGTTACTCAAATTTATAGTTCAAAAGCGTTATTATATAAAGTCCCATTGATTATTTCTTTGGGGTGTCAATTGATTAGCCTGATAATTGCTTTAATACATGTTGTACCTAAAATAAATAGTAAAATTGGAAATGAATTTAATTTACGAACAATGGTTGGGATTTCACCATATATTCAAACAAAGGATAAGGATGAATATGTAGCTAAAATTTTAGGATCAAATGTTGATGATTTTATTAAAATGAATTGTTATCAAATTGTAGGTATGTGCAAAAATAATTTGCGAAGTGAAAAGTTTATAAGAGCTGGAGTTATATTGGCTTTGATAGGAATATGTTTTTTTGTGATTGGGCTTATGATAGTAGTTGTATTATAATAATATAAGGAGCTTCCTGTATAATTCAAATATAGGAAATTCCAAGAAAGAAGGTTGATAAAAAAATACCTCAGAGTAAAAT
>RAYF01000191.1 GCA_003611745.1 bacterium D16-36 | reverse complement strand
TCATAAGCTCTTTGACACATTGTCAAGTGAAGAATTCATTCCTTTTGCTTTTTCATACACGGAATCTTGTAGATGTTCTATAAATGTGCTAAACTATAGCAAATCAGAATATAAGGAGAAATATATATGCGTATTTGGAAAATAGTATTTTCGGTTCTGACAGTTGTTTTTGGTTCTATTGGATTGATGAAATTACTGCCTTATGATATAACGTTACCTATTATGTTTGTGTTTATGGGATTAGTTATGTCATTAAATGCGAAAGAATGCTATGATAAAAAATCGAAAACAGATGCTGCTATTTTTGGCGGAGTAGCAATTTTTGTTTATGCAGTCACAGCATTTAATTTGGTTAGCCGATTGCTATAATTCAAATTTGCGAGGGAAAATATATGATTAGAATAAGACCATATAAAGCTTCGGATGTAGATACGATATTATCGTGGTGTCAAGATGGAAAAGCATTTTATCAATGGACAGCAGGTGTACTTGGTAATTACCCAATAACACAAAATGAATTTTGCTTTGTTGAATCTCTAATGCCGTTTACTGCATTTGATGAAACTGGAATTGTTGGTTTTTTTACACTAAGGAATCCTGATGAATCTTTGGATGAATTACGCTTTGGATTTGTTATTATAAATCCTCACAAGAGAGGAAAAGGCTATGGAAAAGCTATGCTCCAGTTAGGTCTAAAATTTGCATTTGAAATATATGGAGCAAAAAAAGTATCATTGGGTGTTTTTGAGAATAATCTTCCAGCTTATTACTGTTATAAGGCAGTCGGTTTTAGCGACGTAGTTCTTGATACAACAGAAAGATATTGTATTCTGGGTGAGGAATGGAAGTGCAAAGAATTGATTATGGAAAATAGATAGATTCCAGTTTATAGATTTGAACAAATCGGTATTTAAGGAGTTGTTGAAATGGAGATTAGATACATCACCAAAGATGATAATCCTCTTGAAATAAGCAAAATATATGAAAGTAGTTGGAAATACGCATATAAAAACATTATTCCTCAAAACTATCTTAATAGTATTCCAACGGGGCAATGGGCTAATAGTATCAATAAAATTGGTATGAATAACCTTGTTCTGATAGAACATGGGCGTCTTATAGGTACTGCAAGTTTCTGTAAATCAAGATGGGAAAAATACAGCGAATATGGAGAAATCGTTTCCATATATTTTTTGCCTGATTACATTGGAAAAGGATACGGTAGGTTATTGCTTAACAAGTGTATTAAAGAATTAAAACAATGCGGATTTAGTAAAGTGCTTTTATGGGTTTTGGAGGATAATCATAGAGCAAGAAAATTTTATGAAAAAAACGGATTTATTTATTCAGAAGTATTTCGGGATGATAATATC
>RAYF01000190.1 GCA_003611745.1 bacterium D16-36 | reverse complement strand
ACGACAACCCATACCATCCAAAGAAGAGGTGCTGATCTTATGATATACCAAATGAACCAAAATGAAAATACCCAAAATCAGTTTTCTAACGCAATCAAAGAGCTTCAAATCGGAAAACTGATGCGGAAATCGAACATTACCAAATCCTGTGGTGTTTCCGCATATGAGGTATTCCAGTTTTTGCTGCTGTTAGTATTCCAGGGCAGGAATCTTTTCCACTTCCTGAACTCCAAACGGAAAGCACAGGCTGTTTCCAAAAACACTTACTACCGTTTTTTGAACGACACTTCTTTTAACTGGACGAAGTTCCTGCTGCTCCTTGCCGCAAAAGTGACCAGTGCATTCAGCAGGCTTACCAGACCGGAACGTGTCAAGGTGTTTGTCCTGGATGATTCTGTCATCAAACGGAACCGGAGCAAAGCCGTAGAGCTTCTTGCGCGGGTATACGATCATGTAGAGCATAAATATCAAAAAGGATTTACCTTGCTTACACTCGGCTGGTCTGACGGTTACAGCTTTGCTCCGGCAGGGTTTAACCTGCTTTCTTCTGCGAAGAAGAGTAACCGTTACCAGGAAATTTCTGATAAGATCGACCACCGCACCAACGGCTATAAAACCCGTAAAGAAAGCTTGCTTGCAAAGCCGGATGCTGCAATCCTTTTAATCCAGAGGGCATTAGCTGCCGGCATCCAGGCAGATTATGTCCTGATGGATACCTGGTTTACGACAGAACCGATGCTGGCAAAGATTCTGAGGACCGGAATGGATGCGATCGGGATGGTCAAGCAGCTAAAGCAGCGCTACAATTACCAGGGCAGGGCTTATACACTGCCGGAACTGCGCAGGTTTGTACGCTTTGACAACAACAAAAACATTTTTGGTTCTATTATCGTGACAACCAAAACGGGCATCCCGGTTAAGATTGTCATTGTACGTAACCGCAATAAAAAGAGCGAGTGCCTGTATCTCCTTAGCACAGACTGCAGCCTTAGCGATGCGGAAATCGTACGTATTTATGGAAACAGATGGTCAATTGAATGCTTTTTCAAAGCATCTAAATCCTTTCTGAAACTCGGCACTGAATTCCAGAGCCGTACCTATGATGCCATGGTCAGCCATACGGCAATTGTATTTACCAGATACACCATACTGGAATGGATACGCCGCAATGAAAATGATGAGAAAACCTATGGCGAATTATTCTTCATGTTCTGCGAAGATATCCAGGACATGGATTTAACAACTGCCCTCCAAAGCCTGATGGCTTTGTTTGCGGAGCATATTTCAACATTGTCAGCAGATGCCACAGCCTGCATAAAAAGTAAAGTGACCGATTGGATGAACTCTCAAGCCGCATTTATACAGGAGTTATTTAGAAATATCTGCTGGGAAAGTTGAGT
>RAYF01000189.1 GCA_003611745.1 bacterium D16-36 | reverse complement strand
GGTTCTTTCTGAACTTTGGGTATATGGATGCTGTAAAAAACTGGCACCTAGTTTTCTGATGCCAGTTTTTTACACCAGATCTTGCAGGCTGAATTTACCTGTCTTGGGCATAAATGCCAGTTTACACTTCTTTTCCAGATTGACTAATCCGCTTCTTCCATATACAATACGTTTGATGAGTTTGAATTTGTTGTTGTTTCCTTCAACAAATCCAGAACTTTCAGGATGGGATATCGCATTCTTGACGGGGGCGATATCCTTCTTTATTCCATTACAAAACGATGCCAGACATCCATTGCTGTACTTTTCCAGAAACCCGTCCAGCTTTTCAGGCTCATTTCCCATCAGAATTGTACGAAATTCCTTGAATACCGTTTCTGCATAAAGCACTGCAGGAAAATTTTCTTTTATGAGATCTATGTATTTGTCTAATTCTTTATTTTTCTGCGCTTTAGGGTCGCAGGTCAGCAGATATTTTAGGATTTCCATACGTTTAAAACAGATAACATCCGGTGGCATGACATATTCTATAAGGTATTGTGCATTAAAAGGGGTGCGGCCGGGAAAATTATTTTTTCCAATCAGATAAATATACCTTGCCAGCTGTTCCATGCTTTCTGTGAACTCTTCCTGCTCCCGGATATAAAAATATATGGTTTCATCACTGTGCCCGTCCAGCATCATTTTAAAGATGATATTTAACCATTTATTCATGGGGGAATCCCGTTTTTTATAGTTTTTGGGGGAATCCATGCTTTCAATTTCAGAAGCAGACATCTGGATATACCGTTTTGCGGTAGGGCTGGATATCCCAAAATACCTCGCAACTGTTGTTATCTTTTTCTTTTCAAGCCTCTCCCAGAACTGCCTGACTTCAAGTATCAGCTGCCGTTTTTTTTACGGTTTTCTGCCTGGTCTTTATACTGTTTTCTGGAAAGGCAGTGATTCTTATTGTCATATGAATGTTCCGAACCATCCGGGTTCACGGGTGGTGAATTATCATAATGCAGGGTGGAAAGATATTTTTTGTCAGGCTCTTTCTCTCTCTGTATTTTTTCAGGCGCCTGTTCAAGTATTTTTCCATCTTTTATATATATGGCGGAAGGCATTTCCGCTTTGAATATGTCCTTAAGGTATTCAAGCAGGTTCTGCAGCAGATGGAAACGGTCTGCCACCTGGACACAGTCCGGCAGCACAGCATTGATTGCAGCTGCATAAGCACTGGCACGGTCACGGGCAACCAGACGTATTTTTTGATGGTTTTTGAGCCACCCCGTCAATGTTTCCGCATCCCGTCCTTCAAGAAGGGCAATCAGATGGTGGTCTTTTAAATCATAAACAGCGGTTGCATAGGTCTGTCCCTTACGGATTGCGACATCATCTATACCAACTTCCTCCACATCCGGATTGTCTATAAA
>RAYF01000188.1 GCA_003611745.1 bacterium D16-36 | reverse complement strand
GTAAACGGTAGATAGCATGTACCTCGACTGATTTGGTCAAAAATAGGATAATAGACTATATATCTATTATGAGTATCAAAAGTATAAGACTTAACTTTTGATACCGCTATACGGAGGTTAGTCTATGAGTTCTGAAACAACTACGGTGGCGGCACAATGCCGCCTTCAGAAATGGGCAGCACAGATCAGGGACTGTCAGAATCGTCCGGTCGGTATGAGCGTAGCGGACTGGTGTGCCTGCAATGGCATTACAAAGGCGAATTACTATTATCGGCTCCGCCGTGTAAGGGCGGCCTGCCTTGAAAAACTTCCGGAACAGATGCGCGAACATCTGGTGGTTCCTGTAGAACCGGAACTTCTGCAGAAAAGTGAACATGATAACCGCAATCCTGAACCGGGTCTGGATATCTCCATAAAGGAAGCTTCCATCCATGTGACGGAGCATACTCCCATGCCGCTCCTTGCGGCAGTCCTGGAGGTGATGCGGAATGCTTAATGATGCCACCTGTTTTAAAGCAATCTATATCGTCTGCGGATACACAGATCTGCGCTCCGGCATGGACCGACTGGCTGCACTGGTGGAAGCGCAGACCGGCAACAGGCCTTATGTCCCGGATACCCTCTACCTTTTCTGCGGAAGGCGCACAGACCGCATCAAAGGGCTTGTATGGGAAGGGGACGGCTGGCTCCTGTTATATAAAAGATTATCAGAAAGCAGGTTCCAATGGCCGCGCAGCCCGGAAGAGGTACGTTCGCTGACGCAGCAGCAGTTCCGCTGGCTGATGGAGGGACTGACAATTACCCCGAAGAGGTCCGTCAGGACAGTCAGACCGCCAGAATATATGGGATGACTTTGTGCAAAACAGAGAAATTTCCAGGCAGTCCAGCCGCAGTGCAAGGCTGCCGTATTCCGGCTGCGCATGCACGCTTCCCAGAGGATCTGGCGGCTGGCAGCCGCATCCTCCTCATTTTTTGGAGCCAGCAAAAACGGCGGCATGCAAAAGCCATATCCGCCCCCAGAAGCACCAGCATTATGACGAAAGCCGGGGAAAGTATGATTCGCAGGATCCAGGGATTTCTGGTATAATAAAACCATTAAGATACCGGGAGGCGGCATGGTTTTGAAATATACGAAGGAAAAACTGGACAGCTTTGATAAGGAAACGCTCATCCAGCTGTTCCTGTCACAGCAGGAGCAGCTGGAAAATATCGACCATACCCTCCAGCTGGTACTGGAACAGGTTGCAGACTTAAAGAGACACCGTTTTGGCAGGTCGTCAGAAAGGCATGAAACGGCGGAGCAGATTTCTTTTATGGAAGTGAATGGGGAAATCGTGTTTTTCAACGAGGCGGAAGCCGTTGCCGGGGGAGATTCCGGCAGGGCGGAGGATGCCGCCCCCCGGAAAAGGCCGCAGAAAAAAA
>RAYF01000187.1 GCA_003611745.1 bacterium D16-36 | reverse complement strand
GGATGGTTCAAATGGTCTATGACAGAATATCACCCACCATTCTGGAGAGTGGGACATCATAGTGTATGACGAGTTCCCCATATCGACCGTAGAACTTCCTCAGTGACGATGTTAGTCGGTCACAAACATATCCCTGACTGAGAAGCTTATCTGAAAGACGCCTAGCTCTCAGAACAAAATCCGTATATTTGGTACTTGCTCTGGCATAGCGTATCAACTGAGATATGAACACGCCATAAGCAGGCGATGAAGGGATGTTGCTACTCAGAAAAGGAAAGTTTGTAATGCTGAAATTGAAGTCGTCACGTTTGTCATAGAGTGAGGTGTTCATGTGACCATCAGTGTCGTAGGACAACATTATGTCCAAATAGGATGCTGAATTATTTGTCTCTGTAGTTTCTTTGACTTCAAGCTCCGAAGGATAGATACTGCTCAGGTAATCCGCGAATTTTGGATTATTGATGGACAACACATCGTCTATGTATCTGTAAGTGAAGTTGAAGTCAGAAGCTAAGTATCTTTTCCCTTCAGAGACCAAAGATTGAATGAATTCAGCTTCGTACGAGTAAAGGAAAATGTCGGCAAGGAGTGGGGCACAATTGGTCCCCATTGGAATTCCGACAATTTGCTGGAAGACCTTTCCTCCAAACACCACAAAAATGTTGTCGATCAGAAAGTTTAACATCTGAATAATGTCTGTTTCAGTGTACTTATTTTCAGAATCTGACTTTTCTTTTACAAAGTAGGTTTTGTCATAGTTAACAACAATAAATTTGTATTTGCGATTACCGTTCTTACTTGTAAACGCATTACTTATAATTTTTGCGAGTCTTTCTTTCAATTTAGAATGTGGAATTGTAGTGTAAAGTGTCGAAAAATCAAAGGCTTTGATCGAATGGACTCTACTAAAATGAGTGGATTTCAGATGTTCTAAAAGTTCCTTCGAATTCTTTAAAATCCACATCTGGTTGATACCACTGCGAGAATATACTGTCGAACAATATTTTTGAAGCCCAGATTTGATTTCAGATAAAACTTTGGTGAGTAAGATCGATACAGATTTGGTAGAACATTTTGAGGAACCAGCGATGAAACGTTGTTTGTACGGATTCTTATGCATTTTAGGTATGCAGTATAAGTATGGTAAATCTAAATCTAAATTGTTAGTGTCGAAGCCAAAGGAAGCAAGAGCTGATTTGTGGTTATCTATTATTTCAGAGGCAGAAAGGTTTGTTGGGGTGTAAGTGGGATTTCCAGGTGTCGAATTTAAACCCAACTCTTTAACTAGACTGTCGAAATAGTACTTTTTGCAAGTAAATGTGTAATTATTTGAGGCTTTGTCCGCTGGTGTGATGACATAATGTTCTTGGAGGTAGGTAAGTTCTGTGATAACATCAGGGTCTTTAAATATAGACACGAATCTGGTGTTCACAGTTGATTTTAATCGGTTAA
>RAYF01000023.1 GCA_003611745.1 bacterium D16-36 | reverse complement strand
GGCATACAAAATCGGCAGCTTTGAAAACTGCCGATAAGGAAAAATTAAAAATTTACACATTTTACTTGACAAACCCACACAATACCCAAACCAATACAATACCACCGGCAACACCAATCGGAATCGCAAAGCGACACCAATTCAAAGCCTCTTTGCGTACTAACCGCATCACTTGTTTCGGTGTTGTCCCTATGCAGCGCACCATTCCAAAAAACTCTGTTCTTTGTGCCACATTGCTGTTCATACTGCTTGTAATCATCAATACGCCTGCAATCAGAACAAGGATAAATAATATGGCAGCAACAGCATACACCTGTAACATAAAAGAATTGCTGCTCTGTCCTAACAGACCAAGCAATTCTGTGTTTTCGAACACCTGCTCATCGGATAATCCAAACTGCTGCTTAATCTCAGCTATGCTGCTCTGAATATTTCGGGTACTCTTAAATTTCAATAAGCGCATTGTGTAGTCAGCAGGATTACTGCTTGTCCCATCTGGGTAAATGGCACGAAAACTTTCCGTTGTCAAACATACACCATAAGAGTCTCTGCTCATAATTCCTACCGTGTTATTCATAAACCCCGATATTGTGTATGCTCTTTCGCTCCCATCGGGCATAGTGATAACAATTTGTTCTCCAATTTCTAAATGCAGCATATTTTTTGCATTATTTGTTACCAGTGCTTCGTCTCCGTTTGCAGGAAATGAGCCCTTATCCAATGCAGCAAAAATTTCAGCGACGGCACTTTCATTGCTTCCGCATACCGTTACATTTTTCCCCGACAAAGTATAGCCTTTCCCACCCCGATAATTAAAAACTCCGTAATCGGCTGCGGCAGCTACCTCTGAGCGGGAAGCTATTAGCTTTGCATCTTCATCGCTTATGTTTCTTATTCCAATATGCCAATTTCCATTTTCCTGCTGTGCCTGCAAAATCTGTCCTCTGATAAACATATCTGCCATACCGAAAATAGCTGTTACCAGAAAGACCGCCAATACAATACAAATAATAGACATACGATTTTGCTTTCGGTGTACTTTTGCAGAAATAGGAACAAGGTCAAGATAACTTTTCATTCGCATTACCTCCCAAGTCTGTCAGTACGCCGTCTATGACACGCAATACACGGTCAACCATAGAAGTAAGACTGTTGTTGTGCGTAATCATAAGAATTGTCTGTTGGTAATGTCTGGATGCTTTTGTCAGCAAATCAATAACATCTTGGCTATTTTTGCTATCCAGATTGCCTGTCGGCTCGTTCCTGCGCCTGCCTGTCAATGTCGGCAAGGTAAGCGTTCAACCTGCCGCTTGTGAGAAAATTAGTGTATGTAACCCTGCGGTATTGCTTCAGATAGTCCAGATGCCGCTGTCCCCAAATTCCTATCGGCTTTTCTTCTTCGTCTGGCAATCTTAAATCTGGAATAAGATACCCATTTTCTTCGCGGTATGTACCGCCCAACTGTTCAAATATTGATTTCATATGCAAAAACTCCTTTTCTGTATGGTTTGGTTTCTGCGAGGTATCTGCAAGCAGTATATCAGCAGGCTGTATGTATATACTGTCTTTAAGTTAAGTAATCTCCTTGCCTTTCGTATCTGCCGCCCAGTTCCTCAAAAATCGTCTTTGCCATTGTCTATACCTCCACATTCTTTTTATTTTGAATGTCCGCAAAATCCGTCCTACATCTTCTGCCCACTATGAGAGCATGATGGGGAAAACAATAGATTATATTACTTATTATACGGATAAGGGGATATATCAATTTGATATTCAGGATACATATGTGCCATTGAAGTTTAATTATGAGCTAGAACAGAGTGCTGATGAATCAGAAATTTCCGTCAAAGGACTTCCGGATGGATATGAAGTGGGTTATACAGTGGATACTGCGCCAGTTCAATCTGAAAATGGCCTGGTATCCACAAATGGGCTTCTGCCGGGTAGCCATGTACTTGGTGTGACAGATTCGAAAGGAATTTATGCCCCGATTAATGCAAATTTTGTTTTGACGACTCAGGAGAGCGTTGCTGTGTATGATGAAGCGGGAAAGAAATTAATTGCCGCGCAGGGGTATGATGATAAGATGTTTACAAATTATATTGCAAATATTTCCTCTGTCAATGTCAATGGAACGGATTATCGGACATCGGGAAGGGGCTCTGTAAAAATAATTAACACGGATGGAACGATTGCGGCAGATGCCACTCCGTTTGCAGAGGGAAGTGAATTTACTATTACAGTAAAGGCGATGGGTTTTGCAAAAGATATTACATTTGTTTATAATAAAACGTCTGCGGTACAGCCTACACCGACTGTAGAGCCGGAAAATCCCCAGCCGCCGGCATCCGTAAAAGAAGTGACGGTGGCAAAAGTCGGTCAGGTAAAGGCATCCGTTAAATCAAAAAAGGTTACTGTTACATGGAAAAAGGCGGCAGGGGCAGCAGGATATCAGGTGCAGTATGCAGCTACCAAGGATTTTAAGAAGCCTGTTGCAGTTTTAGTAAAGAAAAATAAGACGACAATTAAAAAAGGAATCAAATCAAAGAAAACATATTATATGCGTGTGCGTGCATATAAGACGGTGAATGGAAAAAAGACTTTGGGAAAACGGTCAACCGTTCGGCAATTTAAGATGAAATAAGAATTTATGGCTGCAGTTTTCCGGGTGAAATCTGCAGTTTATCCTATCATTTTTGATGGAATGGAGAGTGTTATGGGCAGATGGAGAAGAGGGAGCTTTGTGATTTGTGTAGTTTTGTTCCTTACTGGCTGTTCGGCTGAAAATAGGACGCAAAAGGCACTGTCGGAACCGGATATTTTATCAGCTGAACGGGAAATATTTGCGATGAATACATATATGACGCTGAAAGCGTACGGGGAACAGCCGGAGGCAGCGTTTGATGATGCTGTGGCGGAGATTAACAGGCTGGACGGGATATTTAATTCGGAAAATAGGGAAAGTGAAGTTTATATTTTAAATAATAATGGAAGTGAAGTGCTGTCTGAAGATAGTGCTGCATTAATGGAAAAAGCAAGAGATTTAAGTGATTCTACACAGGGGGCATTTGACATTACGATTTATCCGCTGATGGAGGAATGGGGCTTTACAAACCCAAAATATCAAGTGCCATCAGATCCAAGGATAAAAAAGTTGTTAGGCACTGTGGGAAATGAAAAGATTAAATACGAGGCAAAAGAAAAATTGGCAGAACTCCCCGAAGGGGTAAAAATGGATTTTGGAGGAATTGCAAAGGGATATACTTCCGGGCGTGTTATGGATATTTTCAGAGAGCATAACTTGTCGGGAGGCGTTGTTTCTCTTGGTGGTAATGTGCAGGTTATGGGCAGCAAATCGGAGCACTCAGACTGGAAAGAAATATCATCATATATTAAATCCGATTACCGGATATCCAGCTGATTCAGGACTGTCAAGTGTAACGATTGTCAGTGAAGATGGTACACTTGCAGATGGGTTATCGACAGCGGTGTTTGTTATGGGGAGAGAAAATATTGTTTCTGCCATTATAAAAGCACAATCGCTGCAAGTTGATTTGATATCGGGGGCGACATATTCTTCGCATGGGATTTGTGAGGCAGTAGCAGAAGCGCTGAATAAGGCGGGAGGGAAAAAACAGGTGGTGAAGGCTGTTTCTGAGAAAAAACAAACAACATCTTCTGTTCAAAAAAAGAAGAAAAATGATAAGAAAATGGCGGTGAGCGGAAAACCGGTGGACGGCACGTATAGTGGAAGTGCCTGGTGTGAACGATACAACTATAAAATTGGGCTTAAAGTGCGGTTTCGCAATGGAACAGCAGTGGCGATTTATGATCTTTCCGTCACGGAAAATAATGATCAGGCAAATAAGATTTATTATAGAAAAGCATGGAAACCGATGGTAAAGCGCCTGCTGAAATCGCAGACAGGAAGCGTGGATGTTGTTTCCGGTGCAACCTATTCGTCCAATGCGAATACAGAGGCTTATCAGGAGGCGTATGGGAAAGCAGTCTCAAGAAATCAGGCGGCAGATGACAGGAAAACAAAATCAAAGCAAAAAAATCCTTCTCCGACAAGCACTCCAAGCCATAATACTGTTCTGGCGGAAGAGGAGGAGACGCCCGAAACACCCGAATCGGTTACAGATGGTTTGTATTATGTGACTGCAGTGTGTGAGCCGGATGAGTATTGGGATTTTACGCAATATAAATTGTCTGCAAATGTATTGTTTGAGGGCGGTATCTGTACATCTATCACTGATTTTACTTCTACTGCGGAAAAGAACCGTTCCTACTATTTAAAAGCAGCCAATGGAACAAAAGATGCAGTTGGTGTTGTTGAGCAGATTTTATCAAAACAGTCGGCAGTGGGAATTACAGCAGTTTCGGGTGCAACTTGTTCCTCCAAGACAATTCTTCGGTTATATCTTGAAGCTGTAGCACAGGCAAAAAAAGTGGAGCAGATAGCACCTGTTGTACCAGAACAACAACCGGCAGTAACTGTATCGCCGTCGGAGGTCTTTCCGGAAGTGTCTGTTACGCCGCAGAAAACACCTGTTGTGCCAGGTAGCATTGATGAGGAGGAGTAGAACAGGGATATGAGAGTATTTATCATAAAAAACATCAATCTCATTCTTGTGGCAGGTATTTTGTGTTTTTATCAGAGATATGCAGGGGAAAGGCAGTGCGAAGTGATTGCAAATGAGGAAAAAACAAGAGCTGTTTCAGAACTTTCAGGTAGAAGGGATGGAGAATTTGAGGGGAGTGGCACCGGATTTGGTGGGGATATCAAGGTGAAACTTGTTATAGAAAATAATAAAATACAGTCTGCGCAGATTGTTTCAGCGCAGGGTGAAACAGCAGAATATCTTGCCTCCGCAAAAAAGATTTTGGAGGAGGTGGTGCAGAAACAGACGGAAGATGTAGATACTGTTTCAGGAGCAACGCTGTCTTCGAATGGGATTTTGGAGGCGGTCCGTCAGGCAATGGAGAAATGTGATGAAAAATAAGTGGATGTCTATGAATAAAAAAGAAAAACTTCGTTGGGGAAGGAATGTGGTTCAGCTATTGTTTTTTGTGCTGTTTCCTGCACTGTCTGAACGCACTGTAAAATGGCTGCAGAAACTTAAGTATCTTATTTTGGTGTTTGTGCTTTTGCTATGCTATATGGGGCAGGGAGAACAAGTGGGAAAAAACAGTCCATGGACGTTTTTTTCCATGATAACAGCGGGCAGGTTTCCAATGCTATCTTATGCAGTTTCTGCGGTACTGCTTATTGTGATATTGATTGGAATGGCAGTCCATGAAAGATTTTTTTGCCAGTTTCTCTGCCCCATGGGAGCTGTGTTTTCTCTTTTGCCGGAATTACCCCTATTCGCTATGAAAAGAAAAGCACAGAACTGTATTTCAAACTGCCAGTTGTGTAAAAAACGGTGTCCTGTTTCTGTAAAAATCGGTGAGGAGCCATATAGGAGGGGAGAATGTATACGTTGTGGAAAATGTATGGCGTCCTGTCCCAGAAAAAATATAATGATACATTAAGCGGTTTTTCTTCGGATTGCTTAAACTCCAAGTTTGTCTAATTCTTTATTTAATTTGTTTTTTAATATTTTCAGTTCCTCATTTGTAGGATTGTATTTTTTATCAGTTAATTCCCGGCCGAGTTGATAAACAGGACCGGGAACAGGTGTATCCCCATTTCTTCTCGGATGTATATGCCAATGCATATGCAAACCGTGTCCAATACCTAGCAGGGAATAATTTAACTTATCCGGCTGAAAAGCATTATAGACAGCCTCAGCCACAATTGCCATTTCATGAAGAAATTCATCCCTATAATGTGGTTCTAATTGATGCAACTCATATGCGTGTTGTTTGCATAGAAATAAACTATATCCTTTTATTCTTTGTTGGTCACCTATTACCACATATCCTGTATTAAGTTCACGAACAAAGTATGGATTTCTATTTTCCTTTATTAGTGCTATTCTTTCACAGATTAAACAATTATCCATATTCAGTTCCTCCCCCAGAAACCGGGATTTTTCTGTACTCCCCCGCCAAAGTTTTTGCTCTAAATTAATAGGAGTATAGCACTGTGAATACCGGGCGTCAAGTGCTGTACTGTTCTTACTGGGCACGGAGTGAACAAGTGTGTTTTCAAAACTAACAGACGACGACTTTGTTTTTACCACTCTGTTTTGCAGCATACAATGCCTCGTCTACCCTTACACACAGAGAATCAAGCGTATCGTCTTCCCGTGCCTGTGAGACACCAATGCTGACAGTGAGTGACTGTGCTTGCTGGAAGGTAGTACCTGCAAAGCATTTCCGAATCCGTTCAGCTATATCTTTAGCGCAGTCTATCCCGCAGTCTGGCAGCAGGAGCATGAATTCCTCGCCGCCCCATCTTCCGGCGGAAAAAGCCCCTGCATCTAATATATTATTATCCTGCAGTATTTTGGCAAGGGCGATAATGACATTATCCCCTTCCTGATGTCCGTAAGTATCGTTTACCTGCTTGAAATTGTCAATGTCCAGCATAATAATTGAGAAGATGCCGCCCCTCATGCAGTGGAGTCCTTCGCCGATGCGGGACTGGATTTCTTTGCGGTTATATAATCCGGTCAATCCGTCTGTGATGGCGGTCTTTTTTAGCTGCTTATTAATGTTTGCAAGCTGCTGGTTCATTTCTTCTAATTCCAGAGATGTCGCGCTGATGAAATTGGCAAGTCGCGATGCGAGAGGAATATGCGTAAGGCTTTTTGCCTGTACAGAACTTTTTGTATAGGCTGTATTTTTGCTGCCTTCCCGCATGGCGGCGGTTTTGATGCTGTCAATAATGGTTTCCGGGTCGCCATAGGAGATCCTTACGATAGAATTCACATCTATGTCAGATGACATGGTGATAGAATTATCTGGGTTGCTTGCAACAGGGACACGCAGGATCGTTGTACCATTATGTTCATAAAACATTGGAAATTCCAGTGTGTGGTAGAAGAAATTTTCGTCATTTTGTATTTTTAAGTATTTCTGGTAAACTTCATAAGCCGGGATGCCGTCTAATTCCTGAAGGATTCTTCCGTCTGATTTTGTGACATGAAATTTTCTGCCGAGCGGTTTCCATCCTGTTATTTTGGTTGATTCTACATAAAACTGTTCACCGCCATACAGGATAAGCACAACAGATTTTTCGGCGTAGCCCGCATCTTTGGAAAAACGATAGAATCTGAGCTGGTAATGTCTTCGCTGCAGGAGATTCCGCCAAAAATCTGGATATCAGGCCTGATATCTTCCAACCCGGCACAAAACTGAGTAGTGGAGTTTTCCGGGACGGTGCAGTAAAGTTCTATTGCTTTCACATCGCTGCTGTAATTCAGTAAGCTCTTTGCGGAATGCATCTGCATCCGTGTATATGATTTGAAACTGCTTCATGTCAATTGGGCCTCCTTTCCTATTAACCTACGGTAGTTATATTAGTTTACCATACAGCAGATATATTTTCCATGGTGAAAATGAAATTGATTTCCGAGTTGAAATAGTAATTGAAAATAATGGGAAGAAAGAGTATAATCAAAAAGATTGTAATGGGCTGTATCTTGGCACATGATTTTCATGCAGGAAGGATAATCTATGTGCAGGTGATTTTAAACAGCTGGCAGAGTAATTAAAAGATTGAACAGGAATGGGGGATTCAGATGGATAAGAAAATACCTTACAAAATTTATTTAGAAGAACAGGAGATGCCAAAGCAGTGGTACAATGTGCGTGCCGATATGAAACAGAAGCCTGCGCCGATTTTGAGGCCGGACACGCTGGAGCCGGTCACGGTAGAAGATCTTTCGGGAATTTTCTGCGAGGAGCTGGCCAAACAGGAATTGGATGATACGACACCTTATTTTGATATTCCGCAGGAAATTCAGGATTTTTATAAGATGTACCGTCCGTCGCCATTAGTCAGGGCGTACTGCCTTGAGGAAAAGTTAAAGACGCCTGCCCATATCTATTATAAATTTGAGGGCAATAACACATCGGGCAGCCATAAGTTAAATTCAGCAATTGCGCAGGCTTATTATGCGAAGAAGCAGGGGCTGAAAGGGGTGACTACCGAGACAGGTGCCGGGCAGTGGGGGACTGCGCTTTCTATGGCGTGTTCTTACTTTGATCTTGATTGCCAGGTATATATGGTGAAATGCTCCTATGAGCAGAAACCGTTCCGCCGCGAAGTAATGCGCACATATGGCGCACAGGTGACGCCGTCCCCTTCTATGAATACAACTGTCGGGCGTAAGATAAATGAGGAATTTCCGGGTACGACGGGGAGCCTTGGCTGTGCAATTTCTGAAGCAGTTGAGGCAGCGACCAGCCAGGATGGGTACCGCTATGTATTAGGCTCTGTGCTTGCGCAGGTATTGCTGCATCAGTCTATTATCGGCATGGAGACCAAGGCGGCGATGGATAAGTACGGCATTAAGGCAGATACTATTATTGGATGTGCAGGCGGCGGCTCCAACCTGGGCGGGCTGATTTCTCCGTTTGCCGGGGAAATATTAAGGGGGGAAGCAGATTACAAGATTATTGCAGTAGAGCCGGCTTCCTGCCCAAGCCTGACAAGAGGGACGTATGCCTATGATTTCTGCGATACCGGAAAAGTCTGCCCACTAGCTAAAATGTATACATTGGGAAGCGGCTTTATTCCATCTGCAAATCATGCAGGAGGGCTGCGCTATCATGGCATGAGTTCTACGGTCTCAGAATTATATGCGCAGGGATTGCTGGAGGCAAGAAGTGTAGGGCAGACGGAAGTATTTGAGGCGGCAGAAACCTTTGCGAGAGTAGAAGGGATTCTTCCAGCGCCGGAAAGCAGCCATGCAATTAAAGTGGCGATAGATGAGGCACTGAAATGCAAAGAGACTGGTGAGGAGAAGAACATTGTATTTGGACTGACCGGAACAGGGTACTTTGATATGGTTGCTTACCAAAGATATAATGATGGGGAAATGAGTGATTATATTCCAACAGATGAAGAACTGGCAAAATCAATTGCTACACTTCCAGTGGTTCAGTAATTGGTAACTTTATATATGGTTATATGTATCAGGGCTGTCACGCAGGCTGGCTAAAAACCGCCTGTGCGGCAGCTCGTTTCACTTTATAGGAAACTGTTCGCTGTGTGGTGGCTAGGGCACAAGCGAAGTCTGTGCCCTTTTTTAAATATTCAAAAAAAGTAAATTGCCTGTAACGGATTGCCCATTTTTTGTATTAATATATAGAACTATCAAAGGGAGGGGAGAAGTATCAGTTAGCCAGGTATTGAAACTCTGCACTTATATATTAGGAGGAGCTGCCATGCAGTCTATGGAAGAAATATATCAAAGGTACGCCCAGACAGTTTACCGGTATCTTTTTTCTGTGACAAGGGACCATGATTTGTCAGAGGAATTGACACAGGAGACTTATTATCAGGCAATCCGCAGTATTGACAGATATGACGGCTCGTGCAAGATATCAACGTGGCTGTGCGCTATTGCTAAGAACCAGCTGCGTTTGTACAGGCGCAAACACCCGGAAATGCAGGAATGGGAAGCAAATGATACGGCAGTCCCATCGGCCGAGCAGGATGTGTTTGGGGGGAATGGGCGGATTGAGATATTGAAAAAGCTGCACGGGTGCCCGGAGCCGGGCAGGGAAGTGCTGTATCTGCGGATATTTGGATGCCTTTCCTTTAAAGAGATAGGGGAAATTATGGGAAAAACGGAGAATTGGGCGAGGGTTACCTATTACCGCAGCAAGGAGAAACTAAGAAAGGAGCTTGGTGGTTATGAAGAATGAATTGCAATGCGAGATTGTACAGGATTTACTGCCGTCCTATGTGGATGGACTGACCAGCGAAGTTACAAATGCAGCAGTTTGCGGCCATATAGACAGCTGTGAAGAGTGCAGGAAGATTCTTGAAAGGATGAGGGAGCCGCAGCAGATGGACATGGATGTTTTGCAGAGGGAAGAGATTGATTTTCTCAAGAAGACAAAGAGAAGGCTGCACCGCAGAATCGGAATCAGTATCTTCGCGGCTCTTTTCTTTGTGGCGGCTGTATTGTTTATTAAGTTTTACTGTATAGGCAGTGAATTGTATGGCGAGTCAGTAAAATGCAGGGCGGAGGTTTCAGGGAAAAGGCTTAAGGTGAATGCAGAGGTGCTAAATAGCAGCCTTGGGATTGCCAGATTAGATATTAGGGAAAAAGGAGGGGTGGTAACGGTTTCCTGTCAGGCAGTGCTTGCCAGCCCATTTCATAAAGGGACAAAGGAATCAAGCTATGAGGCGGAAAATGAGATTACGCAGGTCAGGTTTGGTGATAGGATTCTCTGGGACCACGGTGTAGGCATTCAGGCCAATGTCTCAGAAATCTTCCTTGCAAAACATGACTATGTTGGCGAAATGCCGGCAAACGGCAGGAGCAGCAGGGCGCTGGGCATAGCGGATGTGCTGGGCAATTATAAAAATGAGCTTCAGACGGTGAATGAGCCATATGGCTGGAAAATGAACCTGGAGGATGCTGTATCGGCGAAAAATCGGGCCGATATGGAACAGCGGATGAAATCATACGCCTATATACTTTTGGCGACTATCGGTAATCTTGGTTATGTGGAGTATGAATATTCTGTAGAAAATAAACAGAAAAACCTTACCGTGACGCTGGAAGAGGCAACAAGGTTTGCCGGGCAGGATATCAAGGCATGCGGGAAGACTGCGGCGCAGTTACAGGCTCTTGCAGAGAAGGCAGGTCTGAATGAATATCTACAGAAAATTGATTAACGAGAAAAATTTTTCTTGCATTCTTTATCAGATTTTGGTATTATGTTCATGTTGTGCTAATAAAGCTGATTCGCCGATAAGGGGCAATACAAAATGATCCGGTTTGGATAGCAGATATGTTTTGTAAGGCTCCTAAGATAAATCAGAACATTATGGTTAGAATGAAGGAGGTGCTTACGATGGCAAAATGTGCAGTTTGTGGGAAGAGTGTTCACTTTGGTAAAAAGGTGAGCCATTCACATAGAAGAAGTAACAAGATGTGGAAACCGAATATTAAGTCTGTAAGGGTTAAAGTGAATGGCGGCACAAAGAAGATGCCAGTATGTACAGGATGTTTACGTTCTGGAGCAGTAGAGCGTGCGTAGGCGCTTAGATGGTATACAGTGAGAATTCTCTATAAAAATAAGAAAGACCAGCGGTTTTAGCTGGTCTTTTTGGTATATAGAAAATAATGCCGCATTACGGCGGCCGCCAGCACAGGCAGTGCCCTTTTTTAACTGCAGAAGAGATTATATCCTAATGCAAGACAAGTGATAATAATAAGCATTGCTAATATGCTGTTATTCATAAAAAACATGATTGCCATGCCGATGGCAATCCAAAACAGAATAAAACCAAGCATTCTTTTCATTCTTTTCTCCATTTCCGTGCTGCGGTGCGGACAGTGTTCGCTGTTTTTGGCTGATAAGCCCTACAGGATGGGCTTCCAAAACGGAACTTTTTACATGTGAGCAGAAATCAGAGTTTCCGGTGCAGCACAAAACTTGCGTTGATTGTTTTCATAAGGTATAATGTATACCATTACTAGGATATGATAGTGTTAGATAAGAATTGAATAAGATTTTATTATTTTATATTTAGATTGGAGGGCCGTGTATGAAGGGTAAGATGAATACAGAAATGGGAGACATTGTAATCGCCCGCGATGTACTGGCAAAGTATGCGGGTACGGCTACAACAGACTGCATAGGCATTGTAGGTATGGCAGCTGTAAATATGAAAGATGGGGTAACGAAACTTTTGAAGAAAGAGAATGCCGCAAGGGGGGTTAATGTGGCTGTAAATGACAATAGGGTTAAGATTGAACTGCATGTTATTGTAGCGTATGGGGTAAGTATCCGTGCGGTGGCACAGAACGTTTTGGAAAGTGTACGTTATAAAGTGGAGGAATATACCGGATTAACGGTTGAAAAGATCAATGTCGTTGTGGAAGGTGTACGGATTGTCGATGAAGATTAGCAAGTGGAGTTTCCCATTTTCATTTAGGAGGAGCAAAAAGTGAGTATTAATAAGATTGATGCAGGCATGATTCAGAAGATGTTCTTAGCTGGGGCTAAGGCATTGGAGGCTAAGAAGGAATATATCAACGAACTGAATGTATTTCCGGTTCCGGACGGGGATACCGGCACCAATATGACGATGACGATTATGTCAGCCGCAAAAGAAGTGAGCCTATTAGAAAATCCTACAATTGATGAACTTGGAAAGGCCATTTCCAGTGGTTCGCTCCGTGGTGCCAGAGGAAATTCGGGCGTTATTTTATCACAGATTTTCCGCGGATTTGTTAAGTCAATCAAAGGAAACAGTGAGCTGGATGTGACGGTTCTCGGGAATGCGGTCGGCCATGCGGCAGAGACAGCATATAAGGCGGTGATGAAGCCGAAAGAGGGGACTATCCTTACTGTGGCGGATGCAGGCGCACAGAAGGCAAGGGAACTGCTGATAGAGGGTGAGATGACGGATGTGGCGGAATTCTGCGATGCTGTTGTGCAGAGCATGGAGGAAGCGCTGCTGCAGACCCCAGAACTGCTTCCTGTATTGAAGCAGGCAGGTGTTGTGGATTCGGGCGGCGAGGGACTGATGACGTTTATCCGCGGCGCACTGGACGCCCTGCACGGGCGTACGGCTGATTTTACGGTTACAGTAGGAGGGAATTCTACCGTAGTAAAAGCAAGTACAGCCGGGGAGGCAGATATCAAATTCGGATATTGCACAGAATATATCATTATGCTGGAGCGCAACCATAATGCGGTAGAGGCGCAGTTGAAAGAATATCTGCAGAAAATCGGGGATTGTGTTGTGGTGGTTGCGGATGATGATATTGTCAAGGTACATGTACACACTAATGATCCGGGGCTTGCGATTCAGAAAGCATTGACATACGGCTCGCTTACTAGTATGAAGATAGACAATATGCGGGAGGAGCATAATGAAAAGGTAATCCGTGATGCTGGAAAAGCGGAAGTGGGGAAGGCAGGCGAAGAGCCGGCGGCCCCTCATAAAGAAGTAGGGTTTATTGCAGTTTCCTCTGGGGAGGGGCTGTCTGAGGTTTTTAAGGATTTAGGGGCAGATTATATAATAGAAGGCGGGCAGACAATGAATCCGAGCACGGAAGATATGCTTGATGCGATTGCAAATGTCAACGCGGACTCTATCTTTATCCTGCCAAATAATGGAAATATTATTCTTGCCGCAAATCAGGCTAAGGAGCTGACGGAAGATAAAGAGATTATTGTAATCCCATCTAAAAATATCCCACAGGGAATTGCTGCCATGATAAATTATGTCAATGGTAAGAGCAATGAAGAGAACTGGGAGATTATGGAGAGTGAGATGCAGGCGGTGAAATCCGGCCAGGTAACATATGCAGTTCGCGATACCAATATGGATGGGAAGGAGATCAAGCAGGGGAATTTCATGGGGCTGACCGACAAAACAATCGTTTCCGTCGACGAGTCTGTGCAGAAAGCGGCAAAGGAACTAATTGAGTCTATGCTGGATGAAAATTCTGAATTAATTAGTTTGTACTATGGCGCCGATATTACCGAGGAAGAGGCCGAGAACCTTGCAGATTTGATTTTGCAGGAGCATGAGGAAATGGATATAGAAGTGCAGTATGGCGGCCAGCCTATTTATTCTTATTTTATATCTGTGGAATGATGTTTGGATGCAGGGCTGTATTATTATGGCTGCTGCGGTGATGGATAAATTACTTCCGGGGATGCGGGTGCATTTCCCCGGAAGATAGCAGAAAAGCCGGGGGATTGTGATGAAGGCGAAGGATAGTATCCGAAATATAAAGGGAATTGGGGAAAAAAGTGAGAAGCTCTTCAAAAAACTGGGCATAACTACAGTGGAGGAGCTTCTTGCTTTTTATCCAAGGGAATATGATATTTTTACAAAAATCCAGCCAATCTCCACAGTGCGGGAGGGAGAGACGGTGATTTTAGAGGGGAGCTTTCCGGCAAGGCTTAAGATGGCATCTGTGCACGGTTTGAAGATTATTTCCGGGCTGCTGCGGGATAGCTCCGGACAGATACAGGTGAGCTGGTATAATATGCCGTATCTGATGAAAACGATAAAGGTCGGGATGCACTATATATTAAGAGGAAAAATTGTCAGGAAAAATGGTTTTCTCCAGACGGCGCAGCCTAAGATCCTGACACAGCAAGAATATGCAAACCAGTTGGGGAAGCTCCAGCCTGTCTATCCGCTGACGGCTGGGCTTACAAACCATGCAGTCGCAAAGGCTGTATCACTTGCACTGGCAGATTATGAGTTTGAGCCGGATTTTCTGCCATTAGAGATCCGCAAAAAGTATGACCTGCTGCTGCACAAAAAAGCGGTGCATGCCATTCATTTTCCTGAAAGCAGGGAGGAATATGCAAGGGCCAGAAGCCGTCTGGTATTTGAAGAATTTTTCCTTTTCTCGCTCGCACTCCATCAGATGAAGGGGCAGAAGCATGAGGCAGTATCAAAATATAAGCTGGTGGCAGGCAGGAGGACAGAAGAACTCTTAAGGGCGCTGCCCTTTGAGCTTACGACAGGCCAGAAGGGAGCATGGGAGGATGTCAGGAGGGATTTGCAGTCAGGGTTTGTGATGAACCGCCTGATTCAAGGGGATGTAGGTTCCGGCAAGACAGTGGTAGCGCTTCTTGCGCTTCTCTGCGCGGCGGAAAATGGGCATCAGGCGGCAATCATGGTTCCAACGGAGGTTCTGGCAAAACAGCATTATGAGGAATTTAGGAAATATCTGGAGCCGATGGGGGTCAGGATAGCACTTCTTGTCGGCTCTATGACTGCGGCGGCAAAGAGGGAGGCCGGTGCACGCATTGCAGGCAGGGAGACTGATATTATAGTAGGAACCCATGCTCTGATACAGGAGAAGGTGTCATACGCAGATTTAGCACTGATTGTCACCGACGAGCAGCACCGTTTCGGGGTAAGGCAGAGGGAGATGCTTTCGGAAAAGGGCCAGAGGCCCCATATGCTGGTTATGAGTGCAACGCCGATACCGAGGACTCTTGCTATTATTTTGTATGGGGATTTAGATGTGTCCCTTATTGATGTGCTCCCATCTAACCGACTGCCAATTAAAAATTGTGCTGTGGGGACAGATTACCGCCCTCAGGCTTACCGTTTTATGGAAAAACAGGTAGCTGCAGGGCATCAGGTGTATATAATCTGCCCTATGGTTGAGGAGAGTGAGGCAATGGAGGCAGAAAATGTGCTGGACTACACAAATAGCCTGAAAGAAGCCCTGCCGCCGTCCGTGAGGATAGAGAGCCTGCACGGAAAAATGAAAGCACAGCAAAAAAATGATATTATGCAAGCATTTTCGGAGGGCAGGATTGATATTTTGGTTTCTACTACTGTAATAGAGGTAGGGATTAATGTTCCGAATGCGACTGTTATGATGATAGAAAATGCAGAACGTTTCGGCCTTGCGCAGCTTCACCAGCTCCGCGGGCGGGTCGGGAGGGGGGAAGCCCAGTCCTATTGTATCTTTATGGCGGGGAATACGTCGAAAGAGACAATGGAGCGTTTACAGATATTGGAAAATTCTAATGATGGTTTTTATGTGGCAAAGCAGGATTTGCAGCTGCGGGGGCCGGGGGACTTGTTTGGAATCAGGCAGAGCGGCGATTTATATTTCCGTATGGCAGATATCTATCAGGATGCCAGAGAACTAAAGCAGGCTAACGAAGCGGCATGTGCGCTTGGAAAAGACGGTGTTACGCTTTTGTGCAAAAAGTACGAAGGACTGCGGAGCATTATGGAAGAATACACAGGAGATGTAAAAACCTTGTAATCGCTGATTGCTTTTTACGGGCAATCATTGTAAAATAAGAATAAGTATGCGAAAAAATAGAAAGGAGGTACCACAGCGTGGCTACGATGCAATATTCCGACGAGCAGTTGTTTGAGATTGGAAAGGCAAACTATGAGAGATTAGCCCTTCATTGCCAGACACTTGAAGTTTCTGGTTTTTGGGAGCAGGCTAAAAAGGTGATGCAGCAGTCCAGCACAGAAGTTCTGGATCTTTATGTGCAGTCTGTGCTGATGGAATTAGCGGTCCAGTGCGGCAATGTTCTGGGCAGCCAGCTTGAGTTTGCAAGTACAGTTCCCATTTCCAATCCATTAGGGATTGCGGATGATACGGAAATCACTCCAGAACTCATGAAAGATATTAATAAAGTGTACAAGCTTCCGCCGGTTCTGATACAGCTCTGCAGTTTGTATGATAAACAGAATGGCGATGACATGACGGAGTATTTTCTGGATGCGCTGTTAAATATACTAATCTGCATGGCATACCTCAATAGCGGAAAAGACCAGCGGGTAAATGAATTTATTCAGGCATATTACAGCAAGGTCAGCTATTACGTGCTGGAGAGGACACCTGCTGAGCATTCACGTTTTCTGGCACGCAAGCTGCATGGTGAAAAAATTCAGTGCGATGTAGAGAAAAAGGTACCTCCTGTTTTTGAATGGTATGAGCCGGAAGAAGACATGCCGCAGGAGCAGCATCTGGAGGAGGTTTCGGACAGAGACGGGGAGATGTTTTCGGAGGAGGAGGCTCCCAAAGAAGCCTATCAGGAGGAAGAACCGGAAGAAGATTTCGAGGAAGAAGATGAATTCCTGCAGGAAGAGGAAGAAGAGGATCCGGAAGACACAGAGGATGGGACAGAACAGTATGGCACAGGCGGCACTGCTGCGGCTGCATTATCAGGGGGCGGCAAACAGGAGGCTGTCGTGGAGAAGACTCTGGAAGAGCAGGAGGCAGAGATTTCTGCTCAGGCGAAAGCCCAGTTCCTGCTGGTGAAAAAAAGGATTCAGGATAGGGAGCTTGCAGAGCAGAAGGCGCATGAGGCGCAGATTCAGAAGCTGGTAGATGAATTAAACGGCCTTGTCGGCCTTGGCAATGTGAAGCATGAGATCCAGTCCCTGATAAACCTGATTAAAATCCGCAAATTAAGACAGCAGATGAAACTGCCGGAGATGGATATGTCATACCATATGGTATTTACCGGAAGCCCGGGCACCGGAAAAACGACAGTGGCAAGGCTGGTTGCCAAGATATATAAGGAGCTTGGCATTCTCTCTGTGGGAAATCTGGTGGAGACGGACCGCTCTGGCTTGGTGGCGGGGTATGTCGGGCAGACAGCAATTAAAGTGCATGAAATTGTTGAACAGGCGATAGGCGGTATCCTCTTTATTGATGAGGCCTATTCCCTTGCCAATCCTGACATTCAGAATGACTTTGGGACAGAGGCGGTTGATACGCTTGTAAAATTAATGGAAGACCACCGCGACAATCTTGTCATTATCGTAGCAGGATATACGGAGGAAATGCAGGATTTCCTAAAGAGCAATACCGGCCTGATTTCAAGGTTTAACAAATTTATTGATTTTCCGGATTATACGAAAACAGAACTGGTAGAAATCATGGATGTCATGGCGGGAAATGCGGGGCTTATGATTGAGGAGGAGGCAAAGACAGAAGTGCTCCATATGATGGAGCAGAAAGAGCCGGAAGAATGGGAGAATTTCGGAAATGCGAGGGGAATCAGGAATTTATTTGAAAAATTCATAATGAATCAGGCAAATCGGCTTGTCATGGTTAGCAATCCGTCTATGGAGGAGCTGACTACCATAAAGAAGGAAGATGTCTATGTTTGACCATTGCAAAGAAATGTGCTACAATGGCTTGTGATACTTACAAACAGCAGCACAGGGGAGATGGCTATGAGAGTGATTGCCGGTTCAGCGAGGAGGCTTAGCCTGAAGTGTCCGCAGGGAAATCATACAAGGCCGACAACAGACCGGATAAAAGAGACGCTGTTTAATATGCTGCAGGGAGATATTCCGGATGCCAGATTTTTAGATTTGTTCAGCGGCAGTGGAGGGATTGGGATTGAAGCCCTCAGCAGAGGTGCAAAGCAGTGTGTTTTTGTGGAAAATGAGAGGGAGGCAGTGGCTTGCATCAAGGCAAACTTAAAGGCTGCCAGATTATCAGACAGGGCACAGGTTATGGCGATGGATGTCATGCAGGCGTTGCGCAGGCTGTGCAGCCTTCAGGAGCCGTTTGACATTATTTTTATGGATCCGCCGTACCACAAAGAGTTTGAGGCAAAAATCATTCCGTATTTACTGGCTTCCCCGCTGGTGCAGGAGGGGACGCTGATTATTGCAGAGGCTGCAAAGGACACAGATATTTCTTATATGGAGAGTTTTTCCTGTCCAATTGAGAGAGTCAAGGATTATAAGACAAACCGCCATATATTTTTTAGATTATAGGATGTTTTTTTCATTTTTTGGAGGCATCATAAATGGAGAAAGGCGGGGGATAGATATGATGACAGCGGTTTTTCCCGGGAGTTTTGATCCTGTTACGGTTGGACATATGGATTTAATCGTGCGGAGTGCGGGAATGTTTGATAGATTGGTGCTGGGAGTATTGATTAATCCTGTAAAGCTTCCGCTTTTTTCTCTGGAGGAAAGAGTAGAGATGCTTTCACAGCTTACAGAAGATATGGCGAATGTGTCTGTCAGGTCTTTTGAGGGGCTTCTGGCAGATTTTGTAGCCAAGGAAAAGGCAGGTGTTATTGTGAGGGGGCTGCGTACTCCACAGGATTTTGAGTATGAGCTTCCGTTAGCTCAGGCAAATCACAGGTTAAATCAAAATGCAGACACTGTTTTTCTGGCAACAGCTCCAGAGTATTCCTTTATTAGTTCCAGCGGCGTGAAAGAAATTTACCGTTTTGGCGGGGATATCAGGGGGATGGTTCCAGAGCTGGTATTTGAAAAGCTGCATAAGGATTAAGGTTTCAGTTGCATACATGGAAGGTCAGAGATGTGTAGGCAGAAAGATGTCTGGTACGCAGGAATCAGCAAGGGGAGGTACATATGCAGGATAGCAGAATAGAGCAGAAGATTGAGGATATCTATGGTTTTGTGGAGAGCTGCAAAATGCAGAGTTTTTCTACTACAAAGGTCGTTGTTCCTAAAAATGATTTATATGATTTGCTGGATGATCTTAGGAGGGATGTGCCGGAGGAGATTAAAAGATACCGTAAAATGCTGAATCAGCGCGATGCGATTCTGGAGGATGCGGAGAGAAAAGCTTCCGCAATCTTAGCAGATGCGAAGGAGCAGTATAATGCGCTGGTAGAAGAGCACAGTATCATGCAGCAGGCTTATCAGCAGGCAGAGGAGACTGTCCGGCAGGCCAATGAACAGGCGGAGGCCATTATTGCCAATGCCAGAAGGCAGGCGGATGAGATTGGGAATGGTGCAATTTATTATACAACAGACTTACTAAATATGGCAGAAAAGGTAATTGCAGGTGCTTACGAGAGTACCGTCAATAATTCTAAAGCTTTGGAGACGGCATTGAGGGGGCACATGGAAATTATCCAGCGGAACAGGGCAGAGCTGGTACCGGCAAGTGAGCCGGAACCACAGCCTCAGTATGAAGATCCGCAGGCAGAGGCCGCTGCATATCAGTCAGAGTATGCACCGGAGGAGGAATAAATCGCCGTAAGGGGGAGAAAAAATATGAATACCAAAAATGATGTGGAAGTAATCATAAATGGAAAGCAGTATACCTTAAGTGGATATGAGAGCAGTGAATATTTGCAGAAGATTGCAAACCATATCAATGATAAATTAACCGAACTTAAGCTTAATGAAGGTTATATGAGGTTAGAAGCGGAGATGAAAAATATTTATCTGGCAATTAATCTTACTGATGATTATTATAAGGTGCAGCAGTCTGTAGAGGACTTGCAGAAGGATAAGGAAGGCCTTGAAGCAGAGATTTTTAATATAAAGCATGATATGATTGAGATGAAAACACAGCTTGAGGAGCGCCAGAAGGAAATAGAAGCCCTCCAGAAAGATAAGACAGAGTCGGAGCACAAGGTGATTCGTCTGGAGACAGAGCTTGAGAGTGTTAAAGCAGAAAACAGTGAGATGAAAGAGGAGAAAAATAATAAAATTGCAGTTTTAGAGAGTGAAGGCGGCCAAGAGGACGGTGCTGCCGGTTCTGGCGTACAGGATGTGGCTGTCCATACGCAGGAGGCCGAAAGCAGCAGTTCTGGTATTGACGCCGAAAATGTTGGCACCAGTGTGGAAAACATTGAGGGCGTTGTAAATAAAGAGCCTGCTGATAATAAAGATAATAGTGAAGATAGCAATGGCGATATAAAAAATGAAGATTCAGGTAATTCTGGCGGCAATACAGTTAGCGATGAAAATAGCAGCAGAAATGATGCCAATGGAAATACCTATAATGGCAACAATTACAACGGCGGTAGGAATAGTAAGAAGAATCGTCGTTCTGGCGGAAAGAGAAGGTAGGGGCTGTGCAGAGGTTTTGAGGGATTGCTGGAAATTATTATTCTGGGCAGTCTTTGGGAAACTACTATTTGAAGCTCAATAAAAAAGCGGAAGGATTGTGGGTGTGGCACGGTCCTTTTCTTTTTTGTATTAAAGGGGGTATATGCGATATGGGGAAGAAACCGGAAATCCTTGCACCGGCTGGCTCTTTGCAGGCACTGAAGGCAGCAGTGGCCGCCGGCTGTGATGCTGTATATATTGGAGGAAGCCGTTTTGGGGCAAGGGCTTATGCAGAAAATCCCAAGGAGGATGAAATGATTGAAGCGATTGCTTACTGCCATCTTCATGGGGTTAAGCTGTATATGACAGTCAATACTCTTTTAAAGAACAGGGAATTAGAGGATTCTCTCTTTTCCTTTTTGCTGCCGTATTATGAGGCGGGGCTGGATGCGGTAATTGTACAGGATGTAGGCGTTCTGCGCTTTGTGGGCAGGCATTTTAGGGGATTGCCGATTCATGCCAGTACACAGATGACATTGACGATGGGGGAGGGCGCAGAGATATTAAAAAAATATCATGTGACACGGATTGTCCCGGCGAGGGAACTGACAATAGGGGAACTGTCACGGATGCGGCGGGAAACGGATCTGGAGATGGAAGTATTTGTTCATGGTGCCCTGTGTTACTGTTATTCCGGCCAGTGTCTTTTTAGCAGTATGTGCGGTGGAAGAAGCGGCAACAGGGGGCGCTGCGCACAGCCGTGCCGCATGCCGTATAAGACAGAGGGCAGGAAGGATTTGGCAGGGGACTATCTGTTAAGCCCGAAGGAATTGTGCAACCTTTCGCTCCTGCCTGAATTGACCGATATAGGAATAGATTCATTTAAAATAGAAGGGCGTATGAAACGGCCGGAGTACACTGCTTTTGTGACATCAGTCTACCGTAAATATACAGACCTCTATGGTCTTCTTGGGAAAGAGGGGTATCAGAAGTACCTTTGCAGCCATGGAAAGGAATGGCAGGAGGATTTACGTAAGCTGGCAGAATTGTATAACAGGAGCGGTTTTACGCAGGGGTACCTTGAAGGGGCGGCTGGCAGTATGGAAGGGCATCGTGCAGATGCCAGAGGGGACATGCTTGCCAGCCAGAGGCCGAAGCATGGTGGTGTGCTGGTTGGAAGGGTAGTTTCTGTCAATAAAGAAAAAGTCATCTACCGGACAGAGAAAAGGCTGTCCGCACAGGATGTGGTAGAATTCCGGAACAAAAAACAGATCCCGTCTTATGAGTATACTGTCGGGCAGGATGCGGCGGCGGGGAAGGAAATCGGTACAAGGTATCTTAAGGGCAGCAGGATAATCCCCGGGGATTTTGTCTACAGGACAAAAGATGCCGCGCTGTTAGAGGAAATCAGGAAACGGTTTCTAGAAGTTTCGGGGCAGGTTCCGGTACAGGGGAAATTTACTGCGGAACCGGGGAAGCCTTTGGATTTCCAAGTGACAGCGGCAATCGGGGAAGGGCAGGAGGTATTTGGGGCAGAATGTTTGGGGGCAGTTTGTGAAGAGGCAAAGAAGCAGCCTGCAGACTGTGAATCTGCCAGAAAAATCCTTAATCAGACTGGTAACAGCCCTTTTTATTTTGATAAATTGGAGATTGTATTAAACGGCGGGGTTTTCCTTCCTGTGGGGGAACTAAAAAAGCTTCGGAGACAGGTATTGGGGAAATTGCAGGAAAATATAATATCGCATAAATACCGGGAAACTGTTCTGCCCCCGGAGCAGGAAAGTATATGCCGTCAGGCTGATGTGCAGCAGGGCGGTGATGGACATGCCTTTTCGGCATCTGTTCTGCTGCCGGGGCAGTTGGCTGAAGTGCTGCGGTACCCGGAAGTCAGTACAGTTTACCTCCACACTGAGGTTATGGGGGCTGGGGAGCTGAAAAATGCCTTCCGGTGCATATTGGAGACTGGTAAGTCTCCGTGGCTGGTTTTCCCTGTAGTTTTTAGGAGTGCTGCATGGGAACGATTTAAAAACGAATGGGGAAAGAAGGATGGGATTTTTTCATTAGGATGGGATGGGTATCTGGTCAAAAATATGGAGTCTGTCAGATTTTTGGATAAGATAGCAGGCATTTCCCGCGATAAAATCCGGCTTGACCATAATATGTACGTAATGAATGAGGAGGCGTGCCGTTTTTGGCAGGAGCAGGGGATTCATAAATTTACGCTGCCTCTGGAAGCAACAGAACAGGAGATGGAGGAGTTTTCCTTTCTTCCCCAATCGGAGATTCTTATATATGGAAAAATACCGTTAATGGTATCTGCACAGTGCATACAGTATAATACCGAGAAGTGCGCGTTTGGCAGAAAGCAGCTGCAGAATAGGTGTATTATGCTGGCAGATGCGAAGAAAAGGCAATTTGAAGCAGTTAATTACTGCAGGTATTGTTATAATATTATCTATAAGAAGGAGCCGCTTTATATCAGGGAGGCTGTGTTAGGGAACCAGAGATTAGGGAGGGTGGATATGCGGTATTCGTTTACGACGGAAAGCCAGATGGAGACAGAACGGGTTTTGAAAGGGACATTTGAGGAAAAGAACTGGTGCGGGCATTTCCGGCTGGGGATTCAGTAAAAGGAGAAAGATGGGTTTATGGATAAGGCAGGAGCAGCATTAAAGCTGACAGAATTATTTGGAGAGTATAATGCGGTCGGCGTCATTCATTCTGTGGTGGTAGAATTATCAAAATATATTATAATTATCCTTTTTGCCATTTATACATGGCACTGTTTCACTGTTTTTATGGGGAGAAATGAGGAGAGAAAGGATACTATATATAGAAGGCAGAACAAGATTATGTACGTCATTCATTTTATCTGTTCCCTGGTGCTATTTCTAAACAGCTTAGACTGGAAAGTGTTAATTATTTATCTGGTGCAGCTTGTACTGCTGGTATTTGTCAATAAGGCATATATCTATGTATATCATTATGCATCGAAATTGGTGTTGAATAATATGCTGATGCTTTTGATGATTGGTTTTGTCATGATAGGAAGGATTTCACAGGGGTTTGTGGTCAAGCAGATGATTTTTGCGGGGATAATCTGCCTCTTAGGGCTTTTTATCCCTCTGATTATTGAGAAAGCAGCGTACTTTGACCAGTTTGGGGTGGCATATGCAGTTCTTGGCATTCTGCTGCTTGCCCTAGTTTTTGTGATAGGGGAGGAGCGGTATGGTTCTAGAAACTGGATAAAGGTAGGCAGCTTTGCCATGCAGCCGTCAGAGTTTGTGAAAATTATCTACGTCTTTTTTATAGCGGCGTTTTTGGCTAAGTCTACTTCACTTAAAAACGTAGTTAAAATTGGGATAATTGCTGCAGTCCACGTGTTGATTCTGGTAGCAGAAAAGGACTTGGGGGCGGCGCTGATTTATTATATTACATTTCTGGCAGTCCTATATGTAGCAAGCGGACGGGCTGCCTATCTGTTTTTGGGTCTTGGCGCAGGCTCTGCTGCTGCTGTTGTTGCCTATCATTTTTTTACGCATGTGCAGAACCGTGTTACCGCATGGCAGGATCCATGGGGGACTATTGATACGGCGGGATATCAGGTGGCACAGTCCCTTTTTGCCATTGGTACCGGAGGCTGGTTTGGAATGGGGCTTGGCGAGGGGCTTCCCACAAAGATCCCAGTTGCAGAAAGTGATTTTATTTTTGCCGCAATCAGTGAAGAACTTGGCACCTTTTTTGCTATTTGCCTGATACTGGTGGAGATAAGCTGCTTTATCCTGTTTATCAATATTGCATTAAAGATGACAAAAAGGTTTTATAAACTGACGGCATTTGGCCTTGCGATTGAGTATATTTTTCAGGTTTTTCTGACTATCGGGGGCGTCATAAAATTTATCCCATCTACGGGGGTGACGCTGCCTCTGGTAAGTTATGGCGGCAGCTCTGTTATCAGTACAGTGATTTTGTTTTGTATTATTCAGGGAATGTATGTATTAAATTGCAGGGAGGAGGATAATGTTGAGAGAAAGCCTAAGAGACAGCAGAGCAGGTAGGAAAAGTGCAAACAGCAGAGGGATGCCCCAGCCTTCAAGGCAGGAAAGGGAGCGGCAGAGGGAGGTCAGGCGGGGCAACCGCCAGATTCTTTTGGTGACTTACTGTATTACAATAATATTTTTGTGCATGGCGGGTTTTTTGGTGTATTTTATGGCTGTCCAGAGCCAGGAGATTATTAATAACCCGTATAACAAGCGGCAGGAGGTTCTGGCCAAGAAGGTTTCAAAGGGAAAAATACTTTCTGCAGATGGAAAAGTCCTTGCGGAAACGAAAACAGGTGCAGATGGAAAGGATACCAGAGTCTATCCTTATAAAGATATGTTTTGCCATATTGTGGGGAGGGCAGTCAACAGCATGACAGGGATTGAGGGAAAGCAGGGCTATCCTTTGCTGGCGTCCCACATTAACCCTTTCACACAGCTTGCCAACACATTCCGGGGGGAGAAGAGCCCGGGGGATAATGTTGTGACGACATTGGATACGAAGCTTCAGAAGGCGGCATATGATGCCCTTGGAAACAGGAAGGGTGCAGTTGTGGCGTTGGACCCTTCAACAGGCAGGATTCTTGCCATGGTATCGAAGCCTGCATATGATCCGAACCGTGTGGAGCAGAATTGGGAAGAACTGATTAGCGATTCTAATGAGGAATCTGCTCTGGTGAACCGTGCAACACAGGGGCTGTACCCTCCGGGCTCCACTTTTAAGGTGCTCACTGCTATGGAGTATTTAATAGAAAATCCTGATTCTTATTCAAAATTTCGGTATGAGTGTAAAGGGACAGATAGTTTTTCAGGGAATGTTATAAATTGTTATGGCAGGGAGCAGCATGGGAGCCTGAATTTGAAGATGGCGCTTGCGAAGTCCTGCAACGGCGCTTTTGCAAAAATTGGGACAACATTGGATGTGGCGCAGTTCCGGAAACTGACGGAACGGTTTATGTTTAATAAAAGCCTGCCGGTGGATTTTGAGTACAATAAGAGCAAATTTTCCCTGTCAAAGGATTCTGATATGGGGGAATTGACGCAGACGGTTATGGGCCAGGGGAAGACCATGATAACTCCTCTTGAGAATGCGGTGATTGCTGCCACTGTCGCCAATAATGGGGAGATGATGGTTCCTTATGTGGTGGACCATGTAGAAAGTGATGCAGGTAAGAGGGTAACGTCATATGAACCGAAAAGCAAAGGGCAGATTATTGACAAGTGGGTAGCTGAGAAGATGAATAAGCTGATGCGTTCTGTTGTCACAAGCGGGACTGGCTATTCGCTGAGCAGCCTGCCCTACGAGGTGGCGGGGAAGACAGGCTCTGCGGAGTATGATTCCGAGGGAAATTCCCATGCGTGGTTTGTAGGATTTGCGCCGGCTGATAAGCCGAAGATTGCAGTCAGCATTATTGTGGAGGGCGCCGGAACCGGGAGCAGGTACGCTGTCCCTATTGCAAAGGAAATGTTTGGGGAATATCTGGGGTGGTAGTTTTTCTCATTCTTTTATCCTACAAGTTTTCCAAAGCCTTCCGGTCGGCATGCCTTCCAACCACCAAAATGTAATATTGTCTTCCAATATCGTAAATCATGCATACTCTTTCAATAGCTGTTATCTGGATATGTAAGATTGCCCTTAACATTTCAATGATGCCGCTGTCAAGAGCTCGTTGGTGCTTAGGCCATGTTTTTTATGGTCTTATGCACCATTACGTAGCTCTTCAAGCGGAAGCGTGCGGCGAATGAAATGTTAAGGGCGATCTTACATTCCCGATAACTTTGAAAGACTGTGCAAAAAGCATTGCAAAGATAGGAAAAAAAGGGTATACTAGTAGTTAGTATGATGGACACACCAACCAAGGAGGAATTGCAATGATTGAAGCAACTAGCTGTGGCGGTGTGGTGATTTTCAGAGGAAAGATTTTACTCCTGTATAAAAATTATAAGAACAGGTATGAAGGGTGGGTGTTGCCCAAGGGAACCGTTGAGGATGGGGAAGAGTATAAAGAGACTGCACTGCGGGAGGTAAAAGAGGAAACTAGTGCAGATGCCAGTATTATAAAATATGTGGGAAAGAGTCAGTACTCCTTTAATACACCAACAGACACTGTAGTTAAGGATGTTCATTGGTATCTTATGATGGGAGAAAGTTATTTTAGTAAGCCGCAGAAAGAAGAATTTTTTCGGGATTCAGGTTTTTACAAATATCATGAGGCATATCATTTGTTAAAGTTTGCAAATGAGAAGCAGATTTTAGAGAGGGCATATGCTGAGTATATTAAACTAAAGAAAAATAATTTGTGGGGAAGTCCAAAATATTATTGATTTGTCAGGATTTAAGGCATCTTGGCAGAAAAATAAGTAAATGCAGTGAGATTCTGCAAATTTCTTGACAAAACAAGAGGGAGGTAATATAATAGAGTATATTTACTGGCATAATTTATATTGTAGAGGAATGTTTTAGTTACAAGCGTTTGCCTGTCATATAAATTATATAGGATTGTTTTATGTGTAGGCAGATAATTATTATTATAGTAAGGGAGAAAAACTATGGGAAATAATATTTTAATTGTTGATGATGCAGCATTTATGCGGATGATGGTGAAGGATATTCTGACAAAAGGCGGTTACAATGTTGTGGGTGAGGCAGAGAACGGTGTTGTAGCAGTTCAGAAATATAGTGAGTTAAAGCCAGACTTAATTACACTTGATATTACCATGCCGGAGATGGATGGCATTCAGGCATTAAAGAAGATTAAAGAGATTGATGCCGGAGCAAATGTTATTATGTGTTCTGCAATGGGTCAGCAGGCAATGGTTATCGAGGCGATACAAAATGGCGCCAAAGACTTTATTGTAAAACCATTTCAGGCGGATCGTGTATTGGAAGCTGTTAAGAAAGTTATCGGTTAAGATATACATATCTAAGAAAGAGGGACTGCTTTTTGCTGTCTCTCTTTTTTGAGTTATAAGAAAGTTTTCATTATGTGGCGGTGCGTTTCTTTAGTGTAGGGAAATTCCTCCTGCGGTGGTCCGGTATGCACTAGTGCAGGTGGAAAAATTGCCAGACAAATCAAGGAGTTGTTTGACGGTTGGTTTTTCCGAAAGGTCAGGAAAAAATTAGAATTGGCAGCTTCTATCTGAAAAAATAGGCTGAATTGTGGATAACATCGCACTTATCCACAATACTTTGTGGGTAAAAGGTGCAAGAATACTACTTATCAACGAAGTTTTCCACATTATTAACAATTATACGGCAATGGAAAAGGTTGGATATTTTGTAAATAAACGGGCATTATTTAAGATAGCAGCGATTAGGGAATTGTCTGATAGTTTCTGGCAATTTTCTGTCAATATTATAAAAATTGCATAATATGTCAGGGGATTCGGTTTCTGTATTGTGCATTTTTACTTGTTTTTTCCATATGTGTGGTGTATAATGGAAACAGAAAGTTACTGGGCACGGAGTGAACAGTAACAACAGAAAACAGCAAAGGAGTGATAACTATGCAGTATATTATCAGTGGCAAAAATATCGACGTAACAGAGGGCCTCAAATCAGCTATCTATGAAAAAATTGGAAAGCTAGAAAGGTATTTTACTCCAGATACTGAAGTACATGTTACTCTTAGTGTCGAGAAGGAAAGGCAGAAGATAGAGATTACAATCCCTATGAAGGGGAATATTGTCCGTGCAGAGCAGGTTTGTAATGACATGTATGTATCGATTGATTTGGTGGAAGAGATTATTGAGCGTCAGTTGCGCAAATATAAAAATAAACTCGTGGACAAAAAGCAGGCAGCAGCAAGTCTCAGCAAATCATTTGTAGAAGAAGAGATTGAGGATGAAGAGGAAATTAAGATTATTCGTTCCAAGAGATTTGCAATGAAGCCGATGGATCCAGAGGAAGCATGTATCCAAATGGATTTGTTAGGGCATAATTTCTATGTGTTCCGAAATGCGCTGACGGAAGAGGTTAATGTGGTATATAAGAGAAAGGGAAATACCTTTGGGCTGATTGAGCCGGAGTTCTAATATAGTGAATAGGAAGTTGTTCCTATAAGAAAAGGTTTAACCGAAATACTTGAAATTTATAGTATTTTAGTGTATTGGTATGGACAAGTTTGACTGGGGGTTACATGGAAAAAGGGCATCACAGTGCGGTGCCCTTTTTTAGATATTAGGAAAGTTCTTGCTGGCGCACCAGTGAAGTCGGTGCGCTTTTTATATATTTAAAAACATAATAGGAAGGAGAAGGATGGAGATGCTGTACGATAACTTATGCATTTTCATTCAGTGATAAAGATGAAAAGACGAACAATTACAATTGTTGCAATAGCACTTGCGGGCGTTCTGGCCTTTGATGGCTGCTCCGCCCCTTCACGGAAGGGTTCTTCCGAGCCCCCTTCCGCAAGCAGTTCGGTTTTAAAGGAACTTCCCACATCCTATGCGGAGGATGCCATTATGTATTCCAATCTGACAGACGACGCCTCAAGAAAAGAGGTTACAGATATATTGCGGGATTGTGGCATTTCAAAGGAGCAGACTGATACATTGCTGGCATGGGTGGATGATTTTAATAAGAGGGTGAAGACGCCTCTCTCCGATGGTTTTCAGAAAATGGCTGGCCTAGAGGTGGATTATAGCAAAATCGTATATGATCCCAAAGGAACAGAGGAAGATTCTTTTTTATCGGAGGCCAATTGCCGCCTTACTTCCTTTTTGCTGATGCGGGACTTGATTCAGACCAAGGGGATAAAGGATAAGTCAGATACGTATCTGATGTTTGATGTGGAGGCAATTGAGACGGCGGAGCAGTTTCAGAGCCACAGGGAAAAGATTGCAAATTACTATAGCCTGTTTAATTGGATTTCTGTAAAGAATCTAAAAACTGTGGAACAGCATGCGGAAGCTATCCAGAAGGCGTGGAAGGATAGGGGGATTCAGATTGATAATTCTAAGGGCATTTCCCTGATAAATGTGTATATGCATTCTATTTTTGAGGATGTGCGCATTGTGGGGCATACTGGTGTATTATTTGATCTGGGAGATAAATTACTCTTTGTGGAGAAATATGGACCGGAAGCTCCCTTTATGGCCATCTGGTTTCACAATAGGGAAGAACTGCAGAAGTATGTTCTGGTAAGAAAAGACCTCTATGGGGACAAAGAGGAGGTTGCACCCATTGTAATGGAGAATGGGCAGATTATGAAGACGGAGCAGCAATGAATATATACTAAAAATTGATTTCCGTGGTAATGTGTTCTAAATAGGTAAAATGCATGGCAACTCCCCTGATATGAGGTGGCCGTTGATTCTGTCATATAAGTAGCCTTACTGCAAATCTGAAAGTTATATCAAAAAATACAACGTCAGGGGGGAAAAACCGTACTTATATAGTGAAAGCTGCTTTCACAAATATACAAAACGGGAGGGTGAACTTATGTGGACGATAAAGAAATAATAGATTTGTACTGGGCCAGAGATGAAGAAGCGATTAAAGAAACATCATCGAAGTATGGCAGGCTTTGCACTTATATTGCAAACAACATCCTTTCAAGCCGCGAGGATAGTGAGGAGTGTGTCAATGATACGTATCTTGCTGTTTGGAATGCGATTCCATCTCAGCGCCCAAACCGGTTTTCTGTATTTATCAGCAGGATTGCAAGAAACCTTGCATTAAAGAAATATGAATATATTACTGCTGAGAAACGAAATCCTTCTGCAGCAACATCAATAGAAGAGTTAGGTGATTGTGTATCTGGCACAGATAATATTGAGTTAGAAATTGATAGGAGGCATATAGAAAATACAATCAATCATTTTCTTCAAAAACAGAGTATCGAAAAACGGAATGTTTTTATCAGGCGGTACTGGTATTTTGATTCTATCGAAGAAATCTGCAGATACACCGGGTTTAGCCAGAGTAAGGTAAAATCTATGCTATATGAAATGCGGCGGAGGTTAAAAAGATATTTGGAGAGGGAGGGGATTGAGGTATGAAGAAAGAACAACTTGCTGAATTCATAGGAAATATTGATGACAGGCTTGTGCAGCAGGCAGAACAGATGCCGGATTATGGGCAGCAGCGCCGTCGGAAATGGATCAGGTACATCGCGGCGGCAGCAGCTTCCATAGCTCTTGTAGTCGGAAGTTTTAGCATGGGGGCGCTTGCTTTTGCCAGGGAAGTCGTCGTTGAAGTGCCGGTGGAGCAGGAGACTATTTCATTAGAAGGAACAGGTCTTTCCATGATTTTGCCTGAACATTGGAGGGGAAAATATTCTGTTGTAAGAAATGGGCAAAATTATATTGTCTATAGCCGGGAAATTAGGGGAGATGCCAGTGAGGAGATGGGGGAATTTGACAGGGGAGTTTTGTTTTCTATAGTCTGTTATAAGGAAGCTATGACACCAGAGCAGTTTGAGGATAAAGGGTATGATTTTGTGGCATATCGTTATTTGCTTTCCACAAAAGACAGTACTTATATATTATGTTATGCCAGCGATGTGCAGTGGAATCCTGAAATCCCTGAACAGGAAGAGATATACACTCAGATGGCATCAGAAATAAAGGATATTCGCTTTGTGGCTGAAGATGTCCTTTCAGACTAAAAAGGATTGAAATTTGCCTGTATTAAGCAAATGGGGGAATTTGCCGAATTATATTATATAATAAAATACGGCAGTGCAACGGATGGCATTTACTATCATCAATTAGATTTGTGATAGTAAATGCCTTTTATATTACTACGGCGATTAAATGTAGATATTTAACCGCTGTAGTAATATATCCGCTTTGCTGCAGGAACGAAAGTGAGGAGGACAGAATGGATACAGCAATTTCTTATCGTAGTAGTGGATGGGTGTCTGGGATGGAGAGTGTAAATAGCCCTGATAAAACAATGACAGAGAAAGAGTGGAAGGCTTATCTGAAAAAGATTGATGCGGTGGAAGAGAGTATTAGAAAAGAGATTGAGGCAGAGGGGGAGCAGAATCTTGCGCAGGCGGATGCTGCCCGTAAAAGACGGCGTGAAAATTGGCAGGAGCAGTGGGAAGAGATGGCGGTATATGCAAAGGCTGGTATGAAAAAGGTAGTGGAGCCGGATATGTCAGACCATGAGCTGTTGGTTGAGAAGGCAGAACCGGCAGGGGGCTGGGTTCCATATAGCCAGTATATGCAGGGAAATAAAATTGTCTATAATGGCGTGGTTTTTGATTGTGACCCTGAGCATCATGCGATATCTCTTGGGGATGTCAGTAATCCGAGGAATGTAATTAACATTCCTCTGGAAGACGGCGGAGTGCTTCTGGTAAACCGGAATGAGGTTGGCTCACTTGCAAAAGCAATTGGAATGTTCTCGGCAGAGGATGTTGGGAGGATTCTGCGTGCGCTGGAAGAGGATAAGCAGATTCAGAGGAATCAGTATGCGATTGAGGAGGAAGAGAACCAGACGATGGAGGATATGGTTTCGGAAACAAATATAGAGGAGGCGGACGAAGATAAAAGAGTATGAATCTCCAGAGTAAATTCTGGGTTCTAATTTCTGGAATATAAGAGTAGTTTTCAGTGAGGATTCTTTGGAACCATTTGCTTATGGCATAATATATTATACCGAGGTGATTTTTTGAATGGTATAATATATGCGCTATTAGGAACTTTATTCACATTTTTGATAACGACCTTGGGAGCTGCCAATGTATTTCTGGTAAAGAAAAATGTTAATCAGAATGTACAGTGTCTTTTTCTTGGATTTGCAGGCGGCGTTATGGTTGCCGCATCCATCTGGTCCCTTCTGGTGCCGGGAATCGAAAAAGCACAGGAGAATAATCAGATCAGCTGGCTGATTACGTCAGGTGGTTTTCTGCTCGGTGTTGCATTATTATTACTGGTTGATTTTTTATTAAAAAGAAAACTTCATAAAATCCAGCAGAGCGAAAAAAAATTACCGCTGTCGAAAAAGACGGCAATGCTTATCGTAGCAATAACGATTCATAATATTCCGGAAGGAATGGCAGTGGGTATGGCATTTGCCCTCGCTGCACAAAATGCAGGTGATGCCAATATTTTGTCGGGAGCCATTGCACTTGCGCTTGGAATCGGTATCCAGAATTATCCGGAGGGTATGGCAGTTACCCTGCCTTTGCTGCAGGATGGGCTTAGTAAAAAGAAAGCATTTCTGATAGGAAGCCTGTCTGCCGTTGTTGAGCCTCTATTTGGTGTATTTGCTGCGGTGCTGGCAAGTATGGTGGGGACGATTATGCCGCTTCTACTGGCCTTTGCGGCAGGCACTATGATTTATGTGGTGGTGGAGGAGCTGATACCGGAGGCACATCTGGGAGAAAAGGAGAATATCGGTACATTGGGGTTTGTTGTGGGATTTCTGGTGATGATGATTCTTGATGTAGCATTGGGCTAAAATAGTCAAAAGTTTATGGGAACAGTGAGTGACATTGCAGCCAATATCCGCCCTGAACCGGCAGTTTTTGTCGGTTCAGGGCTTTTTCCGTATATTAGGAAAGTTCTCGGTGTGCGGTGGTGCACCAACAATAAATGCAAAAAACTTTAGTTCTTTAGCATTTTTGCTAGGGCAGAAGCGAAGTCTGTGCCCTTTTCTAGTGCAATAAAATACCGGTCGCAGCGGATGCCGGAATGGTAATAGAAAGTTTCCGGGATAGGTGCCGCTGCAGGAGATAGACAGAATAATGTTATTCCTCTTACAGGCTGGAAATTAAATCAGTGATATCAATATTTTCACCGGTGATGCCAATATGGGCGCCATTTTTGGCTTCATTTGTATCTTTGTGGGCAATCAGCCATTTGTTTCGTGCCTGCAGCCATGTATCTTCTTCGTTTTTTGGGGTAAAAGAAGGTTTATCTTCGTTCGTGCCTTTTGGAAGGATAATAGCAACGCGGAACCCCTCGCCCTTCTTTGCGCTGCACGGTGCATAGTGGAGCGTTGTAGCGTATAATTCGACACCGGTTCCCTTTGGGCAGAGAAAGGCAACGGTCTTTGAAGAATCAATTTGCCCATCTATAATATCCTGCTGGCGGGCTACCAGTAAAACAGCATCGTCAGCGGCAATATCAATTTCACTGTCCCTGTGGTATTCAAAGCAATTAAGTTTTGTATTGGTTCCATTACAATATCCAATTTCAATCGGCATGCCGCCATAACAATTGTCGCGGAGGGCGGCGTAAACATCCGTGGCTTCCAGTGCATCAACAGAAGGAACGTAAATAACAGAATCTGCAGGTTTTTCTGAATTAGATTCCAGAGTGCTTAAAAGACTGGTAAAATCGTATCCTTCCAGAACCTTTCCGTATTCAGCAAATGTTTTGTCAAAAACTGACTGTAGTATCATATTCCACCTCATTTCTGTGCCGCCTGTGCAGCACTTTTAAAAATTATTTTCCGGATTTCCATCTGATGCATGGGGTCTCCAGAGTGTGCCGTTAAAAATCTATCCGGTAGTCTGAAAATTAATCCTGCATCAAATGTACTGGTGATTCGTGTGGATTATACTAAATATAACCGGGGTGTGCAATGTGTTATATAGAAGTAAGCAATAAATAGAAATTAAAGAGCAATAATTGATTAGAATACCTTTCATTTATATTATACCCTAAGATAGAGTTATATTAGTAAAAGATACTTTTTTAAAATTGTTTTAGCGAGGGAATATATGTTAAGGATTGTAGAAACGGAAAATGGATTTATAAGGGGGCTGCCAGCGTCAGACCCAAGGATTACGGTGTTCAAGGGGGTTCCTTTTGCCGCGCCGCCTGTTTATGAGAACAGATGGAGGGCGCCGGTACCCTGTAGTGACTGGGAAGGGACATATAATGCCTATGAGTTTAAACCGATTCCGGTGCAGGACAGGCCCGGAGTAGGGGATGACCTCTACTGCAGGGAATGGCATGTTGACCCGGACATTGAGATGGATGAGGACTGCCTGTATTTAAATATATGGACGAATGCCAAAACGGCAGACAGCGGCCTCCCGGTTCTGGTATGGTTTTTTGGCGGTGCCCTGCAATGGGGATATACATCCGAAATGGAGATGGACGGGGAACGTATCGCAAGGCGCGGTATTGTAGTTGTTACTGTAAGTTACAGGCTTAATGTATTTGGATTTCTGGCGCATCCGGAGATTACCATGAAACAGCCGGATGCACCTGCTAACTTTGGATGTTTAGACCAGAAGGCAGGTCTTGAATGGGTAAAAAGAAATATAAAGGCATTTGGGGGTGACCCTGCCAATATTACAATAGCGGGGCAGTCGGCAGGCGGAGGAAGTGTATTGTCGCATATGGTTTGTAAAGATAATCAGGGATTATTCCAGAGAGCTGTAGTTATGAGCGGTATAATCAGGGATCCATATGAGAAAAAATTTGTTTTTTCGCCTGAAAGCATGGACAGCGCACAGGAGAATGGCAGAAGGTTTCTTGAATTTATAGGGGCGGAAAATATCAGTCAGGCAAGAATGATGGACGCAGGATATATAAGCAGTAAATATGCAGAATATGTCAGGGAGTATCCAAGGATGCTGACTGTCTGTGACCAAAGGTTCTTAATGGGTGACCCTCTGGAACTGATAGCGGAAAACCGGTATATTAAAGTGCCGCTCATGGCTGGAAACACCAGGGATGAATTTATTAGCACCATTGCTGCTGCGACAGAAGAAGAACTAAAAGAAAAGGCAGATCTGCTATTTGGCGAAAAAGCGGAAGAATTTCTGGCATTTAAGGAAAGCCATAAACAGGTAAACAATGGGTATGCACCGGTTAATGGGATTGAATGTGCGGTGAAAGAATTATTTCTTAAAATAAAAGAGAACGGGAATCATGAGGACTGCTATTACTATTGTTTTGATGCAGATATCCCCGGGTGGGATCATCCGGGAAATTTCCATTCGGTAGATTTATGGTTCTTTTTTGAAACGCTTGCCAAGTCATGGAGGCCTTTTGGTGGAAGGCATTATGATTTATCCAAGAAAATGTGTGACTATCTGTGTAATTTTATCAAAACAGGAAATCCAAATGGTACCGGCACGGATGGAGCAGAACTGCCGGAGTGGAGGCCGTATGCAAAAGAGTGCCCCTGTGAAATGCTTTTTACCACGGATGGTATCAGGGCAAGGAGCGGCGGGGAAAATCCGTTTAAAGAATTTATAATGGACCAGACCGGCATGATGATAAGCGCAGGGAAAAAGAATGAAGCATTCAATCCGTATCTGCCTTCCTGGGAATATATACCGGATGGCGAGCCGCATATTTTTGGAGACAGGTTATACATCTTTGGTTCACATGACAAATTTAACGGAGATGTATTCTGTCTTGGTGATTATGTGTGCTGGTCAGCGCCACTAGAAGATTTAAGGGAATGGCGTTATGAAGGGGTAATTTATAAAAAAACGGATGACCCTGCAAACAGAAATGGAAGTATGTGCCTCTATGCCCCTGATGTAACAAAAGGTGCAGATGGCAGGTATTATTTATATTATGTACTAGATAAACTGCAGACAGTTTCTGTTGCAGTATGTGATACGCCAGCTGGGCAGTATCAGTTCTATGGTAGTGTGCATTATCCTGACGGGACGCTGCTTGGGGAAAAGGATGGGGACGAGCCGCAATTTGACCCGGGAGTGCTTTTTGAAGGGGATAAGGTTTTTCTGTATACAGGTTTTTGTGGAAAAGGGGATAAATCAAGGCATGGCGCTATGGTAACAGTTTTGGAAAAGGACATGGTTACCGTTGCAAAACCTGCGTCTATAATAGTTCCGGGCTGTGAATACAGCAGCGGTACAGGGTTTGAGGGACATGCGTTTTTTGAGGCTCCATCGATTCGAAAGGCAGATGATAAATACTATTTCATATATTCATCAGAGGTGATGCATGAATTGTGCTATGCCATTAGCAAAAATCCAGAACATGGCTTTGAGTATGCAGGTGTTCTTGTCAGCAACTGTGATATCGGTATCCGGACATATAAGCCGTCTGATCTGCCTATGGCATATGGCGGCAATAACCACGGCAGTATAGTAGAAATTAATGGAAAATGGTATATTTTCTATCACCGCCAGACGAATGGGACATGGTACAGCAGGCAGGGATGTGCTGAGCGCCTTGAAAAAGACAGCGATGGTATGTTTCAACAGGCTGAAATCACTTCCTGTGGATTAAATGAAGGGGCGCTGGAAGGGACGGGCGTCCATCCTGCCTATATTGCCTGCAATATTTTTACAGGTAAACCGGCTATGTATTCCGGGGAAGAGGGGCAGCCTTTTATTACGCAGGACGGCAGGGACGGCGATGCGGAGACAGGATATATTACTAATATACAGGATATGGCAACGGCAGGCTTTAAATATTTCAGGTGCAGGGGAATCAGGGAAATAAGAGTCTGGACGCGCGGCTATATGAAAGGTGTCTTTGAGGTGCGCACTGTCTGGAATGGGGACTGCCTTGCAAAAATACCTGTAGCATTTTCGAATATATGGGAAGAAAGCAGGGCGGCAGCCGCAATACCGGATGGCACATGGCCTGTATACCTTACGTTCAGGGGAGAAGGGAAAGGAAGCTTAAAAGCGTTTGCACTTTATTAGGTTATGGAGGGTTGGTATGGCCGGAAATCCAGTTATATGGTCGGATTATCCTGATGCAGATGTAATCCGGGTGGAAGATACATATTATATGGTTAGTACAACGATGCATTTTATGCCGGGGGCGGTGATTCTTCGTTCTTTTGATTTGTGCCGCTGGGAAATTATTTCGTATGTATATGATGTCCTTGACAGCACAGAAGGGCAGAAGCTTTCGGATGGAAAAGGTATTTACGGTAATGGGATGTGGGCCGCTTCCCTTAGATATCATAAAGATATTTATTATGTATGTTTTGCGGCAAACGATACAGGAAAAACATACCTGTACCAGTCAGAAAATATTTGCGGCCCATGGAAAAAACAGTATATCGAAGGATTTTATCATGATGGTTCCCTGTTTTTTGACGAGGATGGCAGGGTTTATATCATGTATGGAAACCGTCAGATATACATTACGGAATTAAAACCGGACTTATCCGGCCCGTTAGAAGGCGGTCTTAACCGCAAAGTTCTGGAAGACAGCGATCAATATAAGCTTGGTTTTGAAGGAACACACTTATACAAAATCAATGGAAAGTATTATGCTTTTTTCATCCATTGGGCCGCAGGGGAGGGCGGGCGCCGCAGGGAAGCATGTTATGCGGCTGATTCACTGGAAGGGGAATTTAAAGGCGGCGACATTCTTGATGATGCATTTGACTATGGGAATGCGGGCGTTGCGCAGGGCGGTATTGTAAAGGCACATGACGGAAAATGGTATGGGATGTTTTTTCAGGACAGGGGCGCAGTAGGGCGCTGTCCTGTCCTTGTTCCGATGCACATGGAGGATGGGCTGTTTTTTCCGGATAATAAAAGGGTTCCGGCGGAGATTGAGATTACCAGCACAAGGCCGTGGCATAATTACAAACCATTAAATGAAAATGACAATTTTTTGTATACGGCAGACAATAATGGAAAAGTAAATTTAAAGAAGGCATGGCAGTGGAATCATGAACCGGATGATGCGTTATGGTCTGTGATGTCCAGACCGGGGCATTTAAGGATAAAAACTGACAGGTTGAGTACCAATGTAACAAATGCAAAAAATACGTTAACACAGCGTATGTACGGTCCTGAATGCTCAGCAGAAGTGCAGGTGGACGGAAGCGGCCTAAGGGATGGGGACTATGCAGGAATCTGTGCTTTTCAGGAATTTTATGGTTTTCTTGCCTTGACGAAAAAAGAAGATATCTATGAAATCGTATTGCAGAGAAAAAGTATGCCGGAATACATGGACGCAGCAGCTGTCGGGGGTTATGACGGCAGTGCTCCGATAGAATGTGCAAGGGTTAGGGCGGACAAAACTGTATGTTTAAAAATAGTATGTGATTTCAGGGACGGCAGGGACAATGCATTTTTCTTTTACAGAGAAAACGGAATCTGGAAACAAATTGGGGAACCGCTGAAAATGGTATTTACACTGAGCCATTTTACAGGCTATCGGTTTGCGTTGGCTTACTACTCTTCGGCACTGGCTGGCGGAACAGCAGATTTTTCCGGTTTCCGGACAGGAGGTGAGTAGGTGAAGAGGAAGGCTGAGAAACTACATAGTATGGAAGTACCATTTTACAGAAGTATCTCCCTGCGTCTTATTATATGTTTTCTGGTGCCTGTAATCGGGATACTGATTTTAGGAAGTGTCTCATATAACAGTGCATCAAAGGCAATTATCAGCAGCTATAAAAAGTCCATAAGCCAGACAGTTGATATGCAGCAGAAATATATAGAACTTGCTGTATCAAGTGAAATAGATGAATTTAAAAATTATTTTACAGACAGCAGTCTGAAAATGTTTTTTGGCGGAAATATGGATGCCATTGAGGCAAGCCGCCTGAAAAGGAAATATAACAGCAGGATGGCAAGTAAACTGGCTCTGGATGCCAAGGCAGGAGGTATCTATTTTGTAGCAGATGGGGGAAGAAGCATACAGGGCGGCAAGGCTTCCCTGCCTTCTGATGCGTACAGCGCATATCTGGAGACCAGGCAGGGTAAGGAAGTGAATGAAAAGTCCAATGACTGGTTTTTGTTTGGGCAGGATGCAGAAGCAGACCAGACGCTTGGGATCACTGCAGGATCTTACAGCATAAGGATTGCACGGAAGTTTCAGGGGCAGGATGTATGTATTATTGTTGATATTGATGTGGAATTTATCCGGAATGTACTACAATCAATAGATACAGGGAAAGGCGGCTGTGTTGCATTCATTACAGGCGATGGGAAAGAGTTTTATGCAGATTCTGAGATGGACGGGGACAGTGCATTGATTTATGGAACAGAGGCTTATGATGTATTTATCAAATCAGAGGAAGCATCGGGAAACCGGATAACCCGTCTGAATGGCAGTGAAATTTTATTGGTATATGGAAAGATGGAAACGGGCAATGCTTGCGTTGCAGCGGTGATTCCATCAAAGCGGCTGTTAGATGAAACTGCCAGTATCAAGATAATATCTTTTATACTTACAGCAGCATTTGCTATTCTGGCATTCATCCTTGGCCTGATTATTTCAGGGAAAATGTCAGGGACAATCAAATATGTTTTACGCAAATTGCGTAAAGTTGCGGATGGTGACTTAACAGTATACCTTGAAAGCAAAAGCAGGGATGAATTCGGGGCTTTATGTAAAGGGGTCAACCAGACAGTCAGCCAGATGAAATCCATACTGGAGGAAGTGAAAAGTGTCAGCATGGAATTAGATGACACAACTTCTTATGTAGCAAAAGCGGCAGATGTATTTATGGAAACTTCAGATGAAATTAAAGGAATCGTAACTGAGATTGAAACTGGCGCCAGAAGGCTTGATCAGGGTTCAGCAGACTGCCTTGGCAATATGGAGCAGCTGTCAGGGATTATCACCAATGTCAGTATTAATACACAGGAAATCAAGCGGCTTGCGGCAGAAACAGATGGAACTATAAGCTCGGGAATCAGGATGGTAAACGTATTGGGAGAAAATACAGAAACAACTACCAGTATAACAAGAAATGTAATATCTTCCATTCAGGAACTTGAGAAAAAGTCAAGATCAATAGATACAATTATATCTGCTATTAATTCCATTTCCGAACAGACCAGCCTGCTATCCATAAACGCATCGATTGAGGCGGCCCGTGCAGGCGAAGCTGGAAAGGGTTTTGTAGTTGTAGCAGAAGAAATAAGGAAGCTGTCTGACCAGTGTTTAGAATCAGTAAACCAGATTTCTGAAATTGTTAATGAAATTATAAAAAAAACAGGGGATGTTGTTCTGGCAGCAAAAGAAACGGAACAGGCAGTATCTTCGCAGTCGGGGATTGTTTTAGGGACAACACAGTCGTTCCGGCAGATTGGAGACCGGATTGACAATTTATCAGGCGCACTTGAAGTTATTGCGGACAATGTACATGATATGGATATATCAAGAAATAAAACGCTAGAGACTATTGAGGATATATCCGCAGTATCGGAAGAAACATCATCCTGTTCCGATCATGTAAGCGCAGCGGTTGTAAAGCAGTTAAATGCAATTAAAGACTTAGACAGTTCAGCAGGACAGCTGCGTATAAAGGCAGATTCCCTGATTGAGCTTTTAGGTTCATTTCAATTATGACTATATATATCCGGCATTAAATAATTGCCGGATATATATAGCCCCTCCGGGGGATGCGCACTTGCACGAAGATGCATATGCCGCAAAGCGGCCGTGCTCGGCGCAGATGGCGATAATTAATCGCCATCTATAATATATATATCATGCGCAAAGAACGTGCGCAGGAATGGAGGATTATTATGAATGGCCCAGCGGCACCTAAAGATCCGGAGAAGGAGAGGGACTTCTTCTACATAATAAAAAATAAATGTATTTTTGGCACAAAAATGCCGGATGGAAGGGGGATTCAATATCTGTATCAGGATGATGGGAGGCTTGAGAACAGCGCCCGGATTACCGGTGGAATTACAGATGAAACAGAACTTGCACTTTTAAACAGCACAGAGGGTTTTAAAAAACTTGTACACAGTATCGGTATTTCTGTTGAGGCGGATAACCCATCGGAAAAAATAATATTTGTATTCCAGATGTATGGCAGAAATGATATATATGGCGGGGGTACAGAATTAGAAATACCTTTAACGGGTGATGGTGCAGAGAAAAGAATCTATTTATCTGAAATTGCATGGAAAGAAGATGACAACCAGCCAGGACAGATTAAAGTAATCATGGAAAAACCAGAGCAGACGGTAACGCTGAATGTAAGGCTGTATCTGAATGATGGTTATTCTGCACCCGGAATTGATGAAGAAGGAGAGATTGATTTTAGCTGTGAAGATTATAAAAATATCATTGCATCTTCTTTTTTGTCTGCAGGGGATACTACAAGGCTCAAACGTGCAATAGATTGCGCCCGGAATGGCAGGGAAACCTGTATTGCATATATTGGCGGGTCCATCACACAGGGAGCAGGCGCAGTTCCTATTCATACAGAATGTTATGCGTTTCAGTCGTTTTGTAAGTTTAAGGAAAAATATAGTAATGGGAACAATGTGCATTTTATTAAGGCAGGGGTAGGAGGTACGCCGTCAGAACTTGGAATTATACGTTTTGAACGCGATGTTCTGAGGGATTACACGGTGGAACCGGATATTATCGTGATTGAATTTGCTGTAAATGATGAAGGAGATGAAACGAAAGGGATTTTTTATGAAAGCCTTATTAGAAAAGCATTAAAACTTCCTAACCAGCCTGCTGTAATACTGCTGTTTTCCGTATTTGCCAATGACTGGAACCTGCAGGAACGCATGATACCTGTCGGGCAGCACTATAACCTGCCGATGGTTAGTATAAAAAATGCGGTGACCCCGCAGTTTTATAAAAAGGACGGTAAGGGGAGGGTATTTACAAAAAACCAGTTTTTTTATGATATTTATCATCCCTCCAATGTCGGGCACAGAGTTATGGCAGACTGCCTTTCTTATCTGTTCGCACAGGCAGAAAAAGATACTGGTCTGGGGGATAGGGAAAAGGGTACAGAATATCTTCTGCCAAAAGAGCCGGTTACAGGAAATACATTTGAAGATATCAGGCTTCTGGATAAAAGAAATGTCTATAATAAAGCGGAAATTATGCCTGGCGGGTTTGATGGTACGGATACCATACTGCAATGTGTAGAGATGGACGATTCTCTGGTCCCTGTTCCGGAATTTCCATATAACTGGCATTATGATGGTTGTAATACAGATGTTCCTTACTTTGAAATGAAGCTTACCTGCAGGCTGCTTGTGCTGATATTTAAAGATTCGGGGGAAACGGATGCGGCAAAGGCAGATATATATGTCGACAATGAACTGGTAAGGAAAGCAGACCCTTATGTGAATGGATGGCTGCACTGTAATCCTGTGATAATCATTAATGAAAAGGAGAGCGGACACCATTTTGTGCATATAGAAATTGACAAAGAAGACGTAGAAAAGAAATTTACCATACTTGGTTTTGGGTATGCAGTCTGAAAAGTATCTGCCTGTTTTGGAAGTAAAATGTAAATCTAGTTCTATATATCCGGCATTAAATAATTGCCGGATATATGGCCCCTCCGGGGGATGCGCACTTGCGCGAAGATGCATATGCCGCAAAGCGGCCGTGCTCGGCGCAGATGGCGGTAATTAATCGCCATCTATATATAGTTCTTAAAAAATGGAGGAAAAATTATGGTAACAGCAATAAACCCGGTTTTAAGCGGATTTTACCCTGACCCATCCATATGCAGGGTAGGGAAGGATTTCTATCTGGTGAATTCAAGTTTTTCGTATTTTCCAGGAGTACCTGTGTTCCACAGCAGGGATCTGGCCCACTGGGAACAGATCGGTAACATTCTGGACAGAGAGGAGCAGCTTCCGTTAGATGGGAGTGAGATATCTGAGGGTATCTTTGCCCCGACGATACGCTATCATAATGGAATATATTATATGATTACCACTAATATAAACCATGGAGGCAACTTTATCGTAACTGCTGAAAGCCCGGAAGGCCCATGGTCGTCGCCATATTATTTAGGGGAGGAGGCGCAGGGGATTGATCCAAGCCTTTTCTTTGACACGGATGGAAAATGCTATTATGTCGGGACAAGGCCGAATCCTGAAGGTGTACGTTATAATGGAGACTGGGAAATATGGATACAGGAGCTGGATTTAAACCAGATGAAACTTACAGGTAAAAGTATGGCAATATGGAAAGGCGCATTAAAAGATGTCATATGGCCGGAAGGCCCCCATATCTATAAAATTGGGGGATATTATTACCTGCTGCACGCAGAAGGCGGTACCGGGCCGGAACACAGCATAAGTGTGGCAAGGAGCAGGGAGCTGTTCAAATGGTTTGAGGGCTGCCCGAGAAATCCTGTTTTTACGCATAGAAACCTTGGCCTGGATTATCCAGTAATTTATGTGGGGCATGGGGATCTTGTTGATGACGGGAATGGTAACTGGTATATCATAATGCTTGCGTCACGTCCCTGCAGACGCCATAGCAGTATGGGGAGGGAGTCATTCCTCGCAAAAGTTGAGTGGGAGAATGGATGGCCTGTGATTAATCCCGGTATTGGAAAGCTTTGTAAGTGCATGGAAATTCCATTAGAAGAATATAGATTTGCCAATGAAATATGCCATCATGACCATCTGCATTTTTATGAGGAGAAATTAGATGACAGGCTCCTTGGGATCCAAACGAGAAATGAAGAGCAGTATTCATTAAAGGCAAGAACAGGTTTTTTAAGGTTGTTTACAAGAAAGGAAAAAATAGAAGATAAAACTAATGCGTCCTATTTTGGGCTGCGCCAGAAAGACTATTGTTTTGAGGTGCGTACCGGACTGGAATTTACGCCTGGGGATTCTGAAAGTGCAGGGCTGGTATATTACCAGAACCATGAAAACCATCTGCGTATGGAAATTGTAAAGAAAGGCAGCAGCCGTATTTTCAATGTCGTAAAACATATCCACGGCCACAGCACTATTATTTCCGGGACAGAGATTGGAGATGGAATGGCAGAAATTATACTAAGGGCGGAAAACCAGAGAGCATCGGTGTGGATAAAGACGGGAGGGGAGCAAAAGCTGGCGGCAGAAAATATAAACCTGTTTCCGTTTACCACAGAAGAAGCAGGCGGTTTTGTAGGGTGTACAGCCGGAATGTATGCATCTGCCAATGGGGAGGAAAGCAGTGGGTATGCAGACTTTGCATGGCTGTTATATGACGCAATATGAATAATAGTAAAGATTATTACTTCGAAAATCATGCAATATTTAACCGCCGAAGTAATATATGAAGCGTACAGATATTATTTAAAGGGCAGGCACATTATTTTTGGCTTAAACTCCGGCTTTGTGTAACATTAATGAACATATTCCGGTATTCTGTAGGGGTACACTGGTTAATCAGCTTAAACATGCGTATAAATGAGGACAGGCTTGAAAAACCAGAACCAAGTGCAACTTCAGTTACCGGAATGCCGGGGTCTGCCAATAGTTTCTGGGCATGCTCTATTCTTTTGAGGTTGAGGTATTTATAAAAAGTAGTAGTAGTAATCTGTTTAAAGAGCCTTGTAAAATGGTATTTGCTAAAACCTGCAAGTTTTGCTACTTTATCAAGGGTTAAGTCCTCTGTGCAGTGCTCGTTGATGTAATTGCAGATAAAGAGGAACTTATCTGTATATTCTTTATTTTTATGGTCTTTTCCGTTAAAAACAGCAGAGTTGCTGGTATAATTACGCCCGACCAGTACAAATATATTTAATAATTTTGAATAGATAACGGTTTCCATTAATATATTGCTATTTTCATATTCTTCGTTTATCTGTAACATCAGATGATATATCTCCCTGTGTATATCCGGTGAATTTTCTTCTGTTACTTTCAGCACCGGTGACATCAGGCTTAAAATGGATTCAAATTCCCTTATGGAAGTAAACATTGTGATTTCAGCCTGAAAGATAATACGGCTGCCACTGCCATGGGATTTTAAAGAGTGGATAACGCCGGGGCAGATAAAAATAATGTCCCCTGGGTTTAGTGTGACCGTATGGTTTCCGACTACAACAGAATACATATTTTCTATCGGCATAATGATTTCGATAGGGGTGTGCCAGTGGGATGGGTAATCTTCCATCTGTACATTATTATACAGGCGCAGCCTTGTATTTTCTTTATAATTCACCGTTTCATGTATTCCATTTAAATTTTCTATCATAAATAACCTCCCCTGCTGCAAATTGATTATCAGAAGCTGTAATATATCTATTTTAATCTTGTTCCGGCCTTAAGGCAAGAGATAAAGAGCAATAATTGATAATCCGGCGGCAATAATTAAGAAGATGAAAGGGGCGGGATTTGATATAGTGGTAGATAAATAATATGTATATTATAACTATAAGGAGTGAAAAAATGAGCCAGAAAACTAGGGAATATGCACATGAACTTGTATCCGAAATGACGATTGAAGAAAAAATGGAGCAGATGCTCTATAATTCACCTGCTATTGAAAGGCTTAAAATACCTGCATATAACTGGTGGAACGAAGCTCTGCATGGCGTGGCAAGGGCGGGGGTTGCAACTGTTTTCCCACAGGCAATTGGCATGGCAGCGGCTTTTGACCCGGATTTTTTGTATAAAATTGCTGATGCTGTATCAACAGAAGGGCGTGCAAAATTTAATGAATATTCAAAGCGCGGTGACCGCGGTATCTATAAGGGGCTTACATTCTGGGCGCCTAATATTAATATATTCAGGGATCCAAGGTGGGGACGCGGGCATGAAACATTTGGGGAGGACCCGTATCTTTCAGCAGAACTTGGCATAGCGTATATAAAAGGCCTGCAGGGAGAAGATCCGGATCATCTTAAGTCTGCTGCCTGCGCAAAGCATTTTGCAGTGCACAGCGGCCCGGAAGCGCTGCGCCATGAGTTTAATGCCGAGGCATCAGAGCATGATTTGTATGATACTTATCTCTATGCTTTCAGCAGGTGTGTAAAAGAAGCTGCTGTGGAAGCAGTAATGGGCGCTTACAACCGGGTAAATGGGGAACCGGCATGCGGGAGCAGGAGGCTTTTAAAAGATATTTTAAGGGGTGAATGGAAGTTTAAAGGGCATATCGTATCTGACTGCTGGGCAATCAATGACTTCCATACGAACCACCATGTCACAGCTACAGTAGAAGAATCGGCGGCACTGGCAGTAGAAAATGGCTGTGATTTGAACTGTGGCACTGCATATCTGCATTTAGGGAGTGCGTATCGTCAGGGGCTTGTGAAGGAGGAAGCAATTACAGAGTCTGCTGAACGCCTTATGGAAGCCAGAATACGGCTTGGGATGATGGAAGATTACCCATCTCCTTACAAAGATATTCCATATGACAAGGTAGAATGCAGGGAGCATACGGAACTTTCTGTGGAAGCAGCAAAGAGAAGCATGGTTTTATTAAAGAATAAAGACCATATACTGCCTCTGGATAAAAAGAAGATTAAAAAGATTGCTGTAATCGGGCCGAATGCAAACTCCAGAGATGCACTTGTTGGCAATTATACAGGCACATCTTCAGAATATATTACACCTTTAGAGGGGATACAGAGGTATCTGGGAGAGGACGCAGAGGTATTATATGCAGAAGGCTGCCATTTGTATAAAGATAAAGTGGAATTCCTTGCAGAAGAAAAAGACCGTTTTGCAGAAGCCGTTATTACAGCGGAGAGAGCGGATGCTGTTGTAATGTGCCTTGGGCTTGATGCCACAATTGAAGGTGAGGAAGGCGATGCCGGGAATGAGTATGCAAGTGGTGATAAACCTGATATAAAATTGCCGGGGCTGCAGCAGGAGCTGCTGGAAACAGTTGCGGCCACAGGAAAGCCTGTCATTCTGGTACTTCTTGCAGGGAGTGCGATCGACCTTTCATGGGCGGACAGCCATATTGATGCGATTATCTGCGCATGGTATCCGGGAGCGCGCGGCGGAAAGGCGGTTGCAGAAACGATATTTGGTGAAAATTCACCGTCAGGCTGCCTGCCGGTAACATTTTATGCGGGTACAGAAGGGCTTCCGGATTTCTGTGATTATAATATGAAGAACCGTACATACCGTTATACGGACTGCAAAGTATTGTATCCATTTGGGTATGGGCTTTCTTACACGGATATATGTTATCTGGATGCCGGTATAAGCAGCAGGGAATGCGGTGTAAAAGACGGTGTAACGATAAAGGCAAAGGTCGCTAACAGAGGCAGTTACAGTGTCCATGAGAGTGTTCAGGTTTATATAAAACATATGGATGCTGCGGACTATGAGCCGGGATATCAGCTAAAAGGCATTCGCAATGTTTTATTAGAGCCGGGCGAAACCAGAGAAGTAGAGATTGCATTAAGCGCAAGGGATTTTGCCGTCATTACGCAGGATGGGAAGTGTGTTGTGAAACCGGGAAATTATACTATCACCATCGGAGGCGCCCAGCCGGATAAAAGAAGTGAGGAACTTACCGGCCGCAGGGTAGATGCTTTTACGGTAGAGAGGACAGGAGAGGAAGAGGAAATAGAATATTGACTGCTCAATAAAGAACTGACATTAAATTTTTAAAAGTTATTTCTTGACAGTTCCTTAGGAAACCGGGCAGGTTAACAAATATAATGAAAAGAAAGGAGTGCAGATATGTTATATGCAGGTGTGGATCTTGGGACGTCCGCGGTAAAATTGCTGTTGATGGACGGGAAAGGGGAGATACAGAAAATAGTATCAAAAGATTATCCATTATATTTTCCGGAAGATGGGTGGTCTGAACAAAATCCGGAGGACTGGTGGGAAGGTGTCATGGATGGCCTGGCAGAGTTGTTTGCAGGCTGTGACAAAAGCGAAGTAGCCGGAATCAGTTTTGGCGGGCAGATGCATGGGCTTGTTACTCTGGATGCTGAGGACAGGGTGATCAGGCATGCCATCCTCTGGAATGATTCAAGGGCAAGCGAGGAAACAGATTATCTTAATAATGTGATTGGCAGGGATAAGCTTTCTAAGTATACAGCCAACATTGCGTTCACAGGATTTACAGCGCCTAAAATCCTCTGGATGCAGAAGCATGAGCCGGAGCTATGGGAACGTGTTAAGAAGATTATGCTTCCGAAAGATTATCTGGCATATAAAATGACAGGAAATTTTTCTACAGATTATTCGGATGCATCGGGGACGCTTCTTCTGGATGTCCAGAATAAGTGCTGGTCTAAGGAAATGCTGGATATTTGCCATGTAGATATTGAACAGCTTCCGAAACTTTATGAGAGTTACGAAGTGGCGGGTACATTAAGGAAGCCGGTAGCAGAAAGGCTTGGCCTGAGCGAGGGAGTAAAGGTGATGGCAGGGGCAGGGGATAATGCTGCCGCAGCGATTGGTACGGGTACTTTTGGCGAAGGGAAGTGTAATATTTCCATCGGGACAAGCGGTACAGTTTTTATTTCCAGCAATTCATTCCGGGCAGATGAAAATAATGCCCTCCACTCTTTTGCACACGCAGACGGGAGATATCATCTTATGGGATGTATGTTGAGCGCCGCGTCCTGCAATAAGTGGTGGATTGAAGAGATCTTAAAAAGCAGCAGTTATGATGAGGCAAGAAATCTTATAAAAGATGAAAATCTTGGGGAAAATAATGTATTTTACCTGCCATATCTGATGGGAGAACGCTCACCGCATAATAATCCTTCTATACGCGCTATGTTTCTTGGCATGTCAATGGATACGGCACAGGCGGATATGACACAGGCTGTGTTAGAGGGAGTTGCATTTGGGCTGCGTGATTCTCTGGAAGTTGCAGGAAAGCTTGGAATACAGGTCAGCCGGTCAAAAATATGCGGAGGCGGCGCAAAGAGCAGCCTTTGGATAAAGATTATAGCAGCGGTGCTTGGCCTGCCGCTTGAAATACTTGAGAATGAACAGGGGCCTGGAGCCGGTGCGGCAATTCTTGCCGCTGTCGGATGTGGGGAATATCCGGATACAGATACTGCTGCAGGACAAATCGTTAAAGTTTCAAGAGTTATTGAACCAGACAAAAACCTTGTTGCAAAATATAATGATAAGTACCATGAATTTGTTAAAATCTACCCTGCAGTAAAGGCATTGTTTGACTAATGGGACAAGGAACTATAAATGTAGTAAAGACCTTTTGTATCATGCAGAAGGTCTTTACTATACTATGGTGGCTGGGCAAAAGTTTTTTTGCCGCAATGCCGTGCTGTGATTCTGTAAGTTAGGATCTGATGGGGGATTATATGAATAGTGTAAAATGTATGGTTTCAGAAAAAGAACATTGTATTCCATTGATTGTGGAAAAAACTGCATGGGAAGGCGTTAAAAGGGTAGCAGCAAAGTCGGCAGATGACATGGCAGGGGTTATCGGCATACGTCCGGACATTTTGGAGTGCTATCATGGGCAGGAAGAAATAATATTATTTGCAACCATTGGAAGAAGCCCCCTGCTTTCTGTACTTGGGCAAAATGGAAAGATAGACCTGCAAAAGGTGGGAGGCTGCAGGGAAGTATATGGAATTTATCTTGTTGAAAACCCTTTTGAAGGTGTTAAAAAGGCATTAGTAGTGGCAGGCAGTGACAAGCGTGGCACAATCTATGGAATCTTTACATTGTCACAGAAATTTGGCATAAGCCCGCTGGTTTACTGGGGAGATGCTACTGTAAAGTGCGCCGGGCATATTGTTTTCCATGAAGGGATGGAAGAAATAGCAGAGGAACCTTCCGTAAAATACAGAGGTTTTTTTATTAATGACGAGTGGCCGTGTTTTGGCAGTTGGGCAGAAAGGCATTTTGGCGGTTTTTGTGCCAGGATGTATGATAAAGTATTTGAACTATTATTAAGGCTGAAAGGTAATTATCTCTGGCCTGCGATGTGGTCGTCCTCTTTTGCACTGGACGGCCCGGGGAACCTGAATGAAGAGCTTGCAGATGAATATGGGATTATTATTGGAAATTCCCATCATGAGCCATGCCTGCGTGCCGGTGAAGAATGGGACTTATTTGCCAGAGAAGACGGAAAGTATGGTAAAGAGTGGAATTATGTGACGAATAAGGCAGGGCTTCTCGAATTCTGGAAAGACGGTTTAATGCGCAGTGGGAAATATGAGAATATTATAACAGTTGGAATGAGGGGCCAGCGTGACAGTGTAATGCCGGGGAGCGATTCTCTTGAAGAGAGCATACGATTGTGGAAAGAAATCATTACGGAGCAGGATTATTTAATTACTGCATACGCAGATACTGATTCGTATCAGCATAGAAGGCTGTTAGTCATATATAAAGAAACGGAAGAGTATTTTTATGGAACAGAATCCGTGCAGGGGCTAAAAAACTGGGAGGGGCTGGATGGCAAGATACTTATGTTCTGTGATGACAATTATGGGTATTTAAGAAGGCTTCCGGATAAAGCGGTGCAAAGGCATGAAGGAGGGCTTGGGATGTATTACCATCTGGATTACCATGGGGCACCGGTATCTTATGAATGGATAAATACTACGCAGCTTTCTAAAATATGGGAGCAGATGTCGGAAGCATATGAATCCGGGATTAGGGAGGCATGGATTGTAAATGCCGGAGATTTAAAGGGAAATGAGCTGCCGTTATCATATTTTATGGCGATGGCATATAACATGGAAAAATGGGGTTACGGAAATCCGGACAGCTGCAATAGTTATACAGAGGAATGGGTTAAAGAACAGTTTGGAAATCTGCTGGAGGTTGGGCTGGTTAAAAGGGTTAGCAGTGTTTTGAAGGAAAATATAAATATTATTTCTATGCATAAGCCTGAGGCAATGAACAGTGCAGTGTACCACCCATGCAATTATGAAGAAGCAGATTATATGATTAACCGGATTGCCTGCCTTAAAAAAGAGGTTATTGGCATAAAGAAAGAACTTCCGGGCATATGCAGGGACGCATTTTATAGTATTGTAGAATATCCCCTGTCGATAGGGATGAATTCCCTGCTTATGAATTTGTATGCAGGAAAAAATGAATTTTATGCCAGACAGGGAAAAGCATGTGCCAATAAATATAGAAACCTCCTTTGCGGTACTTTTAGTATGGAGAAAAAGTATAAGGAGGAATTCAGGAAATTTCGCAATGGGAAATGGGAGGGAATGGAGCTGGGACAGCATACAGGATTTGTAAAATGGAATGAGGATGGCTGCAGGCTTCCCATGCGCTGTACCGTTGAGCTGTTAGAACAGGCACAGATGATTGTATCACGGCCTGATGAACCATATATTGCAGTAAGAAATTATGGGATTCCTGACCGTATAGAGATAAAGGACTTTTTATATCCGGGGGTTAATTATGTAAAGATTGAGATAGACAACGGCGGGAAAGAGAGTTTTGAGTGTACTTTAAAACGGCAGCCATGCAGCTGGATCAGGACAGGGTGGGACAGAGAAAATATAAGCGGACAGAAAACGCTTGTCATTTATTGTGTGGCAGATAACCTTCCGAATGAAGCGCAGAAACATACCATTTATATTATGGGAGCCGGGGCGGAAGTTGCTGTAGATATCTGGGGATGCAAAATAAATATACCGGGTTTCCCGAAAGGGACATTTTTTGAAAAAAACGGCTGCGTGGCAATGCATGCAGAGCATGCTTCCTATAAGCGTCAGGGAAGTAACAGCCGGTGGGAGCTGCTGAGCAATTATGGGAAACTGGGCAGCGCTTATAAAGTTTATCCTGCTGCAGATAAATCAGAGCCGCCGGTACTTGGGTATTACTTTGTTGTAATGCAGCAGGGGGAGTATCACCTTGAAATCTGGTCAGCGCCTGCAAACCCGCTTACTGTAAGGGGGCGCATATGTTTTGGCCTGACAGTAAACGCGGATGAATTTGGGGAAATTCCTGTGGTGCAGGAGGATTATATGGCAGGGGAGCCGGATTGCCGGGAGTGGCGCCAGGGAGTGTTGGAACAAATCCATAAGACGAAATTAAAGATTCATTTGAATCAGGGATTAAATAAGATAGAGATTTATGCCGTTGACAGAGAATTTGTGTTAGAAGGGCTGTTTCTGTCCGCCCATCCCCTGAAAGAGTCCTGTCTGGGTCCCCGGGAGAGCTACTATATATCCGGCATTAAATGATTGCCGGATATATAGCCCCTCCGGGGGATGCGCACTTGCACGAAGATGCATATGCCGCAAAGCGGCCGTGCCTGGCGCAGATGGCGATAATTAATCGCCATATATATATATCACGTGATATCTGATGGGCAGAATGATAGAAGGACGGTGGCTGTATATGAAAAAGATATTGCAGGAATTGGAAAAGCGGATAGACAATTATAATATTAAAAAGAAATTTTATTATTTATATATCATATGTATACTGTTCCCCCTGGTCATTACAGACAGTATTATTGTTTACATTGTTATCCGTTCAGAGAAGATATCACAGTACAAAGAAATGGAAAACGCCGCCAATGCTGTCCAGTACAGTTTAAGTAATACAGTGGAACAGGCGGCAGGTTATGCCAAGAAAATATATACAAATAAATATGTATATGAATTTCTTGATAAAGAATATCAGGATGCCTATGATTATGTGACAAGCTATTATGATTTTTCAAAGGGGACAAGGTTAAAGGACATGGCCGGGCAGAATTATGTAAAAGTTACCATGTACAGTGCGAATGATACGATAATAAATGGAGGGGGCTTTTCAAAAATCAGCAGGGATGCTGCCCTGAACTGGTATCAGTGTTTTAAAAATTCAGGGCTGGATCAGATGTTGTTATTTGATTACGACGATTCCAATAGTCCTGCTGTGGAAGCGAAGCGCAAGCTTATGTTTATCAAGAAACTGGATTTTTTTGGTAAGCATAGGGAGAAGCTTCTTGTGCTTGAACTGGATTATGCCAGTATAACAAGTTATTTGAAGCAGATGAATTATCCCATGGATATTTTGGTGTGCCAGGACAGGAAGATTGTGCTGTCTAATGGGAAATTTGCCGGTATCATGAAGGAGTTTGAAGAATTTACGGGCAAAGACAGTGCAGGTTACAGGACAAGCGTTGTAATTTACGGATCTGAACTGGATTTCTATGTATTAAATATAAAGAATACCGTTTTGAAGGAAATAGCAAACCATCTTCCGATTATTATCTTTCTTGTTATGGCGAATGCAGTGTTCCCGATTATCATGATGCGGTTCCTTCATAAATCCTTTACCGTAAGGCTTGGCATATTAAGTGATACACTAAGGAATATTGATAATGAAGAGGGCCTGATGGAAATAAAAAGTATGCATGGGAATGATGAAATAGGAAGCCTTATGTACAGTTATAACAGGATGGCGGAACGAATCAATACGCTGATAAGGATTGTTTATAAAAACAGGATAAAAGAGCAGGAAATGACGGTAGCAAGGCAGAAAGCGGAACTCCTTGCACTGCGCAGCCAGATTAACCCGCATTTTCTGTTTAATACGCTGGAGTGTATCAGGATGCACAGTGTATTGAGGAAGGAAAATGATACGGCAGATATGATAGAAAAGCTGGCTGTATTAGAGAGGCAGTATGTGGACTGGGGGGAAGATTTCGCCAGAGTATCAAGGGAAGCGGAGCTTGTCAAAACATATTTAAGTATACAGAAATACAGGTTTGGTGACAGGCTTTCTTATGAAATAGATATCGACGGAGGCTGCATGGATTATATTATTCCGAAACTGACAGTAGTAACCTTTGTGGAAAATGCCTGCGTACATGGAATTGGAAGCAAGACATCATCGGGCTGGATTTTTGTCCGTGTATATCTTGATGGCGGATTTATGTATATTGAAGTGGAAGATACGGGAAAGGGAATGGACGGGCAGGCAATGGACCAGCTTTTACAGAAAATGTACAATGCAGATATACAGCTTTTGCAGGGGAAGGAACGTGTCGGCATAATTAATGCCTGTCTGCGGCTGAAAATGCAAACAAATAACGAGGTTTTGTTTGAACTTGATGGTGAGGAAGGGATTGGGCTTATGGTGCAGATTAAAATCCCGTGTAAATATTTAACTCAGGAGGCGGCAGTATGTTAAGGGTACTTCTTGTAGATGACGAGCATTTTATTTTACAGGGGCTGAAGGTCCTGATTGACTGGGAAGAGGAGGGGTTTGTTATTGCAGGCACAGCATCAGATGGATATGAAGCACTGGATTTTCTAAAGGATAATAGCGTAGATTTAATTATAGCAGACATAAATATGCCCGTGATTTCAGGGCTGTCACTGTTACAGAAAATACGGGAGGAAAACCTTTCCGATGCGTACTTTGTAATACTAAGCGGGTATGCAGAATTTTCTTATGCGCAGGAGGCAATGCGTTATAAATGTACGGATTATATTTTAAAACCTGTAGAGAAAGAACAGCTGCTGGAAACGCTGCATCAGGTAAGCGGGCTTGCCGCCAGTAAAGCAAAGAAAAACAGGGCAAACCAGAAAATGGAAAGGGCATATCTTGCAAGGAATTTAATTGCCGTTACGGGAGGCAAATATGATGATGTTAATTTAAAATATATAAGGGAGCAGATGCGCTTTGAAGGAAATATACGGTATATAGAAATTGAATTAGCAGAAAATATGTTTGATGAAGAGATGTCTGATGATGAAAAAAGGGCATGCCAGCGGAAATTATTTGATATATGTATGGAATATCTTGGGGAATATGCCGATCATTGTGTTTTTGATGTTTCAGGCAGTGAGAAGATATACGACATTGGTTTTTTATATTGTGATTTTATGGCGGAAGAAAGTTTGAAGACGGAAAAAGCATATCTGGAGAGTTTTCTTTCCTATCTAAGGGAAGAGGCAGGTATTCCTGTTATTATGCTGGCAGGGAAAAAGGTAGATGATATCAGTAATATCGCAAAGTCTTATAGTACGGCATGTATATTAAGATCATGCCAGGGTTTTAAAAATAGCAAGAATATCTATTATTATGATGAAGAGATACAGGTTTCCAATAATGGTGCAATACTATGCAAAAAAGAAATTGATTCCCTTCTGCTTGCTGTGGAACAGAACGAACCGGTAGCCATCATGAAAGCGGTAGATTTGTTTTTTGAGGAGATACAGAAAATGGGCGGCTTATATCCGGGAGGGGATATTAAAAATCTGAATATAAATTATCTGTTATTCCAGCTTGTGCATCTTGCAACAAGGCAGGATGACAATGTAAATCAGGAAGAGATTTTAAGGATAATCAGTGAACATTCCTTTCAGAAAGGGCTTCAGCGCGGCAGCAAAGCGCATATGGTAAGGTTTGCACGTGAATATGCAGAGTATCTTGCACAGCTCCGTAAAAATGTTTCAAGGGGCGTGCTGGCAGAAGTCGAGCGGGAAGTAAAAACTAATTTTGCGGCGAATCTGACACTGAAAGAATTGAGTGAGAAATATTATGTAAACAGCGCATATCTGGGGCAGCTATTTAAAAAGCAGTATGGATGTTCCTTCAAGGATTACCTGAATCAGGTGAGGCTTGATGAAGCTGCCAAGCTTCTTGTGCATACAGATAAGAAGATATATCAGGTAGCAGAGGAGACAGGGTACCATAATGTGGATTATTTTGTAAACAGGTTCATAAGCGCCAAAGGGTGTACGCCTGCAAAATACAGGTGCAAGGCAAGGTCATGATTTTTAATATGGAACCGCCATGGCAATCCTATACTTTACCATGCTTTTTCCTATAATTTATCAGATTGTATGCCTTCCCCTTTTATTATAAAATTTTATTAGATGAAATTTTCCTGACAGCCATCAGGACTGAAGGGAATGAAATCAAAAGAGATTAAATAAAAAAGAGGAGGTTTTACTATGAGAAAAAGGCACATGAAAACTTTGATAGCTGCTGTTACAATGTCGGCGCTGCTTGTTACCGGCTGTGGCGGAAAAGACGGCAGTGACAGCAAAAAAGACAGCAAGGGTGGTTCTGACAGCGTTAAGGAATTCACAGCGTTTTTTGCAACATCTGGTTCAGAGATTAATGATGACAATGAAATCCAGAAAATCATTGCAGAAAAGACGGGTGTAAAAGTTAAGGAAACATGGCTTACAGGCCAGTCCGCTGAGGAAGCAATAGGTACGATTATTGCCGGCGGTGAGTATCCTGACTTTATAGAAGGCGGAAACGCCACACCGCAGTTATATGATGCCGGTGCGCTTGTGGCACTTGATGAATATATTGAGAAATATCCGAATATCAAGGAGTTTTTCACAGAGCAGGAATGGGATTCCCTGCGTCAGGAGGATGGGCACATCTATTGGATTCCACAGTTCAGCAACATTTATGGCGAAGAGAAAGCCTGTGAGCATAACGATGAGGCTTTCTGGATACAGACAAGAGTGCTTAAGTGGGCGGATTATCCTGAAATCAAGACAATGGATCAGTATTTTGATTTGATTGAGAAATATAATAAAGCAAATCCTAAGATGGAAGATGGTACAGAGAACATACCATACACAATACTTTGTGAGGACTGGCGTTATTTCTGTCTTGAAAATGCACCGCAGTTTCTGGATGGATACCCAAATGATGGTTCCTGTATTGTAGATCCAAAGACACTTAAAGTAATTGATTATAATACAACAGATACAGCAATTAAGTATTTTAAAAAGTTAAATGAAGAGTACCATAAAGGAATCGTTGACAGGGAATCCTTTACCCAGACATATGATGAGTATATTGCAAAACTTTCAAGCGGCCGTGTGCTTGGAATGATAGACCAGTGGTGGGATTTTGCCTATACAGCAGGTGATGCGATTAAATCAGCGGGGCTTGATAAACAGGGCTGCAGCTATGTACCGCTTCCGATTACGATTGATGAGAGCAAGACAAACCAGTGGCATAACTCAGGCGGTGTAGTAAATACAGGAACAGGTCTTGCTATTACTACAAGCTGTGATGATCCGGATGCAGCAGTAAAATTTGTCAATGACCTGTTAGGTCAGGAAATCCATGATCTTCGTTTCTGGGGTGTAAAGGGAAAAGATTATGAGGTGAATGACAAGGGTGAGTATTCCCGTACCGATGAGATGCGGAAAAATTGTTCAGATACCGCTTATAAAGCTTCCCATCTGTGTACATATTCGTATTTCCCACAGTGGCTCGGAACAAGCAGGGACGGGGTTAATGCAATGAGCCCGGCAGGCCAGGCAAGTGAGTTTTATGATGGCCTCAAGGGTGATGTAAAAGAATGTTTTGATGCATATGGTGTAAAAACTTATGTAGAGATGATTGGAACAAGCGAGTCACCTGGAGACTGGTATCCGATGTGGAGCTATTCTAATAATCTGACTACTGAGACAGACGGTGGTATGGCATGGACAAAGATGGGTGAAGTAAAGCACGAATACCTTCCAAAAGTAGTTATGGCAGATAAATTTGATGATGCATGGGCTGATTATATGAAAGCATATAAGAAGTGTAAGCCAGAAGATTTCATAAATGAGATGCAGACGGAATTGGAGCGCAGAATGAAAGCGGCTGCAAAGTATAAGTAAATAAAGTTTATATAATACTATGTGCCGGAAGCAGATTTGCTTGAAATATGCAGGAGAGTATAGAAGCGCTTTAGGGTGTGGGGATCTTGCAAAGCAAACTGCGGCATCAGATATGGGGGCAAAATACTTTGGCCCCCATATCTTAATATGCAGTTTATAACAGCATAGAAAGGAGGATGAATATGTCTGCTAGGAGGAAGAAAAATAAACAGACGGAAACAGAAATGAAAGTCCCGATTACATGGAAAGAAATAAAACGGCAGAAAGTTCTTTTATTCTGGTCTGCGGTTATCGTTATATACGGATTTATTTTCTACTACCTGCCTTTAGGCGGGTGGCTTATGGCATTCCAGAATTATAAGCCTGTAAAGGGGCTGCTGCATTCTGAATTCGTGGGGCTTGATAAATTTAAGAGGCTGTTTTCAGATTCGACGTTTATCAGGGTAATCAGGAATACATTGGCCATGGGTGTGCTCAATCTGGTGGTGACATTTGTAATGGCAATTTTATTTGCGATATTATTAAATGAGATCAGACAGAGACGGACAAAAAAGGTAATCCAGACGGTATCTTACCTGCCGCATTTCCTTTCATGGATTATAGTTACAGGAATTTTACATGATGCATTGAGCGGTACAGGTATTGTCAACGAGCTTTTAAAGGCTCTGCATTTAACGGAACATTCTATTGACTTTTTTGCACATCCTTCCTATTTCTGGCCAATCGTAGCGTTTGCCAATGTATGGAAAGAAACGGGATGGAATGCAATTATTTATCTGGCGGCAATTACATCTATTGATCCTTCGTTATATGAAGCGGCGTCTATTGATGGTGCGGGAAGGCTTGCAAAGATTATGCATGTTACATTGCCAGGAATTAAGTCTACCATCATTATTTTATTGCTTATGAATGTGGGTAATGTACTGAATGCAGGATTTGAAATTCAGTATCTCCTTGGTAACGGCCTTGTAAAGAGCGTATCAGAAACCATAGATATCTATGTATTGAAATGGGGTATCAGTCAGGGGGATTATGCAATTGGTACTGCAGCAGGTATCTTTAAGAGTATTGTAAGTATTCTGCTGATAGTCATTGCAAATCAGGTTGCAAAGCGCAGTGGAGAAGAACGGCTATATTAAAGGAGGGGATTGATTATGGAAAAGATAGAAAGGAAGAGGAATAAAATAAAACCATCTACTGCACATATTGCTTTTGTAGTATTTAATTCTATCTTTATGTTTCTTTTTATTGTAATTACTTTATATCCTGTATTAAATACTCTGGCGATATCACTGAATGATGGTACAGACGCCTTGAAGGGCGGCATCTATCTGCTGCCAAGAAAGTTTACATTAAAAAATTACATAACAGTTTTACAGAAAAATAACCTTATTACGGGGGCGGTTGTTACCGTTGCACGTACCGTGATTGGTACTTTGACGGCGCTGCTGATGAATGCAATTCTGGCTTTCATTGTGAGCAGGCCGCGCTTTTTGTTCCGTAAGCAGCTGTCTCTTTTCTGGGTTATTACAATGTACGTGAATGGAGGGCTTATCCCTACATTTATCTTATACAAAGAACTTGGCCTTACCAGTTCGTTCTGGGTATATATTGTGCCGGGTATGATCAGTGCATTTAATATGCTTGTAATACGAACCTATATGAATGGGCTTCCGGACAGTCTTGTGGAGTCAGCGCAGCTTGACGGCGCCGGATACACAACAATTTTTGTAAAGATTATATCCCCATTATGTAAGCCGGTTTATGCGACGGTTGCCCTGTTTGTAGCAGTTGGGCAGTGGAACTCCTGGTTTGATGCAATGCTTTATAACCGTATGAACGATGAATATACAACGTTGCAGTATGAATTGATGAAACTTTTATCATCCGTAACGACCCAAGGTGGGACGGTAGAGACAATGAAACATACTGCCGGGGCAGTAACGCCGGTATCTATAAGGGCAGCGGCAACTATTCTTACGATGCTGCCGATTATATGTATTTACCCATTTTTGCAAAAGTATTTTGTAACAGGGCTTACACTTGGCGGCGTAAAGGAATAAGAGTGAAAAATAAATTTTTCACTCGGCAGGTTTGTGTCTGCACCGCAACACAAGCATTGCAGTCCGGCATTCGGTCTGCAGGTATTTTTCGCAATTTAAAATTTTTTCATCATTTATATTCTGGTGGGATGTGTCCCGCCAGAATAATATTTTATGTACAGAGGTGCTCATTAAGAGTTGTTAAAAACTTAGAGAGGAGCATGTGGTATGGTAAAGAACTTAAAACTTACTACTATTCTTACAATGGCAATTACTCTTATTGCGGTTTTTTGTATTTCCCTGTTGTTTATAGTTGCAAACAGGAATATGACAAGCGCAATGAAAACAGTGGCGATGAATGATATGAAGACATCACTGGAGGCTAAAACGAAAATTATTGAGGAATATGTAAAAAATGCAGAAGATTTACTGGCTGCTTATAGTAAGGCACCGGTGATTGCTGCACTTTTAAAAGATCCTGAGAATAAAGAACTTCAGAAAGAAGCACAGAATTTCACAGAAAGATACTATGCAGGGCTTGACCAGTGGGAAGGAATCTATACCGGGGAATGGAATACCCATGTTATTGCACATTCAAACCCAGAGGTGGTTGGCATGATAACAAGGGAGGGCGAGGGGCTGAAACAGCTTCAGGATGCCATGCAAAAGGCAGATGGCATTTATAACACAGGAATCATTGTCTCTCCGGCATCAAAAAAGTTAATTCTGTCGATGTACTGTCCGGTTTTTGACCGTGACGGTAAGACAATTCTGGGCTATGTGGGGGGAGGTCCCTTTGCTGAAAGGCTGAAGGAATTGCTGGATTCCCTTAAAATAGAAGGATTGGATAACGCTAACTATACAATGGTTAATACCGAGACAGAAACCTATATATTTCATTTTGAGGAAGCAAAAATGGCGCAGGACATTGAAGATAAGATGATGCTTTCTGTGATAGATAGGATACACAAGGCGCCGGACAAGATCCATGGCAATTTTGAGTACCGGCAGGAGAACGGGGCAAAAGCTGTTTCTGTTTACCAGTCCTTGCCAGACCGTGGCTGGGCAGTCGTACTCAGTGACAGTGAGAAAGAAATATATGCGCAGGCAGATGCCAGTAAGAGGATGCTGGGGATGGTTTGTGCCGGCTCCCTTGCACTAATTGCCCTTTTATCATGGGGGTTGATCCGTTTTAGTACCCAGCCGTTAAAAGTAATTGAAAGTTCTATTATCCGGCTGCAGCATCTGGATTTAAGCCATGTGGAAAAGCTGGATCAATATATTAACCGTAAAAGTGAAATCGGGCAGATTGCAACGGCTATGAAATCATTGCAGGAAACTTTTAAGGAAATAGTTTTTACGCTGAATGAATGTTCCGGTTCCATATCAGATTCGGCTGAAAAGATGGCAGAGTCTTCCGATGTCCTTGTGGAATGTGTTGAGGACAATTCAGCTACTGCAGAGGAGCTTGCAGCGAGCATTGAAATGACAAATACGGCAATTCTCGGTGTAGGGAAGGAAGTCAGCAGGATAGCAGATGTAGTTGCCAGAGTTGAAGAAAAGATACGGTCAGGAAGTGAGAAAAGTGAAAATCTCATTGCGGTTGTCCGCCATATGAAAGAGTCTGCAAATCATTCCCTGCAGGTTACGGGATTCCAGATGAAGGAAAACCAGAAAAATATTGAAGGCGCCATGCAGAACATGCAGTCGTTATCAAGAGTCAATGATATGGCAGCACAGATTCTTGAAATTACGGATCAGACGGATATGCTGGCTTTGAATGCATCTATTGAAGCAGCAAGGGCCGGTGAAGCAGGGAAAGGCTTTGCGGTAGTGGCGGGTGAGATTGCAAATTTGGCGAATAGTTCTTCAGTTACAGCTACACAGATTCAGTCAATCTGTAATGATACGAATGCAAATATTGAGCATGTGCAGCAATGTTTTAATGACATTATCTGTTTTTTGGACAGGGATGTTGCAGTGCAGTTTGGGGAATTCGTTAATATTGCAGGGGAGTACAGCCAGTCGGTTCAGTCAATCCAGCAGGTGATTGATGAGATAAAGCAGGTTTTATGTTTATTTGTGGAGGCGGTTTCCAATATACGGGAACAGGTAAATACCGTTCAGTCTGCATCGGATGAAAATGCATCTGGAGTGGACGATATTGTTGAAAAGAATGGACATACAGCTAAAGCGACAGAAGTATTGGCAAATGTTATCAAAACAAACCAGAATAATGCCGCTGCAATACGCAGTATTGTAAACCGGTTTTCGGAGTATTAGGGAAACACTGCTTAAAGGGTTTTCCGAACCAGAGGTGCATTTAATCAGTGCTTTCTGGAATCGCAGGAAAGCAATCATACAGAATTGTACGTCTGTAAAAATACTATAGTTTATCCCAGAAATTACTATAATTCCATAGGGTAAAGTTCAGCAAAAAAAATTTATAATAGGATCATAAAAAAATTTAAAGATTGGAGGATTATTATGTTTAAGAAAAGGCTTAAAAAAATTGCCTGCATTGTGTTAAGTACAGCTCTGGCTGTAACAGGTGCAGGCACCGGGCTTTTTGGCAATACTGCACAAGTATTTGCAGAGAGCAAAAACATTCTTGACAACCCATCATTTGCTACAGATACAAGTGGCTGGTATGTAACAGGAGGCGGCGCTGACAATCTGGTATATACTGCTGATGGAAAGGGGCATGATGGGGATGGTTATGTAAAGGTTACAGGAAGGACTGATACATGGAATTCTCTGACCCAGAATATTACAGGCAAGGTGGAAAATGGAACGGAATATGATTTTAGCTGCTGGGTAAAATTAGGTGACGAGTATACAGCAGAATCCACTGTGAAGGCAGGGCTTACCACCCAGTCTGCCGGAGATAATGGGGGAAATGAGGAATACGATGGCTGGGGAATTTCAGGTAATACAGTCACAGCTTCCAAAGGTAAATGGACACAAATTAGCGGAAGCTTTAAGGCAAACTGGACAGGAGATCTTCAAAAGGTAGAGTTTAAAGTGGCTGATGAGTCAGTGGCGAAGGAAGCATGTGCCAATTCATTTTATGTAGATGACCTTTCTATTACAAAACATGCAGATCAGGTTATCCCGCCGGCAGGGGATGCAGGACAGGTAACGCCACCAGCAGCCGGTACAAACATTCTTGACAATCCATCGTTTGGCACGGATGCAAGCGGCTGGTTTGCAACAACGGCGGATACGGCAAAGCTGGAATTTGTCAATGACGGGAAGGGACATGATGCAGGAAGCGGTTATGTAAAGGTTACCGGGAGGTCAGATACATGGAATTCTCTGGCTCAGACAATCAAAGACAAAGTGAAAAACCGTACGAAATATGATTTCAGCTGCTGGGTAAAGCTGGGGGATGAGTATACAGCAGAGTCTACTGTAAAGGCAGGGCTTACCATTCGGTCTACGGGAGATAATGATGGAAAAGACAGCTATGATGGCTGGGATTTATCAGGCAATGCAATAACTGCTTCCAAAGAAGAATGGAGACAGATTCATGGAAGCTTTACAGCAAACTGGACAGGGAATCTTGAAGAGCTGCAGTTTAAGGTGGCTGATGAGACATGCAAAAATTCGTTCTTTGTAGATGACCTTTCTATTACAGAGCATACAGGGCAGGCTAACCCGCCAGCAGGGAACCCGGGTCAGATAACCCCACCGGCAGGGAATCCTGGTCAGGTAACACCGCCGGCAGGAAATCCGAGCCAGACAACGCCGCCAGCGGACGGCACAAATATTCTTGATAATCCGTCCTTTGCTGCAAATACAGATGGCTGGTTTGCAACGACAGGGGATAACAGTGCAAAACTGGAATTTGTTAATGATGGAAAGGGGCATGATATGACGGGCGGTTACGTAAAGGTTATCGGCAGGTCGGATACATGGAATTCCCTGGCCCAGACAATCAAAGGCAAAGTAAAGAATAAGACGAAATATAATTTTAGCTGCTGGGTAAAGCTGAGTGACGAATATACAGCAGAGTCTACCGTGAAGGTTGGGCTTACCATCCAGTCTACAGGAGACAGTAATGGGGAACCTGTTTATGATGGCTGGGGAATTTCAGGCAATACAGTTACAGCTTCCAAGGATGAATGGAGGCAGATCAGCGGAAGTTTCACAGCAAACTGGACGGGAGACCTGACAGAACTGCAGTTTAAGGTGGCTGATGAAACATGCAAAAATTCATTTTATGTAGATGAACTTTCTGTCACAGAGAATAATGCAGATTTATCAATAGAAAAAGATATCCCATCATTAAAGGATTATTTTGCAGGCAAAAATCCAAAATACGATTTTAAAGTTGGTGGGGCTCTTACGGCTGATATCCTTAGTAATGATAATAAGATGCAGCTTGTAAAGAAGCATTATAATAGTGTGACGGCAGGCAATGAAATGAAGCCAGATTACATAATCAAAGGCATTAATAGCGATGGTAGCCTGAAACTTGATTTTACGGTTCCGGATACTACACTCGACTATTTCTGGAAATATAATCAGGGAAAAGATGCAAAAGACCAGATACATATACGTGGCCATGTGCTTTGCTGGCATTCGCAGACACCTGAAGTTTTCTTTAAAGATAAAGACGGAAAGCTTCTGGGTAAAGAAGAAATGAACAAAAGGCTGGAAGAGTACATCCAGAAAGTGCTGGCACATGTGCAGGAAAAATATCCGGGACTTGTTTACTGCTGGGATGTTGTAAATGAGGCCATTAATCCGGCTGATGGCGAGCAGGGCGGACTGAGGACTGCCAATAATGGCGTAGAAACATTTTACCATCAGATTTATGGCAGTAGTAATGAATATATTATTAATGCATTTAAGTATGCAAACAAGTATGCAGATAAATCCGTGAAACTGTTTTATAATGATTTTGGGGAAACAGAGCCGGAAAAGGTGAAATGCATTTCAAATCTTGCAGATGCAATAAAAGCAGTAGAGGGTACAAGGATTGACGGAATCGGGATGCAGTCACATTATTCTGTAGAAAGCCCTGGTGCAAATGAACTTTATAATGCAATTACTACCTATGGAAAGCATGTAGATGAAGTACAGGTTACAGAGCTTGATATGCTTGCAAGTAAGAGTTATGACGGAAGTGCAGCGCAGAAAGAAACAGAGCAGACAAAGCAGGCATACCGCTATAAGGAAATTATTGATACCGTACTCAAGGCAAAAGATGAAGGTGTTAATATTACAGCGGTTGTATTCTGGGGCGTGTCAGATGATGATTCCTGGCTGCTTTCACCTGAGTTTTCACAGGGAAGGCATAATATGCCGCTTTTATTTGATGAAAATCTTAAGGCAAAGCCGGCGTACTGGGGAATTACTGATCCGTCAAAGCTTCTGCCAAATATTAATGAAGTGGATGTGCTTGAAAGTGCAGAGAAAGACTGGAGTCTTGCATCGCCAGTCAATATTGGCACAGATGGCAATTCCTCAATGAAGCTTTTATGGAATGACGGAAAACTTTACTTACAGGTAACAGTAAAAGACGCATCAAATGACCCAGAGGATAAAGTGACGGTTTATCTGGATAAAGATAATGCAAAGGCAGAAAATAATAGTGGGGTTGAAGTGGTTACTATAAACAGAGGGGAAGCTGCTGCTACGGCGGATGGCTATGTAGTGGAAAAGGAACTGGACATTCCGGGCAAGGCGGCAAATGCAAAACTTGGTTTTGATGTGGTTGTTTATGATAAGACTGCAGGTGTTTCGCAGTGCTGGAATGATTTACAGATGAAGCAGGAAGAGAGAAGTAAATATTATGGCACATTAAATCTGAAACCGTTTATGGTAATTTCCAAAGGTGCGGCAGATATTGATGGTGAGATTGACGGTGCATGGAATGGCATCACAGCGCATAAGCTTACCGTGAATTCAAATCCATCTGTTGCGACAACAGGTACAGTAAAAACGATGTGGGACAGTGGAAATCTTTATGTACTTGCCGAAATTAAGGATGCAGTCCTTAATAAGGATAATGTTAACTCATGGGAGCAGGATTCCTTTGAAATCTTTGTAGATGAAAACAATGGTAAGACGGAAAGCTATGAAGGGGATGACTGCCAGTACAGAATTAGCTATGAGAATGAAGTAAGCTTTAATGGGCAAAACTGCAATGCTTCCAATATCCAGAGTGCAACTAAGAAAACAAGTGACGGATATATTGTAGAAGCAAGGATTAAATTCAATACCGTAACGGGAGCAGAGAATAACCTGATAGGCGTTGATTTCCAGATTAATGATGCAGATGCATCTGGTGCGCGTGTAGCTACAATTAACTGGTATGATGCATCAGGAATGGGATATGCACAGCCGGCTGTCTTTGGAACAGCCAGACTTTCCGGCAGCGCTGGAGACAGAACAGGTACAGATATCAGTACAGCACAGATTACTGGCATGAAAAATTATACCTATACAGGCAAAGCTATTGAACAGGATTTAATAGTAGAGATAAACGGAAAGCAGCTGTCAGTAAATCAGGATTATACAGTTAGCTATAAAGATAACATTAACGCAGGCACTGCAGAAGTTACGGTTTCCGGAAACGGAGATTATACAGGTTCCGTAACAAAGCAGTTTAAAATTAAAAAAGCGAAGCAGAAGATTAAGGTTAAAAAATCTTCCTATAAGAAGAAAATGGGGAGCAAGAGTTTTAAACTGCGTGGAATAAAAGGAACTGGAAAATTAAGCTATAAGAGTTCAAAGAAAAAAGTTGCAACAGTAAATAAGAATGGAAAAGTTAAGATAAAAGGGACCGGAACAACAAAAATTACTGTTACAGCATCAGGGAATAAGAACTATAAGAAAGCAAAAGCAGTAATTAAAGTAAAAGTGGTAAAAAAGAAATAGGTCTGCTTTGTATTTCTTATGCCCTGCAGGGGCGGGGTTAAAAGTCTTTTTTAGGGAAACGCTGATGAAAGCGTTTCCCGCATTAGTATCAGGGTGGTTTTCAGAAGGGGCTGCCGCATAAGTAAAGTGATGCAGAATATAACGGATAATATCCATAAAGAAAATTATGTTTTGCGTTCGCTATGACTGGAGCGGAAGCCCTTTTCTGGCTTATAGGAAAGTTCCCTTACGTGGAATTCACCGCTAGGAATTTCCGGGGAAAATTCTTGGCAGGGAACAAGCAGAGCACATGTCCTTGCATATAATTTACAGGAATACAAAGATAGCTATTAGGAAGATAGGCAGAATGTACGATATAATAATTATAAAAGGAAATTTTGCAAAGGAGGGCGATAGCTGTGAATCCAATAGCGAGTTATGGAGCATATCAGAAGGATTATTATGACAATTCCGTAAAGGAAAAAAGTACCGGGAGGGCTGCAAGAACAGGCCGCAAAGAAAAGACTGACAAAGATAGTCAGGTAAAATTAAGTGAAAGGGCGGAAAAGCTTCTTCAGGAGTTAAAGGGCAAGTACGGCAATATGGATTTTATTATTGCAGATTACGAAACGGATGAGGAAGCGCAGGAGTATTTGTCCAGAGGGACAAAGGAGTACAGCGTGCTGATTGACCCAGAGACTCTGGAGGCAATGGCATCAGACAGCGAGACAAAGCAAAAATATATGGGCATTATTGATGAGGCTACCGGCAAACTGGATTCCCTGAAAGAGCAGTTAAAGGGAGAAGATGATACGGTTATCCGCTTTGGCATTAATGTTGATAAAAACGGCACAGTTTCTTATTTTGCAGAACTTGAGAAGATGGGCGAGAAGCAGAGGGAGCGAATCGAACAGTCAAGGGAAGAGCGTGCAGAAGAGAGAGCAGAAGAAAGAAGGAGAAACAGGCGTGCGGAAGGAAGGCCGGAGGATTTTATTGCCCCGAATCGTGGAAAGAGGACAAGGGTGACGGCAGATTCCGTGGAAGAACTGATGGAAAAGATTCAGTCTGTGGACTGGGATTCTATTAAGAGTGAAGATTCACAGAGAACAGGCGGCAAGTTTGATTTTAGTATTTAAGGAGACGGCTGCGAAGCAGCTCCTTAGCAGTTTTGGAATAATAAACTTTGCATTAGAGCATAGACTATTTACAGGATAATAAATATTCTGGAGGTAGCCTATGCTTAATTATTTGTGGGGATTTATGATTATGATTGGCCTCGGGTATGGTATTATAACTGGGGAGGTGGAGGCGCTGAGCAATGCTGCAATCGACAGCGCAGGCGAGGCGGTAACTCTTGCGGTAACGATGCTTGGGATTATGGCAATGTGGACCGGGCTTATGGAGGTGGCAAGGCAGGCGGGCCTTATGGAGCGGATGACGGGGGGGCTGCGCCCGGTGCTGCATCTGCTGTTTCCAAGGATTCCGGAAGGGCATAAAGCGAGGGAATATATTGCAGCAAATATTATTGCCAATGTATTGGGGCTTGGCTGGGCTGCAACCCCTATGGGTTTAAAGGCGATGAAGGAACTTGCTGTCATAGAGCGTGAGCGTCTGGCAAAGCAGCGCGGCATAAAGCCTGATGACATAGAAATAAAAAAGGCATCTGATGAGATGTGTACCTTTTTGGTAATCAATATATCCTCCCTGCAGTTAATCCCAGTCAGTGTGATTGCATACCGTGCGCAGTACGGTGCGGTAAACCCGGCGGCGATTGTGCTTCCGGGTTTAATCGCAACGCTTGTAAGTACGGTGGTGGCGGTGATGTTCTGCAGGGTGATGTGCCGGAAAGGGGAGAAGTAAAAAAAGTACGGCTAAGATGTAAAAAAGATGCAAGATAGGTTGAGGTATGAAGAGAAATGTGTATAATAATATATATAAATGGTAATGGATAGGAATACAGGGGTGAAGTTTTTCTTATATTGATAAAATTTCAATCAGGGAAGCCTCCCATTTAGGCAGTATGCAAAGGAGCCATTTTTAATAATATGTTATGTCACATTCGGTGACATAACCGGAAGTGCGGAGGGAATGAAGTGCTGGCGGAATTTAAAGTTAGAAATTATAGGAATTTCAGGGATGAACTGCAGTTTTCTTTAGAGTCACGGAAAAATTATGAGTTCAATCAGGAAGTGATTTATAATGAAATCATTAAGGATGCTGTTATTATTGGATATAATGCTTCTGGTAAGACAAATCTGGGCTATGCCATAATGGATATCATTATTCATTTAACGGATAAAGGGGAGAATAGGGAGGGAAAAGTATCAAACATATATTATTCTAATCTATATAATGAGGATGATATTGTGTCTTTTGTTTACAAATTTAAATTTGGTTCTTCTTTCTTAGAATATGCGTATGAGAAAAAGAATGCCCGGCAGGTAATTCGGGAGTGCGTCAAAATTGATGGGAAAAAAATTATCGTGAATGATAAAGATACTTGTTTTGTTAACTTGAAGGGTTCAGAGACATTAAATTTAGATAATTGGAATAATGCTATTTCACTTGTTAAATATATTTATGCCAATACTGTATTGGATAAGGAAGATAAAGAATGTCAGGTTTTTTTAAAATTTATGAATTTTGTCAATCAGATGCTTTGGTTCAGCAGTACAGAGCGGTTGAGAGCCTTGGGTGCTAATGCTTCTGGCGGAAATATGCTTGAAAACATATGTGAATTAGAGAATGGTGTTGATGATTTGGAAAAATTTTTGCATGCAGCAAAACTTCCGTTTAAGCTTTTAGAAAAAGATATGGGGGAAGGAAGAACTATTTATTGTAAAATGGGAGATAGGGAAGTGACTTTTGCACCATTAATGTCAAGCGGGACAAGGGCATTAGTTTTTTTGTATCTTTGGTATATGCAAAGGGACGATTTTGCTTTTATTATTATTGATGAATTTGATGCTTTTTATCATACTGATTTATCAATTGCTATTATTCGTAAACTGGTAATGGAAGAAAATATTCAAGTAATCTTTACCTCGCATAATACAGATATTATATCTAATGAATTATTGCGTCCAGATTGTTATTTTGTATTATCAGATAATATGATTCAGCCATTTTGTAATTTAACTGACAAGTCCTTGAGAGAAGCACATAATTTACAAAAAATGTATAAAGCGGGGGCTTTTTATGGACAATAGGAAAAAGAAAGTTATTTTTATTTATGAAGGCATAAAGGCGGAGGAAAATTTGTTAAGTAATATGGTTAAGGTTTTCTTTTCGGCAAACGCAGATATTTCTATACTAAACTGTCCAGCAGACGGCAATATTTATATGCTGTGGACCAAGCTCAAAAAAGATGAATTTGAAACTAATGTAGTTGATGTTCTAAAGGAGATGAGTACAAAAGCAAAGGAGCGCTTAAATAATCTGAGAGCAAGCGATTTTTCTGAAATATATCTCTTTTTCGACTATGATGGGCATAATGATAACATTCCGAAAGAATACCGTAATAGAGATATACTATGTGAGATGCTCGAGACATTTAATAATGAAACGGAACTCGGGAAATTGTATGTGTCTTATCCGATGATTGAATCCATTAAGGAAATTGGGGTAAAATCAAGAGATTATAAAAATCTGTATTTACCGTTAGATGAAATCCATAGGTATAAACAAAGTTTTTACGCACAGTCGGATTTCAATAATTATAGCTGTATAGATGAAGAGCACTGGATTGCAGCGTGTGATGCAAGTCGAAAGAGGGCCAGTTTATTAGTTAAGTATAATTTTTCATGTACATATAGTTATTTTATACATCATCTGACTCAGGAAAAATTATATTTTTATCAAAAGCAGAATTATATTAATAATGGTAATTTGCTATGCATTTTGAATTCTGTACCATTATTTCTTTTAGAATATTATGGAGAAGGCTTTTGGAATCGGGTAACTTCTGTTTGATCCTCTCGCCTCTCGGTAGTCGCTAAGATGGAGAGGAGATGCTCCCCATCTCTGCAAGCATGTCCGTTTGTCTCGTTGCTTCGTGGGAATAAATTGCATGTAAATTTGGGTTGTTGCATGCTCAGCAATAAATATTTCTGAAGAAGTGCCGATATAAATAATAGCTAAGGAGGGCGCTGAATTTCAATGGATGGGAAATTGAAATCAGGCGCTTTCTTGTCGTATAAGGAAGTTTTTATTCTCGCGTACGCAACGGTTTTAAGCGTCCGGTGGACGCTTGTTTAAAACGGACCGAAACGGAGTGCAGACCTGCGCGCGGGGTAGTTGACTGTGTGGTGGTGCAAAGGGTACAAGTGAAGTCTGTACCTTTTTGTGACGCCACATAGAGAGGAGAGAGGAGATAAGAGATGATAGGTGTAGGCAGTAATTATTTGATGGAGGGTCTTGTTATGCAGTACCAGAAGCCCTTAAAGGAAGCAGAGGATACCGGGTTTAGCAGGGCAGTTGACCAGACGGAGAGGGATAAGGCTGAGATGGAGCAGTTTCAGGCGGAATTTTGGTCTGAGGTAGCCAGAATCCCAAAGACACCAACGATTGATAACCTTGCTATTAATATTACAAAAGCAGGGTGGGAACGGATGAAGGCTGAACCGGAATACCGGGAAAAGATGATGGGGTTAATCAAAAGGGACACGATGGGGACGTTTATCGGGCAGGTGGATAGCGTAATTACAATCGGAGGTACTGAGGAAGAATACTGTGCAACAAGCTGGAGTTCTAAATGGAGTGGCTTTTCAGAAAAAACAAACGAGGAAAGCTATGTGGAGAGGAGGAGAAAAAAGAAAAAGCAGTTAAAGGAAATGTATGACAGAATGTGGCTGAAACATCAGATGGAGCATAAACGCATTGAACAGCAGGTGCTGGCAAAAAAGCTGGGAAAAACATCAGCACCCGCAGAATATATTGTGAGCGGGGCTTTTCAGTTGTATGAGGATCTTTCTTTATTTAATTAAGGAGCAAATACAATCTAAGTAAAATGCAGATATATCTATATACTGAAAATTGATTCCCGTGATCAATATATCAGCGGATTTGACGGATAGAAGTTTGTCCGATATAATAAAACGGATTATTTTAAATTTCTGATGACTTTATAACAGAGTATCTAGTACAGCATTGTATTATACAGTGGAGGGGCAGATATGGGTATCTATTTAAATCCGGGGAATGAACAGTTTATGGTTTCTGTCAATTCGGAATTGTATGTGGATAAGACGGAGCTTATTAAATATACAAATAGCCGGATTGGAAAAGATAGGCCATTAATCTGTTCCAGCAGACCAAGAAGGTTTGGAAAAACAATGGCTGTAACAATGCTTGCAGCATATTATAGTAAAGGATGCAGATCTGAAAAATTATTTGCTCAGTTTAAAATCAGTCAAAGTGAATCTTATAAACTGCATTTAAATAAATATAATGTAATTTTTTTGGATATCCAATGGATGTATGGGAATGCACTTGAGGAAATGAAAAGAAATTCTTCCATTGAAGCGGTGGGGTATATTCAGGAGCAGGTGATTGCTGAATTAAGAAAGGAATATCCTCAGTGCGTTCACGATACAGATATTTCATTGCCATCTGTATTAGCAAATATTAATGTATTGACTCAGGAACAGTTTATTATCATTGTTGATGAGTGGGACTGTTTATTCCGAGAGGATAAAAATAATGAAAAGATACAAAAAGAATATATCAACTTACTTAGGGGATTGTTTAAAGGGATTCCGTCAGGAGCATTTTTAAAACTGGCGTATCTTACGGGAATTTTGCCGATAAAGAAGTATGGTACACAGTCGGCCTTAAATAATTTTAGGGAACATACGATGGTTAGTCCAAGACAGATGGCAGAGTATATTGGTTTTACTGAATCAGAAGTGAAGAATCTCTGCAAGGAACATGATATATCATTTGAAGAAATGCAGCGATGGTATGATGGGTATTCTTTTGAAGCAACAGGGCATGTTTACAGTCCAAATTCCGTAATTGAGGCAATAGACAGCGGAGAATTTGGAAATTATTGGTCTCAGACAGAAACTTATGAGTCTTTAATGACATATATTGCAATGGATTTTGATGGATTAAGACAGTTGATAGTGGATATGCTTGGTGGACAAAGATGTGCTGTTGATGTTGAATCTTTTCAAAATGATATAACTTCGTTTCGCTCTGCAGATGATGTAATTACGCTGCTGATTCATATGGGGTATTTGGCTTATGACAGTAAAATGAAACAAGTTTTTATTCCAAATGAAGAAGTGAGAAGTGTATTTCTTCGTGCAATTAGAAATGATGGCTGGAATGAAGTGATAAAAGCAATTGATGCATCAGAAGCATTGCTTAAAGCGACATTGGCTATGGATGAAGCAGTTGTGGCACAGATGATACAGGAGGTTCATATGAAAAATTCCTCCAGCCTTATTTATAATAATGAGATATCATTAAGCAGTGTAATTGCATTGGCATATTATAGTGCGTGCAGAGACTATACTTTTATAAGAGAAATGCCGACAGGTAATGGGTTTGCCGATATGGTTTTCCTTCCGAAAAGGACATCTTTGAATCCGGCGTTAGTTTTGGAATTAAAATGGAATAAAGCGGTTGAGGGAGCCATAAGCCAGATTAAAAGTAAACGATATGTGTCAGCACTTGAAGGGTATAAAGGAAATATTTTGCTTGTTGGGATTAACTATGAAAAGAAAAGTAGAAAACATCAATGCAGAATAGAAAAAATAGAAATTTAATATAAGGGACTGTCATAAAATAAATTTACACTTTTATACAGCTCCTAACAATATCAAAAATGCAGGAGGTAGGAGATGGCAAAGCGTACGAAAGGTAAATGCAAATATTGCGGAAAGGAATATACATTTAGCTATATGAACAAACATCTGCCGGTTTGTGAAGAGCGGCAGAAAAGATGGGAGGAGGCTGGCGGAAAAACTTGCGGATATTTTGAACTGGCTATTTGTCCTAAATACAATAGAGATTACTGGCTGTTTTTGGAGATAAAAGAGACAGCAACATTGAAAGATGTGGATCAGTTTTTGAGGGATATATGGTTAGAATGCTGCGGGCATTTGAGCGAGTTTGACATAGACGGCATAAGGTATGATGTTGCACCGGGGGATGATTTTTTCTGGGGGAAACCTACAAAAACCATGGACTGTAAATTGAAATCCGTCTTGGAGAAAGGAATGACTTTTGATTATAGATATGATTTTGGTTCGACTACGGAACTTATGATAACAGTTGTAAATTATAGAATTGGAAAATTAAGAAAAGAGAAGGTAGTGATTCTATCAAGAAATAACCCGATTGAATTTATGTGTGAGGAGTGTGGGAGAAAATCGGCAGTATACATATGTACAGAATGTTATTATGAGGGGAGCGGCTGGTTGTGCGGGGACTGTGCAAAGACTCACGAGTGTGGGGAGGAAATGCTGTTACCGGTCTGCAATTCACCGCGGATGGGAGTCTGCGGTTATTGCGGAAGTGATATTTATCCAGACCAGTTTGTTCCGGATAAGTAGAACAACCCCATCTATGCAGTTGGATTTATAGCTGTATAGATGGGGTTGTTATGATAATGGCACCGCGCGAGCGAGTAGGGAAAAAATCCCCCTGCTCTATTGTAATTCCTTTAATATCTCCAATGTATATTCCCATGTCCGTCTGACGCTTTCTACATCCATGGATTCTTTTGGCGTGTGGATATCTTTCATATCAGGTCCAAAGGAAACACAGTCAAGCCCGGGCATTTTGCCGCAGAAGAATCCGCATTCCACGCCCGCATGGATTGCCTGAATGACGGGCTTTCTGCCGTACTGCTTTTCGAAGATGCGCACCATCAGATCACGCAGAGGGGAATCCTGGCGATATTCCCATGCGGGGTAGCTTCCCATACAGCTTACGTTGCCGCCTAGTGCCTCCATTAAAGAGCGGATGCAGTCTACAAGCGCTGATTTTTCCGTCTCTACACTGCTGCGCACTGCAAAGGAGAAGCTGACTTCTTTCTCTGAAGTAATGAGTTTGCCAAGGTTTAGGGAAGTCTGTACCAGACCATCTATGTTATGGCTCATGCGCTGGATGCCGCCCGGAAGGTTAACAAGGGCAGTGATGGTTTTAGCTGTCGTATCCGCCGTCATCGCATTAAAGCTGCCAGAGACATTTTCATGTGGGATTACGATTTTTATGGAAGGGTCTGTCTGCTGGTATTCATTCATATATACTTTTTCAATATTTTTTACAGAAATGGCAAATTTCTCCGTATCTGCAGAAGAATCCAAAAGCAGCTCCGCTTCTGCCTCCCTTGGGATTGCATTATCCTTCAGCCCGCCATTTACTGAAATCAGCTGGAAAGAAAACGTTTTGCCCAGCTCATACAGTGTGCGCCCTAAAAGCTGGCAGGCGTTAGCGCGCCCCTTGTCGATTTCAATGCCGGAATGTCCGCCAAGAAGGCCGATGATTTTCAGGTGTACTTTTATTCCAGAGGCAGTATCCATTTTGACAGGCAGGTGCCCGGTAGCAGTGATGCCCCCGGCGCAGCTTACCAGAAGGTAGCCTTCATCTTCTGAATCCAGATTTAACAGGGTGCGGGATTTTAGGGGAGAGCAGTCAATAGCAGCTGCCCCCAGCATTCCAATTTCTTCATCAACTGTAAATACAACTTCCAGAGGAGGGTGCGGAATGTCATCAGAAGCAAGGATTGCTAGGGCATAAGCGGCAGCAATCCCGTCATCTCCGCCCAGAGTTGTTCCCTTTGCAGAAATTATGCCATCCTGTAACTGCAGTTCCAGTCCGTCTTTAGTAAAATCAATGCTGTATTCTGCTGTTTTTTCACACACCATATCAATATGCCCCTGTATCATAACCGGGGCAGACTGCTCATATCCAGATGTGCCTTCTTTAAAGATGATAACATTATTTAAATCATCCTGTATATATCTCAGCCCGTGTTCCTTTGCGAAACTGACACAGTAATCACTGATTGCTTTTGTATTTGAAGAACCATGTGGAATGCCACAGATTTCTTCAAAATAGCGAAATACAGGTGCAGGTTCAAGATTAGATAAAACTCCCATAACAGACCTCCTAATATATAAGTGTAGGGTTCTATTTACTTTTTTGTTTTTTAGGAAAATTTTTGCTAGAGCGAAGTCGTTGCGCTTTTTTTAATGATGATAAAGCGGTTTACCTGTAACGTATGCAGGAACGTGACAACACGGTCAAGCATACGTTTTTCCTCTTTTGGATATTGTTTTTTCATCAGGCATACGACATCGAATACAGAACGGTTTCCATCCAATGCCTTCCAGACTGCCGTGCCGTAAGCGTCCAGCGCAATATGGCTGACTTTTGGGCGGTGGAAAAATTTCTGCGCAATCCTGTGGTAAAACCCTTTATTTTCCATATCAATAACAATCATTCCATCCTCCCTTTCCGACCATTTCTGTGCCGGATTGGGAATGAGGATTGTGTCCATATAGTTCTGGCTTATTTTTCTTTTTTTTGCCATGTCAACCCTCTTTTCCGTTGAGTTTCCCCATTTGTAAGGATACTAGCAGCGTTATGCTTTCTTCTTTGGGCGGTGTGTTGCGAAGAAAACTATAGATGCCAAAATGGCTAGGAAGAAAATAGTTCCTCCGATGTTTCCAAGGATGCCGCCTAAGTTAATGATATCGGAAAGGTTTTCCTTTTTGGAAACCGGGATAACGGCAAATACAGCGAGGAGGATACCGATTAGGCCCTCACCGGCAATCATGCCGGAGCTGTAGAGTACACCGCGGTCAATAGTATCTTTACGCTCATCCTCTGTCTTGCATGCCTTTTTCTTTTCAAAGAACCAGCGCAGCAGACCCCCGATAAAGATTGGGGTAGAGAGGTGGATCGGCAGGTAAAGCCCGATAGCAACCGGAAGAACCGGAAGCCCTAATATCTCTATCATAATGGCGATTCCAACGCCGCAGAATACAAGCCCCCATGGGAGTGTGCCGCCCATAACGCCTTCTACTACTAATTTCATTAAAGTTGCCTGCGGGGCTGGAAGCTGTGTAGAGCCATAGCGCCAGGCTGCGTTTAACAGGTACATAATGCCGCCGATTGCAAGGGCGGAGACAACAGCGCCTATTAATTCACCAATCTGCTGTTTGATTGGCGTAGCTCCGACGATATATCCGGTTTTTAAATCCTGGGAGGTATCGCCTGCCATAGCGGCAACAATACAGATTACCGTACCGATGCAGATAGCGGAGGCCATACCGGCATAACCGTCTGTTCCGGTTGCTTTCAAAATTGCAGTTGCAATCAGAAGTGTTGCGATGGCCATTCCGGAAACCGGATTGTTGGAAGAGCCGACCATCCCCACCATGCGGCTGGAAACTGTTGCAAAAAAGAAACCGAAGATTACGATAATCAGGGCGCCTAAAAAGCTGATTGGAATAGCTGGCAGGAGCCAGATTATTACCGTGATAATCAGTACGCCAGCCACTACAAAAGGAAGCGGTAAATCCTTAGAGGTGCGCACCTCATTATCAGACTGGCGGCCGAATCCTGTAATTGCCTTGGAGAATGTTTTGACAATAGTCGGCAGTGACTTTATCAGGCTGATGATACCGCCCGTGGCAACAGCGCCGGCGCCGATATAGCGGATGTAAGAACTCCAGATCTTAGATGGGGTTAAGATGCTGATAGCGTCTGTTGCAGGTGCAATTATATTTTCGATTCCGAAAAGGGAAATCAGGGGAATCAGTACAAACCAGCCAAGGATGCCACCGGCAAACATATAGCTGGAGATTTTGAGGCCGCAGATATAGCCGACGCCAGCCAGTGCCGGAAGCACGTCCATTCCAAAGCCTGTCTTTAACGGCTTGATATCCCAGTGAACTTCGGAAGGGAACAGGCACAGGCCGTCCGCAATAAATTTATAGATAGCTGCGATGCCAAGGCCGGAGAAAACAACTTTTGACTTTTCGCCGCCTTCTTCGCCTGCAAGAAGGACCTCAGCACATGCAGTTCCCTCAGGGAACGGAAGCACGCCGTGTTCCTCTACGATTAGGGCAGTACGCAGTGGAACCATGAACAGCACGCCCAGCAGGCCGCCGCAGACTGCAATAACTGCTATTTCAAGAAAGGAAGGCGTAGAGACAGCGTCATTTTCAGCTGCCCACATAAACAGGGCAGGCAGTGTAAAGATAGCGCCGGCTGCAAGGGATTCGCCTGCAGAGCCTATAGTCTGCACCATATTATTTTCCAGAATAGAATCTTTCCTTAAAATAAACCGGATAATTCCCATGGAGATAACAGCTGCCGGAATGGAAGCTGAAACGGTCATGCCGACACGGAGGCCCAGATAAGCGTTGGCAGCGCCAAATACTACTGCAAGCAGGATACCCAGAACAACAGAAACTACTGTGAATTCGGGAATTACCTTATCTGCCGGGATAAAAGGCTTAAAATCGTCTTTTTGGTTCATTATTTCATTTACCTCGTTTCTGCGTTGTCAATATTATTAGTATGTGGATTTGTAAAGTTACTATTCACAGATGGTTTTAGAAACCAAATTGTAAGTCTTTACGTAGGATAATGGCTGTGAATAGGAGCCTTTGTAAAAAATCCTTTGCTGTCCCACAACGCTGGAAAAGCATAACATATTACAATATTATATCATAGTTTACAACATTCGTCATTTTTTTTGTCCCCAAAAATGGAAATAAAATGCCCTGTTTTCGGCATATCGCCTTCTTTGCCCTTTTCTGTAAAAAATTCATCTATAGATTTTTGCGCTGATATTTGCTATTATAAAAAAATATCTTCTGCAGGCAGCTTGCAGATTATGTTTATGGAAAGGGGATTGGGGCAGAATGAAAATAAAAATATGCGGTCTGACAAAGCCGGAGGAGGCAGAATACTTAAACCGCTGCGGCGTAGATTTTGCGGGAGTTGTTTTATTTTATGAAAAAAGCAGGCGGAATCAGACGATTGAGGAGGCAGGGGAGATTTTGAAGGCACTGGATGCCTCTGTGAAGAAGGTTGCGGTAGTGGTATCCCCTTCCGCCGGGGAGGTAAGGCAGATTGAGGAGGCAGGGTTCGACTATATTCAGATTCATGGCGCCCTTTCAGGGGATTTGATGGATAAGATATCCATCCCGGTCTTAAAAGCATTTAATGTTTCAGATATAGGGCAGTATGAGAAATACTGCAATTGTGAAAAGATTGCGGGATATGTATTTGATGCGGCAGAGCCGGGAAGCGGTGTGGCATTTGACTGGAATCTGCTAAAGAGCATTCCGAGGGACGGGAAGCTGCTTTTGTTGGCGGGAGGCCTGGCTCCGGACAATGTGGCAGAGGCAGTGGCTGCAGTCAGGCCGGATGGCGTAGATGTCTCTTCCGGCGTGGAATACAGCGGAGGGGCCGGAAAATCCCCGGAAAAGATTGACTTATTTGTAAAAAGGGTGAGGACTGTCAAATATTGATTTAGTAATAAAATCCAGCAAGAAGGAGGTTTTTTCGTATGCCGGGTGTTCTTTTTGAAGGAGGATCTTTCCGCCCTGTATTTAGCTGCGGTGTGATGGACGCATTGTTAGAGGCGGAGATTATGTTTCCTTATTGCATCGGCGTCTCTGCGGGGGCGGCGGACGCAGCATCTTATATTTCAAGGCAGAAGGGCAGAAATATTCGTGTTTTTGAAAAATACCGAAATGACAAGCGGTATATCGGCAAGCGGAACATAGTGAAGGACAGGAGTGTTTTTGGTGTTAAGTTTGTATTTCGTGATATCCCAAATGAAATCGACCCTTTTGATTTAAAAACATTCCGCCAGTATGAGGGGAGATTTCTTATTACAACGACAGATGCATTGACCGGCAGAACCAGATATCTGACGCAGGAGGATGTGGATAAAAGTTATGAGGCGTTTCATGCAACATGTGCCCTTCCGGGGATTATCCCTCCGGCGGTGATAGAGGGCAGGGAATATTTTGATGGCGGGCTGTCAAACCCTATTCCGATTGACAAGCTGGTTTCAGATGGGAATGATAAGGCATTGGTTGTCCTTACACGCCCAGAGGGATTTCGGAAGGAATGCAGGCGCTCCGACCGTTTTATGGCGAGGGCCGTCCGCCGCAAATATCCGGTGATTGCAAAACAGGTGTGTACCCGTTATAAAAAATATAACCAGTCTGTCCTTCGGTGTGAAAAGATGGAGAGGGACGGCAGGGCGGTGATTATCCGTCCATCAGGGCTGATTCACAGCTATGAGAAGGATGTTGCGAAACTTAGGCAGACATATGAGGAGGGATATCATATGGCGATGGCGAGAATGGATGAGATTAAGGAATTATTTTCGTAAAAATTTATTTTCTTTTTCCATGAAATAGTATATAATGAAATTTATGTAGATTACAGGTCAGAGAATCACTTAAAAATGCAAGACATTTAAAAGTGTTCCTAAGAAAAGATTGGAGGAATGATATGTTAGTTTCAGCAAAGGAAATGCTTACAAAAGCAAAAGCAGGCAAATACGCAGTAGGCCAGTTCAATATTAATAATCTGGAGTGGACGAAAGCAATCTTACAGACGGCACAGGAATTACAGTCCCCTGTAATCTTAGGTGTATCAGAGGGTGCTGGTAAGTATATGTGTGGTTACAAGACGGTTGTCGGCATGGTAAATGGGATGCTGGAGGAGTTGAATATAACTGTTCCTGTAGCGCTTCATCTGGACCATGGTTCTTTTGAGGGGGCAAAGGCTTGTATCAATGCAGGTTTCTCTTCTATTATGTTTGATGGTTCCCACTATCCGATTGATGAGAATATTGCAAAGACAACGGAGCTTGTCAATGCATGTAATGTTCTTGGCCTTTCTCTGGAGGCAGAGGTCGGTTCCATTGGCGGTGAGGAAGATGGTGTTGTCGGTGCAGGCGAGTGTGCAGACCCGGATGAGTGTAAGGCAATTGCAGACCTCGGCGTAACGATGCTGGCAGCAGGTATTGGAAATATCCATGGAAAATATCCGGATAACTGGGCAGGCCTTAGTTTTGAAACGCTGGATGCAGTTCAGGCAAAAACTGGCGATATGCCGTTGGTACTTCATGGAGGGACCGGAATCCCTGCCGATATGATTAAGAAGGCAATTTCCCTCGGTGTTGCTAAAATTAACGTAAATACAGAGTGCCAGTTAGCTTTCCAGGAAGCTACCCGTAAGTATATTGAGGAAGGCAAGGATCAGCAGGGTAAGGGATTTGACCCTCGTAAGCTTTTAGCTCCGGGCGCAGAAGCAATCAAGGCCACAGTGAAAGAAAAAATGGAACTTTTCGGTTCTGTTGGGAAAGCATAAAAGGATATTTCTGAATATATGGCTTTTTAGGGCACCAGTGCAGGTGGTGCCCTTTTTTGAAACTTGAAGGTGCGCACAAGGTAGCACAGGAATGAGGAGGAATATGGACAGAGGCGAATTTCTTTCCATTTTGCGGGAAAGTATGGAAGGGCTCATTCCGATGGATGAGGTAGAAAAGAACATTCAATTTTACCGCAGTTATTTTGATGAATCAGGACAGGCGGACAGGGAAGTGATTGAAGAACTGGGGGACCCAAGGCTGATTGCCCGTACGATTATAGATGCCTATAAGGCGTCAAAAGGGCCGATGGCTGATTACTATACAGAGCAGGCGAGAAGTGAGTATAGCAGGGAGCATTCCGGGCAGTACGGTGATTTTGCCAATCAGAAGGGCGGGGGCGGCTCCGGCAGGCGTTTTGCATGGCTGGAAAAAGCAATCGGCTGGTTCGTGGTTCTCTTCGTGGCAATCGTATTTTTTGTGGTGGCAGTTGCCGTTGTCGGCGTGTTTGTGGGTTATGTGCTGCCGGTTATCCTGCTCATAGTGTTGATTAAGATTTTAGCGGATTATTTCAGGAGATAAATTGGGAATGGATTTTTGACGGAGGAATATATGTACAGGATTCTATGCAGGGATGGAAATGCAAAAAGGGCTGAATTGTCTACCGTTCACGGAGTGGTTCAGACGCCGGTGTTTATGAATGTAGGGACGGTTGGTGCCATGAAAGGGGCAGTTTCTACACAGGATCTTCAGGGAATCAAGACACAGGTGGTGCTCTGCAATACCTATCATCTTCATGTGCGTCCCGGGGACATGGTGGTAAAGAAGCTGGGCGGCCTTCACAAATTCATGGTGTGGGATAAGCCGATTCTGACCGATTCCGGTGGGTTTCAGGTCTTTTCCCTTGCTGGGCTTAGAAAGATAAAAGAGGAAGGCGTGTATTTTAACTCCCATATTGATGGGAGAAAGATTTTTATGGGGCCGGAAGAGAGTATGCAGATTCAGTCCCATATTGCCTCTACAGTTGCAATGGCATTTGACGAATGCCCACCCCATCCTGCCACGAGGAAATATATGCAGGATTCTGTGGACCGCACTACAAGATGGCTGGAGCGATGCAAAAAGGAGATGAACCGGCTGAATCAGTTAGAGGACACCATTAACCCGGAGCAGATGCTTTTTGGGATTAATCAGGGGGGGACTTTTTCTGACATACGGGTAGAACATGCGAAGCGCATTGCGGAAATGGATTTAGACGGATATGCTCTAGGGGGGCTTGCCGTTGGGGAGAGCCATGAGGAGATGTATGATATCATCGAGAAGACTGTGCCTTATCTTCCGGAGGATAAACCGGTTTACCTGATGGGTGTTGGGACACCGGAAAATATACTGGAAGCGGTTGAGCGGGGGGTAGATTTCTTTGACTGTGTTTACCCCGCGAGGAATGGACGCCATGGACATGCCTATACAAATCATGGTAAGATGAACTTACTGAATGCAAAATATGAATTAGATGATAAGCCGTTAGACGACACCTGCGGCTGCCCGGTATGCAGGACATACAGCAGGGCATATATCAGGCATTTGCTGAAAGCAAAGGAAATGCTGGGGCTCCGCCTGATGGTAACGCACAATCTTTATTTTTATAATACATTGATGGAAGAGATTCGCGATGCCATTGAAAAAGGGTGTTTTCAACAATATAAAAGAAATAAATTAGAGCAGTTGAAGGAGGAAACAAAATGAATCTGTTGACAGTATTAGGAAGCAAGGATGCAGCAGGAGGAGGTGTTGGTGGATTATTTTCTATTATTCTCATTTATGCCGTAGTTATCGGAATTTTCTGGTTCTTTGCAATCCGCCCGCAGAAAAAGCAGCAGAAAGAGCATGCTGCCCTTATGACCACACTGGAAGTTGGGGACAGTATCCTGACAACCAGCGGTTTTTTCGGCGTTGTGATTGATATTATGGAAGAAGTAGTTATTGTAGAGTTTGGCAATAACAAAAACTGCCGTATTCCGATGAAAAAGGATAATATCGTAGAAATAGACAAGCAGAGCAATGAAAATTGATATTTTGGGGAACGTTAGCACGTTCCCCTTTTTATTTAATAGGAATTGCTGCAATCATAGTGGCATTATAGGGCACAAGCGGAGTCTGTGCCTTTTTTGGGGTTTTAATTGATAGGGTAATTACCGTATGCCGCAAGGTTTTCTAGATATTCATAGGGGACTTCCAGCCTGCCGCGTCCGGTGCCGAGTGCTATGGCAGGCTTATTGCTTCCATGAAAGTCTGAGCCACCGCTTGGAAGAAGGCCGTATTCTTTTGCAAGCCCGGAGGTAAAGATATCATCTTCCGGCCGGTGGTTGGAATATCGTGTCTCCATGCCGGCAAGGCCGGCATCTTTGAAATCTCCAATCATTTTGCGGAGAAAGTGTTCTTCTAGCTTATAATGCATTGGATGGGCCAGAATCGGGATTCCGCCTGCCTGCAGGATTAAGCGGATGCCGTCTGTGCTTTTCATCATTACCCTTGGGACATAATAAGGGGTATCTTCGCCGAGATAGGTAGAAAAGGCCTCTTTTGCCTCTTTTACAATGTGGTGCGAGACTAAAAATCTGGCAAAATGTGCGCGTGTGATTACGGTATCTGGATTTCCTTCCATCAGTGCTTCCAGTGTGACAGGAATCCCGGCAGCCTGGAGGTTTTTGGCCATCTGCAGATTGCGGTTTTTGCGGCGTTCCACAAA
>RAYF01000186.1 GCA_003611745.1 bacterium D16-36 | reverse complement strand
GGCTCATTCATCTGAGATATGTAACTATAAATTCCTTGATTTTTTAAGGAAAATCACTTGACAATATAGGGAGGGAAAATTTTGCAGAATTTAATGAAAGTAAAGCTACAACACTCGGCATTAGATATTTTACTAAATGAAGGAAAAAATAAAACCCAAAGAAGAAAAAACTCGCCTTCAATGTCATCAGTATATAAGCGCGATGAATTGACATTTAGCAAAGAAGCAGTCCGATTACAAAAAGCACAGCAAGCTACTCATACTTCCAAAAACATTAATATTGATAAAAACATTAACATTTCTTCTTATTTTCAAAGGGCAATGGAGCAGAATATGCTTGCAATATCAAATGCAGGTGACTCTATTACCAGCAGCTCGCAAAATTCAGCAAAGTACTTAGATTATCATGAGATCTATCGTCAAATCATAACAGATAAGTACACTGCATTAGTTGAAATTGCAAAGCAAAAAAATAAACCTGAACAATACATTGAACAAAAATATTTTGATTCAGCTTGTAGCTGGTATGCATCTGATTTAACAAAAGAAGAAAGAGAAATTGGTTATCGTAATGAAATGTCTGTTTTAAGAAAAGGAACAACACAAGGACTTGATTGGAATGATTCTTTTTTTAGAATGAACAATATTACGCTGCCCTATGAGGAAGAAGTTTGTGCAGAATTGTCTTTTAACAGACAAATGCTAAATAATCAAATTAACAACATTTTTCACAAAAGTAATATAGAATTAGTAGATGGAGAAAATTATCAATTGTCTGTAAATCCGTATGACTATTATATTTCTGTTCAAGGAATAAGTGAAGACAAAAGGTATGCCATGGAGCGGGCACTTAATGTGGGAAACAATGGTGTAAATCTTTGGAGACATATTTATAAATGTTCTACAAGAGATGGGGCAAAAAGCAGCCAAATAAACTTATTGAGTTATCACAAGAAGCAAACTTTTCAAGATGTATACCAATATACAGGATATAAATTAAATGAATTGAAGCCCGCAAATGAAACATATTATACATCTGATGATAAAGATATAAAACTCTTAATTCAAGATGCGGTTTGGAAAAATGCAGATGTACCTTATGAATTTAAAGAAGGTGTTGTATCATCCATATGGAAAGGGATTACAGAAATCTATCAATATGGCTGGGATAACATTGCTGATATGAATTTAGTGATTTCAGGAAATTTCTTGGGATTGCATGATATGGAACAGGATATAGACTTTGGACTAGGAAGTTCATATGTGAATCAATTTTTAAATAATAGTCAGTTTAAATTATTGTCGAATTTTTGAGGAATCCTTGTATTATTTAAGAAAAGATGGGGGTAGCATCCAAGGAATCATGACAATAAAGCATGGAAGAGATAGGAATACGTTTCTTCCAGGGAGTGTAAAATAAAGTGTGTAAGTTAGAAATGCAAAAACTCTAACTGCACACTTTATTTTTCTGTATAAGGTGT
>RAYF01000185.1 GCA_003611745.1 bacterium D16-36 | reverse complement strand
GCAATATTCAATTAAAATACAGTAACTATGCGGGTTTCAGCAGTTAATGCTGTTATTCCTTGAATAATTCAGGATTATAGTTCTGCCGCTCAATCAAACCAAACTTTCTTTTTATTTGTGCTATATAAAGACTGTGAATCTTCAATCCATACTTTTCCATCACATATTCCTTTATCATAGCATATGAAGCATGGCTTTCTGCCTTGGTCATCCCAATTTTAGCACAATCAAGCTTATAAACAAATCTGTCGTTTTCACCCATTTCCTTTTTCCCTTTATTGTTATATACAATAGGAAACTTGAATGTAATGCTCTTTATAATCCTTCTGTCTTCCCTTTTATCAGGAAATACATCAATCCTCTCGATAAGATTTTGATAAAACTCCTTTTTTTCATGACAATCCATTTTATCGAAGATATTTTGAAAATTAGCCAGTATCTTTCTTATATGCTCTTCCGCCATTGCACCTTTCTCCAATCTGGAGATCTTATCGGTTATAGTATCCATCAGATTTTCCAGTTCCGTCAGATCATCATATATGCTGTCAATCTCATTTTCAAACTCTTCATATTTACTAATATAGTCATCATCAAGCACATCAAGATTATCCAATTTAAGTCCAATCCGGGACTTTTCACTCTCCTTGCAATATATCTGCTTTCTAATATCTTTTAACTCTTCCTGATAACGCTTCAATTCATCATTGTCAAATTCTTTTTCCAGCATTTTGTTGAAGGATGACAATGTCCCAATCCTGCCTATCAGTTCATACACGGCTGCATCAACCTTTTCTTGATTATAGCTTCTACTAAATGGACAAATCTTATATCTGTGCTTACCTTTATTGGGACATACATATCCATGAACAGACTTGTACATACCTCCATGGTTTTTATTCACGGATCTACTTACCACATGAACCATCCCATCACCGCATACAGGACACTTCACCACCCCCGTAAGCAATGATACTCTGTCCTTGTCCCAAACCTTTTCACACTTTATGCATTGCTTCCTTTTTTCATGCACACAGTCCCATAATTCAGCAGATACGATAGGCTCATGAATCCCGTCGATATAACAGATTTCTTTATTAACTTTTGCTCGTTTATTATGTATATACTTTCCACAGTAGATTGGATTGTCTAGCATAGCTGCAATAAACCTGTCATTAAAATGCGTCATTTTACCCCTATATTCTCGCTGATATCCATGCCTATCAAGATAATCACATACTCCTCTGAGACTTGCATCCTCTTTGGAATACAAATTGTATATTAACGAAACAATCTCTGCTTCACTTTTTTCCACTACTAATTCTTTATTGACCGTGCGATATCCATAAGGTACTGGTCCGCCACGCCAACCTCCATTCATGATTTTTTGCTGTTTGCCTGCCATAAACTGGCATCTTATATTCTCCTAGTATAATAATGGTGTAGTCAAGAATGACTACTGGTTAATAGTTACAAAGCCCAATCTAATAAATCTAAATACA
>RAYF01000184.1 GCA_003611745.1 bacterium D16-36 | reverse complement strand
CTCAAACTTCCCATCCAAAATCAGGGCATAAAGCCTGAATAAATGCAGGCTGGGACACAAACCAATTGATAAGTTGACTTTTAACTTCAGATGTGAGGCTAATCATCCTGTTTTCAAGACCGTTTGCCAGTAATTCAAGAAGCTGTCTGAGTGCCGTGGTTAGTTCCATATCCTGTATATCATCACAGCAGACATAGAATAATTCGCAGATAGTTTTATCATCATTTTTCTTTCTGCGGAGCCATTCAAGCAAAATATATCTTGTAAAAACAATTGCCGTGCTGCTGACTGTCATGTCATAGCTCAGACCCTGAAATTCAGAACCCAGATCGAGCAGGGATTTGCTGGCACGGAAGAAAAGTTCGATACTCCAGCGGTTCCCATATCTTCTGACAATTTCTCCACTGCTTAATGTACAGTCAGTCGAAAGCAGTACAATATATTCACTGCGCTTATTGCGGTTTCTGACAAATACAAGTTTTACAGGAATGTTCTGTTTCCCGGTACGGACTTGAATAGAAAACAGGATGTCTCCCGGTTTGTGGAAAGACACCAGTTTCCCAAGCTGTTTCAGGTTGTACTTTTTGCCTTTGTAAATATAACGCTGTTTATTGTCCTTAAGCATGCCGATAACATCCAGGCCCTCTGCCAGAATGTTTGCAATAAATGGCTCATTGGTAAACCATGTATCCATGAGCACACAGCCTGCTTTGATTCCTGCACTAAGGGCATTACGGATAAGCTGTATTGCAGCTTCCGGTTTCTGAAGTACAGCATTTTTCCTGGCTTTGCCGCCATTGCTTCTTTTATCAATGGCTGTGTTGGCCGGGGCAATACGTTTGGATTCCTTTGCAGATGCCATCATATTGAAACCAACAGGAATAAAACTGTAACCATCTGTCCAGCCAAGAGTAAGCAGGTTAAAGCCTTTTACTGTTTTTCCAATCACATGGTTGAAAACGTAAGAAAGAAGCTCCACTTTTTTGCTCCTTTCGCGCGCAATGACAGAATCATCAAGGACAAGGCATATGACGCGCTCCGGCCTGGTCAGTTTATCAAAACAGGCTGTTACCCTGGCTGCAAGCAGGGAAATAAATCTTACCCAGTTAAAGCTGGCATTATTAAGGAAACGGTAATAGGTATTCTTTGAAAATGCGGTATCTTTCTTTTTAGAATTGAGGAAATGGTACAAATTGCAGTTCTGGAATACCAGCAATAACAGGAATTGAAATACTTCATAAAACGATTTGCCGCTTTTGCCCTTTATATTGGATTTGGTAAGCAGTTTACTGATCCGAAGTTCACGGATGGCTTCACCAAATTTGCACTGGATTTCTGTTTTAGGGTTTTCAAAATCAACATTTTGGTTTATCATATTGAATAGCACCTCTTTCTGAGTATTTTTTGTTTGTCGTTATTCAATATTATACCAGAATTTGGTGCTGTTTTGTTGTCAATACATCAATTAAGTGCTTAAAAATCCCTAATTTTTTAATGGTTTCAGGCATTTATTGATGTGGGAAGTTTGAGT
>RAYF01000183.1 GCA_003611745.1 bacterium D16-36 | reverse complement strand
CGATATAAAAAGTGTAACGAAGATGAAATAACTTGAAATTTGATGAAGGTTATTTATGGTTCATTACATTTTGTGGATGCCTTTATAGAATTTGAGGTGATAAATTTTGAACATCGCAGTCGTAGATGATGAAAAAGTGATACTGGATCAAATCAGTGGGCTGGTCAGAAAGCAGATGCCGGACTGTTATCTGGAATCCTATGCCACGGGGGAGGGGCTGCTTGAGGCAGTAAAGCGGTTTGACATTGTTTTTCTCGACATACAGATGGATGGCATGGATGGGATTGAGGCAGCGAGGAGGCTGCGAAAAAAGCAGGATGACATTGTCCTGATATTTGTTACTGGCAACAGGGAGTATGTGTTCGATGCCATTGATCTGTATGCGTTCCATTACCTGTTAAAACCTGTGAATGAAGACAAATTCAGGGAAGTGTTGGAACGGGCAGCAGGTGAAGTGGCAAAAAAGAGGGAAAAGAGGGGACTCTTTATTAAAAGGAGAAACCTTACGCTTGACCAGGCTGACATTCTGTATATTGAAAGCAGGGCAAAAAAGGTGGAAATCCATACTGACGGGTCAAAGGACATCATAGAAATCTATGCAACAATGGAAGAACTGGAGGGGCAGCTTGGGGAAGATTTTTACCGCTGCCACCGTGCGTATATTGTCAACATGGCACATATCACGGAATATGACAATGACAGTATAACCATTACAAATGGAGATAAGATTTATCTGACAAAGAAGAAGTATGGAGATTTTGTAAAAGCATATATGTGGTACCTGCAGAATGGAGGGATACCCGGTGTATAAAACGATGGAGCTGTTATATATGGCTGTAGTCCTGTTTCAGGGGTACTGTTTACAGTATTTTTTGGGCAGCTTTTTGGAAAGCAGATGGAAAAGCCGGTGGAATGGCTTGTGTATGGCAGTTCTATATGCCGCAGGATTGTATGGGCTGTCAAGAGTATTTCATCAGGATTCTGTTATGCGGTATGACGATTATCGGGAAACGGTATGGAAAATGGCATTGTCACTTTGCATTTTATTTGTCCTTGCCATGTGTTTTTATAAGGCATTACGTCCTGTTTCAGTTTTTCTGGTAATAACTTTTCAGGCGGTGGCAGACATCAGCAGATATGTTACTGTTATCCTGTTTGGCAAAATGGGAGACAGTGTGGTTGAACTATGGAACTGGTGTGTAGAGAGAGGGATAATCACATCAGACAGGGCTCTTATGCTGACGTTGAATGGCAGTATACTGGCAGTGCAGATTCTCCAGTATCTGGTGATTGCCCTGCTGTTCTATGTATCTTTAAGAAAAATTGTGCGGGATTTTAAGGAAAAGGATTATGAAATCCGCAGGACGGAGCTGTTGTTTCTTCTTACCCCGTCTGCTGCCGGGCTGTTCATTTGCCTGCTGCTGCGGATTATCATGGTCACACTGGAAGATAAAGTTCCCAAAATGCTGTATGACAGGTATCCCATACTGACCATTGTACTTCCGGCAATCCTGCTGTTGTCCCTGCTTTCTATTCTGTATGGGGTAAAGCTGTTTCA
>RAYF01000182.1 GCA_003611745.1 bacterium D16-36 | reverse complement strand
GTTGGATTCTTTATGAAATCATGTACGTTTTTCAAATCCTCTGTCTCATAAAAATGCTTCATATAATACTTTTTCAGTCCGTCTTTATATTTTTCGGCAGGTGTAATCTCTGCATTAACTGTCACATTCTCCATCAGGTCAAACTTTGCTGTCCCATTTGCTTTCTCTTCTTCTGTGAAACTGTCACGGTAGGTGACTTTTTCTGTCCCATCCACTTTTTTCTTTTTTTCTGACTGGCAGCCGCTAATCAACAACACTGTACAGAATATCAGAAAAAACCTTATTCTTTTTAATTCTGCCCTTTTCATTTGTCCCTCCCATCTCTTTGTACGAAATTAAATCCCTTAATACCTAAACTGAATTATCTCAGAAAAATCTAAAATCATGCACCATAACTTGTTATAGAGTATTTACTCCACTGCAGTAACCCCCTCAGCTATAGCCTCGCCCGTAAAAGCATCGTAAACAAAATACTTGCTCCCATCTTCATCATTATTATACACCCTGACTCTCCAAAACGGTGCCACTGTCGGTTGAATCTCGCCCTCACTGCCATCCGTAAAATATCCTGTATAAACAATATTAATCTCTGTAATTGTAATCTGTTTCGTAAGTATCTGTTTTTCATAATACTTCTTGACTTTCTGGAGTATAGTATCTGGAGTTCTAACCTGCTCTGCTCTTTTATATACATCCCCTTCCATCCGAATATTGTCTGTCTCCAAATCAATGATTCCATCCTTTGAAATACGACACTCAATTGAATTTTCACTCAATCCACTCAATAAATTGCTGCTGTTTGTTGACATCTTTGACATTGCACTGGCATTCTCCCCTTCTTTTACCTGATAATTTAAATGTAAGTTTGCAAACGGGAATCCTTTCACATCATAATAATACCTATATGTGCAATACTCATCCCCATGCTTTATTTTAACGCTCTCAGATATATTCGCATCTTTAAATGCATTATTTACCATATCAATTGATTCCTTCATAACAGGAATACAATCCCACGTATCGCTTAATTTCCTCCCTAGCATCTTTTCTAAATAATTTTTTAACTTTCTCCCTGTCCCTTCCATATCTTTTATGAATGGAACCTCCACATCCCTATAATTTTTTACATATCTTAAAATATCTGTATCTACGTGCTGGTCAAGTGCATCATTCATACCGGGTTGAAGGTGGATATACATTGTTGGAGCATATAATTGTTGGCTCTTTTCAAAAATTGCGTCTCCTGCAGTCCAATAGGCAAAGAATTTATAAGAAAGATTATTGTTCCCATGAAAAACACTGCCCACACTTAACTCAGACTTATCCGCCTTAGGTTTTTTGACTGTAAACTCTCCACCAATCTGTTTTGAAATCATTTCCATAATTTTTGAAAGTTTTCGTCCATATAAAACCGGAGTATCTGCAAAATTTTTCCTCTTCAAACCTGTAGCCTCTATGTAATGCTTCATATAATACTTTTTCAGACCATCTTTATATTTTTCAGCAGGCGTAATCTGCGCATCTACTGTCACATTCTCCATTAATTCAAACTTTGCTGTCCCATT
>RAYF01000181.1 GCA_003611745.1 bacterium D16-36 | reverse complement strand
GCGCAAGGGAGAAATGCGCCAAAGTGATTGCGGAGCTTGACAGCAAAAAGGGAATCGGTCTGATTGAGAAGAAAAGGAGGGGACTGGGCAAGCCGGACATCATCTATGTGAAGAATTTTGCGACACTGGATACCGGGAAAGAACCGGGCGGAGAGCTGGAAAACCCTGATAATGCTGACAATTCCGCAGAAGTTCGGAAACCGAACTTCAAGAGGTTCGATAATCAAACTTCAAGAAGTTCGGAAATCGAACTTCAAGAGATTCGGAAACCGAACTTGCAGGAGTTCGGAAATCAAACTTCAAGAGGTTCGGAAACCGAACTTGCGGAAGTTCGGGAATCGAACCCTAATTATAACAATACTAATTATACTGATCTGAGTTATACCAATCCTATCAATCAATCAAATAGAGAAACAGAAAAACAGGAACCGGGCAAGCTGGATAATGGTATGATTGATGTGATGGATAATTCCACTGCCTACATGGAAATTATTCGTGACAATATTGAATACGAGCATCACATGAAATATGGGGACTGGCAGGATAAGGGGCTGTATGAGGAACTGTATGAGGTTATCTGCGAGATTGTGTGCGTGAAGCGTAAGGCGGTAAAGGTCAACGGGGAAGATTACCCTTATGAGCTTGTAAAATCAAAGTTTTTAAAGCTGAACAGCTCCCATTTGGAGTATGTTATCGGGTGCATGAGGGAAACCACAACCAAGATAGCCAACATCAGGGCGTACATGGTGACTGCCCTCTACAATGCGCCTAACACCATGAACCACTATTACCAGCAGTTGGTGCAGCATGATATGTATGGCGGCGGTTGGGAAGAAAAAGGGCTGTTCCAGCCCAAAGCGGAAGGAGATGGATAAATGGAATCCATGAGGGATATTGACCGGGTAATGGAACGGGAGATTGCAAAGGGGAGCTGCCCGTTAAGGTTTGTGAGGATAGAATTTGGTAGTTCCCCTTATCAGGAGATTGCGTCAAGGGAAAAGCTGCTGGAGGTGCTGTCCTATCTGCTGCGGATTGGCGATTATGGCAGGTTTGCCGGGAAGGGGACAGGGAATAATGTTTACATGGACATCAAAGGCAGGAAACCGGCTTTTAAGCGTACCCGTTCCTTTATTGACCGGAATACCCTCTTTTCCACAATCCGCAGGTACGGAAAGAAAATAAAGCCGGATTTTGACGGGCATACTTATCTGGAAACAGTGCAGTGCTTCTTTGAACTGCCGGAAGGGGAACAGGATAAATACAGGGTGACATATGACGGGCAGGAAACATTCGCTTTCCCTATGTCGGATAAATATATCCTCGGACTTTACACGCACTGCATCTCGGCAAGGCGGGTGGCATCGGCGGAGATGGATATTCCCGGCACAGGCTTTTCAGAAAAAGAACAGGGAATTGCAAGCCTTGAGGGTGTGCGTGACGTGCTGTTCCAGTGCCTTTTGTTTGACACGATAAAATGCGGGGAAGGCGTGTTATATGCTGACCTCTGCACGATTTACTGTTTAAAATAGAATCAATAGCTTTTGGACTTTTTGTCCAGAAGTGAGTTAGGAGGTGCGCTATGGCGGAAAAA
>RAYF01000180.1 GCA_003611745.1 bacterium D16-36 | reverse complement strand
GCGCAAGGGAGAAATGCGCCAAAGTGATTGCGGAGCTTGACAGCAAAAAGGGAATCGGTCTGATTGAGAAGAAAAGGCGGGGACTGGGCAAGCCGGACATCATCTATGTGAAGAATTTTGCGACACTGGATACCGGGAAAGAACCGGGAGGAGAGCCGGAAAAAGCTGATAATGCTGACAATTCCGCAGAAGTTCGGAAACCGAACTTCAAGAGGTTCGATAATCAAACTTCAAGAAGTTCGGAAATCGAACTTCAAGAGATTCGGAAACCGAACTTGCAGGAGTTCGGAAACCGAACTTCAAGAAATTCGGAAACCGAACTTGCGGAAGTTCGGGAATCGAACCCTAATTATAACAATACTAATTATACTGATCTGAGTTATACCAATCCTATCAATCAATCAGACAGTGAAGCAGAAAAACAGGAACCGGGCAAGCTGGATAATGGTATGATTGATGTGATGGATGAAGCTAGCGCCTACATGGAAATCATTAAGAAAAATATTGAGTATGAGCATCACATGAAATATGGCGATTGGAGTGAAAAAGGTCTGTATGAGGAACTGTATGAGGTGATATGCGAGATTGTGTGTGTAAAGCGCAGGACGGTAAAGGTGAATGGGGAGGATTACCCTTATGAGCTTGTAAAGTCTAAGTTTTTAAAGCTGGACAGTTCCCATTTGGAGTATGTCATTGGGTGTATGAAGGAAACCACAACAAAAATAGCCAACATCAGGGCATACATGGTGACTGCCCTCTATAATGCCCCCAATACCATGAACCATTATTACCAGCAGTTAGTTCAGCATGATATGTATGGCGGCGGTTGGGAAGAAAAAGGACTGTTCCAGTCCAAAGCGGAAGGAGATGGATAAATGGAATCCATGCGGGATATTGACCGGGCAATGGAACGGGAGATCGCAAAGGGGAGCTGCCCGTTAAAGTTTGTGGGGATAGAGTTTGGCGATTCCCCCTATCAGGAGATTGCGTCAAAAGAAAAGCTGCTGGAGGTATTGTCCTATCTGCTGCGGACAGGCGATTATGGGAAATTTGCCGTAAATGGGACGGGGAGCAATGTTTATATGAACATCAGGGGCAGGAAGCCGGATTTTCAGCGAACTTATTCCATATTTGACCGGAACTGCATTTTTTCCGCAATCAGTCATTACGGAAAGAAAATAAAGCCGGATTTTGACGGGCATACTTATCTGGAAACAGTGCAGTGTTTCTTTAAGCTGCCGGACGGGGAACAGGAGAAATACAGGGTGACATATTACGGGCAGGAAACCTTTGTTTTCCCCATGTCGGATAAATATATCCTCGGACTTTATACGCACTGCATCTCGGCAAGGCGGGCGGCATCGGCGGAGATGGATATTCCCGGCACAGGCTTTTCAGAAAAAGAACAGGGAATTGCAAGCCTTGAGGGTGTGCGTGACGTGCTGTTCCAGTGCCTTTTGTTTGACACTGTAAAATATGGGGAAGGCGTGTTATGCGCTGACCTTTGCACAATCTACTGTTTAAAATAGAATCAATAGCTTTTGGACTTTTTGTCCAGAAGTGAGTTAGGAGGTGCGCTATGGCGGAAAAA
>RAYF01000179.1 GCA_003611745.1 bacterium D16-36 | reverse complement strand
TAGTGTCTACTGATTAATAAGACATTTGCAAGCTCCAGTATTTATATCTGTCCCAAAATCGGAACAAATGCAAAAGAGCGCAAAGTATTCGTTTCTGAATCTTAAACAGATTCGTCACGAATACGGATAATGCAACAGAAGTAAGTTGTGTCTCTTTCAACTTTGTGGTAATGCAACCCATGCCATAACAACGTTTGCTTAAGCTAAAAGTACGTTCCACTTCAATTCTGTCCGTATTATCCTGATACTCTTGTTTTTTATCTATTTTTGCATTGGCACATGGCCGTCCAAGCTTTGGACCTGACAGCCGGATGCCATGGTCTTTACAATAGTTCCGGTTCTTTCTGGTTCGGTATATCTGATCTGCCAGTACACGTTTTGGATAATGACCAGTTCGGTTCTTAAAGCGTTCTACCGCATCTATCAGACAGGTGCTCTCGTTGTATGCTTCGAATGATATCTTTTCAATGCGCCCATATCCTTCGCTGTCAATGCTCAAATCAAATTTTGCACCAAATTCGACCGGGGCTTTGGCTTTCCCCCTGACTATAGGCCGGAGCCATGGCTGCGAAATGCTTACGATACGATGTTCCACTGAGTGTATTTTGTTATCGTACATGTATTTCTGCTGTTCATACAGCATGATAATGGTCAGATACAAATCAATTTCTTTCTCCGTCATCGCATAACCGTCACTCATGAACTCATCCAGGTAACGGATGTCCCTGGCAACATAACTGAGCTGTTTGCGGAGTGCTTTCCTGATTTTCTTTGCACTGTGTTTTTTGCTTTTGGCAAATGCCAGATAATCTTTTCTGGCACGTCTTTTATAACGTCGTGGCAGTGGCAGGCCATAGTACTTGCAGAATCGGTAAATAATTGTCTCCAGTTTTTCTCTTGCCTCATTCAGGAGCGAAACATCCTGGGGATAACGGATATTTGCCGGTGCACAGGTTGCATCCAGCGTCAGGGTTCCTTTGTTTATATCTTCTTTTGAAGAACCATTATCGTCAGAACCCCAGGAAGATGGTGGTGTATTGTTGTCATCATCTTTGTGGGAAAGAAGATACTCATTTGCTTCCATTAGCATTTCGGCAGAAATACGTTTGCGGAAAAGAACCAGTGTGCTTGCATCAAACGGGGCTTCTTCCTGATAGCCGGGCAATCCTATAAAGTATTGCAGATATGGGTTTTCTGTGAGTTGTTCCACAAGTTCCCGGTCAGAATACTGAAACTTGGTCTGGATAATCAAAGCACCCAGTGCCATACGGAGCGGTTTGGCAACGTTGCCGATATCACTCGGAAACAGTTCCGCATATTTGATTTCAAATTTATCCCATGGGATGCAGTCCGCCATTTTAATCCAGCGGTTATCCGGATTCATATGAAGTCCCATTGGCTGATTGAAGTCAAGGAATGAATGCTGCAGTTTATCTATCGATTTGTACATGATTTTAACCCCTTTATTCGTGAAATTCATCAAAAATCTGCAAAGAAAATGATGTCATTTTATCAAAAACCTTGCAAGTATTATACCAAATTTCAAGGTAAAAGTCAGTAAAATCAAGAGTTTTAGTATTAATCAGCAGACACTA
>RAYF01000178.1 GCA_003611745.1 bacterium D16-36 | reverse complement strand
CCTGAATTATTCACGGCAGTATAAACTCACATAAAATTCGCCGTAGTTACCATTACAACCAATGCCGATACCTCACTCTGTCGGAAGATAGCCTAAAAATGGGCAGACTTCTCCTGTGACAGGGTTAGAAATTTATTGTGGCTGTCAAGGTCCATTAACAGTTGTTATTCCAACTGTGGCTGCAGGTTACGGATGTTTTCCAGTGTCTCGTAGAATTCTTTCTTGTAGGGACAGCTGCTGCATAGCTTGAAATATTTATATCGTGCTGATTTTACCACCCTTGCGGCTATCTTCAGCAGTTTTAATCGTATGGTATCAATACGCTGTTTTCTCATACTGACAGCAAGCGCCAATCGTCTAAACCAATTGAATAGGTTATAAGCTAATGCATGAACCAGAAGGCGGTTCGCATTTACCAGCTTTGAGGAACTGCTTACAGAGGCAAAGTCAAAACCGCTTTTGCATTCCTTGATGAAATTTTCCATTTTGCCTCTTCCGCAATAGAACTGGATCACCTGATAAGGTTCCATTTCCAGTGTTGTGACAATAAAGGTATACAGATGGACCATCTGCCCATATGGCTTTTCTATTTTAAAGACCACCCTGCGTGGATGGTTCCATGAACCGGCCTGGTATAGGAATTCCCCATACTCGACGGCGTAATCTACCTGGTTGAATTTCGTTGCACGGTACAGTGCCTGGTTTTCCTCTTCTGCCAATCCACGGAGTTTTGCATTCTCCTTGAGCCGGATGGCATATTTGCAGTTTTTATCTTCAAGAACTTCATACAGGTCTGGTGATGCAAAGCCACTGTCACCGCGAAGAAAAAGCGGCATATCCGGGAAATCACAGAGGAATTCATCCAGAAGGGACTCCATAAAAATATCTGCCCCTTTGCTGCAATACATGGTGCCGTCACGGAGCTGTGCTTTTAGCAGATCGCCGGTCAGTCCGTCGTAGCATAACAGCGGATGATAACCGTGGGCCTGATAATGGTAGTTGAAACCTTCCCCTTCCTGATTCCCATAGGCATCAAGAAGTGTGGAATCAATATCAAAAAGCATGAATTCCGGTTTCTTTATGGAATAGATGACTTTACGGAGTTCACGGATGATCTGGTTTAACTGGCTGAGCGTATCTCCATCCATGCGGTTAAAAAAGCGTGACAGGGTAGGCTGGGATGCCAGGGCATTCTTCTCTAAAATAACTGTCATAACAGGTTCGTTTGTCAGTTCGTCTGCACAGTCATCCTCAAAGTAGGAACTGATAATCTGGTAAATTACCTGCATCAGATTCGTATCATCCTTATGGACGCGGAACCATGCGGTATCATTGGTTTTAAACATACGATTAACGAGCTTGACCGCTCCAATCTTAAACAGGAACTCTTTGAACAGGAGGAGTCCTGCATCGGAGGATAAATCGCCTCCGTCAAAATTAATTTTAATTTGGCTATTGCTTTCTAAGCTTATGGTGTTTAATATATCCATATAAAGACCCTTTCTTTGGTTTTGATTTGGATTGGACACCTAAATTTTACCATAGATAGAGGTCTTTTTCTATTCACTAAATAAGTGAAAAGCAATATTCAATTAAAATACAGTAACTATGCGGGTTTCAGCAGTTAATGCTGTTATTCCTTGAATAATTCAGG
>RAYF01000177.1 GCA_003611745.1 bacterium D16-36 | reverse complement strand
GGATTGGTAGGATGAGGGGAATGGAATGTTGTAAGAAAAGTTCACTTTTAACTTGTACTTTTTCTTGACATAGTACCGCACAAACATTGGCATTGTTTTCAGACCAACAATCTCACAGATATGCCGTCTTGTATGTCCTGCAATAATCTCATATCCGCCCTCCGGACGGGTTCTGGCAATTCCCGGTACCAGCACCCCATGCTGTCTGACACTTTCAATCATCTCTGCCAGTTCCCCATCCGAACGGACCTTAAACGGGTGATTCTTAAACTCATGTAATTCCGATAACGGAATCTCCTTTATTTCCGAATCCCCTTCATTTACCATCTCTGCAGCGCCAGCACCAAACAATTCGTCAAATCTGTTCAGCTTAATCTTTCCCGTAACATCTTTTCTACTCATTGCCATCGCCCCCTTTGCTGTCACAGTATGCAGAGGTGATGACTTCTTCCGTCAAATCCTCATATGCCTTTGTAACCTTATGTTCCGGATAAAGGTTATAGATACTCACACCCGCAGCAGAAGTCTCCGCAGCCCTTACGGAAAATGGTATCATGGTATCAAAAATCCGCAGCGATTCTCCGTAATTCTCTTTGACAAGTTCGATAATTTCCCTCGCATAAACCGTCCGTGAATCCACCATAGAAATCAATATCCCCTCAAAACGGATACTTGGATTGATATGTTTCTTAACCCTGCTGATTGTCATAATCAACTGTTCCAGTCCCCTTACAGGAAGATAGGCAGCCTGTACCGGAATCAGTACACTATCTGATGCTGCAAAGGCATTGATCGTCAGCATCCCCAGACTTGGCATACAATCAATCAGAATGTAATCGTAATATTCCCGCATCTGGTCTATGTACCGTTTCATTATTGTTTCCCGGCTCATGGCATTGATGATGGATACCTCCATACCTGATAATTCAATGTTACATGGAAGTAAGTCAATCCCCTCTGCATGGTGCAGTATTCCCTCTGTCTGCCCCACTTTCCTGTCCTCCATAATCTTTTCCATGATGGAAGATAATGTCACTTCCAACTGATCTGTCTGATGAAAGCCAAGACTTTCTGTCAAAGAGGATTGTGGATCGGCATCAATAACCAAAACCTTTTTCCCTTTTCTTGCCAGTCCTATTCCAAGATTTACTGTTGTGGTAGTCTTGGAAACACCACCTTTTTGATTTGCTATCGCTATCACTCTGCTCATAATTCTGAACCTCCGTATTCTTTATTTTTTATAAAACAACCATCTCCACAGGCTAAACTCCTTCCCTACTCAATGACTTCCTATGTTTTTACTCCGCTTGCCACTCCTTTTCCGTTCTGCTTTTTCTTTTCCTTGCGTCTCACATTGACATATAGTCTGCGAAATCTGGAATCTCCGTCACATGGCTTGAAAGTCGATATGTTCTCAACCTCATATCTGGAATCTCTCTCCATACCTTTCAAGAACCACCGAATGTCCTTTTTCGTTCCCTGTAATCGGACTTTTAACACACATCTCATCCCCTTTCTATTTTTTGTATCAAAAAAGGGGCTAAACAATATTCCCTTTCGGGTTTACTGTTTAGCCCCTTGTGTAGACTAAATAGTGTCTACTGATTAATAAGACATTTGCAAGCTCCAGTATTTATATCTGTCCCAAAATCGGAACAAATGCAAAAGA
>RAYF01000022.1 GCA_003611745.1 bacterium D16-36 | reverse complement strand
GAAATGCAGACGGCAAGCAACCGGAATATCCCCAAGCGGATGCGTTATTACCAGGGGGTGATAGACCTGAGCATTTTGGAAAAGGGCGGGGACTATAAAAGTTTAAAACGGAGCCTGGTTATCTTTGTATGCACATTTGACTTGTTCGGGAGAGGGCGCCATGTGTATTCGTTTGAAAACCGGTGTGTACAGGAATTAGGCCTTGGCCTTGGGGATGACACAGTAAAAATCATACTCAATACCAAAGGGACGGAGGATGATGTCAGCCCGGAGATGAGAAGGCTGCTGGATTTTATAGACGGGAAAGGTGCGGCGGATGAATTCACAAAAGATTTGGCGGAAGCAGTGCAGTCGGTTAGGGAAAATGAGAAATGGAGAGTGGATTATATGACATTGGAGATGAGCTATCAGGAAAAATTTGAGCAGGGCTTAGAACAGGGCTTAGAGCAAGGTTTGGAGCAGGGAATCCGATATCTGGTTGACAGCCTCCGGGGTTTTCGGATCAGTGAGGATGAAATAAAGGGGGAACTCATGAGGAGATACCATCTGACAGAGGAAGAGACAGAGAAATATCTATTCTGCCAATATGATTAATTAGGTGCGCCGTTGGATAGCAGGATTTTTAAACTGAAACATGTATGATAAAGTAACGGCATGGCTGCTTAGTATTATCAGAGGCAATCATGTCGTTTTCTATTTCTATCTGTCCCTTGCACTGATGGACCAGAGATTTTACGTAGGGAAGCCCAAGCCCATGCTGCAGAGCCTGTCTGGTCTTGCTGGTGTAATCCGGAGTAAAAATTTTTTTGATGAAATCCGGCGTCGCTTCTGGTCCCAGATTTTTTACAGCGATGGAAAATGGGGATGGTGTGTCGGAAGTTTCTTTCCCATCATTTTTATGCAGCGGCATGCCGATTTCCACATAAACTGTATCGTTTGGATGGGATGCCTCCATAGCATTGTCCAGAAGAATTCCGGTTAGGTCAACAATCTGGAATTCATTTGCCCTGCTTTTGTAATGATAGCTGTGGATTACAATATCAAGTTTTATCTTTTGTTCGGCGAAGAGACAGTATTTGTTATATAAAAGCGCAGTCAGCAGCTTGTTTTCAAAGTGCAGGAACCGGGTAGGTATCATTTCTTTAACCATATGGCTGCTGTAGTGTTCCAGCGATGCGGCAAGGGAATCGTAATCTGCTGCTATCTGTGGGAGGCTGGCGATAGCGGAGATGGTATTATTGTGGTTATGCTGTGTTTTGCGGACATTTAGAATCATGTCATCTAAGATTGGCAGGTAGGTTTCATAGAAATGGACTGCCTGCTCCTTTTTTTGTGCCTGAACAGCATAAAATATAACAAGAAAGAACACAAGCAGCAGAAAGATAACAACGAAGAGGAAAATAAGGTAATCAGGCATATATATTTCGCGGAAAAGGGCACAGGCAATGCCATAAAAGGCGAAAAAGAAGGCAGTTGTAAATATGATAAAGGAGGGGATTTGCAGGGCTTTTTCGTATAGCCGACGGATGGGCAGAAAGCGTAGGGAAAGAATAATAAAAAGTGATGCGAAGCAGATGATTGCCAGTAAGCCATATACAGATGTAACAAAATTAAAGTTCGGGTTTAATAATAATGCAACAACTATTCCGGGTACCTGAAAAAGAAACTGTAGCAGGTAGGAAAAGAGAATAGATGTCATAACATGTTTCATTGGCATACCGGAGATCAGTCGAATAACAACAGCGAATTGTATAAAGGCAATTGTTATGCCAAATTGAATCTGTGAATTATTGAATTGTTGAATAAGATACATGATAGACAAAGAAAGGGTTATTAATCCAAGTGACTTTTTGGAAGTTCGGATGTTGGCAATAGAAACATGGGTCAGATAGAACATCACTCCAAGCAGAGTCATATTTTCGATAATAGATGTGATAAGGGTGATTAGCATATCGGTAGTATTCATATTATTCCTCCATATTATTTTCAGTGGATTTGATTGTATTATTATATAGATGGCGGTTTAATTATCGCCATCTGCGCCGAGCACGGCCGCTTTGCGGCATCTGCATCTTCGTGCAAGTGCGCATCCCCCGGAGGGGCTATATATCCGGCAATTATTTAATGTCGGATATATAGTTGATTTTGAAATAAGGCATACGCATCTGGGTCAACGGTCAAGCCCTATTTATTTGGGATGCTGTACCATGGAATGTGGAAATCCCTGCTTAATGGAATTAACGTATTGCTCGCAGTTATATGTGCATAGTGGTTTACGAAATCGAAGTTTTCCACAAAGACCAGATTTATAATATAGGATTTGTGGCAGCGGACAAAATCGTCGGGGAGCAGTGCAGTTAATCCCTTTAAGGTATATTGCCGTGAGCGGTAACAGGCAGTGGTGGTCACGAAGTTGAGATAGCGCCCCTGTGAATAAATATATTGCAGGGAATCTAATGCAACGCATATATATATTTTCTCTGAAGTTTTTAGAAGGATGGTGCTCCGGCTGCCTTCAAACAGGTCGGCTAACTGCCTGTGGAGTTCCTGTTCGGTATATGGTTTTACCAGATAGGCAAAACAGTGAAGTTCGTTAATAGCAGGGGATATATGTTCCGGATAAGCCGTGATAAAAAGAATCGGAGCCTGTGAATATTGTGGGAAAGAACGGATGTCCATAGCTAACTGCAGCCCCTTCCGGTTGATGGAATCGGATGCAAGGGAAATATCCAGAAAGAATGCATTAAAAACTGTCCCACTGTCTAAAAGCAGCCTTGCCCGAGGCAGCGTAGCGGCATGGGAGATTTGAATCTCAGCAGAATAGTCCTTTATCATTTTTTCAAGGCTCCTTGCCTGTGCGTCGTTATCCTCCAATAGTAAAATGTGTCTCTTCATGTTGTCCTCCTGCCCTTTTGTGTACTATATGAGTTTATGGTTTTAAAGTATAATCTTTATTTGGTAAATAACAGAATCCATATTATCACAAAAAGTTGTTTAGGTCAAAAGGTATTTTGCGTTTATTGGATGGAAGATAAAAAGGATTACTGTTCGCTCCGTGGGCAGCAACAGCAGATATGACATCAGGCTATCCAAGGGATAGCTAATACGAATTGTACGAAACAAAATGGGAGAGGAAGAAATTTAATGTGAATTTTATTGTAAGCACAAACAATTTTTTGTATAATTGGAACATAGCAGGAGTAACTAATATGTTATGTTTTGTTAACTTATCAGAAACGAGGTGGTTAAATGGCGGAAAGTACACCAAAGCGTAAGATAAAAGACAGCGTATTCACAAATTTATTTCAGGATAGAAAGTATTTGCTTCAATTATATAAAGCGCTCCACCCAGAGGATTGTAACGTGACGGAAGATGAGATTGCAGATGTTACAATTAAGCATGTACTTGTTGATGCGGACTATAACGACTTAGGATTTTCTGTCGGAAACCGATTAATGATATTGATAGAAAGCCAGTCAACATGGACGTTGAACATCATCATTCGTGCGCTGATGTATCTAATACAGACGTATCATGATTATTTTAAGCGCACAAATCAAAACCTGTATGGAAGCAAAAAAGTGAATATGCCGATGCCCGAACTTTACGTGATATTTACGGGCGAAAGAAAAAATATTCCCAATACAATATCACTTTCTAAGGAATTTTTTGATGGGGCAAAGATTTCTATTGATGCAGAAGTGAAGGTTTTATATCAAGAAAATGAGAAAGATATTATTGGGCAGTATATAATCTTCTCAAAAGTATATAATGAACAGAGAAATATATATGGAAATACGAAGCAGGCAGTAACAGAAACAATTCGTATTTGCAAAGACAGAAATGTGCTGAGGGAGTATCTCGAAAGCAAGGAACAGGAGGTTGTGGATATTATGATGACACTATTTGATGACGAGCAGATTTTGAAGGCTTATGCAAAAGATATTGAGGATAATAAGGAAAAAGAAACAGAAAGGAAAACAGCAGAAAGAATGATTAAGGACGGGGAGATGCCGCTTGATAAAATCGCACGTTATGTACCGTCTTTATCAATGGATGAATTAAAGGAACTTGAAGCCAGAGTTATGCAGTTGGTGTAATTAATCTTAAAGTGAATTTTTATAGCTTATTCTCGCATAGGCAACGACCGAAGCGGAGCGTAGATTAAATACCCATGCGCTTTTAGTGAATTCCCCTTGGGGTGAAACTTACCAAGGAACCGAAAGGTTCCTTTAGAGAAACTAAGTCATGCCTCGATGATCTGCTGTGGGTATCTGGCTTTTGTTGTGCGCTAATTCTATCCCACCCACCTTTCGCAATTTAAAATTTTGTTGCGTTTTCTGTTGGGTGTCCTTTGCATACGTGTATATGTGGCGGTTCTGCATTCTCATTTGACCAGAAGAAAAAACTATAGCCCAAAAAATCAAGTAATGGTTTAGGCATTTGTGCCGCCTCCTTCCCTTGCAAAATCCCATACAATAGCGGCGTTATTTTTTGCGTATCGTTTTAGTGTTAATATTTCATCTTCTGAAAAACCGAAAGACTTTTTCACAAACTTCCCTGGCAAATCCATGTCAAGAAAATCGAAACCTTTTTCGTTGGGACGTTCAAAATGTATACTTACAGTGTCGCACAATTCCCCAGTAATAATTCCGCTATGCGTCATAACAATGTTGTTTACAGTAGAATAATAATACATTATTTTCCCTCTCTTTCAATATTTTCGTAAATGGATTTTATAGTAAATCCATTTAAACCCATTAAATGATAATGGGGATTCGCAAGAGTGCCATTTTAAGGGGCAATACATAGCAAAAACCACCCTCATACTTTGGTCGATGTCGGGGTGGCATTGCTATTCTAATTATCGGTGAACCCCTTGTGGGCGGTTGCTCTTTATTTATGTCTACAATATAGCACATACGAATGTCATTTGCAAGATTTTCCGCGGCTTATGAAATGCGTTTTATATTTTGTTAAAATAGTTGATTACGGGGATTCACAAGAGTCCTTTTTGTTTGTCTATATGTCTGGCATTTCTCCATGAGTTTGATTTTTATCGTTGCCATTATAGTTATGCCATGCTATTTTGAAACCTTTGCTTTACGGCGTATAAATTCCAGAATGATATGTCTGGCGAATATTATTGCTGTATGTCGGCATTTTACACTCCACTTCTACAGATTATAAATGTAGCGAAAAATCTTTTAGAAGAGAGTAGCATACTTTTCCTATATCAGTTTTTTGCAGGATATAACCAAAATCACACCGTTCATTACCGTTTGGCACGAAATGGAAAAATGGTGTGGTATAATATCCATTGGCAGAAATGACTAAATTTATTGTTGCAAATTTAGTAAAAACAGATAAAAAGGTGCTGTAGAATGAAAGAGTGGAGGAGAATGCGTATGAAAAGGAAAAAAATGGGATATATTGCCCTTGCGTTGTGTATCGTTCTGATAATTAACTGTGCTGATGTCTCTGGATTTTCTCTCGTGTTGAGACCGGTACAGGCAGCAGATGAATCTGAGCCACAGCTGCCTGTAGGCGGGCTTGAGAAAGTGGAAGTCTCTAAAGTTAACAGGGGTGAGATAGCAAATGTACCTTCCTATGGGGATGTTTCGCTATATAGCAATGAGGAAACTATTTTTGAGGATGGCACAGGAGATTATGGGATGGATTGCCTTTCCGAAGTTCAAAAAGAATTATACAGTAATATAGAAAGCTCACTAAAAGGTTTTCTTAGAGATGATGATGCAGTGTTTGAAGAGATTACCCTGAATGGCGAGATTGCATATACCCCCTTTAAGGCGGGGTATCAATCAAAAAAACTAGGGGAGGATCAGTTGATTCAGGTTTGGACTACGTTTCGGGCAAATCATCCATGGCTGTATTGGTTGAAAGGATTTGTATATGGAGGCGGTGAATTTGTGCCGCTTGTGATAGAAGAATATGAGAAAAATCTGGCTGGGAAAAAGGCCACAGACAAGTTGATTGAAAAAAATGTTCAGGAGTATATTGATGCGGTTTCTGATATGGATGATATTTATGAAAAAGTACGAATTATATATGATAAGCTTATTCAGGATGTAAATTATGCTTATAAGGAAGACGGAAAGACAGCAGAGGATGCAAACTGGGCACACAGCATTCTTGGTGTGCTTGATGGGGAACACAATACAGTAGTGTGCGAAGGATATTCTAAGGCATTTTCTTTTATCCTGAATATTTTGGACATTCCTAATGTCTATATTACGGGAGATGCCGGCGGCGGCCATGCATGGAATGCCGTATCTTTTGACGGAGGAGATACATATTATTACATGGATGCGACATGGGATGACCATGGTGCGGAAGAGAAGCCATTAGCGGAAAACTATTATGCTTATTTTTCCATGCCAAAGGATATATTTGAAAAAGAGCATATGCCAAACACTCCGGACAAAAAAGGGAATGATTGGCAGTATGCGCTTCCAGTCCTTGGCAACGATATGGAATATACTTATTATATGAGATATGCCGCATATGCGGCGGAGGGAGCAATAACGGACGAGGCGTCTGCTAAAGAATTTTTAAAAGGGGCAAGGGTTTTAGCACCGGGTGAAAATTGCCTGTTATTGCTTCCTGATCAGGATGTTTTAGATAGAGTTGCTGGTGCGTTGGGGCTTTCAGGATGGCGGTATAGTGTTGTAAGAGGATATAATATGATCCTGTTTGTTAATAAAGCAGAGGATTTTCATGCCGATGTACCTGCAGGAATATTTTCGCTATCGGATAGTGAACTTGTCATTGATAAATCCGTTTCAGGGGAAGCGCCGCTTACTATCGCATCTGTTACGGAAAACAGCGATGATTACATCACCGTTTATTCAACAGATACAAAAGTAGCAATGGTGAAGCCGTTCTATGTAAAGGCAAAAACAGGCGAGAAAATACGTATTATAGCGAAAGAGGAGGGGAAAGCAGTAATTTGTGCAGACTCGAAGGAAGGCGGAAAAACCGTCTCTTGCCAAATCACAGTAATAGACGGAAGTAAACCGAAGCCGACGGCAAGCCCAACTGTGAAGCCAACAGCAAGCCCGACTCCGAAGCCAACGGCAAGCCAAACTCCGAAGCCAACGGCAAGCCCGACTCCGAAGCCGACGGCAAGCCCAACGGTGAAACCAACGGCGAGCCCGACCGCAAAGCCAACGGCAAGCCCGACCGTGAAACCGACGGCAAGCCCGACAGCAAAACCAACGGCAAGCCCAACGGTGAAACCAACGGCAAGCCCAACGGTAAAGCCGACGGCAAGCCCGACCGTGAAACCAACGGCAAGCCCGACAGCAAAACCGACGGCAAGCCCGACCGTGAAACCGACGGCAAGCCCGACAGCAAAACCGACGGCAAGCCCGACTGTGAAGCCGACAGCAAGCCCAATGGTGAAACCAACGGCAAGTCCGACTGTAATGCCGACGATAACACCGGTGCCGAGGCCGACTATAATGCCAACGATAATACCGACTGCAAGGCCGACGGAGAGTCCGGTGGTAACGCCGACTACAAATCCAAGTCCGGCGCCAAGGCCAACACTAACACCGGTGCCGACATTAAGGCCGTCAGACATTCCGGTTATAACACCAACAGTAAGCCCAGATGGCACTCCGTATATACCATATAAGCCCGTAATTATCCCCGGGTCAGTACCGACTGCAACGCCTGCGCCGTCAGCAACGCCTTCCGTTTTGGCAACATTAGCCCCGAGCGAAGAGCCGGCTGATATGCCGGGCAATACGCCGGAAGTGACGCCAAGTGGGGGGCAGGCAGTTGCGCCAGCCCCGAGTATAGAACCGGAGCCATCCGAAGAGCCAACAGATGTTCCAAAGGCAGATAATAAAAAGAAACCTGCTAAGAGTTTAAAGAAGGGTGCTATGGTTTCTGACAGCAAGACGAAGGCAGTTTATAAGGTAACCGGAACAGGGAAGAACAAAACCGTGGAATATGTCAGAAGCACCAAGAAAAATGCTTCCAAGATAGCCATTCCGGCAAAAGTAAAGCTTCGGGGACATAATTATAAAGTAACATCAATAGCAAAGAATGCATTAAAAAATAACAAAAAGCTGAGTTATGTGATAATTGGCAAAAACGTCAGGAAAATCGGCAAGAAGGCATTTTATGGCTGTAAAAAACTGCGTTATATTTATGTGAAGTCAAAGAAATTAACAGAAAATAATATAGGCGGGCAGGCATTTGGCGGGGGTTATCATTCCCCAAGGGTAAAAACTGCTAAAAATATATGGAAACAGTATTCGAATGTTTTTCTGTTAAGGGGAATGTCGAAAAAGGCACTGTTTGTAATTGATCCGGTAAAGTTAGTGATATAGAAGAAAGGAAGGTGCTGCAATGAAGCAGGCAAAACGAAAGACAGGAAGGATATTGATAGCAGCGGTTTTGTCATTCGCTATGCTTTTATCAGGGATTCATACAGGGAATGTAAAGCAGGAAGCAATGGCGGCGGAGACAGCGGCAGATGAGCTGCCTGCGGATGTATTAGACTATCAGTCTACAGGGGATATCTGCTTGCAGATACCATGTGAGGAAAGAAACGGGATATATTTTTTTAATAGGAATTTGTTATCCCTATATGATATGGACACAAAAAAGAGTACGTTAGTCCATACTTTTAAACATACTGTGTCCGATGGCAGGAGAGGTGCGGAGGCATGTTATGTTGATGGGAATGTTTTATATGTGCTTGTCAGATCTAACAGGGGAGGGAATATGCCGGAGATCCAATGCTACGATTTGGCGGGGCAGACAATGCAAAAGACAATTTCTGCGCCTGCCGAGAACTGCAATACGGTAGGCGTGGACGCGAAGGGCAGGATATATACAAGCGACTATAAGTATATTTACCTGCTTGACCGTGACGGCAATGTGCTTAGCCGGGCAGAGACAGGTTATAGGATATATAATATTGCAGGTTTTGATGATACAAATGGAAATTTTTATGTGGAAAGCTATGCAAATTGGATTTATTGGGGATATGACCATGATATGAATGTGCTGCGTGTAGGGAATGTATCAGATGGGAAGATTACGGTTGATGCAGATTATAATGTTATGCTTGGCCAGCGGTATTATTCAGACAGGGCGCGCCAGCTTGAAGTAGCAAATAGCAGGTATATTCTGGCAGATTCCGGGCTGTATTCTACATTGTATGTATTTGATTCTCAAAAGTATACGCCTTCTTCGGAGGGGCAGACGGTGGATTTTTCTCTGGTTCCGAATGTTGACAATGCCTTGTTGGGGATTGGGAGGACGAATCGGGACAAGGAGAACCAGTTTGACAGGACTGCCGCAGTAGGGACGCGTACTGTTTATATGCCGGAAACAGACAGTTTGGTCTCCTATGTAGATGGCACGTCTATGGCAGAATATGATCTGCGGAGGAAAAAAGTGGTAACGGAGGTTACTGCGTCACATCCAATCTTTTCACTGATGCGCTATGGGGATTATGTAGTTGCTATTGAGCGAGAGGATAACGGGTTCTATATAGAAAAATTCTTATGGAAAAAGGCAGGTAAGATTGCTATTACAAACCGGCAGAATGTGCTTAAGGTGGGCGAGAGTATGGTGTGTGATGTGGAAAGTGATGGCGTGCTGGATGAAACATATACCTGGTCTACGACAGATTCCAAAGTGGCAAGCGTAAGCCGGGATGGGAAGGTGACGGCATGCAAAGAGGGGACAGCCGTTATTACTGTAAAGACAAATTCCGGCGTATCTGCAAGCATGGAGTTGACAGTCGTTGCAAATCAGGGGATAGAGGCTCCCTCAGAAAATGCGATTCATCTTTCAGGAAAGGTGACAGAAAATGTGTCAGCAAATAATTATACGGTTTGGAGCAATGTTATGAATTCCTATCTTGCGGAAAATGCAGATGGAACGCTTACAAGGGTAGAATACACTGGCAGGGAGATTTTGCTGGAAACTTATGCAAAGGATGCAGGAAAACTTTTAGGGAGTGCTTCGCTTCCTGCTGAGCTGGATCTGTTTGGCGGTTTTTATGCGGGGGAAAAATATAATTATATTGTATTTGGCAATAAAAACCCTTCTGACAGTGATGATATGGAAGTTATGCGTGCCGTAAAGTATAGTAAATCATGGGAACGCCTTTCAGCGTTGTCGTGGAAAGGATGCAATACATATATTCCTTTTGAGGCGGGAAGCCTTAGGATGACAGAGGAAAATGGCAAATTGTATATCCATACGTGCCATGAAATGTATCTGTCCAGTGACGGAAACCATCATCAGGCAAATATGACTTTTGTGGTAAATGAGGAAAGCATGTCTGAGGAACAGAGTTATTATGATGTGATGAATATAGCACAGGCAGGTTATGTAAGCCACTCTTTTAACCAGTTTGTCCGGACGGACGGGAAAATGGTATATCGCGTAGACCATGGCGATGCGAGCCCAAGAGGGATCAGCATCACCGCCTGCAAGGTTGGCGGAGATATTACGAAGGTCAGATACACTATTCCGATATCGCTTAGCCGTGTCACAGGCAGCCATTATAATAAAACGGGTGCGTCTGTTGGAGGGTTTGAGTTATCTGCGGATAATTGCCTTATCGTAGGAAACAGTGTTGATTTTGGGCGTGACTGTAGCGATTCCGATGTGAGGAATGTGTTTGTATCTGTGACAGGGAAAAATTTTGATGGAAATTCCCTCAAATGGTTAACGGATTATACAAAAGGCAGTAAAATCACTGTCAGGACGCCGCAGCTTGTTAAGATAAGTGACGAGCAGTTTTTAATGCTCTGGGAAGAGAAGAATACTGAGGATGGGACTGTGCGTACAGCAATGCTGGCATTGGATGGGGCAGGGAATACGACGTCAGAGGTTGTCAGGACAAATTGCCGTTTGTCAGACTGCCAGCCAATCCACTGTTTGGATGGAATTGTCCGCTGGTATGTATCAGATGGGAATGCATGTACAATGTATCAGGTTCATCCATTGCTTCTGGGGCAAATAAATGTGCCGGCGGAATCTGTGCCGACAGATGCATCAAGCCCTTCGCCAACAATGAAACCAAGTCCTGTACCAACAGCAACCCCAACAACAAAGCCAACTGTCAGTCCGACAGTAACACCAACAGCTGTCCCGGCAGAAACATTGCCCCCTGTTATAAGGGAAACACCAGAACCATCCTTGGAGCCGGAGGAGACACCGACGGCAAAGCCCTATGAAACACTGGAACCGTCTGTGAGTCCTGATGCAGAGAAAGATAAGGAAACCAATTCTGTTAAAAAGGTGCGGAAAGGTTATAAGGTTACAGACAAAAAGACCAAGGCAGTGTACAAGATAACAGGGACAGGAAAGAGCAAAACGGTGGAATATGTCAGAAGCACCAAGAAAAATGTTTCCAAGATTACCATTCCGGCAAAAGTAAAGCTTGAGGGGCAGAATTATAAAATAACAGCGATTGCAAAGAATGCTTTGAAAAATTACAAAAAGCTGAGTTATGTATCAATTGGCAAAAATGTTAAGAAAATTGGGGAGAAAGCATTCTATGGCTGTAAAAAACTGCGTTATATTTATGTGAAGCCAAAGAATCTGGAAGCAAAAAATATAGGAAAGCAGGCATTTGGCAATGGTTATGCATCCCCAAGGGTAAAATCGGCGAAAAGTGTCTGGAGGAGGTATGCACATGTCCTTCCGGCGAGGGGATTGTCAAAGAGGGCGGTGTATATTATTAATCCAGTGAAACTGGTGCTGTAATTGCAAAATATTGATGTGATTATAGAATGTTCGCTGTGAAGAAATAGTAACGATTTAGAGAGGAGATAATGGTGTTATGAAAAAGAAGAAACTTGGAATAATTAGTATTTTCTTGGTCTTTGCTATGCTGATAAGCAGTGTACTGCCATACAGTGGAGATATGGCAGCAGCCAAAGGGAAGAATATTGTGTCCAAAGCGAAAGAAGAGTGGGAATTTTCTGTCAACTCAGATATACCGTTGGATAAGATTTGCGCTTGTTCTAGCAGTGATGCAGAGGGAAAGAGATATTATTATGGATATAAGGATGGTAAGGTCGCAGTTCTTGATGAAGGTTTTCAATGCCATACGAATACAGCGTTTGATGGCGTTAAAGAAGAGTGGCATAGTGATAATTCAGAAGATTTAATTATCAAGGGAAAACCAGCCATTATTGCGTATAAAGATGTAATAGTAAAGGATGAGGATGGAGAAGAAGATGCGACACGGTATTGGGGCATAATGTCTTGTACAGGGGAAACAGTTGTTGAACCCCAATTTGATAGTATAGAAATTGATACATATGATAAATGGCTGGAGCTGGAAACGAAAGATGAAAAAAAAGGTATATGGAATTTTGAATTAGAAGAGTTGGTACCATGCCAATATGACGATATTGACTGTCATTATAATGGGAAAGATCAAACAGTATTTTGTGCACATAATGAGAAGGAAATGGTAGTTGTCTTTGAGCATGAAGTTATTTGGCGGGAAAAATATGATAGAAAAATAATAGACTATGTCAGTGCGTATTTTGATAAATATGAAGGCAAAGAATGCGTATGCATTGGTATAAGTATCAAGGAGGATGAAGAGGACGACGGCGAATCGAAAAATTACCTAAAGTACATTGCATATGACGGAACCGAATTATTAGATTGGGTGGATGAAGTTGAATGGAATAAAGAACAGTACAAAAAAGAAGATGAAGAGTACGAAAAAAAATTAGAACAAAGTAAGCAATGGTTAGCAGAGCAGGGCACGGAAGACGAGAAGGAGGTAACTGTCTTTTTTGAGAAAAATGGTGTGGAATTATCAAATATCAAATCATCGTATGAAATTCAAGAACCAGGTGACTCCTACCAGCCTAATTGGTATTACTGGGTCATTCTTTCCGCAGAATATGAAGATACAGGAAATAAGAGTAAAGGCAAATTAATATATGTGTTAATTTATAATGAAGATAGAAAGCGTTTACTGGCTGGCAGAAGTTTTGGGCAGGACAAAGAATATGGAAATGGAATAACTAATGATTATGAATGTCTGGTTCTTTTGACAAATGATGGGGAGTTATGTTATTTGGCGCAGTATGATCAAAAAATTGTGCCATTATGTAAAATAGATGAGAGTGATGGATTGACATATCTTTATATAAAGGACGTATCTAATTCCAATCAAAATAAGAAAAGTGATAATGACCATACAGAGGCACATCAGTTGTATTTTGAAAAAAATGGCGAACATACCCTTGGGAGATATGTTGAAGTAAGATTAATTAATGGATCGTTTCAAGAGACACGTCACGATTATTGGGTTGATTATTTTAAAGGAAAAGCGTATGAGGGTAATCATATTGTCGCTATATATGACAGGGGGGAATATTATTTTGTGGAGAATGCCGATGCCGGCATAGATATTTACCGTTGGGGAATTGCAGAAGATGATTTTGTGGGTCATTTAGACTGCAGTGCCGAAGAATTTGAACAAATAAAAATAAAAGAGATGGTTTTGGATGATGAAGATGAATATGAACATCTTTTATTTCTATGGTGCAATGAGCATAAAAAAGTAGCATTTCTGGACGACGATAAATATTGCCAGAAAGGATATCGTGAGTTGGGAATTTCAGGGAATCTGTCAGAAGGTTCTGTAATCGGCAGGTTATTGTCGGAACCTTTTACTGGATTACATGTTATTGAAGTTAATGGTTTCTATTTGTGTTTAAATACGAGAGAGGGAGAATTAACATCATTATCTAGAATAGACAAAGCCACAGCGCAAAATATCATGGAAGCAGAAGGTGCTGGTGTTATGGATGAAATAAGAACAGCAGATAAAGTATATTTGACGAAGGGGAAAGAAAAATCTGTAGTTATTATTATAATTGATAAAGAGACACTTGGTGTAACAGCAAAGAATGTGCCAATTAATGGGGGCAATTTGGAGTCCATTCATGCAGCAGGTGATAAATGCTTTGTGCAATACAGTGATGATAGTGGCTATGGTATTCTTGATATTGAGGGGAAGGATCAAGGGTTATCAGGCAGGAGGCCTATCCGATTTGCAGGAGATTATATAATTCAGGATGGGGTGCTATATGATTTATCTTGTCATCCTATAGCAAACCGTATAGTTTTTTTAAATAATAGTGCAGACGTTGATGATGGAGACCGTGAATATTGTATTGTTGCAAGTGAAGACAAATCGTCTGAATTTAAGCCGGCTGTAATAAATAGTTTTACAGGGAAGAATGTTTATAGTTTACCGGATAATATATTTGTTAGCGATGGTGTAGAAGAAGATATTGCTGGTGGTGAATGGGAAAATGTTTTTCGCTTTGCAAATGGATTTTTAGGGATAAATTTTGGCGTAAATGGGCAGGAAAGGACGCTGTTACTTGATGATTCGGACAGGGTGCTATTTTATGGCAAGGGGTATATATATCAGGATGAAAAGGAACATAAAATAACAGTATATGGTAAAGACATAAGGGGATTGGAACAGGAGCAGCCCGACAAGGCAGTCGGGGTGAACGTAGCATACCGCACGCAAAAGGAAATTCGCGACTATGCCAAAAAGAGCGGGGTGTCATTAAAAGATGCCTTAACCTTTGCGGAGAATCCGGTTACTGCAGAGCCGTATGCATTAGGGAAATTATCGGATAAAACGTTAAAGTCTGCGGCAGATATGTTAAACCAGATAAGGTATATTGCGGGGATTCCGGATGGGGTGGAACTGTCGGATTCTTATAATGAGCTGGCGCAGGCGGCTGCGCTGTCTAATTATGCAAACAATGATTTGTCCCATTTTCCGGTGCAGCCTGCCGAGATGCCGGACGATATGTATGCCCTGGCGAAGGAAGGCGCGTCTTCTTCAAACATTTCTTGGGCGTCGTGGGCTGGCCGCAGCCTGAATGATGCGATTGTTTCCGGCTGGATGAAGGATGGCAGCGATGGAAACATACCTATGGTGGGGCACAGGCGATGGATATTGAACCCTTCTATGGGAAAGACCGGGTTTGGCGCAGTCAGCGGACAAAACGGTACATATAGTGCGATGTATACTTTTGACAGGAGCAATAGCGGGGCGCAGGAGTATGGGGTAATGTGGCCGGCACAGAATATGCCTGTGGAGTATTTTGATAAGGAGTACCCATGGTCAATTTCTATGGGGTACAGCGTGGATGAGTCAAAGGTGCAGGTAGCCCTTACCAGAAAAAAGGATGGGAAAAAATGGAGTTTTTCAAAAGCGTCTGCCGATGGCGACTTTTATGTAAACAATGATGGGTATGGGCAGGAGGGCTGTATCATATTCCGGCCGGATAGTGGGATTGATGGATACAGCGCAGGAGAGGAATTTAAAGTAGAGATTACCGGGCTGGAGCAGGGGGATGTATCCTATACGGTCCATTTCTTCGCATTTGCGGGGGAAGAAACGCCGACTCCAAAACCGACAACAGTTCCGGATGATCCATATATACCATTCAAACCGGTAATCATCCCAACTTCTTCCCCGTCAGCAACGCCGAAGCCGTCAGTAAGCCCATCTGTTTTGCCGACGGCAGATCCAAGTAATGAACCGTCAGTAACGCCAAGCGAAGAGCCGGTAACGACACCATTGCCGACAGTAACACCGGAGCCAAGCGAAGAGCCATCCTATACACCGGAGCCGGGGAATACGGATACTTCCGGGAAGTTAAAGAAAGGCTCTAAGGTCAGGGACAAGAAAACGAAGGCAGTGTATCAGGTAACAGGCGTGGGGAGCAACAAAGCGGTGGAATACATAAGGGGTACACAGAAAAACAGGAAGAATGCTATTATTCCAACTACAGTAAGGCTGCAGGGAAATACCTTTAAGGTAACGTCCATAGGAAAAAATGCATTTAAGGGCAATAAGAAATTGAAAAATGTTTCCATCGGCGGGAATGTTAAAAAAGTTGGAAAAAGTGCATTCGATGGATGTAAAAAGCTTAAGAAGGTGACGCTTGGTAAAAATGTGGCTGCCATTGGGGCCAACGCATTCCGTGGCTGCAGTGATCTGACGATGGTTACCATTCCGTCTAAAGTGAAAAAGATTGGCGCAAAAGCATTTTACCAGTGCAGAAATTTGCGTTTCATCATGGTAAAGACAAATAAGCTGACACCGAAAAGTATAGGGAAAAATGCATTCAGCGGCGGTTACCGCTTGCCAAGGGTAAAGACAGATAAAAAAATATGGAGAAAATATTCACGTATTTTCTTAAAAAGCGGTATATCAAGAAAAGCATTATTTATTATTGATCCGGTGAAGCTGGTGATATAAGTAACGGTAAGGGACTGATGATTAATTCATTTATAGTTCCTGAGCAAAAGTTTGTGTAGGTTTGTTGTGGCAGAAGAGTAAAAATAAGGCTGTTCTTTTGCGATTTTTGAATTGTTAAAGTGGCAGCCTTATTGCTATCTGCTTTTGGCATTGGCATCATGTATGTGCAATAGAAAAAACTAATATTTTAGAAGTTTATAATGTGGAAGGAGAAAGGCAAATGAAGCAGATAAGAAGAAAAGGGATTGTCTGGATGCTGGTATTTGCAATGATTGTTGGAAATATTTTGCCATCCGGGTTTACAACAGCATCAGCGAAACAGAAAAGTGGTGCAGAAAAAGAAGCTTCTGAGCAGGAAAGTGGTCTGGACAGTCTTGCAAGTCCACGTATCGTACCGGACGGCAGTATGGAAGCAGGGCAGAAGGTGACTTGGGACTGTGTGTGGTTTGGGAGTTACCCACAGGCAGAGGTGGTTCCGGCAAGTGAAAAGTATACGGCAGTAGAGAAGGAGTTATTAGCAGAAGGAGAAGTAGTTTCGGATGATAAATTGTATCAAAAACTAAAGTCAGCAACAGGCTGGGATGAACAGGGGGATATCACTGTAGACGGTGAGAAATACCGAAGGATTACACGGGAAGATGTAATGTGCTTTGATATAGGTGAGTCTGATTCCACTCGGTATTATCAGTGGGGGAAGGAAATAAAATACCATTATTTCAAATATTTGCCAATGAAATGGAAAGTGTTGTCAGTTAATGGTGCAGAAGTATTTTTGTTAGCAGATAAAGTACTGGATGATAAGCAGTACCATATAGTTTCAGAAGATGTAACATGGGAAAATAGCACTATAAGAAGCTGGCTGAATGGGTATGGGGCAGATATAAATAAGCAGAAGAATGATTACAGTAAAAGAGGTTTTATAGATGTAGCATTTAGTATGGACGATCGTCTTGCTATTAAAAATACTAATATAGAAAATAAAGCGAATCTGTATCATGGTACCGGTGGTGGAAATAATACTTCGGACAAGATATTTCTTTTGTCACAGTCTGAGGTGTATACAGATGATGCGAAAGAATTTGGTTTTGTTTCAGATGGCACAGTGGAAGATGAGGCTCGCCGGGTTAAATCAACCCTTTATGCAAAAGCGATAGGGGTTTATGGGAATGATTATGGTGATTCTTGGTGGTGGCTGCGCTCTCCGGGTTATAATGGCATTACTGCTGCACAGGTGGGTTCTGCAGGCTGGTCGGAGGGGACAGAAGCAGTCAATAGTTGTATGCAAGGCATATGCCCTGCGCTAAATCTGACGGTATCTTCTAAAGTCTGCTCCTATGCCGGAACGGTCTGCAGTGATGGTACAATGGATGAAAAGAAACCTCCTGAAAAAACAGAGGATTCCCTTTCCAATCCACGTATTGTGCCGGACAGTAGTATGAAAGCCGGGCAGAAGGTAACATGGGACTGTGTGTGGTTTGGAAGTTACCCACAGGCGGAGGTAGTACCAGCTAGTGAGGAATATACAGCATTGGGTAAGGAATTTCTGCAAGAAGGGGATTTAATTCAGGATAATGAATTGTATCAGAAACTTAAGTCAGCCACAGACTGGGATAGACAGGGAGATGTGGAGTTAGACGGCGAGAAGTATCGGCGGATTAAAAAAGAAGATGCAACTGATGCATCTAATGATTCTGGTTTTTATCAGTGGGAGAATGAAACGGATTATCATTATTTCAAATATCAGCCAATTAAGTGGCGGGTATTATCAAAGGATGGTTTTGAGGCATTTTTGGTGGCTGATAGGGCATTGGATGATAAACAGTATCGTATGCCGTATGAATCTGTTACATGGGAAGGAAGCATCATGCGAAGTTGGCTAAATGGTTATGATGCATCCGCAAATAAGCAAAATAGAGATTATAGTAATAATAATTTTATTGATGCTGCTTTTGGCAAAATAGAGCAGATGGCTATTAAAGAAACAGATGTACAGAATAAAGATAACATATCTGATGGTACAGAAGGCGGGAATGATACAGTAGATAAGATATTTTTGCTGTCCGAGTCGGAAGTCTCTACAGATACTGCGAAAGAATATGGTTTTGTATCAGATAAGGATATATATGATGAAGCTCGAAGGATAAAATCAAGCTTATATGCAAAAGCTTTGGGAACATGGAGTAAATACTCGGGCAATTACATAGGAAATTGCAATTGGTGGCTGCGTACGCCGGGTAAGAGTAGTTATAGGGTAATGAATGTATATTTCAATGGTTCGCTTTATGACAATCTCAGTTTTGTTAAAGATTACTTTCATGGGGGTATGCGTCCCGCTTTGAATCTGAATCTTACTGCACCATCAGATTCTGGTGCCAAAGTCTGGTCGTATGCCGGAACGGTCTGCAGTGATGGCACAGTAAACGAGAAAGTACCTTCTGATAATGCGCCATTTTCTAATCCACGCATAGAAGAGGACAGCAGTATGGAGGCAGGTCAGAGGGTAACATGGGACTGTGCGTGGTTTGGAAGTTATCCGCAGGCGGAGGTGGTTCCAGCAGGGGATGATTTATCGGATAAGGATTTGCCAAAGGAGGGCAATCTGATTAAAGACAGTGCATTATATCAGAAACTGCAGTCAGCCGCCGGATGGGATAAAAACGGCGATATTACATTGGATGGGGGAAAATATCGGAGGATTGAAAAAAAGGACTATAATAAGTCGACGATACATTATTACAAATATCAGCCGATTAAATGGAGGGTTTTGTCAGTAGACAGTACGAAAGCATTTTTGTTGGCCGATAGGATATTGGACGACATGCCTTATCATACAGTACAGCAAGATATAACATGGGAAGAAAGCACCATGCGGAGCTGGCTGAATGGATATGATGCTTCTGCTAATAAACAGAAGCAGGATTACAGTGGGCAGAATTTTATACAATCTGCATTCGATGCATCTGGCCAATCAGCGATTCTGGTAACAGATGTCGAGAATCAGGATAATCTTTCTTATGGCACAGAGGGTGGAGCGGATACAAGAGATAAGGTGTTTTTGTTATCGGAGTCGGAAGTGTATACGGATGCAGCGAAAGGATATGGCTTTTCTCAGGAAGCCAATTTAAAAGACGAGGCTAGGAAGGCGAAAAAAGCAGATACCTTAGTAGAAAATGCATGGTGGATTCGTTCGCCGGGACTTCAGAGTTTCTATGCGTCAGAGGTAGAGAATACCGGCTGGATTTATAAAGATGGCAATTTTGATATGTCAAGAAGCGGCGGTGTGCGTCCGGCGTTGTATTTAGATCTTACAGCATCGACTGGTACGGCATCATCCAGACTTTATTCCTATGCGGGAACTGTCTGCAGTGATGGGACGGAGAATGAAGTTCCTTATGTTGAGGTTAAACCGAATGTTTCAGAATGCGATATTTCATTAAAGAAAACATCTTATACATATGATGGCACAGCAAAAGAGCCTGAAGTAACGGTAAAAGATGGCAGCAGCACTCTGGAAAATGGAAAGGATTATAAAGTCACCTATTCTGGCAATATAAATGCCGGAAAAGCAACGGTGCATATTACAGGGATAGGGGACTATGAGGGGAAAGTTTCCAAGACATTTACCATAGAGCCAAAATCAATTGACAGTGCGAACGCCAGTCTGGAGAAAGAGTCGTATGAGTACGACGGAACGGCGAAAGAACCGTCAGTAAGTGTCAAGGATGGCGAGACTGTGCTGAAAAAAGGCACGGATTATACAATTTCCTACTCTGATAATATATCAGCCGGGACGGCGAAAGTGATTATAACAGGAAAAGGGAATTATACGGGCAGTATTACGAAAACTTTTTCCATCACTGCGCTGGTTGTGCCGCTAAAGAGCTTTACTTGGAATAGGGATAATTGGAATTTTAACAACAATTATAGCTATTTTGCAAGAACAAGATATTTTGACCAAATAAATAACACTTACCTGAATAAGTTAAAGCAAAATTTGACAAATTCAGAATATCAGTCAATTTTTGATATGAAAGAAGGATGGATATGGGATATATGGAAAGGTTCGTGTTATGGCATGTCTTCCACCTGCTTGCTGAGTATGTCCGGCCTGCTTCCGTATTCAGATTACAAAAGTGGGGCGGAGGCTTTATATCAATTAGGTGTTCCTTTAAGGGACAGTAATGTTAACTCTCTGATAACATATTATCAGATGTTTCAGGTCAAAAATGTTATTCAGCAGCAGTATTGGACGGTACCATATAAGCCGCACGAGGAAAATATTAAAAAAATCATTTCCCTGCTTGATGCAAATCCTGTGGTTCTTGTAGGGTTTAAAAAACAAGGATGGGGAGGCCATGCAATACTGGCATATGGATACGAGTATGGAAATTACACATGGAATAACGCATCTTATGATGGTTGTATTAAAATATGCGATCCGAATTCTTCAAAGACATATAGGGATGATTTTAATATTTATTTCAACACAGCGACCTACGACTGGATCATTCCAATTTATTCTGATGCCCCGATTACATCACAAGCAGGCGCTGTGTTCAATTATGTTGGGGCAAATGTAAAGGAAATTAATGCAGGCGGATACTTAGAAAACGGTCAGACAAAGGAGTCATCGCCAGGATATGCCGCGCGTATTGATATTAATACTGATTCTGATTCACAGGATTATTCCGTTGCCAAGGTGGAGAAGTCAGATGGAAAATATGTGGAGAAAGACACGGATTCGGATGATATCAAGGAAAGTTATTCCTATATCCTTTCAGGGGAATCCGAAGGGACTCCGGGCTATGATCTGTTTGATGCAAAATCAGCGTATAAGGTGACGCAGAAAGACAGCAAGGAAATGTCATTGTCAATTAATTATGGGGACTGCTGTCTGGAAGGGGAAATTTCAGCAGGAAAATCTATTATTTTTGACAGAGACGGGTATGTGGAGGCATCAGGTGATGTAGGTAAATACGAGATATCCATGACATTTGATGGGGAATATCCTACCAAGTGGTCAACTGTGGAAGTCAGCGGAACTGGTTCAGATGGGATATCTGTGGAAAAGGTTCAGGAGGGATATGTTGTTTCTGGCGACAGCTTGAAAAATGTTGATGTAGAACTGGAACACAGGGAGGATTCTATCAAGACAAGTTTTAGCACAGATTATAGCACGGTGTGTATCTGTGAACTGGATAAAAATACCACAGGGGTAAAAGTAGATACGGACGGAAATGGGACATATGAGACAATAATCAAAAAAGTAAGTAATGGTAATGGGGCTGCATCTGTTCCAACATATTATCCAAGCACTACAGCAAGGCCGTCACAGACAATGGCTCCAGCCGGTACGCCAACGGTTGTCCCGAGCAATACGCCGGAAGTGACGCCAAGTGAAGAGCCAACAATTAAGCCAGAACCAAGTATTGCACCAGAGCCATCAAGCACTCCAAAGGCAGATAATAAAAAGAAACCTGCTAAGAGTTTAAAGAAGGGGGCTATGGTTTCTGACAGCAAGACGAAGGCAGTTTATAAGGTAACCGGAACAGGAAAGAACAAAACCGTGGAATATGTCAGAAGCACAAAGAAAAATGCTTCAAAGATAACGGTTCCGGCAAAAGTGAAACTTAAGGGGCAGAATTACAAAGTAACATCAATCGCAAAGAATGCATTTAAAAATAACAAAAAGCTGAGTTATGTGATAATTGGCAAAAACGTTAAGAAAATTGGAAAGAAAGCATTCTATGGCTGTAAAAAACTGCGTTATATTTATGTGAAGTCTAAGAAACTGGTGGCAAAAAATATCGGAAAGCAGGCATTTGGCAATGGTTATCCATCCCCAAGGGTGAAATCGGCGAAAAGTGTCTGGAGAAGGTATGCACGTATCCTTCCGGCGAAAGGATTGTCAAAGAGGGCGGTGTATATTATAAATCCGGTGAAGCTGGTGCTGTAAATAATTGTGAGGTACAAATGGACAGGAATATTATTTCATACTTACATCTGGAGGAAAGTTTTTCCCGCAGCGGCGGAAATGCAGCCCCTGCCGTACTGTCTGACTGTTACCGTGAAATCTCTGGCAGTGATTTCTATGCGGCGGCAGCCGCTTTTGCGGAAAGGCTGTATGAAAGAGAGGTCTGGAACCAGCCTGTCATTATTAGGGCAGGGCACAGGCTGGAGACGCCTGCCATGTTCCTTGGGGCATTGTTGAGCGGCAATTATTATGTGCCGCTCCCGGATGACATGCCGGAGGAAAAGGTGCGGGAGGTTATGGGGAAGCTGCAGGCAGAAGAGGTTTATACATATGATGATGTACGGTTTGTACGGAAGCCTCCTCCACAGGATTTGTTAAACGGGCTCCGGGAGGCGAGGGGGCGGCTGCCGGAGGATGCCACATTGTATGTGGTATTCACTTCCGGCTCGACAGGGGAGCCGAAGGGGATTGTGAAATCCCACCGGGGCATGGCTGCTTTTCTGGATTCATATAGCAGGGCATTTGAATTTTCGGAAGGGGATGTGCTTGCATGCCAGACACCGTTCTGTTTTGATGCGTCTGCAAAGGATTTTTACCTGATGTTACAGTACCGGATGGATTTCCATATCATCCACAGGGAAATGTTTTTCAGGCCGTCGGAGCTTGTGGGGCTTTTGGACAGGCGGAAAGTTACCCTGCTCCAGTGGGTGCCTTCGGCCCTTTCCATGCTGTCGCAGGTAAAGGCGTTTGACAGGGATGTCCCGCATTCCCTCAGGGAAGTGTTTTTTGTCGGGGAAACTTTTCCGGCAGGCCAGCTTAAGTATTGGAAGGAACATCTTTCGGGGGCCGTTTTTGTGAATTTATATGGGGCATCAGAGATGGCGGGGGTATGCTGTTCCTATGTGGTGCCTGACGGCTGGGATGGCGGGGCCGTGCCACTGGGGAAGGCGCTGCCCGGGCAGGAAGTGTTCCTGCTCAGGGAGGGGGAAATAATCCAGGAACCGGGGGTGGCAGGGGAAATCTGTGTGCGGAGTGATACCCTTGCGGAAGGTTATCTGGATGCCCAGGAGGAAAGCAGGGAAAAATTCGGCAGCTTTTACCGTACGGGCGACATTGCGGAATATGACAGGGAAGGGAATCTGTGTTTCCTGTCACGGCAGGATTTTCAGGTGAAACATATGGGGCACAGGATTGAACTGGGTGCAATAGAAAGTACAGCAGAGTGCATGGAAGGCGTTGACAGGGCAGGGGCGGTTTTTTCGGAAGGGAGGATTTGCCTCTATTATCAGGGGGATGCGGATAAACGGAGGGTAAAGGAGTTTCTGGAGAAAAAACTGCAGCCATATATGGTACCCCGGAAAATAATATGTCTGGACATGCTCCCGTTAAACCGGAATGGGAAGACAGACCACATGGCACTGCAGCAGCTGCGGTAAATTATAGTAAACGAAAAAACGCTTGCGTTTTGCTTCGTTTGCAGCACCGGGTACACGCTGCAAAGCAGCATACTTCCTATGTGTATCCGTGCGCATCCATTACAGTCCCTAAGGAAAGAAGTATCCCAACTGCATGGTGGGGAGAAAACATTCAAGATCAAGAAAGGCGGAGTGTGGATATGGAAACAAAAGAAAGGATCCGGGAGATTCTTCTGGAACTCCATGATGATGTGGATTATGACAGGGAGGACTGCCTGGTGGGTGGGAAGATTCTGGATTCCTTTGACCTGGTAACTTTAGTGGCGGAGCTTGGGCAGGAGTTTGGGATAGATATTACAGCAGAGGATTTTGTGCCGGAAAATTTTAATTCGCTTGATGCGCTTGCGGCGATGGCGGAACGGCTGATGGAGGGATAGGGGATGTCTTTCACGTCACTTTCGTTTTTGTTTTTCGTTGCAGCTGTCTGTGCGGTGTATTACCTTTTTCCAGTAAGGTATCGGTGGGTGGTTCTTCTGGCTGCGAGTTATCTCTTTTATGCGTCGCAGGGTTGGCAGTGCATGGTGTTCCTGCTGGTGGCAACGGTGACAGTGTACTTAACTGCAGCGGTGGTCAGCCGGATGCAGGAGAATACAGACAGGGTGCTTCAGGAAATGTCTGGGAAAGGGGTATCTGGGGAGAAGCGCAAAAAGTATAAGGCTGGCAGGAAGAAGAGGGCAAAACATCTGGTAACGGTGTGTATCGTATCCAACCTGTGCATTCTTGCTGCCTTGAAGTATCTTAATTTCGGCATTGATAACTTAAACCGTATTACTGCTTTTTTGGGGTGGGGGATGCAGGCTGCATACAGGGATATGTTTTTGCCGCTGGGGATTTCTTTTTATATGTTCCAGTCCATCGGGTACCTTCTGGATGTTTACTGGAAAAGGGCACAGGTGCAGAAAAATTTCTTTATATTTGCGTTGTTTGTCTCGTTTTTTCCACAGATTGGGCAGGGACCCATCAGCAGGTACGCATCCCTGTCGGAAACGCTGTATGCAGGGCATTCTTTTGATGCGGTGCAGGTCCGTTACGGTCTGGAACGCATTCTGTGGGGTGTCTTTAAGAAGCTTGTCATTGCAGACAGGATTGCGGTTGCAGTACAGTCCCTTACGGCTGCCCCGGGGTACTACCGGGGCAAATTTGTTGTTGTCCTGATGGTTTTTTATGCGGTGCAGCTGTACTGTGATTTTACCGGTGGGATTGATGTTACAATCGGTGTGGCACAGCTCTTTGGGGTAAAATTAGCAGAGAACTTTATGCGCCCTTTTTTTGCAGAAAGTATTAAAGAATACTGGAGAAGATGGCATATCACCATGGGGACATGGTTCCGTGATTATGTGTTTTACCCGTTCAGCATCAGCAGGCCGCTGAGGAAGCTGACTGCCTTTGTGAAAAAACATTTTGGCATGCCTGCGGCAAAGAGGGTGTCCGTTTACACGGCAACCATTGTGCTGTGGGCGGCTACGGGCATCTGGCACGGTGCGTACTGGCGGTTTGTGGTGTGGGGGCTGATGAATGGGATTATCATTCTTATTTCACAGGAACTAGAACCACTTTACAAAAGATTCCGCCGGAGATTTCCAAAGCTTACAGGAGGTATGCCTTACAGGGCGTTTATGGTGGCAAGGACATTCCTGCTGATGTCTTCCCTGCGCCTGTTTGATAATGCGCGCGGATGCCGGGATGCATTTATCAGCTTTTGGAGTATATTCAGCCAGTGGGGCAGGAGGGCGCTTACGGCACAGGAGTTTCTGGACCTGGGTCTTACGGCAGCAGATTATGTGATTGTTGCAGCAGGTGCCCTTGTGGTGTTTTCCGTAAGCATCATCCAGAGGAAGCAGCCGGTGCGGGAATGGCTGGGGCAGAAGCCGTTTTTTGTGCAGTATGCTGTCCTTCTGGCACTGTTCCTGTCGGTGCTCTTGTTTGGGATATATGGTATTGGCTTTGACAGTGCAGGGTTTATCTACAACCAGTTCTGATGGTACCGTGGAAAAGGGAATGGATTATCAGCGGTAATTCCCAGAAAGGAGGCAGGATGAAAAAGGTGGGGTTCAGGAAGTGGCTGCGCAGTCTGGCGGCAGCCATGGTATCAGCATCCGTTCTTCTGGCACTGCAGAGGCTGGTAATGCCGAAGTATGCAGACAGCCTGATAGAAGGCGGTTTTACGGAGGAATATTATGAGGAAAGCATGCCGCATGATGTGCTGATGGTAGGGGACTGTGAAGTCTATGAGTCGTTCAGCCCGGTAGACCTGTGGAGGGGATTCGGGATCACGAGTTATATCAGGGGGAGCGCACAGCAGCTTGTCTGGCAGTCCTATTATCTGTTGGAAGATGCTCTGAAATATGAAAAACCAAAGGTTGTGGTATTTAATGTGCAGGCACTGGTGCACAGTGGGCCGCAGAAGGAGGAGTATAACAGGATGACGCTGGACGGCATGAGATGGTCGGGCACGAAGCTTGCCGCAGTCCGTGCATCCATGCTCCCGGAAGAAAAACTGCTTGATTATGTATTCCCGGTCCTGCGTTACCACAGCCGCATTACGCAGCTGTCACAGGAGGATATTGATTATTATGCGTGCCATAAAAAGGTCAGCCATAACGGATATTACATGAGGGTGGATACAGCGCCGTATGCAGAGGGGGTCTGGTTCGAAGAGAAGCCGGATGACTGTACGTTTGGCAGCATGCCGATGGAATATCTGGACAGGATGCGGAGGCTGTGTGAATCGGAGGGTATCCATCTGGTGCTGGTGAAGGCGCCGAGCGTCTCCCCGGTCTGGTATGATGAATATGAGGGGCAGGTGGCCCGCTATGCAGATAAATACGGGCTGCCATACCTGAATTACCTGAAGCTGCTGGAGGAGACAGGGATTGACTATGACACGGACACCTATGACATGGGTTTGCATATGAACCTTTCCGGCGCAAAGAAGATGACGGCATACCTGGGGGATTTCCTTGTTTCGGAATACGGGCTGGAGGGGCATGCCGGGGAGGAAGATGTTAGAAGGGAATGGGAGGGAAAAGAAAGGTTTTATGATGAAATGAAGGCGGCACAGGAAAAAGAGATAGAGGAGTATGGGAGTGTTGTGAGCTATTGATAGTTTTTAAGGAAGTGGAGTATTTAGGGTTAAGAAAAGCCTGTAAGGGGTTGTAAATTGTTTGTTTACAGCCTTTGGGGGCTTGGCATGATAGAAAGGCAGGAGATTGATATGGATTGTATGAAGAAGAAAATACTTGGGTTTGTTATTGCCTTGGCTGTGCTGGTATCTGCAGCTGCGGTTCCGGCCCAGGCAGCGCCGAAAGGATATATCTTTAAATATAAGAAGGTATCCGCGGCCATGCATGGGAAGGCGGCAGCGTTGATGAAAAAGGCCGGGAAGCCGGTCAGCCAGAAACGTTCGAAGAGTTGCGCGTATGACGGTCTGGACAGCACGTACGTGTATAAGGATTTTATATTGACGACGTATTCCCATTCTGTGAAGGGGGAGCAGTATATTAACAGCATTACGCTGCGGACGGATAAGGTGGCAACGAGGGAGGGCATAAAGATTGGAAGTTCCTACAATGCGGTTGTGAAGAAATATGGGAAGGCAAAGGACAATCTGGGTGTGTATACCTATGCGAAGGGAAATTCAAAGCTGCAGATAGAGGTAACCGACGATGAGGTGACAAAGATTACATATGTGGCAAAGTAGCAGAGAGGCGGGACGATGGAGAGAAAAGTTAAAATATGCAAAACAGTGGTGTGCTTTATTGTTTTAGTTCTATGTGCGAAATGTGGTGTGCCTCATGTGGATTCCGCCTTGGCCGCGCAGCTGGTGTTGGAGAAAGACAGTGTAAAAGTGGGAAAACAGATTTCTTTTGAGGGAAAACTTGATGGATATTCTTTTAAGAGCAGTAATGAGCAGACAGCCTATGTCTCGGGAAAGGGCGTTATTACAGGAAAGCAGAAAGGCAGCGTAATGATTACAGCAGCCAAAGGAGGGCAAAAGCTGCAGTTCCCAATTACGGTAAAGGAATCAGGGAAAAAGCCTGCGATGAAGGTCTGCCGGGACGAGCTTTTGATTGAAAAGCCAATCGTTTTCCCGAAGGAAGAAAATAATGTACTGATATTTACAGTGAAAAATCAGTCGAAAAAGGGCACGGTGGAAAAGTTAGAATGCCGTTTTCATTGTACTGCATTGTGTAAATCCGGGAAATCTGCAGTTACGGCAGAAAAGACAGTTACCATCCGTTTCGGGAAAATTCTGCCGGGTGAGAGTGTGCTGGCATATTATACGGAAATGGAAGGCCTTCTGAGCCTTCGCGAAGTAACACTTGAAGTGGTAACGGTTTATAGCGGCAATGCTAAATTTAGTTGGAATGAGGTTGCAGCCTCTGTTATTGGATACGGCTGGAAGACAGATAAATTTGATGATACAGGCGAGGCAAATAACCCAAACGCTTCGGATAATCCAAATAGTCCCAATGAACCAGACGAACCGGATAATCCCCCGGATGAGCCAGACAATCCTGACGAACCGGATAATCCAGACAATCCGGGTACTCCAGAGAAGCCGCATGATAAAAAACCTCCGGTGATTAAGGGGTTTGTCGGCAAAAAGAGTTATAATGGGCAGGATGTGTTTGTTACTTTATATGCAGACCGGAAAACAGCATATAAAAAATATGTAACTGCATATGACAAACATGATGGAAAGGTACCGGTAAAAGCGGATCTGAGTAAGATTAACTGGAATAAAAATGGTATCTATACGATTACGGTAACTGCTAAGGATGCTGCTGGAAATCAGGCAAAAAGGAAGATGAAAGTACAGGTAAGATGCCTGAAGGGAATTGACCTGTATGCAGACAAAATTTTAAAAAGAATTATCAAAGCAGGCTGGTCAGACAAGGCAAAATGTCAGGCAATCTACCAGTATGTGCAGTCCCATATGAGGTATGTAAATTATAACGGCGGGAAAAGCTGGACAAGTGCAGCACTCCGAGGGCTGCGGTACGGCAACGGGAACTGCTATGCATATTACAGCCTGTCGAGGCTTCTGTTGACAAGGGCAGGCATCCCCAATATCATGGTTACGAGATATCCTGCTGTGCCGAACCACCATCACTGGTGGAATCTGGCATATGTAAAAGGAGGGTGGTACCATTTTGATACGACGCCACGGAGGCTTAAGGGGCGGTTCTGCCTGCTGACGGATGCACAGCTTGGGCGGTATGAGAGAAGGTCGCCGGGGACATACCGCTATCAGGGGAGCAGATATCCGAAAAGGGCGGGGAAAGTAATCTGTAGCGGGCCGTTTTGAGATAAAATGCTGCGGGGTATTTGACTTCTTGGTGAAATTTGGTTATAACTGCAGGAGAAGGAGCGAGATAGTATGAGAAAGACAAATAAAAAGGAGCGTGCAGAGAATAGAGATAGACCTTGACGATGGAGTGCAAGGGAATTATGCTAAGTTCCAGAGTGTGGAAGCAGGTGGGGACAGCGAGGAGAAATAGACAAGCAAAATGATAAAAGATTTATATACAGTTCCTAAGATTTGACGGTTCGGAGGTGTTATGAGTGTCTGACTTTAAGAAAAATGATAATGATTCGATGAGCGGTTATGCCGAGAACATATCGAAGAAAGATAGATATTTTGAAATAAGCTATGAGGATGAAAACGGAAGTGGTCAGGGATATATTTCGGATGATAAATTAAGGTTTGTTATTTTTTGCATAGAGAATCTGGCAGAGAATATGAATGTTGATCCGGTTATTGTGCATGATGCATTGACCAGAGAGAGCGATATTGTTGATCAGTATATTATTCCTTGCTATGAAATGCTGCACACACAAGGGAAAGAGTATATTGTTGAGAATCTAAAAGAAGTGATGGCGGAAAGAGGAATTGCGTTATGAGGGTATATCATGGTTCTTATATAGAAGTGGCAAAACCTGACATAGTACACTCGAGAAAAAAAGTCGATTTTGGTGTAGGTTTTTATGTTACACCGATTGAAGAACAGGCTAAAAATTGGTGTAGACAATATATACTTAGAAATAAACTGGGTATTGTGAGCATATACAATTTTGATGAGAAGGCTTACGACAAATGTCCCTCTATACAGTATGAATCCTATTCCGAAGAATGCTATAGATGAGTATCTTGTATTTGAAAGGAGCTATTCAGTATGAAAGCGAATCGGACCTTGTTACAGATGAAATATGCGAGGGTTATTTCAGAATTTGCGAAGGAAAGTGGTTTGTCTACGAAGGAGGCAATGGATTTTTTTTATCACTCAAAAGAATATGAACTGATAAGAGATGGGATATCTGATCTACATTGTATGAGTGATGGATATTTGGTGGAAGATTTGATGGAAGAAATGTCATATAAAACACCATGAATGCTCTATTTTTTGTAAAGTTAAATGAAATGGAATTCCAACATGTTCTAACGGAAAGAGGCATTACCTTAAAATCAGGAAAAGGAGCGAAATGCATGAAAAAGACAAGTAAAACAAAGTATGTAGAGGAAAAAGCAAAACAGAAATACATATGCAGCATCAAATGGCTGCTATGCATAGCAATATGTCTTGCTACGGGGATATTAGCAGGGAAAAATACGCAGGCTGCAGGTGTTTGTACCGCTGGCCGCAGCATGGCTGCAAATGTGGATATACCTTTAGGTACGCAGGAGGGCGGAGACATTGAGGCCAAGTTGGGTGATACCCTGAATTTCTCCCTAAATACTGTGGACGAATCCTCCATATATTACAGTATGCGGGATGAGATTGTTATGGTTACTTATTATGTGGATTATGAGTATGGTGAGGAGGAAGTATTATCCAAAGAATCGGACACTGTTTTTCAGGTAACAGGGGTAGGAAGTACCTATTTGACAGTTTCGGTAAGGAATCAGTATGGAGAGGAAATCAGCGAACGCAGTTACAGGATTGTTTCTTCCGTGGATATGAGTAATGTGGCACTGGAAAAAAACAGCATAAAGGATTACCGGTATGGGCAGGAATACAGCTACAAGACATTTTATGTAAAAGTTAATGGATTGGAGGGCGTTCAAGGGGAGGATATTGATTTTTCTTATACTTCTTCTAACAAAAAGATGTATGTGTACTGCAGATTTGATGATGGGCAGATTGTGATAGAGACATCCGGTGCAGGAACCACTTTGCTGGAGTTTACGATAAATGAAAAAGTGATGCCATTAACACTGACAATTCATCAGGTGAAATTATCGTGCAGCACTTCTTTCCTTATGGTGCCAAAGGGAACAAAAAGCATTAAAGTGCAGGGGATTTCCGGCAGGGTCACTTGGAAAAGCAGTAATCCGAAAGTGATTTCCGTATCAAGGGCAGGAAAATTAAAGGCTAAGAAAACAGGCAATGTAGTGATAACTGCCAGTGTAGGTACGGGGAAATTGGGCTGTGTGGTTTCCGTAGTTACTAAGGCAAGGAAAAAAGTCATTGCCATGGCAAACAGGATGGGGAAGAACTGGAAGTACAGTCAGGCGAAAAGAATGCAGAAAGGATACTACGACTGCAGTTCCCTTGTATGGAAATCCTATAAACTTGAAAAACAATATTTTGGAATGAAATATTATGCACCAGTAGCAGCGGATTTAGGAAAGTGGTGTGCGAAAAACAAAAAAATGGTGAAGGGTAACGCATATCAGAATATCCAGAAGATGAAATACCGTCCGGGGGCATTGACTTTTAAGACGGGAAGCGACAATGGCCGTTATAAAGGGATTTATCATGTGGAAATGTTTGTGGGATATACATTTGAGGGATTTGGCACTGATGGCAGTCCTGTTCTGGGAACAAAATGGGCGGCAAGAGGGGATAATTACTTTTATGGAGAATTGTGGGCACAGCCATAAGGGATGCCAGAAATCGAATCAGGCTCTGGAATTTTGGAGACTCAGCATTCCGCTGCGGACGGAATCCGCAAAACGGAATGGCAGAAAGGATTACATAATATCAGTCATAAGCTCCAGCACAGCATCAAAGCCTTTTTCTACTGCGATTTGTACTGGTGTTTCGCCGTCATTGTTCGGGCAGTTATAGTCAGCCCCTTTTTTAATAAGGAAGCGTGCTGTGCTTTCGCTATAATCCTTTAAAGCATAGTGGAGTGCAGTATTGCCGTCTTTGTCTGTCAGGTTGATATCAGCTCCGGCTTTCAGCAATGCCTTTATGATATCCTTGCCTGTATGGAGCATCATGGCAGTCCTGCCGAAATTATCAGTATGGTTGACGTCTGCACCTTTCTCCAAAAATATAGGAAGGAGCTGCGCATCGTCATTTAGCATAAGGGGAGTCTGCCCGTCATTCCGTGGGACATCAATATGGGTTAATTCCCTCAGCAGGGAGGCTCTTTCCTCCGGACTTAATTGGCTGCCGTATCTTTTCTTCAGCAGGGCAGAATGGGCCGGAGTCTCGCCCTCCAGATTCTTTATCGTATCATCTGCATGGGCGGCAATCAGGAGTTTTACGACATCTGCATGGCCATAGGTGCAGGCTTCATGGAGGGGTGTTGTCCCTGCCTGTGCCGGTACATCTTTTGGGAGGTTGACATCTACCCCTTTCTCTATCATTGTTTGAAGCATGCCGGCATGTCCTTGTTTTGCAGCTAAATGGATGGCAGCTTCCCCCTGGTTATCTAACTGCTCCATGGATTCTTTGGAAAAAAGCTTTGCGGCCTCTTCGAAATAGCTTTCACTGTTTTGGTCATTCGTAGAGTCCTTTGATGCAATGATGTTGGCCGGAGTCCGCCCGTCAACTATGGAACAATCCATATCCACACCCAGTTCGGCTAATTTTTTCAAGGTTCCTATCCCGAAAACCGGAAGAAGGCATTTATCCCGCAGGCAGAGCCGTTCGCCATGATAATGGATTGGCAGGGTAAAATCAATGCCGGCGTCTTTGAAGACATCCAGCACACCGGCATTGGGGTCGGATATCAGGGCATTATGCAGGATGGCAGTTACTTCGCCAAATTCGTCGTCATCATCCGGGTCTGCCTGTTCAACCAATTTTTTTGCCAGATACATGGCGATAGCAAGGCCATCCAGATTGTTCTCATGGACATTAGCAAAGGCATTGCTTGCAATCTGGCTTAGAGGGAACATTTCCAGGGAAGAATTGCTGTCAGGTACTGCCCCGTGGTCTTTCAAGGCAGTATACATGGCTCTGTTTTGGAAAGAAATAGTATATTGGATAGGTGTTATTCCCTCATAGTTTGCCGTATTTACCATCTCAGGACATTGTTCCATAAGTTTGAGGGCAGCCGTTTTATGGTCGTTTTTCAGTGCTGTCATTAAAAGCGTGTTTCCATTTTCGTCTATGTAATCAGTCTCTGCACCTTTTTCCAGAAAAACCCCAATCAACGGCCAGGTAAAGTCTGAGCTATATTCGGTGGCCAGTATGCGCGCAAGGGGCGTCAGGCCGTTTTTATCTTTTTTGTTAATATCGCAGTCCAGTATGCGGGCAATATCAGCCCTTTGCTGTACGCTCTGCTCTTTACATGCAGAGGCGAGCGATAATCCCTCCATTCTGGGATATGCGAGGAAATGGTAAGCATTCATTCCCCTTTCGTCGCAGGCAGACATGTCGGCACCGTGTTTTAACAAAAGCTTTGCCATGGAGAGGTTTCCGCAGAAGCACGATAAAAGAAAAGGAGTAAGCCCATGGCTATTGTAGTCAGGTATATTGATATCTTCCCTTGTTATCGTTCCTTCGCAGAGTAGATTGCTTACCGTATCATAGAAATTATGCCATACCAAAAGGTGGAATAAGGTAAGGCCGAGGCGGCCGACAGGGCTTAGAAGCTCGTCCCTGCCGCATTCTGCGATGCAGGCATGGGCTTCCTGTACCGTTTCCTCTGTCAAAATCTCGTATCGGTATAAAACAGTTTCATAATCGTATTCCCACCAAGGGATAAATTTAGCTTGGTTAAATTGTTCACTAGATGTTGTTAGAAGTTCCGTAAGTTCATTTAAGTTCATAATAATCCCCCCTATGCCGTGCTTTGCACCGCACCAATAATGATGAAAAATGTTTTTTATGGATAACATTTTAGCATTCTTTTATAACAGGTACAATACCTGTCTCCTTTGATTCATGGAAATTAATTTTCAGTATATATTCATTACTGCCCTTATTTATTTGGTGCCATTTACAGATGATTGTTTTCTAAACGATAACTCCCTGTTATCCGCCATTTTCCAATGTGCCTGCGTCCGGCTGTGTCTCTGTTTTTGTCCTCACAGAGTATGATACGCCTAAAAAGAAGGACAAGATATGCCGCCAGACAACAACGTCTTTCCAGAGGAACTCTGTCTTGCAGGGCTTTGATGGATATGCGCCTTGCGGCGCTGTCTGAGCAGCATGCGCAGTTTCAGGCTTTCCTAGGAGGCACGCTCCCGCTACCTCTCATAACGCAGCGGTACCTAGCAGGACAAAATACGTCCTGCAAGTACCGGCGATTCGAGAGTGCCTCTGCGGAAAGCCATGAAATCCGCCGCATGGTGTAAGTTCGCGGAAAGGCGCATAAACTAAGCATCAAAGCCGCAAGACAGATAGTTCCTCGGAAAGACGAAATGTTGCAAGGCATATCCTGTCCTTCTTTTTAGGCGTTTTGCTTGACTGTAAAGCAAAAAACAGAAACATAACCGAATGCAGGCACAAACAAAAATTGACAGATAACAGGGAGTTATCGTTAAATAAAAACATCGTCTGTAAATGGTGACAAATTGATTTGGGGCAGTAATAAATATATATACTGAAAATTGATTTCCGTGAATAGTAACCCGGTCTTTTCATTGACTTTGTTTTTGCATAGTGTTAGGATGAATTTACGGGAAAAATTATTTAGAAACTGTCAATATGAATGAAACAACCTTGCTTGTTTGATAATTAATGCTGCTAATCACAGCGGTTAAATATAGAAGGAGAAGAATGATGCAATTGGACAATATGTTGCTGCAGGCGTGCAAAAACAACCAGAAGGGCGTGGTACAGACTTTTCTGAAACGGGGCGGAGTGGATGTAAATAAGCGAGATGAATCCGGCAATACGCCCTTGATTTATGCCTGCCGGAAGAGTGCAAGGGATTTGGTAAAGCTGCTGTTAGATAATGGGGCGGAGGCTGATTTGGGTAATCAGAAAAGCAGGACACCTATGCATTTTGCAGCGGAGGCTGGCAATTTTCAGATTATTTCCATGCTGATTGATGCTGGGGCGGATGTGAACTGTACGGATAATGATGGGGTAACACCTCTTATGCTGTTGGCACAGAACGGAAAAACAGATGCCGCACTAAAGCTGATACAGAATCCGGATATTGATATGGCAATCAAGGATAACAGTGGCCATCTGGCTGTTGATTATGCAACATCTGCCGGGCTGCGGGAACTGGTGGAGGCTTTGTCGCAGGCAGAAGGGAACCATGCGGATGCAGAAGGGAACACGACACTTCACCATGCATGCTGGAATGAGCAGAGTGAAGTAGTGAAAGTTTTGTTAGAAAAAGACCCGTCCAGTGTGAATAAGCTGAATGATGACGGGGACTCCCCTCTGATTCTGGCAGTTCACAAATCTAACCTCATGATTGTGGAATTGTTGTTAGCAGCTGGCGCATCACCTGACTGTGCGAATACCGATGGGGTTTTGCCGCTACATATTGCTGCCGCAAAAGGGGATCTTTTCGTGGGGAAAGCTTTGCTGGCGGCTGGCGCCGGCATCAACCAAAAGGCTTCGGACGGGCAGACTCCTCTGATTCTGGCAGCCAGAAGCGGCAAAAACGATTTTACGGCAATGCTTATTGAGATGGGTGCCGATGTGAATGGTGTGGATAATGAACAGCACAGCGCTTTGCATTATGCCTCGGAGGCAGGCTACACCGAGATTGTGGAGCAGTTATTGACTGCCGGGGCAGAAAATTAAATTTATGGCTTGTATAAAGAGAAATATACTTAATAGTATTGGAAAAGGCGGGTACAAGTTTGAAAGGAACTTTCGGACTACTCGTTTATGGTTTCTTAGTTTTGAGAAAGGCATTTAAAATTATTACTAAAGGGGGGATAAAGATGGGAAAAACAGAGAAAAAGAAAAAATCGAAGGGGAAGCAATGGATTGTGATGCTGCTTTTTATGGCGATTGGTTTTGCCTGCGGATTAGTTATGATAGATTATGTGGAGGCAAGTGGCGGTTCTCCTGCGAAGAGTCTTGGCAAGCTGCTGTTTCTGTTTATCATGATGTATATTATGATTTTGGTGCAGATGGTTATCCATGAGGCAGGGCACCTTGTATTTGGGCTGGCGAGCGGTTACCGTTTCAGCTCTTTCCGCATTATGAATTTTATGTGGTTAAAAGAAAATGGAAAAATTAGGCACAGGAGGTTTAGTCTAGCTGGAACGGGAGGCCAATGCCTTATGGGGCCTCCGGATTTGCAGGATGGGAAAATCCCGGTTATTTTATACAATCTCGGCGGGGCTTTGATGAATATGATAACAGCCCTTATTTTTTTCTGCCTTTACTGCATTGTCCCAGACAGTTTTTATTTTTCTATTATGATGCTGATGCTAGCGATTATCGGCGTTGGCATTGCTGTTATGAATGGCGTGCCGCTGAAGTTAGGCATGGTAAATAATGATGGCTACAATGCATATGAGCTTAGCAAGGGGGGCATGCCGCTTCGTGCGTTTTGGCTGCAGCTAAAAGTCAATGAACAGATTGCCAAAGGAATCCGCCTGAAAGATATGCCGGAGGAATGGTTTTCGATACCTTCTGATGATGAAATGCAAAACGGCATGATTGCAGTAAAAGGGGTGCTGGTGTGTAACCGTTTGATGGATAGGCAGGATTTTGAGGAAGCGGATAAACTGATGCAGCATTTTCTGGAAATAGACAGTGGGATTGTCGGGCTTCACCGCTGCCTGCTGGTCTGTGACCGCATGTACTGTGGGCTGATTAGCGGCAGGAAGGAAAATGTAGAGGCACTGTTAACAAAGGAACAGAAGAATCTTATGAAATCCATGAAGAAAAGCCCATCTGTGCTCAGGACAGAATATACATATGCACTACTTGGGAAAAACGATGTTTCCAAAGCGGAGAAAATAAAGGCGTTATTTGAAACATGTGCCAAAACGTACCCTTACCAAATTGAGGTGGATGCGGAGCGTGGGCTTATGTGTATTGCAGACAGGCAGAGGGAAATTTAGAAGTGGAAGAACTTTAGTTTTTTTATATATTAGGAAAGTTCTCGGTGTGTGGTGGTGCACCAACAATAAATGCAAAGAACTTTAGTTCTTTAGCATTTTTGCTAGGGCACAAGCGAAGTCTGTGCCCTTTTTTATGCAGCAAAAAAGCAAAGGTGAACAAGGTTAACCTTGCAGAAATGAGGTGAAATATGAAAAAATTCTGCAGAAAGGTTGGTGCGGTGGTTTTGTCCGCCGCTCTGGCAGGGACACTTTTTCCATCAGGCGCAATGTGGGTGTCCGCCGCTGCGCCAAAGGCGGCAAAAAAGCTTACGGTAACTGCTTCTACGAAGACATTGTATGTTGGCGGGCCGGCTAAGAAAAGGACCACAAAAATAAAGGTTTCTATTAAGCCGTCTGGTGCATCAAAAGATGTAACATTTCAGTCATCCAACAAGAGGGTGGCAAAAGTCTCCGCAAAGGGCAAGGTAAGTGCAGTCAAAGCGGGAAAAGCTGTTATAACAGTTAAGGCAAAGAGTAACAAGAAATTAAAAAAGAAAATAATATTTACAGTAAAGAACCATGCACTTGCATTTGCAAGCAAAACAGTTATAGTGAATTTATCGGGGACTTCCGATGCGACAGAACAAAAGCTTACATTATACGGGGCAAAGGGGAAGGCTGCCTATACTTCCAGCAATGAAGATGTGGCAATGGTTGACCAGAATGGGAAAGTTACGGCAAAGCGAATGGGCAGGGCTGTGATTACTGCAGCAGCGGGTGGTAAAACAGTTACCTGTACGGTAAAGGTGCAGAAGCTGACGCAGGCAATCCATGATCCATCTGTGTACAGAGATCCCATTTCCGGCAGATATTACTCTTTTGGTTCACATTTGATGGCAGCTACGTCTTCCAACCTGATAGGCTGGAGCGATGCGGCGGCTTCCGGTGTAAATTACAGTGTGGTTAGCACTTTGTTTACAAAGGAATACACGGAAGAGTTTGCCGAACCGTATGCATTTACTATGCCGAAGGGGGCAAATCAGAATGCATGGGCGCCGGATATTATTTACAATCCTTCTATGAAAAAATATTGTATGTATATTTCTATTGTAGATGGAAGTACAAAGTGCTGTATTGCGATGGCATCTTCCGATTAAAGCTCAACCCTGATACAGGATTGCGCGGTGAGAACTATGCTGACAGTGGGGATGGCACAGACAAAACCCTGAGCACAGATGATCCTTATTATGGGAAGAAGATTGCCAACAGCAACGGTGAGGGTCCATATATCCAGATGATTGCCGATAGGAATTCCTCAACAGGGTATTATTATTATCTCTGGACATCTGTAGGAAACCTGCAGTATTACGGCGGTTACAATATGCGCGTGGTGCGTGCGGAGAACCCGGAGGGGCCGTATTATGACACGAAAGGAAATGAAGCGGCCAAAGATTTGCAGAAATATGCGCTTGGGCTTCGTGTAATGGATAATTACAAATTTTCCTTTATGGATACCGCATTTGTATCACAGGGCGGCAATTCTGCCGTGGATGATGGGAATGGCAGGACATTTATCCAGTTTCATGCGAGGACAAGTGATTCGGATAATTTTACGTTCCATACGCACCAGACTTTCATGAATGAGGATGGATGGCTTGTCACTGCTCCGTTTGAATACAATGGGGAGACAATTGCGGAAAGTTATAATGTGGAAGATGTCGCAGGTGATTATGAATTTATTTATCACAGGACTTCCTTTGCAAAAACAACGGTCTCCAACATGGATTATATTGAATCGGAGCGGCTTACATTGCATGCAGATGGGACAGTTTCCGGTGCATACAGCGGGACATGGAAGCTTGATGGGCACCATTTGACGATACAAATTAATGATGAGATTTATAAGGGAGTTGTTTTAGAGCAGTATGAGCAGACGGAAGAGCGTGAGAAGGTTTTAGTATTTACCGCTGTCGGCAGTGATAACCGTGCTATCTGGGGAAGCAGGATGCACAAATCGGACGCAGATGCAGTATCGTATGATGCAGCCAAACTTTTTGCCACAGGGAAGGTATCAAAAGATTTTGTACTGGATTCAGATGGATTGTTTGGCTCTAAGATTACATGGGCATCAAATGACCCTGCGATTACGGTAGAAGGCTCAACGGCTAAAGTGAATTGCGGGAATACAGAAAAAATAGTGACGCTGACTGCGACGATAGCAAAGGGCAGCAGCAGTACTGTGAAAAATTTTGAGGTGCAGGTTCAGAAGGCGGAACTGACGGTTGCGCCAGTTGTAAGGGAAGGGCATATTGACCTTCCTGCAAGCTTTGATAACCATGCTGTCAGCTGGTCGTCTTCTGATGCAGGCGTTATTGCGGCAGATGGGACAGTGACACAGCCGGAGAGTGGTTACAGGGCGGTAGTATTGACAGCGGAATATAATGGGACGAAAGAGGATTTCAAAGTGCTTGTTCTGCCAAAGGGGTTTGGTGAGGCAGTCTATGAAGAGGATTACAGCGGCATGGTAAATGATGCTGCAATTGCCGGGGCATGGACATCTGTGGATAAGCAGAACTGCCTTTATGTAGAGTCAGATGAAACGCATGACAGCTTTATTAAATTTGCAGGAGGGAACACAGGAAGCTCACAGGGGGCAAAGACACTTTTTGGCATCTCTGACAAAGTAGGAGAAACATATGCTGTTACTTTTGATACGGCATTAGAGGCAGGGACAAGAGAAACAACAGAATTTGCACTGATTGGCACAGATGTCCGCTATAAAGGGGACGATACAAATGCAGGGCTTGAGAGTGGGTATATTTTCAAACTTTCTGCTGCCTCGAACAGTGATAATTGGGCTGTTAATGATTCTGAGGGCACGTTCCGGATCCCATATGGCTGGGTTCATGTGACAGCGCTGGTAAACCAGAGCTCAGGAAAGGCGGCCGTTATCATTGAAGATAAGGAAAACTTATATTACAGTGGGGAAGTAAGCATAAACGGAAAAGGTGTTCCGGAGGGGCTTTATCTGCGCTGGGGATGCACGCAGTCGCTTGTGTCAGTAGATAATGTCAAGGTGTTTTAACAAGACAGCGTACATTTTGAAAAATAACGGTTTGTCCAGCTTGTCTAAAAAAATGTTGTTAGATACTTGCTATCTGGATAAAAAAAGAATAAGATAATTATAGAGCTTTGGAGACTTGTATATTTTGGAAAGGGGATTGATTATGGAACAACGTATTGTGAAATTTTATGCGCGGGAGAGCAATAAGCTTGCTTTACATGCTATTCCGGGGCATTTTGCAACTAGCAATTCGCATATCAATTTTTATATTGATGTGACAGGTATCCGGTCGCGTATCGGGGAGGCGGAGGAAGCCGCCAGGATTCTGGCGCGCAAACTTGGGCATCTGAATTACGTAGATACTGTTGTGTGTATGGATGGGACAGAAGTGATTGGGGCTTTTCTGGCGAAAGAATTCGAAAAAGAGCATATTACTTCCACAAACCAGCATAAGACAGTGTATGTAAATTCACCGGAGCAGAGCCGCGACAATCAGATTATTTTCCGTGATAACACCAAAAATATGATTGCAGGAAAGCATATCGTCCTTTTGCTTGCCACTACTACTACTGGAGAAACCATTAAAAGGAGTATGGAGGGGATTCAGTATTATGGCGGGATTATAGAAGGAATTGGTTCTATTTTTAGTACAGTTGACTCCGTAAACGGCATAAAGGTGCATTCTTTATTTGATGCTGAAGTTGTGACAAGCTATCAGGCATTTCCGAAGGCAGACTGCCCATTCTGCAAGAAAGGGATGAAAATAGAAGCAGTAGTAAATGGGTTTGGTTATTCCAAACTATAATTATAAAAACAGTATACTGTAGGCTGTTTTTGGATATGCGCCCCCGTAATGCCTGTTATGCAAGGCGTTGCGGGGGCATTTGCTATCAATATTTGCATTTTTTTCAAAAAATTTGAAAAAAAGTATTTACAATGTGGCAGAAGTGTGTTATAGTTAAGGCAAATGTAAGGTATGCTATTTCCAGCAGATGCATTTTTCCCCTTTTGTTACGAATAGAATCAGAAAAAAACCGTTCCTGATTTTTAGGAGCGGTTCTTTTTTGCTTATTAGGAGAGTTCTCATTACGTAGCGGTACACTGGCACAAGCGAAGTCTGTGCCCTTTTTGTCTTAATATATTATAGAAATGAGGAAGATTATGAATTTTGAAGAATTATCTTTAGATCCAAGAATAATGAAAGCAGTTACAGAGATGGGGTTTGAGCAGGCAAGCCCGATTCAGGCAAAATCCATTCCTATTGCGATGGAAGGAAAGGATATGATTGGACAGGCCCAAACTGGTACTGGTAAGACAGCGGCGTTCGGCATCCCTTTGCTGCAGAGGGTAGACCCCCACAATAAAAAACTGCAGGCGGTTGTTCTCTGTCCGACGAGGGAACTGGCTATCCAGTCTGCCAATGAGGTAAGGCGTCTGGCCAAATTTATGCACGGGATTAAAGTTCTGCCGATTTATGGAGGGCAGGAGATTTCTAAACAAATTCGTTCGCTCAAGGGCGGCGTACAGGTTATTATCGGTACGCCCGGCCGTGTGATTGACCATATTAACCGCCATACGCTGAAGCTTGAGCAGGTCGGGACTGTTGTACTGGACGAAGCGGATGAGATGTTAAACATGGGATTCCGTGAGGATATTGAGCTGGTGTTAGAAAAAATGCCGCAGGAGCATCAGACACTTTTGTTCTCTGCAACAATGCCAAAGCCGATTTTAGAGATTGCAAAAAATTACCTCGTTGAGCCGGAGACAGTAAAAGTCGTCAAAAAAGAGCTGACGGTTCCTAAGATTGACCAGTTTTACTATGAAGTTAATCCCCGCAAGAAGAGTGAAGTGTTATCCCGGCTTCTGGATATGTACGACCCGGAGCTGTCTTTGATTTTCTGCAATACGAAGCGGAAAGTAGATGAGTTAGTGGAAGATTTAAAAGGAAGAGGATACTTTGCGGAGGGGCTTCACGGGGATATGAAACAGTCCCAGAGGGACAGGGTGATGAATGGCTTCCGGAACGGCAGGACAGATATCCTCGTAGCTACTGATGTGGCAGCAAGGGGAATTGATGTAGACGATGTCGAGGCTGTTTTTAACTATGACGTGCCGCAGGATGACGAATACTATGTCCATAGGATTGGACGTACCGGGCGTGCGGGGCGCAGCGGCCGTGCATTTACTCTGGTTGTGGGCAGGGAGATATATAAATTAAAGGATATCCAGCGTTATTGCAAGACAAAGATTAAACGCCAGCCGATTCCTTCTGTAGATGACATTACAAATATCAAGGCAGAGAAAATCCTTGAGAGGGCAAGCGATATTATTGAGAGTGAAAACCTTGGAAAAATGATAGATATTCTGGAGGAGCACCTTGACGAGCGGGAATACTCCTCTCTGGAGATGGCAGCAGCCCTCCTGATGATGCAGATGGGGGACAATGGAGCAAATGAACTGGCAAAAGAAGATTTCGGCGATACCGGGGCAGAACCTGGCATGGTACGTCTCTTTATCAATATAGGTAAAAAGAACAGAGTCCGTATTGGTGACGTTCTTGGCGCGGTGGCCGGTGAATCCGGGATGGAAGGCGACCTCGTCGGGGCTATTGATATGTATGACAACTACACATTTGTGGAAGTGCCGCGGGAGTATGCTGCAGATGTCATTGATGCGATGAAGCATGCAAAAATCAAGGGAAAACAGGTTAATGTTGAGCCTGCTAATGGGAAACGCTAGCCTGTGTTTGAAAAATGATTCCTGCGAGTATAAAAATTGATTTCCATGAGTCAAAAATGGGTATTGACGGATATGCTTTCATGCGCTATAGTATACACATAGCTATTTTTGTACTACGTAGTATAATTTAATAAAATAACTCTTATTCAGAGTGGTGGAGAGTGAAGGCTCTGTGAAACCACGGCAACCCCATAGCAATGGAAGGTGCCAATCTCAGCGAGAAATCGATCAATAAGAGGGTTGACAATGTTTCAAGCCGTTTTGTTGAAAAAGATTTCCTTTTTTAGCAAGGCGGATTTTTTTTGATTCATATAGGGAGATGCTGTGGCCACAGTGTTTCTTTAAACAAGTTTTGTGTCTGCGCTGCTTGCCGCAAAGCTTGAAAATGCGTTAAAGCAGCGCAGAAAGAGGATAACCATGGAGAAACATTTATTTACATCAGAATCAGTTACAGAAGGACATCCGGATAAAATCTGTGATAACATATCAGATGCTATTTTGGATGCTTTAATGGCGCAGGATCCAATGAGCCGTGTAGCCTGCGAAACAGTTATCACCACAGACTATGTAATGGTGATGGGTGAGATAACTACAAAAGCGATTGTGGACTATGAGAAGATTGTCCGCGAGACAATCCGTGAAATCGGTTATGATGATGATATGAAGGGATTTAACTGTGATACCTGTACAGTCAAGATTCTTTTGGACAACCAGTCTGCTGACATTGCCCTCGGAGTTGATAAGGCGCTTGAGGCCAAAGAAAACGCAATGTCTGACGAGCAGATTGAGGCAATCGGCGCAGGGGATCAGGGCATGATGTTTGGATATGCTGCCGACGAGACAGAGGAGCTTATGCCGTACCCAATCGCTATTGCCCATAAACTGGCAAAGAAATTGACAGAGGTCCGCAAAGATGGGACACTCCCATATCTGCGTGCGGATGGAAAAAGTCAGGTTTCTGTAGAATATGATGAAAATAATAAACCGGTACATATCAATGCGGTAGTTATTTCTTCCCAGCATGCAGCAGAGATTACGCAGGAACAGATTCATACGGATATCCGGAAGCATGTTATCGATGCTGTATTGCCGCAGGAATTAGTAGATGAAAATACAAAGATATTCATTAACCCAACAGGGCGTTTTGTAATCGGGGGACCAAATGGCGACAGCGGACTGACCGGCCGTAAGATTATCGTGGATACATACGGCGGATATGCGCGTCACGGCGGCGGTGCATTCTCCGGCAAGGACTGTACAAAGGTGGACAGAAGCGCTGCCTATGCAGCAAGGTATGTCGCTAAGAATATCGTAGCGGCAGGTCTTGCAAAGCGCTGTGAGATTCAGCTGTCCTATGCGATTGGTGTGGCACAGCCGACTTCTGTTATGATTGATACATTTGGCACAGGAAAACTCCCTGACAGCAGATTGGAAGAGATTGTCCGTGAAAACTTTGACCTTCGCCCGGCAGGGATTATCAAGATGCTTGACCTACGCCGTCCGATATATAAGCAGACGGCTGCTTATGGGCATTTTGGAAGAAATGATCTGGATTTGCCTTGGGAGAGGACAGACAAGACAGAATTGTTAAAGAAATATTTATAAAAGATGGCGTTTGATGGATTGTACTAGAGCGTGTTTGAAAATTGTTTACTGATAAGGGAATGCAGTCTGCATTCCCTTTCGGTATCATAAGGAACTGTCCAAAAATAACTTTTAATATCGCTTGTCTTTTTCCCCGATAGCACCACTCAAAAATCAGTTACATAGCCCACTATGCGCCTGATTTTTGAGCAGCACTCTCGAAGAAAAATCCTACGCACTATTTAAAAGTTATTTATTGACAGCTCCTAAGGAACGGTATGCAAGTAATATGATGTTGGGGCTAAACAGTATTTTGGCGCTAAATGGCGCTGCGGGTTGTTTTTATACTTTTAGGGCAGCTGTGCAGATGATTGTGCTATTTACATGCCGTTTCTGGAAGAAGTGGGGATTGTCATGATAATAAAGTTGCCGGAAGATGTTTCGCTGATTATTCATATATTAGAGAAAGCAGGGTATGAGGCATATGCTGTGGGGGGGTGCATCAGGGATAAGGTTCTTGGCAGGGTTCCGCAGGACTGGGATATTACGACATCAGCCAGGCCGCAGGAGATTAAGCACCTTTTTAAGAAGACGATAGATACCGGGATACAGCATGGGACGGTAACGGTTCTGCTTAACCATACAGGATATGAGGTGACGACTTACCGTATTGATGGGGAATATGAAGACAGCCGCCACCCAAATTCTGTAGAATTCACAGATAACCTGAGGCTGGATTTGGAACGCCGTGATTTTACTATCAATGCGATGGCATATAATGATACCAGAGGCCTGATAGATGAATTTATGGGCATGGAGGATATCAAGGCCCATATGATACGGTGTGTGGGGGATGCCGGGGCGCGTTTTGACGAAGATGCCCTTCGGATGCTCCGTGCGGTCAGGTTCTCAGGGCAGTTGGGATTCCGGATGGAAGAAAATACAAGGCAGGCGATTGTGGAGCGGGCGGGAAACTTAAAAAATATTAGTGCAGAGCGTATCCGCACAGAACTTTCAAAACTTCTGGTATCAAAAGATGCAGGGCAATTAAGGGAGGCGTACCGTACCGGAATGACAAAAGTGTTTCTTCCGGAGCTTGATATTATGATGGAGACAGAGCAGAAAAATCCTCATCATATTTATACTGTGGGGGAACATGCTGTCCGCAGTGTAGAGGTTTTAAATTATTTATTTGGCAGGTATTCCGGCACATGGGACAGCGGCATCGTTCCGGAAAATATCAGGAAACTGGCAGGGGAGTTTACATCGCAGTTTACCCAAAAGCAGCACTTAATCCTCAGTATCGTTATGCTGCTGCACGATGCAGGAAAGCCAGAAACTATGACGATAGATGAAAAGGGGGTCGGGCATTTTTACGGGCATCAGGAAGAAAGTGAGGGGATGGCGTCAAGGATTTTGAAGCGGCTTACTTTTGATAATGAGACAGTTGCCACAGCGAAGCGGCTAATCCGGTGGCATGATTACCATTACGGCAGCACTGTAAAGTCAATGAGGAAAACCCTTGCAAAAATAGGGGCGGATTTGATGCCGATGCTTTTCGTTGTACAGATCAGTGATATTCTGGCACAAAATCCAGACACATTTGAGCCAAAGCTTGCGGGCATACTGGAGGCGGCGGCACTGTGGAAAGAAGTTATAGCGTCCGGCGCGGCGCTGGAGTTAAAGGATTTGCAGGTTACAGGCAGTGATTTGATTAACGAGCTTGGGATGGAGCCGGGACCGGAGATTGGAAAAATTCTGAAAAGTATATTAGATTACGTCCTTGAGGATCCGGCACGCAACAGAAAAGATATTTTGCTTACTTATGCGAAAGGAATTGGGAATTAATATATTTTATTTTTCTAAAATGCCTTGTAACGAGTGGGAATATAGTCTAAAATAATTAGATATAAGAATTGTCAAAATAACGAAAGGTAATGGTGGAGGTTCGTATGGATCTGAATGTTCAGTTATACCAGATGTCAAAGTCAATGAAGACCCAGTTATATATTGATAATTTGACAGCGATATTCAACCCTCAGGCATTATTTAGTGATGGAACAAGCGCATACCGCCTGCCTGCTGAGCCGAAGGAAAATGATTATGTTACACTTCGTATCCGCACTGGCAGGGAAAATGTTGATGAGGTATATTTAGTATATGGCGAAGAGCGGCAGTTGATGTGGAAAGTATCAAATGACAGGCTGTTTGATTACTATGAGGGGGGAATTCAACTGGGGGCCAGCCGTATAGAATACTATTTTGAGGTGCATTGTGGGAACCTGACCTGTTATTATAATTCCGTAGGTGTATGTGATAATGTGGAACCTTATTATAATTTCTGGATTACGCCGTCCTTTACGGTACCCAATTGGGCAAGGGGGGCTATTTTTTACCAGATATATGTTGATAGATTTTACAATGGGGATACAAGCAATGATGTAGAGGATGATGAGTATATCTATATCGGTGAGGGAACCACGAAGGTTAAGGACTGGAATAAATATCCGGCTGAGATGGGTGTTCGGGAATTTTATGGCGGCGATATCGCAGGTGTGATGCAGAAGTTAGATTATCTGCAGGATCTGGGGGTAGAAGTTATTTATTTAAACCCTATCTTTGTATCGCCTTCCAACCATAAATATGACAGTCAGGATTACGACTATATTGACCCGCATATTGGAAGGATTGTCAAGGATGAAGGGGAATTACTAAAGCGTGGGGAAAATGGGCAGCTGATCTGCGACAGTGAGCATCCAAACAAATCAGCAACAAAGTATATCTGCCGTGTAACGGATAAGGAGAATCTGGAAGCAACCAACCAACTTTTTGCCGAGTTTGTGGAGGAAGTGCACCGGCGCGGCATGAAGGTGATTCTGGACGGCGTGTTTAACCATTGTGGCTCTTTTAATAAATGGCTTGACAGGGAATGTATCTATGAAAATGCGCCGGGATACGAGAAAGGTGCGTTTGTAGACAGGGAAAGCCCGTATAAGAATTACTTTAAATTTTTTGAGGATATGTGGCCGTACAATCCTTACTACGACGGGTGGTGGGGGCATGATACGCTTCCAAAACTCAATTATGAGGAATCTTCAGAATTATTTGACTATGTTATGTATATTGCGAAAAAGTGGGTTTCTCCGCCGTACAATGTAGATGGATGGCGTCTTGACGTGGCGGCTGACCTTGGGCATTCTGTGGGGTACAACCATTATTTCTGGCAGGAGTTTAGAAAAGCGGTCAAAGAGGCAAATCCTAATGCGATTGTACTTGCAGAGCATTATGGGGATCCGACAGGCTGGCTTCAGGGCGACCAGTGGGATACGGTAATGAACTACGATGCCTTTATGGAGCCGATCACATGGTTTTTGACCGGCGTAGAGAAGCACAGCGATGAATACCGCGATGATTTAAAAGGAAATGCAGATGCATTTTTTGGCTCCATGCGCCACAATATGACCAGATTTTGTACCTATTCGCTTCAGGTAGCGATGAATGAGCTGTCAAACCACGACCATTCCCGTTTCCTGACCAGAACAAACAGTCAGGTAGGCAGGACAAATTCAAGGGGGCCGGAAGCAGCCAATATGGGAATTGATATGGCAGTTTTCCGTCAGGGTGTTATGATTCAGATGACATGGCCCGGAGCGCCGACCATCTATTATGGAGATGAAGCCGGAGTATGTGGCTGGACAGATCCGGATAACAGGCGGACATATCCGTGGGGCAGGGAAGATAAGGACTTGATTGAATACCATAAGTCGTTAATCCGTATCCATAAGGATTATGAGGTGATTAAGACGGGATCTATCCTGTTCCTTCTGGGCGAATATAACCTTATCAGTTTTGGGCGCTTTGACAAGCGGGATAGGGTGGTAGTAATTATAAACCGCGGCGAGGATGAACGCCATGCTTCTATCCCGGTCTGGAGGCTTGGAGTAACCTACCAAAACAGGATGGCGCGCCTGTTTATGACTAACCGGGAAGGGTATACTGACGAGACGCAGATGTATGTGGTGGAGAACGGTTATATCAATGTAACCTGTCCGCCTGTGTCAGGGATTATCATAAAAGATATTGACGATATTATGTAGTGTATAAGAGTCAAATACCCCACAGTCCGCTGTGGGGTATTTCAATGAAATGAACAAGAGGGAAATCAGAGGGGTGCTTATTTATGAAACAGTTTAGAGATTGGATGCATGGAAAAGGGCAGGGGGCAGTGATGGTAATTGCTGCGCTTGCTGCAATGGGAATGGTTCTGCATTATGCCGTAATAGAGAGGGGGATTATTGCAGGAAGCCAGAGCCAGCCGGCATTGTCTGAATCAATAGAGAGCAAGGAAAGGGTCGGAAGCTTTATCGGGCCAGCCAAAAAGGAGGCTGGGCAGGCAAAAAAAACGGAAGATGCGGCCCCGAAAGGGACGGAAAAGCCGGAGACACCTATCCGTCTGGGTTTTGCCGGAGATATCTGCCTTGATGATACGTGTGCGGTTATGCGCCATATGAAAAAACGGGGCGGGATTTCAAAGGTAATCAGCCCGGAACTGATTGAGAAGATGAATTCTTATGACAGCATGATTATTAATAATGAGTTCAGTATCAGCGGAAGAGGAAAGCCTATGGAGGGAAAGGCTTATACATTTCGGAGCAGCCCGTCTAATGTGAAATATTTGAAGAAGCTTGGGGTTGATGTGGCAGGTCTTGCCAATAACCATATCTATGATTATGGAAAGAAGGCTTTTCTGGATACACTGGATTATCTAAAAAAGGCAGGCATTAAGACTATGGGGGCTGGAAAGAGTATAAAAGAGGCAAGAAAACCCCTTTGTTTAAAGATAAAAGGGAAGACGATAGCGCTGGTGGCGGCAACCAGAGCAGAGAAATACATATTGACGCCGGAGGCCGGAAAAAACAGCCCGGGGGTTTTCAGGACATATGATGACAGGCAGTATGTGAAGGAGATAAAAAGGGCGGGCAAAAAGGCGGACTATGTCATAGCCTATGTACACTGGGGGACAGAGTACAGCACAGACTTAGAGGAGGCACAGATACAGCAGGCAAAAGATTATATTAATGCCGGTGCAGACGCTGTGGTCGGCGCGCATACGCACTGCCTGCAGGGGACAGGCTATTATAAAGGTGTTCCTATTATTTATAGCCTGGGCAACTTTTGGTTTAATGAGAAGACATTGTATACAACTATTCTGGAGATTGATATAACCGGAGAAGGGAAACTTAGTGCGAGGATGCTTCCCTGCCTGCAGGGGGGCAAAGAGACAAAACTGCTTACAAAGCCCTCCCAGATAAAGAAATTTATTAAGTATGTAAATAAGATTTCGACAAATGCGAAGCTGGACGCTAAGGGAAATCTTAAAAGAAAAAAGTAGATTTGTAAAAATGCTTCAAAAAACTATGTTTTCAATTGATTGTCTGTGCCGGCATGTTTGGAAGGGTGAAAGAGGATGAATCAAATTTTGTGTTCGACAGGGGCTTTAATCGGGATACCAAACGGAAGGGATTACAGGCTCCTTGAGAAGCTATCCGGAAAACTAAACTGTGATGGGTATGAGTTTATGATGTATAGCAGCTGGTATGGGAAGGAAGAGGAAATCGCAGATTTTCTGAAGCAGTCAGGATTGAATATTCCAGTGATGCACTGTGAAAAACATATTGGGGAGTGTATCAGCAGAAATGAAGAGGGGGATTTGGCGGAAGCAATCTGGAAATTCAGGAAAAATTGTGAGGTGGCGAGGAAGATTGGTGCCAGAAAACTTGTCATCCATCTGTGGGACGGGCAGATTTCAGACCAGCATTTTCCTAATAATCTGCGGGCCTACCGGGAGTTGGAAACAGTGGCGGAAGAGTATGGCATAGATTTGTTGGTGGAAAATGTAGTCTGTAATCAAAGAGATCCGATGGCGCACTGGTGTGAACTGGCGGAGGCATATCCGAATGTTCAATTTATTTTTGATACGAAAATGGCAGCCTTTCATGAACAGCTTCCGTTGGTTTATGAGAAAGAATATGAATGGCTCTGGGAACAGCAGAAAATTCGTCATCTTCATATCAACGATTACGGCGGTGGTTATATGGAATGGGCAAAACTCAGAACATTACCACTCGGCGAAGGCCATATTGATTTCGGAGAGTTTTTTCGGTTTATAAAGAAGAAAAACTATAGTGGGGATTTTACAGTAGAGGCGACGGCATTTGACCGGAATACGGGTGAGGTCGATACCATCATGTTAAACAGGTGCTTTGACACCATTCGCTCATTCTATAAAGGGTATTGACATTTCAAAAAAAGAGTATAAAATATCATGTATACCAAAACACTAGGAATTGAATCTATTTTTTGTGATTAATTCCTAGTAAACGAGTAGGAACTGTTTTCTAGTATAATCCAATTTAATCACCAAAAGGTACGGTTAATTATAGTGGGTTATACTAGTTCTTATTGAGTTTTTACATTATTTATTGAGACAAAACGAAGGGAGCGTGGCTTGATGGAGAAGCTGATTTACTTAGATAATGCGGCAACTACTGCGTTAAAACCAGAGGTGTTGGAAAAAATGATGCCGTACCTGAAGGAAAATTATTCAAATCCTTCCAGTATCTATTCATTTGCGCAAAAGGCAAACAAAGCAGTAAATGATGCGAGAAGCGCCATTGCCGGGATACTGGGTGCAAAGGAACGCGAGATTTATTTTACCAGTGGCGGAAGCGAAGGTGATAACTGGGCGATAAAAGGCGCTGCTGATTTATTAAAAGAAAAAGGAAAACATATTATTACATCTAAAATTGAGCACCATGCAGTCCTGTACACTTGTGAGTATCTGGAACGTCAGGGATATGAGGTGACTTATCTGGATGTGGATGAAAATGGTATTGTATCGCCGCAATCTGTAGAGGAGGCAATTCGCCCGGATACGATTCTTATTAGTATAATGTTTGCGAATAATGAGATTGGTACGATTGAGCCGATCAAGGAGATTGGCGAAATCGCTTCAAAGCATGGCATATTGTTCCATACCGATGCAGTACAGGCATTTGGGCATGTACCAGTCAATGTGGACGAGCTGCATATTGATATGCTGAGTGCCAGTGCGCATAAATTCCACGGGCCGAAAGGGATTGGTTTCCTATATCTGAGAGAGGGCGCAAAGATTGGTACTCTGATTCACGGCGGTGCGCAGGAGCGTTCCAGACGTGCGGGAACCCATAACGTGCCGGGGATTGTCGGAATGGCTGCTGCTGCTTCTATTGCGGCTGAGGAGATGGAGAAGAACATTGCGAAGGAAACGCAGGTCAGGGATTATGCAATCAACAGAATTCTGGAAGAGGTACCGTATGCAAGGCTGAATGGTGACAGGAAGAACCGCCTTCCAAATAATATTAATATCTGTTTCCGATTTATTGAGGGAGAATCTATGCTGATTATGTTAGACCAGAAAGGAATCTGTGCCTCCAGCGGCTCAGCATGTACTTCGGGTTCGCTTGACCCATCCCATGTACTGCTTGCAATCGGCCTGCCGCATGAAATAGCACATGGTTCGCTCCGTCTGACACTGTCTGCGGAGACAACAAAAGAAGACATGGATTATGTGATAGATCATATTAAGGTGACGATTGAACGTCTGCGCAGTATGTCGCCGCTGTATGAAGATTTTGTAAAGAAAAATCCGGTGTAAGGCAGGATTGGATAAAGAAAAATATAGTAGAAAGAGGTGTACTATGTATAGCGAAAAGGTTATGGATCATTTTTCTAACCCGCGCAACGTGGGTGAGATTGAGGACGCCAGTGGGGTGGGCACAGTAGGGAATGCCAAATGCGGTGATATTATGCGCATTTATCTGGATGTAGATGAAGAGACAAAGGTAATTAAGGATTGTAAGTTTAAAACATTTGGCTGCGGCGCTGCAGTAGCGACCAGCAGCATGGCAACAGAGCTGGTGATGGGAAAGACGATATATGAAGCCCTTGAGGTTACCAATAAGGCGGTAATGGAAGCTTTAGATGGATTGCCTCCGGTTAAGGTGCATTGTTCCCTGCTCGCAGAGGAAGCAATACATGCTGCGCTCTGGGATTATGCTCAGAAGAACCATATTGTAATTGAAGGTTTGGAGCCACCAAAGGCGGATATCGGGGATGAATAAGAAAGTAGTAGTCGGTATGTCAGGCGGTGTTGATTCCTCTGTAGCGGCGTTTCTGCTCAAGGAGCAAGGCTATGAAGTCATAGGGGTTACAATGGAAATCTGGCAGAAGCAGCCTGAATGGGAAATAGGGCGGGAGGGCGGCTGCTGCGGGTTTCGCGCTGCAGAAGATGCCCGTCAGGTAGCATCAATGCTGGGGATTCCGCATTATGTCATGAATTTCCGGGATATTTTTCAGGAAAAGGTTATCGACTATTTTGTAAAAGAGTACCAGCTTGGGCATACCCCAAACCCCTGTATCGCCTGCAACCGCTATGTAAAGTGGGAGGCTTTGCTGAGGCGGAGTATGGAGATAGGTGCAGACTATATTGCAACAGGGCATTATGCCAGTATAAAAAAGCTTCCAAATGGAAGATATGCCATTGTGCAGTCAGCGTCAGGATATAAGGATCAGAGCTATGCGCTTTACAATCTGACGCAGGAGCAGCTTAAACACACGTTGATGCCGGTTGGCTGCTATGAAAAAGAGAAAATCAGGGAGATTGCCATGGAGCAGAAACTGCCCGTTGCAAACAAGCCAGATAGTCAGGAAATCTGTTTTATTCCAGATAATAACTACAGGCGTTTTTTGGAGGATGAGACTGGAATGAAAGCCAGAGAGGGGAATTTTGTAGATAAGGCAGGCAGAATTCTTGGAAGGCACAAAGGTATTACGCATTATACCATCGGGCAGCGCAAGGGACTGGGGCTGGCAGTTGGGCATCCTGTATTTGTTACAGAGATACGCCCGGAGACGAATGAGGTAGTGATAGGGGAGAACGAAGATATCTTTGTAGACGGGCTGCATGCTGTCAGTCTTCAGTATATGGCGGCGGAGCAGTACAGGGAGGGCCAGCGCATGAAAGCCAAAATCCGCTATTCAGATAAAGGCCAGATGTGTACGGTAAAGCGGATAGGGAAAAATTCGATAAATATAGTTTTTGACCAGAAGGTCCGCGCCGTTACGCCGGGGCAGGCAGTTGTTTTTTATCAGGATAATGTAGTTCTGGGGGGAGGGACGATTGCAGGCGGTTATAGTGCGGGTAACTCCTAATCGAGTAGAGGGAGGTTTTCTTCCCTACTCGCGCGCGGGGCGCATACTGTGTAAGCAGTAAATTTCCTTATGCGCCCCTGTGCATTAAAAAGGCAGCTTCTTTTAAGAAGCTGCCTTTTTGCGGCTAATCCTCGCTTTCCCAGTCATCATCGTCCTCATCATCATCCGGCGTGCGGTCCACAACGATAATCTTGCATTTTGCAGTTTTTCCGTTTAAAAGGGTTGCTGTAATAAAAGTATTTCCGAGCTTTTTCCCTGTAATCTTACCATTTTTCGCAATAGAAACAATCTTCTTGTTCAGAGACCTGAACGTAGGAGTTTCCTCAGAAATGCTTGGGCGGATGGTGAGAGGGAGCTTTGCCTTTTTGCCGATGGCAATTTTTCGCGTCCCCTGACGGAACATCACGCTTACAGCTTTTGGTGTAACTTTGATTGCAGCACGGATTGTTTTTTTCTCCTTAAAGAAAAATGCTGTTGTTCTGGTGACGGTTACTGTAATTTTAGCGGTACCATATCCTACGCCGGTATATGAGCAGGAAGTCTCAGATAACTGCTTTACAGTAAGGATATCCGTATCAGAACTTTTAAATGAGACATCACATCCGCTCTCTACGTTTTGGACTTCCAGCGTGTGGGTATCGTCCTGTAAAATCTTTTTGTCGTATTTAGCAAATGTGACGTACTGGTTAAAGCCATTTCCTTTGAGTGCAGATGAAGATACTGGATTTAATAGAAATGCAGTATCCTGCATCTTAATGTCATTGGCCTTGCTTTCCCTGCAGGGCAGGATGACGAGAAAGGATAGAGTCGCTGCCAGAAATAGGATCTTATGAATATTTTTCATAAAATGCTCCATTCTGCCAGTCAGAATGACAGGTAAATTTTCATGAAACCGCGGCTTGGAATGCCCTGCCCCGGTTCGTATCATTCTGTCGGGCTTTGTATTTCCTGATACACAGAGCCTTGGACGGAATATTCTTTTAAATGCCTGCTGTCTGTGTTGCGGCAGAAAAAGAAATCCGGGCCTGCGCATAAGGTTGCTTTCACACAAGTAAACATTGCTAACCAATTTATTTGTGCTACTATATTTAAGAGTATACTGATTGTAAGTGGCAGAATGGTGTCAAAAATACTTTTTTTTGACATAATTTAGTGGTATTCTGGGTATACTAAAAAATTACCCTGTTTGAAGAGGAGGAGCGAACTGCTATGAAGTATGTGTTGATTGCAGATGACAATAGGGATATCACAGATATATTGACAGTATATGTCAGGAAAGAAGGGTATGAGCCATTGGTGGCCAAAAATGGCATTGAAGCAATGCATATGTTTGAGGATTTTGCGCCGATTGCTATTCTTCTGGATGTTATGATGCCGTTAAAGGACGGCTACGAGGTGTGCAAGGATATCAGGAAGCGTTCCAGTGTGCCGATTATTCTGATTACAGCCAGAGGGGAGGATTTTGATAAAATCATGGGGCTTGATATCGGTGCAGATGATTATATCGTAAAACCATTTAGCCCAAGCGAGGTTATGGCACGCCTGCGTGCAGTCCTCAGGCGCCTTCAGAAGCCTGAGGAGACAAAGGATATGGATAACGTTCTGAGGGTTGGCAATCTGGTTGTCAATCTAGACGAGTATTCTTTCAACGTAGCAGGACAGAGGATTCCACTTACCAAAAAAGAAATTGAAACGATGTGGACACTCGCAAGCAACCCAAATAAAGTTTTTACCAGAGACAATCTTTTAGACAGTTTGTGGGGATATGATTATTATGGTGACAGCAGGACGGTAGATTCCCATATTAAGCGCCTGCGCGCCAAATTAGATACGGTAGAGCATCCATCCTGGAATATTAAGACAATCTGGGGTGTGGGTTATAAATTTGAAATCAGTGAGGAGGATATATAAGGAACTCATGGTTCGGGAGCGTAAGACGAGGAGAAGGAGAAAAAAGAGAATTCTTTTATGGCGTTTCATACAGAGAAATGATGTAGTTTTAAAGATTTATACTTCATTTGCCTTTGTGCTGGCTATGACAGGCGTGCTGATTGGGTTGATTTTTATGATGCTCTACCAAAAAAATTATATCCGGTCTTATACGAAACTTTTGACAAGGCAGGGGAAGATTATAGCGAAACATGTGTCTTCCTTTTCCGAGAAAAAGCAGCCTGCCAGATTTGAGCGTTATAATACCTATATTGATGAAATTGAGCGGGCGGAAAATACGGATGTATGGATTGTAAGCAATAACAGCGCGGAAAATCCGCTGTCAGAGGAATACATTAATGCAAGGGCAGATGAAACAATACTGTCTGCCGATATGTCGGAAACTCTGGAAAAAGCATTTCAGGGGAAGATTTCTGCCATTTCCAGTTATGATAAGGTATACAGTATGACAACGCTGTGTGTTTCACTTCCCGTGAAAAAGAAGCAGGGCAAAGAAATCATTGGGGCGGTTACTATGGTGTCTATGATTGACCGTCAGACAATGGGGCTGCGCGAGGGGGGATACTTAATCTCATTGAGTGTCCTGATGGCAGTTATCATATCGTATCTCGTGGCGGCTGTTTTTTCCCGTTATCTGTCAAGGCCACTGGAAAAGATTGGTAAGCGTATCGGGACTCTGGCAAGCGGTGATTATTCCAAAATAGAAGTAAAAAGGCCGTATTCCCAGCTGGGGATTTTGGAGAAATCTTTAAACCATTTGTCAGGTGAGCTTGCGAAGGCAGAGAAGCAGCGGGAGGATTTGGAGCAGGTCAGGCGTGATTTCTTTGCCAATGTATCACATGAGCTGCGTACACCGATTACAGTGCTAAGAGGATATACGGAGACTTTGGCAGATGGCATTCTGGAGGGGCAGGAACAGATTGACGAGCTGTATCATCGCATGCTTCAGGAGTGCCATGGGATGGAGCGTCTTGTTGAAGATTTATTTATCCTTTCGAAGATGAAAAATCCTGATTTTAAGATAGACATGGAACCAGTCAGCCTGCAGCAGATTTTTGGTGATATTATGCGGAGCGGTAAAATGATTGGCAGGGAGAAGGAAATTCATTTTCATATGGATGCACCCGAGGAAGACCCCTGCTTAATTATGGGGGATTATGGGAGGCTGCGCCAGATGTTTATGGTTATTGTGGACAACGCTGTCAAGTTTTCAAAAGAGCAGGGAAACATTGATATCTCCATTCAAAAAGAGGAAGGCAGGTACAAGGTGGCTATCCGGGATTATGGGGTGGGGATTTCGGAGGAGCAGCTTCCTTTTATTTTCGAAAAATTTTATACATCTAAAATGCGTCAGAACGAAAAGGGTACTGGGTTAGGGCTGATGATTGCCAGACAGATTGCGCTGCGCCATGGAGGGGATATCCAGGTGGACAGCGTACTGCAGAAAGGCACAGCGTTTACCTTTGCGTTTGACGAGTGCACCTGCGCGGAGGATTTTGCTTAGGAACTGTAGGAAAAAGAGATAGTAATGCTGAAGAAAAAATCGCCAGATATTTCATATATTAGGAAAGTTCTCGGTGTGTGGTGGTCATCAACAAGAATTTTCGCAGAAAATACAAGCGAAGTCTGTGCCCTTTTTTACTGATTTTATAAAAAGCAAATATTTCATGTTTTTTTAGTTGTATTTTTTGCTGAAAATGTATATACTTAGAGTATATTAATTTTGGGTTAAAGTCCAGCAGCGGATTGTTGGAAAGCTGGTTGGAGTGTTTTGTATCTATCATAGAAGCATGCCTGGGGTGTTCGATAACTCCTGATATTTTGAACCTACACTTTTGAATTGGGATTCCTATATCTTTACGATAATGTCAGGCCGCCAAAGCAGCGGAAGGCAGAGGCGTAAGTGCGGTTGCCCACCTAGCGTTTGCTAGGACTCAAAATTCAGGAACCGGCATTTTGGGTTTTGTGCTAATTCGGAGACTGTTTCCTTTGGGGGACGGTCTCCTTTTTGAATGTGCGCCATTATGGAACTTGACGAAACGATGTTAAACCGACTGATAAACCATATACTGATAGGAGAGCCTAAGAAAATAGTGGGATAAAGACACAGGAAGTGCGGATTGTTTACAACTTTGCTGGAGAACTGTGAGGTGTTTTCCACATTTATCTGAAAAACGTGTTTTTGTGGTGTTTTGAAGGAAAATGTGATAAAATTGAAATGAACAAAGGAGAGATATACAAGATGGAAGTTGATATTTTAATTGACAGGATTACGGACTGTTTGATAGACACAAGAACTGGTGAGGAAGTGGAAACGGATTATCGGTTGCGTGTCAGATAAGTTTTGATGCAGGGTGTGATGGTGTAGTAGCATTTACATCTAAAAGTGATTTGGTGGGATATTATATGGATAAATTAAATGCAGTGGAAATTACGCCAAGAAGAATGGTTATTTTTGAAGATGCTGCGCAGATACTGTTAGACAAATATATGAGAAAGTAGGTGATGGCTATGTTGGCAATGGAACGAAAATCAGTAGATTATGCACATGATATTTCTTATTATGCAAAAGACAGCAGATTGACAGGAGAACCGGATGGCAAGCGTTACAAATGGACAGAAATGATAGAAAGGTTTAAGATGTTGGGCCGACCTCTTACAGAAGAGGAAGCGGAGGAATTTAGAATTAAATAATTTAGGAACATGTTTGAAAAGCAGGGATTCAAGAGAATTCTTGCTTTTTGCAATTATTGTTGTTGACAAGAGAAATAAAGCAGTGTATTTCAATAAAGTTGCTAGCATTTTTGCTTTTCAAACTCTCTTATCCTACCTATTTCACACAGTCTTCCACCCAACAGGGCCTTCAACCATCTAAAATGTAGTATTGTCCCCAGTATCGTAGATGAGGCACGCTCTTTCAGCAGCCGTTATCTGGGGATGTAATATTGCCGCTGGCGTTTTGCGACGCCGCCGTTAAGAGGCCGTTGGTGCTTGGAATGTGTTTTTTACATTCCTATGCACCATTACGTGCCTCTTCCGAGCGGAAGCGTGCGGCGGAGAGAAATGCCAGCGGCAATATTACATTTTAGAAAACGCAGCAAAGTGCGCCAGACAAGATACTGGGGACAATATTACATTTTAGACAACAACCTTGCATTCTGCCATGCAGTTTAGTATAATTTACACATTGTGTATTACGGCAGGGTGGGCAGCGGATGTTTACAGGCTGTTACAGGATAGGAAAAAGCGTTTACTACAGGAAGTATATAGTACGGCTTTTTAGAAATGGAGGAATTTAAGATGGCACAACGAGGAAATTTATTATCATTTCGTCCGGACATTAAGGTTTTGGATGCTACCATCCGCGATGGGGGCCTTGTGAATGATTTCTATTTTACGGATGAATTTGTCAAGGGATTATATAAGGCGAACGTGAAAGCAGGCGTAGATTATATGGAATTTGGCTACCGGGCTGACAAAGAAATGTTTGATGAAGATAAATTTGGCAAGTGGAAGTTTTCCACGGATGAGCAGATCCGTGAGATTGTTGGGGATAATGACACAGATTTGAAGCTTTCTATTATGGCGGATGTAGGGAGATGTAATTATAAGCAGGATATTCACGACAGGAGTGACAGCCCCGTTGATTTGGTGCGCGTAGCAACTTATGTCAACACTATGCCTGCTGCGATTGACATGATAGAAGATGCAAACAGGAAGGGATATGAGACTACCTGTAATATTATGGCGATATCCAATTCCAAGGAGTCAGATATTGCTATGGCTCTGGAGATGCTTGGCAAGAGCTGTGTAGACGGCATATATATCGTTGATAGTTTTGGCTCCCTTGTTCCGGAGCAGATCCGCATGATTTCTGAACAATATATGGAAATTGGTGAAAAGTATGGGAAATATATCGGAATGCATGCACACAATAATCAGCAGCTTGCATTTGCCAATACAATAGAAGCATGTGCACAGGGGGTATCGTATCTGGATGCAACTATGAGCGGCATGGGGCGCGGCGCCGGAAACTGTGCAATGGAGCTTTTGCTGGGATTTTTAAAAAATCCAAAATACCATTTGTTCCCTGTCATCCAATTTATTGAGAAGTTTGTAGTTTCTTTGCAGGAAGAGGGGATGGAATGGGGATTTGCGATTCCATATCTTTTGACGGGGCATCTGAATCAGCATCCGCGTGCAGCTATTGCGGCAATGAAGGAAGGGCGCAAGGATTACACAGAGTTTTACAAAGAGATTATAGACAGGGATTAAAGTGTTTCTGGGAATGAAGTAGGAAATGGAGCAGTGTAATGAAGAACAGGGAGCCGATTGGAGTATTTGATTCCGGGGTAGGCGGTATCAGTGTGCTGAGGGAACTGGTAAATGTCATGCCGAATGAGGACTATATTTATCTGGGTGATTCGCTTCATGCCCCATATGGGACAAAGTCTCTGGAGGAAGTGCGTGGATTAACGGTTCATAATGTGGAAAAACTTATGGATAGAGGAGCTAAATCTATTGTAGTTGCCTGCAATACAGCGACTAGTGCCGCTGTGGCAGTTCTCAGAGAGAGATATCCCAAACTGCCGCTGGTAGGCATTGAACCTGCTATAAAGCCTGCGGTATCGCAGTATGCTGGCGGGCGTATTGTAGTTATGGCGACACCGATGACACTACAGCAGGAAAAGTTTCAAAGGCTGATGGGAAAGTATAAAATGGATGCCCGAATTATCTGCCTTCCCTGTCCGGGGCTGATGGAATTTATCGAGAGGGGGGATTTGGATGGTGAGGATTTACGGAAATACCTGACAGAGCTTTTGTGGGGGGTGATAAAGGAAAAGGTAGATGCCATTGTTTTAGGATGTACTCATTATCCATTTGCCAGAGGGATGATATCACAGGTGGTGGGAGATAAGGTAGCAATTTTTGATGGCGGAAATGGAACAGCACGGGAAATGAAAAGACGGCTGTCCTCTGCAGGAAAATTATCGGATGCGGAGGGGAAAGGAAAAGTAGAGTTTATAAACAGCCGTAATACGGCAGAGGAATTAGAACTGTGCCGGTATCTGCTGAATAGAAAAATCTAGGCGGATATTACTTCCGAAGTAATAAATGCAGAATATTTATACATTTAATTATCAATAGGTTGTACCAATGTAGGTAGTGGAGGGCGGAATGAAGATTACAACGAAAGGAAGGTATGCGCTTAGCCTGATGTTGGACTTGGTGACTTACAGCGGCGGGGAGCCGGTGAAGTTAAAGGATATTGCCGCGAGGCAGGATATATCTGATAAATATCTGGAGCAGATTGTTGCAATGCTGCATAAAGCGGGGCTGATCCGCAGTGTCAGAGGCGCCCAAGGGGGGTATCTGCTGGTGAGAGCCCCTGAGCAATATACAGTCGGGGAGATCCTGCGTCTGGCGGAGGGAAATAATATGGCTCCGGTTCCATGTCTGGAGTATGATGAGAACCAGTGCAACAAACAGGAAAGCTGTGTGAGTGTTATTCTCTACAAAAAAATAAATGATGCCATCAACAGCGTGATAGATACAGTAACGCTTGCAGATATGTATGGATGGCAGAAAGAAGTTAAAAAGCAGTTAAAAAGCAGTAGTAGGTGCTTTATGGGTTAAGGAGGAGTTTGAGGTATTATGGATAAAATTTCGGTTATAATTCCCTGCTTTAACGAGCAGGAGGCAATACCGGTTTATTATGATGCAATTTTGCCGGTAATGGATTCTATGAAAGAAGTAACATTTGAATTAATTTTTGTGGATGATGGTTCTACGGACGGGACGCTGGCTGACATGCGGGATATGGCAAAAAAGGACCATCGCTGCAGATATCTGTCATTTTCCAGAAATTTTGGGAAGGAAGCAGCGCTCTATGCAGGCATGTCAAATGCTACAGGGGATTATGTGGCAGTGATGGATGTGGATCTGCAGGATCCTGTGGAGCTTCTGCCCAAAATGTATCAAATGCTCCAGTCAGAAGACTGCGACTGCGTTGCAACCCGCCGTGCGGACAGGGAAGGTGAGCCAAAGATACGTTCTTTTCTATCTAATTGTTTTTATAAATTTATCAATAAAATTTCCAGTACAGAGATTGTAAATGGTGCGCGTGATTATAGGATGATGAAAAAAAATATGGTAAAGTCTGTTCTTGAAATACAGGAATACAACCGCTTTTCCAAGGGGATTTTCCAGTGGGTCGGCTTCCGCACAGTCTGGCTCGAATTCCATAACACACAGAGGTGTGCCGGCAAAACGAAGTGGTCGCTTGCCAAATTAGCTGCATATTCTTTAGAGGGGATTCTGGGATTCTCTATTGTCCCGCTTTCGCTGGCATCTTTTATGGGGATTTTTTTCTGCATTGTAGCATTTTTTATGACAGTTTTTATCGCCGCCAGAACCTTGATTTTTGGGGATTCGGTTGCCGGATGGACTTCTCTGGTCTGTATTATATTTCTGGTAAGCGGGGTCCAGCTTTTTTGTATCGGCATAATGGGGGCATATTTGTCAAGGACATATTTAGAGACAAAACACCGCCCGATTTATATTTTAAAAGAAGAGAGCCAGAATCAGGAAGAAGAGGGCAGGCAGGATACAGAAGTTGCACAATCATGAAATAAGGGGTGTTAGGTTGAAAAATATTAGAGGGGATTTAGGGCATACCGGCGGTTTAAAGAAGCCGGGGACAAGTACTTTTATCAGGAACAGGGACATTCTGTGTGTTTTATTGCTTATTTTGGCGTGTATGGCATTCTGCTGGCTTTTTGTGCTGCAGTATGGCGTTTTTGGCTCAAAAGTAGACTGGATTAACCAGCACAGCGTGATACCGGATTATTTTCGGAGGCGGTTTTATGAGACAGGCAGCCTTTTGCCGGATTTCGCGTGGAATATAGGGGGCGGACAGAATATATACCATCTGTCATACTATGGGCTGTTTAGCCCGGTGGTCCTGCTTTCATTTCTTTTCCCGTTTATCAGAATGGACTATTACATTATGGGAAGCAGCATTCTTAGTTATATTGCATCTGTCCTCCTGTTTTACCGCTTTTTAAGGCGGAAAGAGATGACGCGGGGGATATGCTTTGGCACATCGCTTCTTTTTTCACTCGCAGCATCAATGATTTATCAGTCGTACAACCAGTTGATGTTTATTAATTACATGCCGTTTCTCTGCCTGTCATTGCTTGGTACAGATGATTATCTCAAAAGGCAGAAAAGGGGGTGGCTGCTTGCAGGGACAGCAGGGATGATCCTTACGAGTTTCTATTTCAGCATAGGCGGCATGCTGGCGCTCTGCCTCTATGCAGTTTCTGAATATTTAAATATGGCGGACAAGGCCTCCTTTTTTCCAATGCTGAAAAAAGGAATCTGTTATGTGGGGATTTTGCTGCAGGGAATCCTGCTGTGCGGGATTCTTCTGGTTCCCACGGCTGTTTCTATTTTTTCCAGCCGGCAGGAAAATGCGGCGAAGGCGCAGATAACATCACTGCTTTCTTTTGATCCTTTAAAAATATTATATACCCCGTATGGGATGGGGTTATCTGTACTGGCTATCGCAGCGGTGCTTGGCGGTATCTTTTGTGCCTCAAGATGGCAGGAACGGGTGCTGCCAATCACGTTAACTGTAATCACAGCCGTGCCTGCGGTGGGATTCCTGTTAAACGGAGGTTTGTATGATAAGCAGAAGGTGTTTATCCCATTTCTGCCTCTGGTATGCCTGCAGTGCGGAAAGTATGTATCACATAAAATTTGTGGGATAGTTAGGGAGGTTCTGCCGTGGGCTTTGACGGGGCTGCTGCTATATCTGACAAAGTGTAATCAGGATTTTGACAAGTATCTGCCATTAGCGTGGGCAGATTATGCTTTGGCATGTCTTTGTTACCTGCTGCCTGTATTCATCTCAGCGGCTGCAGAAAGAATCCGCCGTCCAAGTGGAATCCGCGATGGGGGAGGGGATGTATCTGGCGCCCGGAGTTATGGCAGAATGGGAGGGTTACTATGGAATAAAGCTTTCCCAGTGTTCATGCTGTCCGTTTCCTGCCTTTTTCTTTTTTGTTATGATATCAAAATGCACCCGTACAGGGAACGCATGATTGCGGCGGACAAATATAAAAATGTCATAGACAGCCAGAAAGTAAAATCTATTTCGGATACGCTCGACGGGGATGATTCTTTTTACCGATTGGAGGAAATCAGCGGAGACGGGGAAACGAACCATAATAATGTAAACCGGATTGCGGACATCCGCCAGAATATCACTTCCATGTATTCTTCCTGCTACAATAAAGAATACTGGAATTTCCGTAAAAATACGTATACACTCAATGAGCCGTTCCGCAATAATATGATGCAGTCGGCAACAGATAACCCTTGTTTTCTGCAGTTTATGGGAGTCAAGTATATATTATATGATGGACAGGCAGCGGGTTATGGGCCTGTGAAAAACAGCAGCCTTCTGAAAAATTCATCTGTAGCACCTGTTTTGTATGTGACAGATCAGGTGGTGGGCGAAGGGCAGTACCGAAGGCGTTCTTTTCCAACAAATCAAACAGCGCTGCTGCATTATGCTGTGGTACCTGATGGGAAGGCCGGATCCGTATCAAATCTGGATACAGATATGGCGGAGATGCAGGAATGCAGTATCAGGCTGCCAGAATGCGATACGCCGCAGCTTACGGTGAAGAAAACGGCAGACGGTTATGAGATTAGGGCAAAAGCTGATATCAAAAAAGAACTGCAGATAACCGGGGAATCTGGACGCAGAAAGGGTAATCTGTTTGCCCTTGTATTTGATGTGGAAAATAAGAGGCCGGATAGTGACATGCATGTCCGGGTGAATGGCCAGACAAACCGTTTGACGGCTGTTTCCCATGAATATGCCAATCAGAATACTAATTTTACGTTTGTGATTTCCAAGAAAGAAAATCAGGATAAAATATCTATTGAATTAAGCGATGGAAATTATAAAATTCGAAATGTAAAAGCCTTTACGGGAAATCTGAGTGACTTCCAGAATCCTGCGCTCTACCGTAATCCTGTTGTTCTGGAAAAGGGGAGGGTGAACAGCAGCCTGAAAGGGAGCGTGGATGTATCAGAAAATGGTTATCTGATTACAAGCATCCCATATGACAATAATTTTAAGATTATTTTAGATGGGGAAGAAATAGATATCCTGAAGGTGAATATAGCATTTTTGGGGGCAGAAATCCCCGCTGGCAGGCATACAGTAGAATTGATTTACCATGCCCCCGGCAAGGGGCTTGGCCTTATGCTTACCATAGCAGGGATTTTAACACTTATTGTTCCTTTCGCTCTTCAAAATATTTTCCGAAAGCGAAAAATGCCAGAATGATAGATAAAATTACGGCAAGATAATCTGTTACCGGCTGTGCCATAACCAGCATCCTAGCGGATGAAAATACCTTATTAAACAGAAACAGTACAGGGATGTAGAGCAGGCCCTGTCGGCTGATTGACAGTATCAGCGAAGGGATTGCGGCACCCATGGACTGTATTGTGTTTATGAGGACGAAAAGGACTCCCAGTATCGGGCCGGATAGGATCAGGGTTCTTGCAAACTGCATACCGAAGGAGTAGGCGTCTTTCTGTTCCAGAAATGCGTTTACCATTGGGCCGGCACCGAGATAGCAGATAACTGTCATGATAAGGCTTAACGAAACTGCCAGAATCAGTGAAAAGCGCAGGATCCCAAGGAAACGCTTTTTGTTGCCGGAGCCGAAATTGTAGCCGAGGAGCGGCTGGATGCCGGTTCCCACACCGATTAAAAGCATGACGGCTACCATATTTACTTTCATGGCAACACCGAGCCCGGCAACTGCCATATCCCCATAATGAACCATTAGTTTGTTGACCAGTACATTGGAAGTGCTCATCAGGATACTATTGAGGGAAGCCGGAATGCCGATGGAGAAAACCCCTGCGGCGATACCTTTTCCGGCGCGGTAATATTTTGGATGGATGGTAAGGATGGAGCTTCCGCCTAAAAAGTGAATAATGTAAAATACAGCACTTAAAATATTTCCGATAACGGTAGCAACGGCAGCTCCGGCTACATTCCAGCCGAAAAGAAGAATCATTACCGGATCCAGCACAATATTTGCAACATTGCCCAGAATCATGCCTGCCATGGCTTTATTTGCTTTACCTTCTGCCCTGATAATGGTGCTGAAAATATTGCCGATTACCAGAAAAGGCACGCCGATGGCGACAATCATCAGATACTGTTTGACATACTCCATAGTGTCAGGGGTAGCTCCTACGAGTTTTGCTACAGGGTCAATTGCCAGAAGGATAACTGCCATGCCGGCAATGCCCACTGCTGTCCCTGTCCAGAAACAGAAGGAACAGGCATGTTTTGCGTCTTGCCGCCTGCCTTCCCCCAGCATTCTTGAAATCAAGGATGTTCCTCCAATGCCGAAAAGCATCCCGACTGCCATAAAGAATAAAAATGCAGGGGTGGCGAGCGATACAGCGGCAACCATGTATGCATTTTTAGTCTGTGAGATAAAAAATGTATCTGCCAGATTATAAATCAGTACCATCAGCATACTGATAACAGAAGGGATGATATTGACGAACACAGCTTTTGGAACTGGTGCATCTTCAAAAATTTCTACAGTTTTGTCTTTCATATGTAACAACCTCTTTTCTGCGCTGCTTTTTTCTTTATAGGGAACTCCACACGAAAAAAACTTCCTGCTATAAATGGAAGTTTGTGCTTATCATTCTAAATTGGGTTATACTTGGGCATGCTTCGGGTGAAAATTGACATGATACCGCAGAACGATATCCCAAGCTGCAGCCGCATTATTAATAGTAACAGACTATTTTGCTTTTTGCAAGTGTAATTTGTGATTTCCGCGTGTGAATGCATAACGGAATAATACATTTCTGTGCCGCTTTAGATTAAAGTGCAAAAATCCGTAAAAATATGGTATACTTGACAAAGGATTTGTACTGAGGCATATTTCGGGCACGCTCTGGCAGGAGCATTTTCGTTTTGACGGGTGGCATAGGCAGGAAAAGGAGAGTCAGGTTAATGGAAGTTTGGGATATTTACAACAGGGAGAAGCAGCGCACAGGGCGCACAATGGTGAGGGACGACTGGCGTATGAAAGAGGGGGATTATCACTTATCGGTTTTGGGGGTTATTATGCGCCCGGACGGAAAATTTCTGATTACCCGCAGGGCAGAGGATAAAAGCTGGGCGCCAGGCTGGTGGGAAGTGTCGGGCGGCGCGGCTGTGGCCGGTGAGGACTCTAGGGATGCGGTGGTACGGGAAATCAGGGAGGAGACGGGCCTTGATGTGTCGGGATGTGAAGGAGGTTTTCTATTCTCCTATCGCCGTGAAAATCCGGGAGACAATTATTTTGTTGATGTTTACCGCTTTCAGGTTGATTTCGAGCAGGAGGATGTGGTGCTGCAGGAAGAGGAGGCATCCGGCTTTATGATTGCAGATCTGGGGCAGATTGAAGCTTTTGGCAGGCAGGGGATTTTTTTGCATTACAATAGTATAAAAGAGGCTTTTGCGGTTTAGGGCGTCTTCCATAATGCTCAGCGATTCATTGACTTGTGGATAAACCGAAAGGGAAAAAGTTATTTTTGAACGGTTCCTTAGGGCGGGCAGCGGCAGGGAGAATTGAGATGTTAGAAGAAAATCAGGGAGAAGAGTTATATAATTTACTGGCGGAACTGATTAACCAGAAAATGAATAGGATGGTTCTTGACAGCATCCGTGGGGAATATGGTGTCCTGCGCCATCTGTCGGATGTAGAAGATAAAATAAGTGCAGGGATGCTTACGGAGCGGCTTCACGTCGTGCCGAGCAGGATGACAGATATTTTAAACAGTCTGGAGAAGAAGGGGTTAATCAGGCGGTATAAGGATGAGGAGGATAAGCGGAGGGTAAATGTCCGCATTACGGAGGCCGGAAGAAAAGAGGCGCAGGAGAAACGGGATTATATCAGTCAGGAATACCGGGGAATGTTTCAGGTGCTTGGCAGGGAAAATACGCAGGAGTTAATACGGCTGTTGGGAATTGTCGTAGGGTATCATTCCCATCCCGGTTAATTACTGCTTGACATCGGCATCATATTATGATGTTATATAGAAAATAACTGCATATAGGAGGGATATGATTATGACAGGTGGTGTAGGAATGGATATGGGGGCTTCTGTACAGACGGTTTCACAGGCGAGGGATGCGGGCTATGGCAATGGAGAAATCAGGCAGATGACCCAAAGTGGGAAGATTGAGTGTGAAACTTGTAAGAACCGAAAATATCAGGATGGATCGGATGAGATGGTGTCCTTTAAGGCGCCGGGGCATATTTCCCCTCAGGCATCGGCTTCTGCCGTTATGTCCCACGAGCAGGAGCATGTGAGCAATGCCTACGACGAAGCCAGCCGTAAAAATGGGGAAGTGGTACAGGCGAGTGTCAGCCTTCAGACGGCAACCTGCCCGGAATGCGGCAGGACATACGTATCTGGCGGGGAGACTACGACACAGATTAAATACAACGAAGAGAATCCGTATGCAAAGGGCTTTAAGATTGCGGATTCTTCTGTCGTAGCGGGAAAAAATCTTAATCTGGATGTTTAGGGCATATTTATACTAGAGCGTGTTTGAAAAATGAATTTTCAAACACGCTCTAGTGCCCTTTGCCGTGTAATTTCATACATTAGGATGGAAGCGGCACAGCTTACATTAAAAGATGACACATAGGAATTCTCAGACATAGGGATGGTGCATAGAATATCACAGTATTCTTTAAATGCTTTGTTTAGCCCCATTGTTTCATTTCCCATCATCAGCATGACGGGAACCGTCAGGTCTTCGTTATAAATGGGGTGTTCCTTATGTGCGGTAGTTCCCACGATGGTAAAGTCTGGATATTGTTGTTTTAATTTATTGGTATATTCATATAACATAGTATTATCGGTTATCCTGATGACTGGCAGTTTAAAAAAGGAGCCCATGGCAGATACCACAACATCCGGCTCGTACAAATCTACAGCATGCCCGGTAATAATCAGCAGGTCAGCGCCCAGTGCGTCACAGGAGCGTATCATCGTTCCAAGGTTTCCTTTATTGGATGGGCGGTCAAATAAGACAATAAATGGATTATTGGATAATGGTACATGCCAAAGGCAGTCATTACGCATTTCAATCACTGCCATTAATTCCGAAGTATCTTCTTTGCCGCTTAATTCTGCCAGAAGTTTTGGGGCAAGGCAGAAGTTTGTTTCCGTTTTTACGGATGAAATCATGTCCCTTGCCCAGTCTGACAAGTTGTTTTTGTCATATATGAAAGACTTAATATTCCAGTTATTTCTGGCGGCTTCTTTTAGGCTTCGCACACCTTCTACCAGAAATTCATTATATTTGTATCTTTTATTTCTGTTTGTTTTCAAAACTTCAAATTTTTGGTAATCATTATTCTTATTTTTAATATAGAGTTCTTTCATGCCGTTACCTCCAGATTTATGGCTAAAGTATAGGTAGTATGCTTTTGAAGGGCAGATTTTAGAAATAGTATACACGAAAATAGGTAATATTGCTACGAGGCTATTTAACTTGCTTATTAAATTGGGTTTTATCTAATCCATATAAATACGTACTAATTAATATTGGATTGCCCAATTTATCATTTTTATATGATTGATTATCAAGCTTATTAATGCGTTGAAACCCTAGTCTTTCTAAAAGTTTCCATGATGATACATTCTGCACATCACAATCTCCATAGATTGCACTAATACCCACTAACTCAAATAGATAATGAACAAGTGCATTGCTTGCTTCTGTGGCATAACCCTGTCCGCAATATTTAGGATTGAAATCATAATCTATACAATAATGTCCGTCATCATCTAACCAGTATCCAACACTTCCTATAACGTTTTGCTTTGATTTTAATTCAGCAACAAGGCGGTTATCCATATCCTGCCATTCAGTAATAATGTTCCTCACCTGTTCTTCTGACATTGGATAAAAATCTTCGAATTTGCTAACTTCTTCATCAGAAAAATATTTTATAATATCTTCAAAATCTGTCACTCTATAATTTCTCAAGAGTAATCTATTCGTTTCTATAGTTATCACCTAAACACCCTCCATGATATTTTCTTTCAATCTCTTCAACCAGAGCCTTTTGCAATGCGCTCTGCGCATCAGTAAAATGAGTTTCTTTTGTATGGATTATACACTGGTAAGGGTTTATGTATTTCCCTTCTTAAATAAATTTCATAATGATTTATTATACCACTCCGTTATTTCTTTTTGCAAATATAGCATAAAAATTTCCTTTCTTTCCCTTCGCCATCTTCAATACCTCATCCTCTGGAACTCCCCTCTTTGTTGCTGGAAAATTTGTAGTGTTTTCTCACAATGGCATCCAGCCTGTTTGTGGGTCCAGACACTGCCAATTTACCACATTGCCCTGTCACATCCTTATCATGATGCATGTCTAGGTTTGGAAGCTCCATGCCAAGAATCTGGCAGACCAAGACCGCCACAGAATAGTATATGCCAAGGTAATCAGTTATAACAGGAAAAATCTTGAGAGGGAGCTTCAGAAGGAGAGCCAAGCTATCCAAGGGATAACTAACAAGCAACAGGGAAGGACGAAGCGGAGGGAAGAAGAAATTTAACGTGAAATTTATTTTAAAGACAGATATTATAATCGAAATATAGCAGGAGTAAGTTTTATTATATCTTCTACAGACATATCACGATTTTTTCAAGCGTACCAAGTAAAATCTGTATGGTTCTAAAAAAGTGAATATGCCAAAACCTGAACTGTATGTGATATTTACGGGTGAAAAACCGAAAAATCCGCCTGACACCATATCGCTTTCAAAGGACTTTTTTGACGGTGAAAAGATAGCGGTAGACGCAGAAGTTAAGGTACTTTATCAAGAGGATGGGGACAACATAATCGGACAGTATATTACTTTTTGTAAAGTGTATAATGAGCAGAGAAAGAGACATGGGCAAACAAAGAAAGCGGTAACAGAAACAATCTGTATTTGCAAAAATCGAAACGTTTTAAAAGAATATTTCGAAAGTAAAGAACAGGAGGTTGTAGACATTATGATGACATTGTTTGATGATGAGCAGGTTTTGGAGGCATATGCAAAGGATATTGATGATAATGCTACCCTTAGAGAAGCGAAAAATACAGCAACAAGAATGATTATGAACAAAGAACCGCTTGAAAAAGTTGCATGCTATGTACCAATACTATCAATGGACGAATTAAAAAAATTGGAAATTGAGGTTATGCAGTTGGCATAAGTAATAAAAAATTCAATATCAGTAAAACAGCATAAAGACGCATGGAATATAAATTTGTGAACCATGCGTCTTTTTTGCACCCAGTTAAGATGATAATACTCCAGATGTCATTTTAAGTGGTAAAAGCTTTCTTATTTTCTCTCCATTAAATGTGTTTCGCTCTGCTTTGTTGCCTGTCATGCTCCTTGCCCGGGATGTGCTTTAAATGTGTTGGCTATAGATGAAATGATTGATACATGCAGTTCATTAGGTTTTCGACGGACTTGACTGGTGCTTGACGGCAACTTGCAAATTTGTTCTAATGAGGGTAATGGACGTATGGCCGGTCTTGTTTTTTACCATAAATGATTTTTGTAAAAAACTAATGAAAGGATTTTTGTGCAAGAAATCAGCTGTATATTTTATCTAATATATAGAAGGCGCACAGGTAGAGAGGTGCGGAAAGAGAAAGGAGGGAGTGAGATGTGGCTTGCCTATCGGGCAAAGAAGGGGGATGCGGATGCATTTGTGAAGTTGATGGAAGAAAATAAAATGGCAATGTACAAAGTGGCGAAGAGTTATCTTCGGAACGAGGAGGATGTTGCAGATGCCATGTCAGAAACGGTACTGGCGGCGTTTGAGCATATTAAGGAGCTTCGGAGGCCAGAGTATTTTAAGACATGGCTGATTCGTATTTTGATTAATCAATGTAAGTTGCTTATCAAAAAAAGGAATATGTATTGTCTGACAGAAGAGATGGCGGAGGAATCTTCTGAGGATGAATCTTTTGCAAATCTGGAATTTATGGATATGCTGTCAGAGCTTCCGGAAAAGGATCGGATTTTATTTGTCTTGCACTATGGGGAGGGATATACGGCAAAAGAGATTGCAGGGATATTGGATATGAATGAAAATACAGTTGCAAGCCGTTTAAGCAGGGGAAGGAAAAAGTTGTCATGCAGTTTCAGCTGGCTTCATTCCAGCACATGTAACGGGCAAAATGGGATTTAGGAGGGATGCTATATGCATAATTTTGAAGTATTAAAAAGGGATTTGGAGATTTCTGATTTGGTGGAAGGCAGATTGAAGGAGACGTATAAAAAGGTACAGGAGTACAGCGGCGGGGAGGACCATTCGAGAAAGCAGTTTCGAAAAAGAATTGCAGCAGCAGCGGTATTTCTTCTTTTGGCGGTTTCTGGCACAGGCACGGCATATGCGATGGCAAATCATATTTCAATCGGTGAGCTGTTTGCCGGCATATGGAAGGGAGATGCAGATGTTAAGGTTATTGATGAAATCAGCAGCAAAGTAAAGGTTAAAAATGAAAAATCAACTTTTCAGAATATCAGGATTAAACCTGTACAGGCATTGTCGGATAATTTTGGCTCCTATATTGTGTTTAAGGTACAGGGGAAGGATGGTTTTCGGATGGCAGATGATATGGCATTTGCCTATATGAAGATGGAGAACAAGCAGGAGACTGCTTCTGTCATGGATGGGTATGTGTTGAAAAGGGAGGGGGATATCTTATATTATGCTGTCTGGATGATGACAGACGGTGGGGATATTGCCGACAGGCAGCAGGTTTTTCATGTTGAACTGTATGATTTAGCTTATGCGGAGCTTAACGAAGATGGCACAGTTCGTCAGTTCAGGGCCGAGAGTGCAAAAGATTTGAAGGACGGAAAAATATTAAAGGCATCTGACGGCAGGTATGTTGCGGACATATGCTGTGATACTGGAAGTGAAAGCGTCAAAGTAGAGATGGACAAAAACAGCGTGGCTGATATCCATCCGCTTGGAATTTATGTCGATAGGTATCTATTTAAGGAAATGGGCATGACGAAGCTCTCCGAAGAGCAGCGGAAGCTTCATGTCATTTTAAAGGATGGGACAGAGGTTTCTGCAAGCCTTTCTGGAGGCCGTGGGAAAAAGGACACGATTTTAAGGCCGGAGAGGCCGATTGATGTGAGCCAGGTCATTGGGGTGCGGAAACTCGGCGAGGTTTACTATCTGGATAAAAAATAATATTCAAGATAATAATGCCGAAATGTGTCGAATAGATGCTGGGCTAAAGATGCCGAATTACGTTGACGGTAAATAGAATACATGATAGTATTCTATGGGGAGATTTACTCTTAAGGCAATTGGAGAAAATATTTCTATACGTGTTCCGAGAGCTGATCTTAATACAAATTAGTCAATATGCATAGTATTATATAGTAAACGACATTATTTTTTGTACTTAACTATCTGAAAGGCGTGGATTTTACAATATTTACAGAATGATTAAGTACAAAAAGAGTTGTCGTTTACTATAACTTTTTAAAATAATGGTGAATCAATATGAAAAAAATAGGGAAGAAAAAAATAACTGTGCTTGTGGTTCTGGTGTTATGCTTGGCGGTATGCGTAACTGTTTTTATAATGTTTCGGAAGTGGCTCCATTCGGATGGGATGCATTTTGTTGGAGGTTATGGGCAAGTTCACCTGTCCAAAATGTGTGAAGGGATGGATTAGGATGGAAACAAAATAGAATCCCGGAATGTGATTGTAGATGGGACGATTACCGAGCACAGTTGGAAATTCTGGAGATTGGAGTTTGGGGGATTTAATGGGACAATTAATGTTGAGGAACTGCCTGAATTGATTGATGTGTTTGCAGGAGGAGGGGGGGGATGTAATAGAAAGAGCTAAAGGAACATATGAGGTGGGCTGCGTTATGTTTATGGAGAGTCCCCTTTCTCGTGAGCGGCGTGGAAGAACAGAGTTTGTAGAAGATGATCCGGGAGACAGGAGTTGTGATGCAAATCTGTGGCTAAAGGATAATGAAGTTGCAATGGAATTTCATCAGCGTGATTTGCATAGCGAGAACTACTATATATTTTATTCAGATGCAAAGATGTTGGATATTCCGGAAATTAGAAAGCTTATTAAGGATAAATGATAATTTTATCTCTGTGAAACAACAGGCAAAGCGGTATGTCTGTATTTATAGATTTATCATGTTAAAAGATTTAATATTTGACAAAGCAGCAGGAAAATTCTATAATAGGGACAATTAAAAGTTGTACAGCAGGTATACCCTGCTGAGTATGTGTGAAGGGGTGATAGCATGAGGAGATAATCTGCTTTTGAAACAGTATATTCAATATTTAGGAAAGTTCTCTCTGTGTCAGCGCAGATGGTAAGCTTTTCTATTTATGCTGCCAAAAGTGGATTGTATTCCCATGCCTTTTTTATGGAAAGCAATATATGCAGAAAAGTTTTGTAGCTTTTTTGTTTTTTTAAAAGGGGTTTTATTACCATTTATGGGAATAGAAACGGATTTTAGAATCATTTGGCAGCAGATGGTTCTTTTTTGTTTGGGCATGGAGCCTGTGCCCTTTTCTATATATTAGGAAAGTTCTCGGTGTGTGGCGGTGCACCAACAATAAATGCAAAGAACTCTAGTTCTTTAGCATTTTTGCTAGGGCACAAGCGAAGTCTGTGCCCTTTTCTATGATTTCTATGAATGGAGGAGATGTGTATGGCAAGAATAAATGTATCGAACCTAACATTTTGTTATGAGGGCAGTTTTGACAATATATTTGAGGATGTTTCTTTTGCAATTGACACGGATTGGAAACTGGGATTTATCGGGAGAAATGGAAAGGGGAAGACAACATTTCTAAATCTTCTGCTGGGAAAATATGAGTATCGGGGAGTAATCAGTACCCCGGCAGTATTTGAGTATTTTCCTTATCAGATAACGAAGAAGCAGATGCTTCAGTGTGCCGGTGATTTTTTATACGAACTCAGGGCAGATTGTGAGATTTGGCGAGTGATTTGCGAGTTAGAAAAACTGCACCTTGATGCGGATATCTTATACCGCCCTTTTGGCACATTGAGCCATGGGGAACGCACAAAGGTGCTGCTGGCTGTTCTTTTTTCCGGTGATAATTATTTTCTGCTGATTGATGAGCCGACGAATCATTTGGATCAGAAATCAAGAGAAATTGTAAAGGAATATCTGGGACAGAAAAAGGGTTTCATTCTGGTTTCCCACGACCGCGATTTACTGGACGCCTGTGTAGACCATGTATTGGTGTTAAACCGCCATTCTATTGAGGTACAGGTTGGAAATTTTTCTTCTTGGTGGACAAATAAGGAGCGTCTGGACCATTTTCACCGCGATGAAAATGAAAAACATAAGAGTGAAATCAGAAAATTAGAGAAGGCAGCAGCAAGGTGCAGAAGCTGGGCAGATAAAAGTGAAGGGTCAAAGATTGGCTATGATCCAATCAAAGAACACGAGCGCGGCAATGGCAGCAGGCCTTATATTGGTGCCAAGACAAAGAAAATGCAGAGCCGTGTCAAACAGTTAGAAAAGAGAATTGATGATGAAATAGCACAGAAGGAAGGGCTTTTGAAGGATATAGAAAATCCGGCAGAATTAAAAATGATGCCATTAAAACATCACAAGGAGGTACTTATTTCTGCCAGAGGATATGGCATTGTATACAGGGACAATACCAAACAGGGCTCTTCTGCAAAAATGTGTGGGCACCCGTCCGGCGGCCGGTATGAAGTTTTCCAGAATTTTAATCTGGAACTGCGGCAGGGGGAGCGGCTGTTTCTGCGGGGGGAAAACGGCTGCGGCAAATCAAGCTTTTTAAAGGCAGTATTGTCGCACAGCCCGGGTGGCTGCGATGGCAATAGTAATAACATGATGGAGGAAACAGGGATGCTTGAAGTGGCTGGCGGGTTGATAATTTCGTATATTAATCAGGACACATCTTTTCTAAAAGGCGGGCTGGAAAATTTCTGTCAGGAAAGAAATCTGGAGCAGAGTTTATTTAAAGCTATCCTTCGCCAACTGGGCATGGAGAGGGTACAGTTTGCAAAAGAGATGGAGGATTTTTCTGAGGGGCAGAAGAAAAAGGTGCTGGTTGCCGCTAGTCTGTTGACGCAGGCACATCTGTATATCTGGGATGAGCCTCTAAACTATATCGATGTATTTTCAAGAATGCAGATAGAGAAACTTTTACTGCAGAGGAAACCGACCATGCTGGTTGTGGAGCATGATGTGAGGTTCTGTGAAAAAATAGCTACGAAAGTGGTAGAAATAGGATAAGATAACTGTTTTCTTGGTGGACAGAGAACACAGAGTGTCTGGGTAGCAAACTGGATGCACGCAGTAAGCCTGTATTTGGCCTGCTGCGTGCATTGGAATACAAAAGGGTGTACTAAGAAAGATATATAGCCGTTAACCTTTTGCAAGCTGCAGTATTTTTTGCATATCAGCAATCAGTTCCTTGGAGTAGTTCTCAGCATCCTTATAAACTTGTTCGGCTTCCCCATATGCCTGACGGTTGATTGCATTGATAACGGCTGCGCCGTATGTGTGGAATTTCTGGTGCTTTTTGCCAAGCTCATTCCAGATTGGCAGTACGTCTGGTATGTCCGGAGTCATGGCATAGTAGAAGTGGCCGAACCCGCATTTTGAAGAATCAAGCTGCAGGGGTACGATAGCCCTTTCATATACCATTTTTTTCAAGTTGCCAAGCCACGTATGGTGGGAAGAGATGGCATTGCTCATATATTGGGCAAATTCGTGGTTTTCCAGATGAAAGAAGGCGTCCTTTGCCATCTTTCCCATCTGTTTTAACGTTTCATCCAATGTTTTTTCAATATTCACTACAGGTTCTGCAGCTTGGTGTAATTCCTGGCCGACATTGCACATAAAATTGGCACTGTCCTTTAACTGGTTTTCCATTTCTGTCATGGAACTGCTGAGTTCCTCACTGACAGCAGCAATGGAACTGATGGATTCATTGACGTTCGAAACATGCTTTTGGCTTTCATGGTTTAATTCCCAGACGTTATTAATTTTATCTGCCATGGAAGCCAGTGAGCTGATTGTGCTGGTGGAACTATGTACGCTCTTCTGCGAAGCTGTCTTCATATTTTCCACAAAAGAACTCATGCTTTGTGTCAGTTTCTGCGTTTCCCCTGCAAGTTCCCTGATTTCATTTGCTACTACGGCAAAGCTTTTGCCCGCTTCACCTGCCCGTGCTGCTTCTACAGAGGCATTCAGCGCCAGCAGGTTTGTCTGCAGGGATATCTTGTCAATACCTGCGATGACAGTTATTAAACTATCAATCACATCTACAAGTTCATCCATATCCTGCTGCATTTCGCGTGAGACGGCAATCGTCTGGCTGGAAAGTTCTTTGATGTTTGTTAGTTCACCCTGCCCTGCTTCAATTTTCTTATAAACCTCATCTGTTGCTTCGGAGACTTTGATGATCGTATTAGTCAGTTCTTCATGCTGGTTATCAGCATTTCCTGCAGCGGTGCCAAAAATAGTTTCGGTAGCCTTTGTTACTTTATTGGAAATATCAACTATTTTCTGGGTCTGGTGCTGCATAATCAAGTCAAGGGAACTGATCTGCATCGTTGCATTAATATTTTTTTCAAAAATTTCAGCAAATTGCTTTCTGCCATCAAATAGCCTGTGGTATATCCCATCTAATTCAGGTTCCTTGGAGTAGTCGATACCTTTTAGTTCTGAAATAGCTTGTATAAGCTCTGCTCTTCTTTTTCTGGTTGCCATTGAAATATCCTCGTACCTTTCATAAAAATAGTCTGTTTACTACATCATACGGGATTTAAAATTTTTTGCAAGCCCTTTTTTCTTTTTTGCAGCCAAAATTGTAAGGAAATTTTTGTCAAGATACATGGGCTGCCCTGACATCTAACAATTTTCCGCAATTTTTGCGTGGAACAATCATCAGCCGACATGCCTTTCAAATGGTACAAAGCCAAGTATCCTGTCAATTTCTTCCTGCGCATCTGCCGGAATTTTAAATCCGGAGGCAGCGAGGTTGCTTTCTAATTGGGATGGTCTGCTCGCCCCTGTAATTACACTGCTGATAATACCCTTGCGGAGAATCCAGGACAGTGCGAGGACGGACATCGTAGTGCCGAGTTCTGCTGCAATTTTTTCCATAGCATCTACTTTATCTAAGTTTTCATCAGTCAAAAGGTTATTCACCTGCCTATCCGCCTGATGGGTGGCACGAGAGCCCTCCGGATACGGCTGTCCCTTCTTGTATTTGCCTGTGAGAAGTCCCTGTGCAAGAGGGGAGAATGGGGTGATGCCAATGCCGTATCTTTCGCAAATTCCCATAATCTCATGTTCTATATAGCGGTCCATCATATTGTACTGTGGCTGCAGGCTGGTCATAGGGTGGAGGTTATATTTTTCAATAATTTTTTGCGCCTCCATCAATCTTGCGCCTCCCCACTCCTCGCTGACGCCGTAGTAGAGGATCTTTCCCTGATCCACCAGGGCGCTTAATGCGCGGAGCGTTTCCTCCATCGGGGTAGTCAGGTCAAAGCGGTGGCAATAGTACAAATCAATATAGTCGAGCTGCATATTTGACAATGTCCGGTCAATATTTTCAAAAATATGTTTTCTGGATAATCCCCACTCATTGGCGGCAGGGCCTGTTGGGAAAAACACTTTGCTGGATACGACATAGGAGCTTCTGCGGTAATCTTTTAAAACCCTCCCCAAAAAGCGTTCTGCCTCCCCGCCACTGTACGCATCGGCACAGTCAAAGAAATTAATGCCATTTTCATATGCAAGGCGTATGGTATCTTCGGCTATTTTAGCTTTTTCGCTTCCGCCAAGGTCTGTCATCCAGCTTCCTACTGCAATTTCACTAACTTTCAATCCTGATTTTCCTACACTGCGATATTCCATTATTAATACCTCCTGTTTATTTAATTTATTATCGAAAATTTGCGATTTTTTATGTATAATAAAGTTCTTGGTGTGTGGTGGCACTCTTTTATTATTATATTTTAACTTTGATTGTTTTATAGTTGCTATATTTTTTAATTCCATTTACTTTAGAATATGCCCTGATATGAAAATAATACGATTTCCCCTTTTTCCATGTTTTAGCCGAACGGGAATACGAAATACTTTTTTTCGATATCTTTATTTCTCCCAGTTTTTTGTGCTGTTTTTTTGCTTTGCCATAAGAGATTTCATATTTCTGTCCATTCGTCTTGTTCCACGAGAGCTTGACGGTTGTCTTATTTTTCTTTTGCGCAGTTTTTGCCGTCAATTTTGTGACTTTAGACGGCTTTACCACAATCGTAATGGGAACAAAAGTTTCCCTCTGGGCATCCCCGTCTTTATATACAACAGAAAGCTGATAACTGCCCGGTTTTTTGTCCGTAAAGGACAGGGCATTTGTTGTAAAGTCAGTCGTCTTTTTTGTCGTGCCATCGGCATAGGACAGGGTAAGGGAAATATTTTCATTCGCCATGGCTTCGCCCTGCAGTACTTCATTGTTCTTTGCCGTGGCAGCTACTGTCCGAAGGGAAGTATCTTTTTCATCCAGACTGGTGTAAAATGTAACGGCCTGCGTATCTGTTCCATCTTGCAAAGTCAGGTTTCCGTTGGCAATAGATAAAAAATGTCCCGGATAGGCGACGCTCTCAAAAGTTACGCCCCTGCTGTCTGCCAGTCCCTGCGCCGACTTTTATGCTTTTGTAAGGATAGTCGCTTTCATAGCGTGAATTCACAAAGTTTTCATGGGACAGTGGTAGGCCGGAATTTGTGTAAATCATAGTAGTGGTTCCAGTAAGCCCGCTGGCTGTTTCTGGAATTTCCTGAATACTTCCGTCCTCATTGAAATGAAGTTCTGTGATGCAGGGAATCCTGCGGTATCCATTTCCGCCCGGCTGGGAACCATTGTGGTAAGCAAAATAAGTTTTTCCCATAAAATCAAATACAGCCATGTGGTTTGTGTTTGATGTGGCATTTGGCGGCATCAGTATGCCCCCATATTTCCATGTCCCATTGATTAAATCGCTGGTAGTAGAGTATGCCATCTCCTCATGCCAGCCGGATGCATAGAATAAATAATAGTCACCGGTATATTTTCCATCAGCGTCTTTCCGGCGGTAAATCCATGGCGCCTCCGTGTACCCTGCTGGGGAACGGTTAATGATATCTGCTGTTTTGCTGTCCTTGCCGCAGGTTATTTTTCCGTCCCCGTTTAAGTCTTTAACGGAAATCATATCCTCATTCAATTCACAGACATAGTACTGGCTGTTGCCCCACGCGAGATAGCGGTGCTCTTCCCCGTTCTCGCCAGTTTCAATCCAGACTGTCGGGTCAATGTCATCCCAATTGCTGTTCTGCGGCATCGTATCTGTCCCTCTCACCAACAGGGCGCCAATGTCCTTAAATGGCCCTGTCGGTTTATCTGCCACCGCTACACCGATTGATTGTTTTCCCATGGAAGTCTTATCCCATGTGCAAAAGTACAAATAGTATTTGTCTTTATATTTTGTTGCCTGTGAAGCCCATCCGGAGGAAGAATCCCTCGCCCAGACCACATTATCCGTACTTACTTCCATAACACTGCCTTCCGGTGTCCATGTTTTCATGTCTTTTGTGGAATAGCAGATGTACTCTTTCTGGTTGTAAATTTTACGGCTGACCTCGCTGTCCGTTGATTCGTCGTGGCCGGCATAAAGGTAAACTGTATCGCCGTCTACAAGTACAGACGGGTCTGCCCCATATATCAGCTTGCCGTCGGCGTCGGCTGTAAAAACAGGATTACCTGCCGTGTCTTTTACCAATACGGTTTCTGTCAGCGTCACTGCCGCTTCCGCTGGGAAAGCAGGCAGAATAAGGCTTAGGGACAATATCCCTGCCAATAAGTGTTTTTTCATAATGTGGCCTCCTTTTTATTTACAAATGCTAACACTTCAAGTATACTTGAAGTCAAGATACATTTTTCATAAATTCAAAGGAATTTTAGTTCAATAGAGAAGAGGTGAACAAAGTTCGCCTTGCAGAAATGAGGGGATTTTAATGAATACATACACAATAAAAGAAATGAGGGAGAAATTTGATATCCCGTCTTCTACCCTGCGTTATTATGAGGAAATCGGGCTGTTCCCGGAAGTAATGCGAACAGAAACAAACCAGCGCATATACACAGATGAGCATATTGACCGCCTCCATGCGATCAACTGTTTCAAACGGACAGGGCTGCCAATGGCAAAAATGCATGACTTTTTTGAATATGCAGAGAATTTGCCCTGCCATATAGACGATATTATAGATATGATGGAAGACCACGAAAAAGATATTATCTGCCAGATGGAAAAGATGCAGCAGGATCTGGACCATATACAGCAGAAAGTCCGCTATTACAATAAAATCAAAACAGCCATGGAGCAGGGGACGCCATGGCCATGTTTTGAAGACTGCTAAGTCTTGAAGGATACAAGGGACTGCAAAAGCAGTTCTTTGCTTTATAGGAGATTGCTCGCTGTGTGGTGGCTAAGGAACGCTCGGCGTTCCTGCAACAAGAATTTTCGCAGAAAATTCTTGCTAGGGCACAAGCGAAGTCTGTGCCCTTTTTTACAGATATGCCCGCATGTCCTCTGTAAGTTTTTCCTCCAGCTTGATCAGCCGTTTTGTGATATCCTTGGATTTTTCATCAGCGGCTTTATACTGGTTCAGGTATTTGCTGAGGGATTTGACACCCATATTGCAGCCGTCAGTCATTAAGTCGGCGATTGTCTCATCTGATTCGTTTATGACTAACTTAACATTAGTCTTCATCCACGACATTCCCTTTGCCATAGGGCTTGGCTCCTTCCCCTCATCATGATATTTATTCAGGAGGGTCTGAATTTCATCTTCCAGTTTTGAATGTTTGTTCTTGCAGTCCGACAGGCATTCGCGAAGCTTGTTATGTTGTACATACTCCAATACTTCATTAATGGATTCGACGCCCATTTTAATACCTGCGTCGCATTCCCTCAGTAGCCTTATAGTGTCCTGTTCAATCATAATTTTATTTACTCCTTTTTATTTCTTAAAGAAATTGCATTTGTTGTCCTTTTCAGATACTATTCCCTATGCAGAAATATTTATGCATTTTATCGATTGAGGAGGATACAGAAGTTCTTGACGAGGAGATTGAATCATCAAAATTTGATGAAAACTCGGTGCTGGTACAAAATGGTGCAAATGTAACGATGAAAAATATTACATTAAACCTTTGCATGTTGATGCGGAACAGCGATGAATTAATGTAAATACTAAGAGTTGATTTTTACTACAGGGTCAAAAAACTCTTCAAAATAAGGGGCGTTTATGATAGTATAATAACAAAAACAAAAAACGCAGCCGGCATGACAGCAAAAGAGGATAGTTTATATCCTGCAGCTATGCAGAGAGCAGAGGAGGGAGTCTATGCGGCAGAAGTGGTATGTTTTTGCGTCTATTTTGTCTATTGTATTATTATTGGGTATTTATCAGTGGTATAGCAGTTTTATCAGCCAGAGTATCTACGAAGAAAGTATAGAGCATCTGCAGGAAATTTATACACAGGTGGACAGGACTTTTGCATCACTGGTAGTTAAGAACTGGAAATTACTTGATTGCTGGGAAAGCTATATGGAGCATCTGTACCGCAGTGATACGGAGGAGGATGTGATTTCCCTTATAAAAAGGGAGAAAGAGCAGTGGGAGTTTACAGGATTTTACTTTTTAGATAGAGAGGGCGGTTACCAGACGTTGGATGGGAAAAGGGGTACCATAGATTTAGGCAGCAAATTTTCTGACCTGATGGAGAAGGGGCAGAGGATAACGGTAGACGGAGTTTTGCAGGATGGGACTACGGAGACGGTTTTTGCCATTCCGACAAAAGAAGAGCACAGCATTAAGGGGTTTCGGTATTCTGCTATGGGTGTCAGCTACAGCAGCGAAGCTATGGTGCAGGTTATCAATGTGGGGGCTTTTTCCGGCCAATCAAACTGTTTTGTTGTCTATTCAAATGGGGATGTTTTATTTTCAACCAGGATTTCTGAGGAACAGCCAGCCAATTTATTGGATTATCTGAAGGAAAACGGCCAAATGTCGGAAGAAGAGTTTGATGAGGTGCGCACAGGTTTGGAGAAGAGGGAGAATGGAAACCTGGAGTATAAATGCAAAGACGGAACGCAGTATCTGGTGTATATGCCGGTTGGTTTTCAGGACTGGATGCTGGCAGGGATGGTTTCTAAGAAGATTGTAGGGGAGAGGCTGAATAAGGTGCAGATTCTGACTACATCTGTACTTGCAGCAGTTTTCATTATCATATTTATTGTAGGTTTCCGGATGCTGTTACACAGGAACAAACTGAAATTAGATAAAAAATCATTAGATATCAAATACCGTGAGGAACTTTTTGGGATTCTTTCTAATATTGCGGAGGATATTTTTGTAATGTTTTCAAAGGACGGCTATAAGGTGGAGTATGTCAGTCCGAATTTCGAAGCTATCACAGGGATTCCGATAAAGGAAATCAAGAGCGACATTAGAAAATTAAATGGAATTTATGTAAACGGGGGTAAGGAAATCCCGCTTGACAATAAGGGTATACTGGATGTGATTCCGTTAAATGGCTGCTGGCAGGATGAATTGGAGATTGCCCATTATAAGACAAATGAAACGCACTGGTATTGCGCAATGCTGTACAAAGTTGCTATTTCAGACAGCCAGAAGTTTATTCTGGTGCTCTCGGACAGGACAGCGGAGAAGAGGCAGAATCAGGCATTGAAGCAGGCGCTAGATATTGCGGAAAATGCGAATGAGGCAAAGAGCAGCTTCCTGTTTAATATGTCCCATGATATCCGCACGCCGATGAATGCTATTGTTGGCTACACAATGCTTTTGGATAAAGATGCAGCTCAGGAAGAGCGGATTCATGATTATGCGCATAAAATTATGGCTTCCAGCCAGCATCTTCTGGGGCTTATTAACGATATACTGGATATGAGTAAAATAGAGAGTGGAAAAACAAAGCTCAATACAGAGGAGTTTAGATTTTTTGAAATGCTGGAAGATGTCTGTGCCGTGATACGTCCTCAGGCTAAGGCAAAGGGACAGAATTTCCTAATAAAGATATTTTCTATGAAAGAAGAGGTTCTGATTGGGGACAAAGTACGGATTTCTCAGGTTCTTTTAAATCTTTTATCTAATGCAGTGAAGTATACGCAGGAGAATGGAAGGGTTGAGCTGATTATAGAGAATTTAAGCCAGACATCAAGGAGGTTTGCGCGTATGTCCTTTGTTGTCCGGGACAATGGCATTGGCATGAGTGAAGAGTTCCTTAAGACGATTTATGACCCATTTGTCAGGGAAAGGAACAGTACTGTCAGTAAAATACAGGGTACAGGCTTGGGGATGGCAATAACGAAAAATCTGCTTGATCTGATGGGAGGTACGATTTCAGTTAAAAGCAGTCCGGGCGAGGGAAGTGAATTTACAGTAAATATATCTTTCCGTGTGCCAAAACAGGGGGCAGATAAGAATTTTTGGAGGGAGCACGATATATACCGGCTGCTGGCAGTGGATGCCGATGAAGATATTTGCAACAATATCTGCAGTCTTATGAGAGATACATCGGTAGAGGCTTCAAGCGCTGTTGATGGCATTACTGCAGTCAAAATGGCAGCAGATGCATGTGAGGCAGGGAATGGCTACAGTGTTATTTTGGTTGACAGTGGCCTGCAGGAACCGGACGGTTTGGAGACAGTAAAGCGCATCAGGGCATGTGCAGGGCAGGATGTTATAATTATTTTGACTGCTTATGACAGGGAGGAAATGGAGGAAGGGATAGAAAAAATGGGGGCAGATGCATTTTTAGCAAAACCGTTTTTCGTATCTGCCCTGCAGCAAGTAGTTGAAAGGGTTAGGAGGATAGAGGATGAAGAGCAGAGGACGGAGGAGAAAGGAAATAATTCTGTTTTGAAAGGATTACATTTCTTGGTGGCAGAGGATAATGAGATTAATGCGGAGATTCTTACGGAACTTCTGAAACTGGAAGGGGGTTCATGCGAGATTGCGGAAAATGGCGAGGATGCTTTTCATAAATTTAAGGATTCTGAACCTGGCAGTTTTGATGTGATTTTAATGGATGTACAGATGCCGGTTATGAATGGTTATCAGGCGACAGAGGCAATCCGTGCCTGTGGGCATCCGGATGCCCGGACAGTCCCGATTGCGGCAATGACGGCAAATGCGTTTACAGAGGATGTTGAAAATGCCTTGGCTGCGGGGATGGATGCACATATTTCAAAACCGATTGATATGAATATGCTAAGGTCTACAGTAGCTAAGATGTTGGAAAAAAACTGATGTTAGGAACTGTAAAGTTATTTATTCCCACGTATGCAACAAGCCAAACGCAAGTTTGCAGTTCCTTAGAGAAGATAGAAAGGCTGTGTATAATATGACAAAGAAAGAACTGGCGCTGGAAATCATCAGCCGTTTGAAGAAAGAGTATCCGGATGCCGGATGTACTCTGGATTACAATGAAGCTTGGAAACTGTTAGTAAGTGTCCGGCTGGCAGCACAGTGTACGGATGCGAGGGTTAATGTAGTAGTTCAGGAATTGTACAAAAAATATCCTGATTGTAATGCCCTGGCGGAAGCGGAGCCGGAGGATATTGAGGAGATTATAAGGCCCTGCGGCCTTGGGCGCAGTAAGGCGAGGGATATCAGTGCATGTATGAAGATTTTACGGGATCAGTATCAGGGGAAAGTGCCGGATGATTTTGATGCGCTGCTCAAGCTGCCGGGAGTGGGGAGAAAAAGTGCCAATCTGATTATGGGGGATGTTTTTGGCAAGCCCGCTATTGTAACCGATACGCATTGTATCCGTCTGGTAAATAGGATGGGGCTGGTTGATGGCATAAAGGATCCGAAAAAAGTGGAGATGGCTCTGTGGGACATTATTCCCCCTGAGGAGGGAAGTGATTTCTGCCATAGGCTGGTTTATCATGGGAGGGATGTCTGTACGGCAAGGACAAAACCGTACTGTGACAAATGCTGCCTGAGGGATATCTGTGAGAAGAATGACTAAAATTGAGAAAGACGGGGTGAAGTATGAAAGAGATAGATTTTGACATAACGCTGCGCACAAAGGAGCTTTTTTTGTTTACGCTGCGCCATACGTATTTTAGTATTTCAGGAATTTTTAGTTTAATCATTAGTCTGGGCAGCCTTGTTGTATGCCTTGTGCAATTTCGCAATTTTCAGGCAGCTACGGTTATGGCGCTGCTTTTTATTGCAGCCCTTTTTACAATCATACAGCCTCTTATGCTGTATGTAAAATGCAGGGCGCAGATTAAAAAAAGTGATAACATTAATTCATCCCTGCATTATACATTATCGGAGGAAGGGATTACTGTGCGCCAAAACGAACAGGAAGCTGCTGTCAGGTGGGATGATATCCGCAAAGTGGTTCAGGCGAAACAGGGATTGTATATTTATATGTCTCCTGTCAGGGCGTTTATTTTTCCAAAAGAGCAATGCGGTAGCCAATATGAAGTGATTTGTTCTGCTGTACAAGGGCAGATGGAGAGGCATAAGGACGACATGCCAGAGAAAGATGAGGTATAATTATGGAGTGCCGGGTATATCAAAGTTATTCTGCTGAGGATACATTTTCTTTTGGGGTGCAGATTGGGGAATCCTGCCAGCCGGGGGATATTTTTTTATTAAATGGTGATTTGGGTGTAGGAAAAACTGTTTTTTCTAAGGGTATTGGAAAGGGGCTTGGCATAACAGAGCCTATTTCAAGCCCGACCTTTACGATATTGCAGATTTACGAAGAGGGCAGAATCCCATTGTATCATTTTGATGTCTATAGGATTGCAGACATAGAAGAGATGGAAGAGATTGGTTATGAGGATTATTTTTATGGTCAGGGAATTTGCCTGATTGAGTGGGCATCTAGAATTGAAGAAATTTTGCCAGACAATGCTGTTGTCATAACAATCGAAAAGGATTTGGAACAGGGGACTGATTACCGGAAGATAACCGCAGAGGGGCAGTTTGACGGGAAGATGGAGGTCTTATAATGAAATTATTAGGAATTGACAGTTCGGGGATGACAGCTTCGGCTGCTATTGTTTCGGGAGATATTCTTGTGGCGGAGTTTACAGTGAATAATAAGCAGACACATTCGCAGACGCTTCTTCCGATGATTGATCAGGTGGTGAAAATGTCAGGCATCGGACTGGAGGAGCTGGATGGGATTGCAGTAGCAGCAGGTCCGGGGTCCTTTACAGGGCTTCGTATTGGCTCGTCTACAGCTAAAGGAATGGCGCTTGCGCTGAACAAACCGATTATCCCTGTGCCTACATTGGAGGGAATGGCATACCGCATGGCAGGATTTGGCGGTGTGATCTGTCCACTGATGGATGCCAGAAGGAGTCAGGTATATACAGGAATTTACAGAATGTCAGGCAGCAGAATGGAATGTTTGCTGGAGCAGTGTGCTGTAGATATACTGGATATAGCAGCGAAAGTAAATGAATTGAACGAGAATGTAGTATTTCTGGGGGACGGAGTGCCGGTGCATAGGGCTGTGCTGGAAGAAAAAATCAAGGTTTCTTATCAGTTTGCGCCGCTTCATCTAAATCGGCAGAGTGCAGCTTCTGTTGCTGCATTAGGCATGATTTACATGGAAGAGGGAAAGATAGAGGATGCAAAAGACCACAAGCCGATTTACCTGCGCCAGTCTCAGGCAGAGAGGGAACGTGCAAAACGCCTTCAGGAGCAGGGGGCTTGATGCGGCATGGAAACAGAGGAGGGACAGCAGATGGATTTTGTGATTCGGGCCATGCAGAAGGAAGATGCTATGGCGGCTGCGGAATTGGAGAAGCGTATTTTTTCTGTCCCATGGAGCGAGAAAAGTTTTTTGGATGCGTATGCTTCGCCGGATAATATTTATCTGGCAGCAGTTTCCGAAGAAAAAATTTACGGCTACTGTGGTATCTGGATATCTTATGAGACTGCTGATTTGTGTAATATTGCAGTCGCACCGGAGTGCCGCAGGGAGGGCATTGCAGAGAAGATGTTGCGGAGGGCCGTCAAACTGTCAAAAGAAAGGGGAGTTATGAAGATACTGCTGGAAGTGCGTCAAAGTAATCACGCTGCTATTTGCCTCTACCGTAAATTGGGTTTTGCGCAGATTGGGGTGCGGAGGGGTTACTACCATGCGCCGGAAGAAGACGCCCTTCTAATGCAGCTCCCACTATCCCATTGACACGGAAATCAATTTTCAGTATATATTCATTGCTGCTTCAGTTAATTTGTCACCATTTACAGCCGATTGCTTTCTAAGTGATAACTCCCTGTTATCCATCAAGTTTTGTTTATGCCTGCATCCGGCTGTGTTTCTGTTTTTTGCTTCACAAACAAGTAGAACGCCTAAAAGGAAGTATATGATATTCCTTGCAACATTCTGTCTTTCCGAGAAACTATCTGTCTTGCGGCTTTGATGCTTGATTTATGCGCCTTTCCGCAAACTCACACCATGCAGCGGGTTTCATGGCTTTCCGCAGAGGCACTCTCGAATCGCCGGTACTTGCAGGACGTATTTTGTCCTGCTATGTACCGTTGCGTTATGAGAGGTAGCGGAAGCGTGCCTCCTAGGAAAGCCTGAACTCGCGCATGCTGTTCAGACAGTGCTGCAAGGCGCATATCCATCAAAGCCCTGCAAGACAGAGTTCCTCTGGAAAGCCGTTGTTGTCTGGCGGAATATTATATACTTCCTTTTAGGCGTATCGTACTCTGTGGGAGCAAAAAAACAAAAACACAGCCGGATGCAGGCGCATTGGGAATTGATGGATGACAGGGAGTTATCATTAAGCAAACATCATCTGTAAATGGCGACATATTAATTTGAAGCAGCAATGAATAATATATACTGAGAATTGATTTCCGTGCATCCCATTGATTTCCACTATACAATTCAGCTTTTTTCGCTTATACTTTATGTGTACTAGTTATCTTAAGGAGGAACAAGCTGATGAAGGAAAGAAGCGCGCTTTTTTGTAATGCCTGTGCCAGAGAAATTAAAATGGAAAATGGAATTTTGAAAGAAGATGTCTTCGAGGGGAACAAGGAATGGGGATATTTTTCAGAGAAGGACATGGTGCGCCATTCTTTTATTTTATGTGAAGCTTGTTATGACAAAATGATTTCTAATTTTGCCATCCCTGTTGAGGAGATAGAGGTGACAGAACTTTAAATTTGGAAAAAAATGCAGTTTATGATATACTAATCAGCGGTGCACGGTGTTGCACCGCTGATTTTTGTACGATAGAAATATTAGGAGTTATTGATTGGTTTGGAAAGGAAGCACAGTTTAATATATGTTGGATGTATGTTTATTGGGAACAAGCGGTATGATGCCTTTGCCCGGGCGGTGGCTGACTTCATTGATGACAAGGCTGGGAGGCAGCAGCCTTTTGATTGACTGCGGTGAGGGGACGCAGGTTGCGGTGAGGGAGAAGGGATGGAGTGTAAATCCCATTGATACAATTTGCTTTACGCATTTCCATGGGGACCACATCAGCGGCCTGCCGGGGCTGCTGCTCTCTATGGGGAACTCAGACCGGAAAGAGCCGGTGACGCTGATTGGGCCGAAAGGGTTGGAAAAAGTGGTGAACAGCCTTCGGATTATTGCACCCGGCCTCCCTTTTCCAATACAATTTAAGGAGTTGTCCCAGAAGGAAGAAGACATAGAGGTTAATGGCTATCACCTCAGGGCATTTCGGGTCAATCATAATGTTGTGTGTTATGGCTATACCATCACCGTGCCAAGGGGTGGAAAGTTTTTTCTGGAAAAAGCACAGGAAAACCAAGTGCCAATGAAACTTTGGAGCCGTCTGCAGAAAGGTGAGACGATAGAGTATGAGGGGCGGAAATATACACCGGATATGGTAATCGGGCCGCCGAGGAAAGGGATTAAGCTGACGTACTGTACTGATACCAGGCCGGTGCGCAGCCTGATAGAAAATGCCAGAGATTCTGACTTGCTTATTTGTGAAGGGATGTATGGAGAAAAAGAGAAACAGGAAAAAGCGGAAGAGAAGAAGCATATGACATTTCTCGAAGCAGCGCACATAGCCAGAGAAGCCGGAGTGGAAGAGATGTGGCTCACCCATTACAGCCCGTCCCTGCTGCATCCAGAGGATTATATGAAGCCGGTACGGAAAATATTTCCTCAGGCATTTCCGGGAAAGGACAGAAAAAGCTGCACTTTGGAATTTCCAGAGGATTAGCAGCATGAGGTTTTCAGAATGGAGGTAAATATATGGATAATAAGATGACAAAGAGAATCATTGGGGCGTTTGCTGCCATTATATTGGTAGCAGCAGTAGTTTTGGCAGTATATTTTGCGATGAACAGGCAGGTGCAGAAGGATGCAGAGGAAAGTGTGCTGCCGACGACAGAAGTGGGAAAGATTCTTGCGAAGGATTTGGAATTAAAGTATCCGGAGACACCGACGGAGGTTTTAAAACTGTATTGGCGTATTAATAAATGCATGTATAATGAAAATGTTGGTGACGAAAATTTTGAAAAGCTTTTAAAGCAGCTCCGCATGCTTTATGATGATGAGCTTTTAGCAGAAAAGAATAACTCTTATGAGAAGATGCTGGAAAATTTTAAGAAAGACAGGGATAGTTATCAGGAAAAAGAGCAAAAGATTAGTGATGCTTACAATGTCCAGAGTAATAAAACTGTTTCTGTTAAGAAATTGGACGGGAGGGACTGTGCCACAGTCATTACATCTACTTTAGTAAAGGCAAAAGGAGAGAAGAGTACAAAGACTTTTGAAAAGTTCATGTGCCGCAGGGATGCTAAAGGGAAATGGAAGATTCTTGGCTGGCAGCAGACGAATGCTGAGGAAGCAGCAAAAGCCGGCATGAAATAATTGGGGGATTACTATGAAGGAGATATTGATTTTAGGAATTGAGAGCTCTTGTGATGAAACAGCGGCTGCTGTCGTCAAAAATGGCTGTGAGGTATTATCAAATGTGATATCTTCCCAGATTGATATCCATGCCTTGTATGGAGGGGTTGTTCCAGAAATTGCTTCGCGTAGGCATATTGAGAAAATCAATCAGGTGATAGAAGAGGCCCTGCTACAGGCTCAAGTGGATCTGGCAGACATTGATGCAGTAAGTGTTACGTACGGTCCTGGTCTGGTAGGTGCCCTGCTGGTAGGGGTAGGTGCGGCAAAGGCGCTCGCGTATGCGGCAGGTAAGCCGCTGGTAGGAGTGCACCATATTGAGGGGCATATTGCAGCAAATTATATAGAGCATCCGGATTTAGAACCTCCGTTTCTTTGCCTTGTTGTATCCGGTGGGCATACACATCTGGTACAGGTGAAGGAATATGGTACATTTGAGGTGATTGGCTGCACGCATGATGATGCAGCAGGTGAGGCATTTGATAAGGTTGCCAGAGCTATAGGGCTTGGGTATCCGGGCGGGCCAAAGATTGATAAAACCGCCAAAGAAGGGGATGCGAATGCAATTGAATTTCCGAGGGCTAAAATAGCAGGCTCGGAATTTGATTTTAGTTTTTCCGGTGTGAAATCTGCTGTTTTGAATTATTTAAACCAATGTGAAATGAAAGGACAAAAAGTAAATACGGCAGATGTGGCGGCGTCCTTTCAGAAGGCTGTTGTTGATGTATTGGTAAGCCGGGCGGTTGCTGCAGCACAAAAACTTGGAGAAAAGAGAATTGCAGTGGCAGGCGGCGTGGCTGCCAATTCTTCTTTGCGGAAAACAATGCAGGAGGAATGTGGGAAAGCAGGGATTGCCTTGTATTATCCATCTCCTGTGTTTTGTACAGATAATGCAGCTATGATAGCAGTACAGGGGTATCACGAGTATATGTCAGGAAGGCGGGATGGGCTGGAACTGAATGCTGTGCCAAATCTAAAAATAGGGCTGCGGATGGAATAATATAAAAAAAGTAAAAAAAAGACTTGACTTGGCTTTATTTGGATGTTATACTTGCAGAGCAGTGTTTTGGTAAAGGAATTTAAGGACAGTATAGTTGCTTGCTTTGCTGAAGTGTCTGCATAATTGAATAAGGAGAGGTATCGAAGTGGTCATAACGAGGCGGTCTTGAAAACCGTTTGTCCGCAAGGGCGCGTGGGTTCGAATCCCACCCTCTCCGCTTCTTTTTTTCTGTCTAAGGATATATTTAAAATAAAATATTTTTTAAGAATGGAATCTGGAGAAGTACCCAAGAGGCTGAAGGGGCTCCCCTGGAAAGGGAGTAGGTCGTTAATAGCGGCGCGAGGGTTCAAATCCCTCCTTCTCCGTTTACACAGCGATGGTAAATTTGCTTGCTGTGTGTTTTGCTTTTATAGCAAAAATGTCTGCTAAATAAAAAAGTAGAAAAAAGTAAAAAAAGCTGTTGACAAGATGTGGAAAGCGTGGTAATATAAATCTCGCTGACGCACAGAAGAGGCACAGCAGCGGTGCGGGAAACCGTCCCGGACAGGCGCCCCCGATATTTGGAGGCACTGTGAAAAGAAGATTGACAGCTGAACAGTAAAACAACCCTGAAAATTCTAATAAAGGATTACACAATCCTTAAAAATTTTCAAGATGCCCTCGCCGGAAACACACATGCCACGGCGGGGGCGCGCGAACCAAGGCAGGGATGCACAGCATACTGCCACGGTAAAAACG
>RAYF01000176.1 GCA_003611745.1 bacterium D16-36 | reverse complement strand
TTTTTAATTTTAGACACTCCGATTATGGCATGGATTTGTGAGGGGCGCAATCCGTGGGCAGATTAGGCGCTTACGAATTACAGTCAATGGTACAAATCATCGAATTATACGGCAGAGGATTAGGGGCATTAGGCCGTGCCATCCGTTTTTCTGCAAAAGGGGCGGCAAAGGGTGTGGATGTGGCGAAAGTCAAGACGATGCAGTGCAAAATGAAACTCCACTATGCCAGCACGGGCAACCGTAAGACAATGAAACTGTCTGATCTGGAGAAACTGACAGGCGGGCAGTATAATATCCTGAATATCCCACTGGAGAATGAAAAAGCATTATTGGGATTTTATGACCGTCTGAAAAAAATGCGTGTGTCCTTTGCGGAGCTGCCGGATTTACAGTTGGGGGATGGTTATACACAGATTGCCTATAATCCGATGGATGCAGAAAATGTGAAAATGGTGGTCGGGTACTATCGGAAACATTTATCAGAGATGCCAAAGGACATCAGTGTAGACCAATACATGGATATGGCAGGGAAAGACGGACAGGAATTGCTTAATGAATTGGCGGAGAAAGGCTATACAGATGGGATGCACATAGAGCAGTTGTCGGAGATACAGGAGAGGATTCGGGATGATAATTATATTCCAATCAGCCTGAACATGAAAACGTTGTTGTTACAGGAGAATAAAGATTCTTATGTACTTAAAATACCCAAAAGCAGATTGAATGCTGCACTGGAACACGCTATTGTTGTTCCGAAAAAGGATTGTCTGCTCTTGGATCAGGGACAAACCCTTGTGACTTGTTTGGACAGGCAGGGTAAAACGAAACTATACCATATGGATGCCCACGGTCATGTAGTGGAAGAAAATCCGTTAAATATGAAAAATGAGGATTTAGGAAAAGCATTTGTCCCACTCAGCAGACAAAAGATACAGCAGATAGGGCGTCTAAAGCCGGAACAGGCTGACATATTTCCCTCTTTTAACCAAGGGCAGGAGAATAGGACGGATTCTTCTGCCCCTGATTCTGTTCCGGAGCCGGATATTGCAGGGGATAATCTGCAGGAAAAGACAGAAACTTTACAGAATATACCAACACTTTCGGAAGGACAGGAGAAAATGGTGCAGATTTTATCTGCAGAACAGCTAAAAGGATACCAGTCGGGAGAGGAATATATTCCCCTCTCTTTTGATGTGGAGACAGAAATCCTAACGGATTCCCCCAATATTTATGTTGTAGTTTTGCCGGGAATGCCGGAGGATGGGAAGAATCATCTGCGGTGTGCCATTGTTAATAAATCCGATACAAAGCTGTCCGAAGATGGAAAAAGCGTAACTGCCTATCTGAAACGTGATGGGGAGTCTGTGGTCATGGTATTTAATGAGAGGGAAGAAAAGATAAGGGAATATAAGCAAAAGAATGAGGAAATGGCTGCTATCTGCCTGAAACAACAGAGGGAAAGGTCTGGAAAGGGAATGGCATCGGAGCTTAAGCAGTTACAGGAGGTAGCAAAAAGCATGCCGGAGAAAGTAGTATCAGGGAAGGGAACAGCAGCAAAGGCAGGCATTTTTCGTTGATTGTTTGTGGCTGTAACTCAAATACTCAACTTTCCCACCCATGCAAATGGTGTAATTGTTTGAATTTTCAAGCAAAAATAACCTTATTAATGGTGT
>RAYF01000175.1 GCA_003611745.1 bacterium D16-36 | reverse complement strand
CATATTTATAATCCGCCTTTCTGCGAAAGGCACCAATGCGTCATGAAACGTGTCGGCTGACTTCCGCTTTCCATTTTCTTTTTCGCTTCCTTCTGATATTATTTCTTTATAAGACTGACACACTACAGAACACGTGGAGGTGAGTGGCGGGGCTGTATAGCGGCGACCCCGTATATTTATTTGTCGTCGGTCATCCGTTAAGGCATCAATGAATGGCGCATACCGTAGCCCGTAAACTTATCTCTTCCAAAGTCGACTCGATTTTGCCGGATGGCCAGTCACTGTCAGTTTTAAACTTACAATCATCAGGAGGTACTTTTATTGTCTTTTAAAATCTTAAAAAATAACTGCTGTGGGCTTGATGTCCACAAAACCTGGATTTATGCCTGCATCGGTATTACTGATTCCAGCAAACGCACAGAGTACAAGCAGACCCGCTTTTCTTCCTTTACGAAAGGTTTGAACGAGCTGTGTGACTGGCTTGCTAAATACAACTGTAACGATGTCTGCATGGAATCTACCGGCAAGTACTGGATTCCAGTATTTAATATCTTGGAGAAGAATAACATCTGGGTTACTCTTTCCCACCCCAAATATACCAAGCCCCAAAAAGGCAACAAGACGGACCGCAAGGATGCCAAGTGGATTTGTGATTTATATATGTGCGGAATGGTCAATCCTTCCTTTATTCCGCCTGCTGACATCCGTGAATTAAGGGATTTAGTAAGATACCGTTTCAAACTCACCTGTATGATTACCGGCGAGAAGAACCGTGCCCATAACTGTCTTACGGTATCCAACTTAAAACTTGATGATGTCTTTTCTGATATATTTGGTAAATCATCACGCTCCATTACAGAGCAGATTTTACAACACCCAGGGGAAACTTTTGATGTGGCGCCTTTTGTTGACGGCAGATGCAAAACTCCTATCGAAGAAATACAGGCTGCCGTTGACGGCGCCATCTCTGCAGAACAGGCTGTGAAACTTAGACAATGCCTTAACCATATTGATGAATTAGAAATGCACAAAGCAGAAATAGAACGGGAAATCTTTCGTCTCAGTGAAAAGTACGAAAGCGTCCTTAACCTTATCCGGACCGTACCGGGATTCGATAAAAATCCGCTGACTGCTATACAGGTGCTTTCTGAAATCGGAGGTGACATGTCTGTCTTCCCCACAGCTAAAAACCTCGTTTCATGGGCAGGATGTTGTCCCCGTAACGACCAAAGCAACCGCAAGATTAAGTCCACTAGGATTTCCCGTGCTGGTTCCTATTTTAAACCAGTTTTGGTGCAAGTTGCAAATGCTTTAATCAAATCGAAGAAACATCCTGAATTTGCCACCCGTTATCGCCGTATAAAAGCACGCCGCGGCCACAAGAAAGCCATTATTGCCATCTGCCGTATGATCCTGACCGCTATCTGGCACATACTCACAGATTTAAAACCATATACATCAGAAGGCTTTCTTGAATCACGTCCTGTGAACAAAGAAAAAGTTTTAACCACTTCACAGGCACTTAATCTGCTTAAACAACGAGGCTACACCATCAAGGATGATATTGTTCCTGTTACCTGATTAGGTGTTGTGGCTATATTTAGTTTTTTAAAACCAGCTTCTTAGGTGGTTTGTTTGCCATGCCCTTTATTTCTTGGCTGATCTCTACTTATTTGTTTCAAACTT
>RAYF01000174.1 GCA_003611745.1 bacterium D16-36 | reverse complement strand
TCAATTAAGTGCTTAAAAATCCCTAATTTTTTAATGGTTTCAGGCATTTATTGATGTGGGAAGTTTGAGTTATTATTAATGGTACGCACCTGAGCAGGTATGTCAATTGCTTTTATCTGCGCACATTTCTGAAATGCCCCTTCACTGATTGTCTCACTTTCACTTGGCCATATAACCTGCGTCAGACCCGTTCCTGCAAATACATAGCTTCCCATAACAGCATTGTCCTTAAGGGAAATCGTACTCAAATTGGAACAGCCATCAAATGCATGTGCCCCAAAACTTGTTATGGAATCACTGCCCGAAACGCTGTTAAGTTTTGTGCAGCCCTCAAATGCAGATTCCCCAATACTCGTCACACCCGACAATGAAACGGATTCCAGAGCGCTAAACGAATAAAATGCAAATTTCCCAATATTTTTCACCCCTGTCAAAGTAACTGAGGTAATCTCTTGGGAATACTTCCCCCACGGGGCACTTGAACCAGGGTAAGAGTTACCATTACTATCATAATAACTCGTCTTTCCATAGGCATTCATTACGCTTTCCCCTTGACCTGTCAATGTCAAAGCCGTACCATTGACTTCCCATCTGATATCCCCCACTTTGTCACTAACCGTTACCGCCTGGCTGACACTAAATACGCCCAGCACCCTCGCCAGACTTCCCACCGGCAGTGGCATCATCTGAAGTACAAGTGTCACCACCAACAAGATGGCAATCTTCTTTCTTTGTTTCATAAACTTCGCCTCTCTTTCTTTTAATTTAATTTCAACTCCTAAATTTATCCCAAGGCGCACATAAAAAACGCCATACCCTAGCATAAGAAATATGGTTTTACTGGCAAAAAATGTCCCTGACAATATTTCCTCTATTTTCTCGTCACATTATAAAAAATCCTTAATTCTTCCGTCCAATTTTGTATATTTTATATACATAATTATTAAGATTCTACCACTAAATTTTACCAATGTCAATCTTCAACCCGAATCATCGTCAAAAATAATTTATAGCCTATTTATTGTTAGCACACCGCCACATGCTGAGAACTCTCCTAATAAAAAAATGCCGGAAATCCTTAACTAAGACTTCCAGCACTAAAGAATAATGCCGCAGACCGGAATCGAACCGGTACGGGTATCACTACCCACAGGATTTTAAGTCCTGGGCGTCTGCCAGTTCCGCCACTGCGGCACAGTAATAAATTATTACTAAATGGGACCTACAGGGCTCGAACCTGTGACCCTCTGCTTGTAAGGCAGATGCTCTCCCAGCTGAGCTAAGATCCCATATCAATATAGATTTATACTTACCAAGTATAAACGACCCAGAAGGGACTCGAACCCTCGACCTCCGCCGTGACAGGGCGGCGCTCTAACCAACTGAGCCACTAGGCCAGATTTTAATGGACCCTCAGGGACTCGAACCCTGGACCGATCGGTTATGAGCCGATTGCTCTAACCAACTGAGCTAAAGGTCCAAATACTTTCATCTAACAAAAGCCGACGATCGGACTCGAACCGATAACCTGCTGATTACAAATCAGCTGCTCTGCCAATTGAGCCACGTCGGCAAACCACAATCACCGATGGTTCAAATCACCACATGCATATTGCAAACTCCCCGAGTTGGGCTCGAACCAACAACCCCACGGTTAACAGCCGTGTGCTCTACCATTGAGCTATCGAGGATTA
>RAYF01000173.1 GCA_003611745.1 bacterium D16-36 | reverse complement strand
CGTAAACGGTAAACCACAAGTACCTTGATATTTTTAAGCCGCATTTGCGGCTTATTTATTTTCGATTTTCATATGACATCTTTCCGGCAATGTTGGCGACCATGGTAACAATGCATCCAGAAACTCCAGATTTTTATCCTCCATATGCTTCGGAATCTCACTTAACAGATATTCATAATACTCATATGGATTCAGCCCGTTTGCTTTTGCTGTTTCCCCAATACTGTATATGACAGCACTTGCTTTTGCTCCATCAATACTGTCGATCACCCGCCAGTTGTGCTTTCCGATACAAAAACCTCTCAAGGCTCCTTCGGTTGCATTGTTGTCCATTGGTACCTCCCCATCTTCCAAAAATACTTTGAGATACTTTTCCTGGTTTACACAATAATTCAATCCTTCCGCTGTTTTGCTTTTAGGGGATATCTCCAACGTGTCCAGCGTTTCTTTTGCCCACTCAAAGAAAGACTCAACCAGAGGTCTGACTACCAGATTTCTTTTCTCCGCTCGTTCCTCTGCAGTGAGTTTTGATAACTCATTATCCCGTTTATAAATCAAGGCAATCTGTTCCAATGCCATATAGGATACCGTCTGCCTGGCATGTGCCTTGTTTTTTAACGCTTTCAGTGATTCTGAAAATTTCCTGCGGGCATGTGCCCAGCATCCCGCAAACCGGATATTATCCTGTTCTTTATCCAGCTTATGGTATGCGGAATAACCATCACATACCACAACACCTTCAAAATCTTTCAGGAATTTCCTCGGATGCTCGCTGTTGCGGGTCTTCTGGAATTCATACAGGATAATTGGTGTATCGGTATACATCTTCCCGGTGCGGTAGACCCACATAAAGCTTTTGCTTCCGGCTGCCCTGCCATCTTTCGCTACCCTCACAGGGGTTTCATCGGCCTGCAGCACATGGTATTGATATAATTCCCGGTGCAGTCTGTCATACAGTAGCCCCAGGTAATCTTCCGAACAACGGATCACCCAGTTTGCCATCGACTGCCTGCGGATATGCAGCCCATTTCTTTTATATTCCTGTTCCTGACGGTATAAAGGAACGGCATTGATATATTTTGCATTCATAATGGATGCCACCAGCGTCGGTGTCGCAATACTGTTGCGCAGCAGGTCATCAGGTCTGTCTGCCTTGACGATTGTTTCATTGTCTGATCCTGCATACACATGGACATGATGTTCCTCCACTGTATATACGGCAGGCTGGTAATGCAGCCTCTTATATACTTCCTCCGGAAGTTCTTTCCAGTGTTCCCCGAAAAGTTCTTTCAGTCTTTCCGCTGGTAATTCATGATGCGTGACTCTGGTTGGAAGCCCCTGTAAGTCATTTTCCCTGGTGCCCTTTGCTTTTTTCTTCTTCGGCTCCGGGGTTTCCCTGAGAACTTCCTCCATATCCGGTTCCGGATAATAGTGGACATCCACATAACTTTCTGCTTCGTTCAGAATGTCAGAAAAATTCAGCTGTCCTTCCGTTACTTCCAGCTTTTCCGTAGAACGCCCAAACCGGTGATTGTTGGATACTGCAATCTGCTCCAGTATTTTTTCCATGTTCATGTTTAACTGTTTCATCTGATCCTGCATGGATAGGAACAAAACAATAAGAGCATCTTTGCTTAAATGATTCAATTCTTCTGCACTGTATTCCCTGCCCATGACCAGACCTCCTCGTGGATTCCTGATAGAATTATATC
>RAYF01000172.1 GCA_003611745.1 bacterium D16-36 | reverse complement strand
GCCTCATTCCTCCGCCTCGCATATGAAACAATCATCCAGCGTCAGTATACCAGAAATTAATTATTTGCTATACTAGACGTTTCCCCATATCCCCTTTTCTTTTTATACCATACATATCACTAAAATAATCACAGCCCCAACACGGAAAGAATCCTCTGTGTTGAGAGGCTGTCTATATAATCGTACTGTAATTTGGCAAAAGTTTGTCTTTTTTGTATCTCTTTGGTATCTTTTGCAAGAATTTCCAAAAATTCTTCCTCATTATGCGCTACCGGCCCCGGCACCGTAGCCTCATAATCACGGTAAAATCCCCTGTCGTATTTTTTTAAATCATACGCATATAGAACAATAGGCTTGTCTAAAAGGGCGTATTCTACTATAGTAGAAGAATAGTCTGTAACCAGCAGATCCGTAACAAAATACAAATCTGTCACCTGAGAATAGTTTGTCATGTTATAGCAGAAACTATTCTCTGTAATGTGATCTACCGGATATTTAGGATGCATTTTAATCAAAATCACCCAGCTTTCGCCCAAAATTTCATGAATTTTCTGAACAGGAAAGTGTCCGGGAAGCTCAGCATTTTCCTGCGGGCTGCGCCGGAATGTTGGCGTGTAAAGCAGTATTTTTTTTCCTTCAAGCTCTGGATATTTTTTATAAAACCGCTCTCTTGCCTTCTCTTTTTTCTCTTCGTTAAAGTAGATATCGGTTACCGGAATCCCATCCGCAAAAATGCGGCTCTCAGGAATAGCGAAAGCCTCCTGATAGTACGGCACCACCTGTTTTGATGTCACAAAGAGGTGCGTAATCCTCGAATTCGCCCGTATCACCTGATGCCTGACCTTTTCATTCCCCTCTGTTGAAAGCCCGAATTTCTTAAAGGCGCCTGATCCATGCCACAGTTGGACAATCTTTGTCCTATGGGATGGAAAGCAGTATCCTAAGGGAAGAAAGTTGTCATTCAAAAAAATATATGCCGCCGTTGCCATATGATACGGCAGCACAATAAAAAATCGGAATGCCCCCCTTATCTTTCCGGCAGCCCCTCCTGAAAACATGTCCTTTTTTGCAAAAAAGAAAAAATGAAACTTATCCTGTTTTCGCTCCAACGCCTGCTGTATCTCCAAAAGATTACCATTCAGCCCATGGTTATGCCCATTAAACAGTACTATTTTCCATTTTTGTATCGGTAAAATCCTGCATAAATTAAAGATTACCGCAAAAAAAATGTAACCTATCTTTTTCATTACTATACCCCGCCTTTCTTAATTTAAATGTCTTCCTTAAATTAAGAAAGCATTAATAAGCAGTTTGAAAGGAACTTTCAAACTTTTACCCTTCTATTACTATCCTCTTGTTTTTCCCAAAGTATATCCTATCATATTATCACATTATTTTCCATAAGTATCTGTAGGAACACACGAAAATCAATTTTCAGTATATATATTCATTACTGCCCCAAATCAATATGTCACCATTTACAAACAATGTTTACTTAACGATAACTCCCTGTTATCCCTCAATTTCAATGTGCCTATGTCCGGCTGTGTTTCTGTTTTTGCCCTCACAGAGTATGATACGCCTAAAAAGAAGGACAAGAGATGCCGCCAGACAACAACGGCTTTCCGAGGAACTATCTGTCTTGCAGGGCTTTGATGGATATGCGCCTTGCAGCGCTGTCTGAGCAGCATGCGCGGTTTCAGGCTTTCCTAG
>RAYF01000171.1 GCA_003611745.1 bacterium D16-36 | reverse complement strand
CACGAGACGGAAAAGAGACACACGACATGTAAACATCAAACACAAAAGACTACACATAAACCGACGAGACCAATGGGTAACCGGTGCCGACTTTGGACGGCCATCTGTCACGCAAGTAGCAAATGGTGTGGTTATCCTGGATTACGTGCGCACAACCCTCTCACTTCTCCAATTACCCAGAGGTCTCGAAGAACGTACAATTGTGGTGTAAAACAACCTCCTCACTGTAAGATGACATCACACAAACAAGACCGCGAAACGCAGAGGCCCCATAGACACAGATGAATATGTAAATGGATATAAAAAGAGGGCATGCGTAATACAGTCCGTGCTCTGCCGGCTGTAGCGAGCTCATGTATGTAATCACCCGAGGAGTCCGACTGACATTCAGAGAGGACAGGTGGTCGGGGCCCTGTCTTCTCTAAAGAGGTTTGGACAGGGCCCGTCATGGAGTCCCGTCGTCACAGTCAGTCAGAGTGCAAGTCTCAAGGATGCGCTTGTACAAGACTGTAGATTGGTCAAGTACCAAGCCTAGTGTCCGTCTGGTGACATTAGGATCATATCCACGGTATAAAAGGCGTTTGATGATTCTGACGCATTTTCGATGGTTATGCTGCCTACCTTTGATCCTTTTTATTTTGTTTATCATATCACCATAAAAGACAGGTTGTGTAATACCCATAGTAATGTACTCTGTTGCATGTATAGATCCGAATTTTAAAAGAAGTTGACTGTAATTTTTGTAAAATTTCCAGAAAGTCTTAACTAGTTTATGAAAGCGGAAACCTTGACCTAAAAGTTTTTTGGTAATTTGTAAATTTCTACTGTGAAAATCCAAAATATCAGTACATGCTCTAGCGTACCGGATGAGCTGTGATATGTAAATGCCGTATGACGGTAATCTTGGAACATCACCGTCAAGCCAAGGGAAATTTACTATGTTGAATCCAAAATCATCCCTTTTGTCATATACACTTGTATGAATCTTTCCGTTTACAATTTTGATATTTAGGTCCAAAAAGGGTGTTTCTGTATTTGAAAGGTTTGCCTTGTTAAGGGTTAATTCTTGTGGATAAATTTCATTCTTATATAATTCAAAAGCAGGATTGTCAATGGTTAGAATATCATCCAGATACCTAGAAGTATTATTGAAACATTTCAGCTCATCAAATTTTCTTTGCTTTTGAAGATTTTGGATAAATTCTTTTTCATAAGTGTATAAAAATAAATCTGCAACAAGAGGCGCACAGTTAGTACCCATAGGAATTCCTACAACCTGCTTGTATAGATCCTCACCAAATCTAACATAAATATTGTCCAAGAGGAAGGACAAGGCATTACACAGGTCACTACATGTCCATGATTTGTATGATTTGTAGTCTGTCGAGGAAAAGAAACCCTTCGATTCAGATGTACAAATGTAAGTTTTTCGCTCTCGATCAAAACACCATTTAATGAGATTAGATAATCGATCATTAATTTTGTCATGAGGAAGTGTGGTGTACATATTAGAGAA
>RAYF01000170.1 GCA_003611745.1 bacterium D16-36 | reverse complement strand
AATTTACATCGTTCCTGTTTAGAACCGTTTCACAATATCTAGTTATGTGTTCTTTAATAGCAGTAAGTGCTGACGTCAGATTTCTAGACAAAATTGTAGTGGAGCAGTTACTAGAATTAGCAATAAATCGAAATTTGTAAGGAGACTTGTGCAGTTTCGGTATGCAATATAGTGTTGGGAGATCCAATTTAGAAATAGAGATATTGAATGAAGACAGTTCACTGTTATGCTTGCCT
>RAYF01000169.1 GCA_003611745.1 bacterium D16-36 | reverse complement strand
TTGGTAGGATGAGGGGAATGGAATGTTGTAAGAAAAGTTCACTTTTAACTTGTACTTTTTCTTGACATAGTACCAAACTGAGACGAACAGGTTCTCCGTCCTCGTACTCCACGGTTACCTGTGCCTTGCCATCCGGCAGAATCCCGGCAATATATCCGCTCTTTCTGCATGCTGACAATTCTCTGACAATACGGTTTGCAAGCACCACAGGCATTGGCATGAGCGACGGCGTCTCCTGACAGGCAAACCCTGTCATAATGCCCTGATCCCCCGCCCCTGCATTCCATCCATCTTCTTTTTCAGACAGTCCCTCGCGCTGTTCCAGAGAACGGGCTACCGCTTCTGCGATATCCGGACTCTGGCGGTGCAAAAACACATCAATCCGGATTCCCTCCGGGGAATACCCCACATCCTCCAGCACCCTTTTTACTATTTCAGACACATCCGGATTCTGTCTGCTGGTAATCTCACCCGACACAATAATCCTGCCCTTTGTGGCAAGGACTTCACATGCTACCCTTGCATCGGAATCCCCTTTCAGGCATTCATCCAGAACACTGTCTGCAATCAGGTCGCAGAGCTTGTCAGGATGCCCCTCCGTCACGGATTCCGCTGTATAAAATCGTTTCATGTTCCACCTCATTTCTGCACGTTTTCTGTGCATAAAAAATGGCGTGGCGCATTCCTTTTGTCTGGAACACACCACGCCGGGTTTACTGGTTCTTATTCACTTTTTGCTCAACCGGTCAAATAAAATAGTTTCCTCTCCTGTAGACAATCTTATTTTCTTTTTAAATAAAAGTGTCCACGATGCCTGATTTTTTGTATAATCCCTTTTCTCCTCCGGGAAAAAAGAACGGCAGAAATAATACTCCGCTTTTTTATCTTTTGCCAGAAAGAGAAAAACATTTTTGTTCTGAATCCGGTTCTTCATCAGATAATCTGCCTGTATCATGGAAAAGGCATTTATCTTTTCATTATATTTAAAGATGGTATCATTGCTGTCAAACAAATCCTCCAAGTACGGAAACAAGTCAACCCGTTCCGCAATCTTATGGTAATGGTCCGATGCCTCTACCTGTCTCTGTGTGATTTTCTTTTCCCTGATTTCATCAAATATCTTTCCCCTGTCGCGGCTCAAATTCGGCATATCGGTCAGGTACTGCAGTCCCATCAGATGGAAACAGTCCTTTTTGCCAAAACGAATGGTTAATTCTACGGCTGTCCCTTTCCGGCCTAAGACCAGATGGTATTCCGTATCAAGGAGCGGACAGAAAGAAGTAACGCAGTCGTATATCGTATGCATATCCTCATCCCGTCTGTTTTTCATGAAGAAAAGCTCTGCCGAAGCAGAGCCTTTCTGACATTTTCTTTCGACAACCGCCGGTCATCTAGCCAGATTGTGGTAAATGCCAAACCCTTATAAAGCTCGCAGGACACTGCCCTCTGGCGCAACATCCTGTATCAACGCTTTGACAGACACTCGCCGTTGCCTATCTTCATTATTATAGTACAACGGACTGCAAATTATGTCAATCAAAATCTGCCGTTCAAAAAAGAAAACTCCCCGTATAATCTGGGGAGCCTCCGGAAGCTATGCCTTTCGGCCATACGGCTTCACTGAAATTTTATAAGCTACTCACTGTATCATGATTTCCCATGCGTGAGACTTAATATTTTTCTTTTGCATCTTTATTACTCAAACTTCCCACATCAATAAATGCCTGAAACCATTAAAAAATTAGGGATTTTTAAGCACTTAATTGATG
>RAYF01000168.1 GCA_003611745.1 bacterium D16-36 | reverse complement strand
GAAAAGTCCAGCTAAGAAATGTCAATAGGTAAAATAAAAAATTATAAAAAAGTTTTTTTCAAGTAGTTGATGCAAAAAAGGGTAACTTTAATAAACCCATTGTTATGGAATTTTTAAAATTTGATTCAAATTTCCATCAGACAGTAGCAGCCACAGATTCTGGATGCCCTGCTGCATAACGTTTACAGTGTTCTTCCGGTGTGATGATTTCAAAAGGCTTATTATCTCGGAGCATGGCGAAAATAATGTTGCAGATTTTGTGCATGACGGCTCCGACAGCAACCATCTTTTTCTTGCTGGTGCATTTATGGATGTAATAGTCATAAATGACTGGGTTTACAGGAGCCTTTGTCCCTTTACCCACCTTCAGGTTGTTTACAGCGACCATATGCAGGACACGCCGTGCAAGGCTGGAACCCCGCTTGGACATGTGTACCCTGTCCCCCTTGAACTTGCCGGAGTCATTTACACCGGGATCCAGCCCGAAGTAAGCAAAGAGCTTCCTAGGTGAAGGAAACAGGTCAAAGGACCCCATTTCAGCAATCAGGACGACCGCACTGAGGAAGCCGACGCCACGCAGGGACTGGATGAGGCAGATCTGGCCATAAACCGGTTTGCCCTGTAATCCGTCCACAGCCTTATGGAGCTCTTCAAGTATGGAATCAAGATGTTTCTGGTACTCACGGTAGGTGCCTATGTACAGTTTGATCCGCAGCGCACTGCTCGGAAGCGCGCGTCCGAAAACGGCGGCATCTTCTGCGGCAGCATGCAGGGCATCATATTTGGCAAGGGCATATTTTTCACCAAAACGTGCGGTTTCCCTGATGGTTTTAATGACCTCGTCCTTTGGCGCGGCAAGCATGTCCGCGGCAAGGGGATACATCTCAAGCAGTTTAAGGGAAGTCAGCGCTGTGACTTTGCTGAATACCTGCAGGTATGCGGGAAAGGACACCCTGAGCTCCGCATTCAGTTTCAGGACTATTGCGGACTGCATGTCCTTGTAGTAATAGTAGTCCCGCACCATGTTCCGCAGGCCGATGATTTCTTCATCCGGGACGATGGAAGTTTTAAGCGAGGCGTCAAGGCCGACCTTTGCAGCCTTTTTTGAGTCAAATTTGTCATTATGCAGTTTCCTTACGTTCATATTTGTGCTATTCTTAGTAATGATAGGATTAATGACGGAGCAGTCAAAACCCTTATCACGGAGGAAGCACAGAAGTGGGATGTGGTATATCCCGGTAGACTCGAGGAAGCAGCGGCTTTTGAGGGAATACATTTCCTGTGCTTCCTTTATTTTTGTGACGGCGAGCTCCCGGGACTGCGGATCGGAATGGGCGATCTTAAACGGTTTGCCGGCAAGCGTGCCATTGGGGAGCATGATAGACATCCATGTGAAGTCTGCGCCGACATCAAGCCCGACTGAGAGATAAGGTGTGCAGTTAAGCATCTGAAGTACTTTTTGGTATTGCATGATATATATCCTTTCCGGCAGGCATCCATTTCCAAAAGGCGGATACACAACCTAGCGGCTTATACAGGTATAGCCTGGGGCTTCCCAACCAGCCAAAACATAAATCACCACCGAATGGACTGACAGACTTTCTAAGAGGTATGGCCAGGGAAAAGCTCCACTGGTTCCCAAGGAGAAAACGACAATGATCCTGCCTCAGTGATTATACCTCAATATTTTGTCTGGTGCATTAAGGAAACCTCAGACACGGTAAATAAAGTTGTCCTATAACTTCTGATGGAGGGGGAATCCCTCCTTCCGTTATATGTATTTAGATTTATTAGATTGGGCTTTGTAACTATTAACCAGTAGTCATTCTTGACTACACCATTATTATACTAGG
>RAYF01000167.1 GCA_003611745.1 bacterium D16-36 | reverse complement strand
GGCATACAAAATCGGCAGCTTTGAAAACTGCCGATAAGGAAAAATTAAAAATTTACACATTTTACTTGACAAACCCTAACGAAATTAATTATAACCAGCTCATGTCTACCATAAGTCAATACTTGTTGGCTCATAAAATGAATTTACTTGAAAAACGCTATTCATTTTTATAAGTTGTTCAATACATTCAAAATCAAAATCACTAAACTTTATTGTATAATATATATCCCTAAAGTTTCCTCTACAATATTTTCGTAAATCACTTTCAGAAATTGCATATGACTTTGCCGATCCGTCATTCTTTATTTTGGTAACACACATTAAATCTCCATAATTAGGGTCTTCTTTACTTTCAGTAATCGCAATACTAATACCTGCGCCACAATCAGCCCTCACAGTCCCCCAAAGAAGTATTTTTTTATTATAATAATGGTAACTGACTGGTATATCCTCATAGTCATTATATAAACCAATTGAATTATCTATAACTTTTCTTTTACCTCTATTATCTTCTGTATCATGCACTAACCAAAAGTCAAAATCAATGCTTCTATCTTCGCACTCCTCCTTCTGCACCTTATTTACAAACTTGAAACTAATAGTTTCCTCTTCCATGTTATATTTCATTTTTTGAAGAATCATACCATCAGACAATATTGAATCATTATATTTTCTTACTACATTTAATAATGGTTTATATATCTGTTCTTCAATTTCCATTTTCAATAACTTGAAGAACTCCTCATGCTCTGCTTTTAAGCGATTTTTTTCTGCTTTTTTTGCTTCTTCAATCTGTTTTCTTTTTGCATGATCCTTAACAAGATTCTCCACAAATTCATTACCTGTTTTTTTATTCAGTTGTTGCTTTGCTAAAAAATCTCTTATTTCAATCCATGAATTAAATCTCTCTGTTGTCTTTCTTGCAATCATCTTCAATATCATTTCCTGCAACGATGCATCTATTTCAGTTCTGAATACTTCAACAGGTGCAAATAAATGCATAGAGCGATAGTCTGAAATTCTACCTTCTATTGGACTATACGGATACCTCAAATTAGCTAATTCATAGAACACTATTCCCATTGCATAAATATCAACTTTTGTATTATTAAGTCCATGCTCATTTGGATTACGCAACAATTCTGGTGCATAGTATTGTATCGATCCATATCCTTTCATTGTTTTTGAATTTGACCTTGTTTCTGCATCTGCATCTTTAGAAATACCATAATCGCTAATTTTTAAAATTCCTTCCTTAATAAGAATATTGGCAAGTTTAATATCCCTATGCACAAGACTTCCACCTATTTCCATCATACCCTCAATAAGTTGCATATAAATTTCCTTCAATTCATCATTTGTATAGGGTTGCCCAAGATTTTGCCGTTCTTTGTATTTACTTTCTAAAGTTCCTCCATCTGCATATTCCATAATAATAAAGCAGGGGAAATCATTATCGCCATATTCATTAAAATAAAAATATTCTATGCTATGTAATGAACGAATTTTACCTGCTGCTTCATATTCATTTTTCATACTTTTAAGTATAGATTCATCATCTCCAATTGCCACTTTTATTGCATAATCCAACTTATCATTGCTTTTCTCTGCACGATAAACAATGGCAAATCCACCTGTTCCTATTCGTTCCTTAATTACATAGATTTCTCCATTAATATCTGTTACCTCTGTACCTATTTCAATATTTTTCATCAGCTTTACCCTTTCTAATATAAATTATTACTCTATAAACTGTAGCAAAATCTTTTGTCAATGTTGATTATTACTCAAACTTCCCACATCAATAAATGCCTGAAACCATTAAAAAATTAGGGATTTTTAAGCACTTAATTGATG
>RAYF01000021.1 GCA_003611745.1 bacterium D16-36 | reverse complement strand
TGTCTGGCGGCATATCTTGTCCTTCTTTTTAGGCGTATCATATTCTGTAAGGGCAAAAACAGAAGCATAACCGGACGGCAGGCACATTGGAAAATGACGGATAACAGAGAGTTATCGTTAAATAAACATCGTCTGTAAATGGTGACATATTGTTTTGGGGCAGTAATGGATATATATACTGAAAATTGATTTCCGTGGCATTCGAATCATTTAAGGATTATTTAATAATTTGTATGCTATATTCGGTCTATAATCATAAAACAGAAAGGAGCAAAAGGTATGTATCTTCAAATACTTAAAAAGGATTTGAGGAGAAAGCGGACAATGAACCTTATCCTGCTTATCTTCATCATCCTTGCATCAACATTTATCGCAAGCAGTGCCAACAATATGGTATTGGTTTTCACAGCTCTGGACAATTATTTTGAGAAAGCGCAAATTCCTGATTACTGTTTCGCGGTGTCAGACGAGAAGGAAAACCAGAGATTCCTTGATTTCGCAGAAAAAAATAATTATGAATTTAAGGAGCAGAAATTAATTCAAACTCCTCCTGAGGATGTAAAAATAAACGGGAAAAAATTTAAATACTTCAACAGCCTCTTCCTGTCACAGCTCAAAGATTCAACAAAAGTGTTTGACAAAAATGATAGGGAGATAACACAGGTAAATGAAGGGGAGATGTATGTGACAAGCGAAATGTTCCACTCCTCAAAAAACAAGTTTCAGATAGGGGAAAGTATCAACATTACTGTAAATGGAAAATCCAAATCCCTGACACTCAAAGGCTATATGAAAGATGCCATGTATGGTTCCCCCATGATGGGCATGACAAGATTTATGCTAAGCCCCAGTGACTATGACTTTTTCTATTCGGACAGTGCAAGCCCTTTTTACACAATAGCCGTCTATGCTGACAGCGGTTTCTGGGACGAATTTAACAATTTGAAAATATCAACAGCCTTCCATGCAGATTACAACGGGATTAAAAACACATATATGACAGATATTATAATGTCTGGAGTGATGTTAATTGTCAGCATATGCCTGATTCTGATTTCCATCGTTATTCTCCGCTTTACCATTCACTTTACGCTAAGCGAAGAGTTCCGGGAAATCGGGGTAATGAAAGCAATCGGAATTAGAAACCAGAATATCCGCGGGCTTTATATCACAAAATATTTTGCAATCGCGGCGGTAGGCGGTATCATCGGGCTGATATTCAGCTTCCCTTTTGGAAATATGATGATCAGCAGCCTATCGCAGAATATTGTCATATCCGGCAGCGCCAATTATATTCTAAATATTTTATGTGCAGCTGCAGTCGTAGCTTTTATTGTCCTGTTCTGCTATTTCTGTACGCGCAAGGTGAAAAAATTTTCTCCGATTGATGCCATCAGGAATGGGGAAAGCGGGGAGCGCTACCATGTAAAAGGAGTTCTGCATCTAAGCAAAAGCAGAATAGCCCCTGTGCCTTTTATGGCATTAAACGATATCTTAAGTGGCATCAGGCGATATATAACTATGATTTTGATTTTCACTTTAGGAATCCTGCATATTATCATTCCTGTGAATACAATCAATACACTGCAATCGGACCAGTTAGTTACATGGTTTAATATGGCGGAATGCGACCATGTTGCCAGCATGGAGCAGCTCTTCAATACCAACAGCAATAACCTTGACGCCATAAATGCAGAACTTCAGAAAATCCGGGCACAATTTAGAAAAAACAAAATTGAGGCAGATGTTTTTCAGGAAATAATGTTTACTATGCACATTTCCTGCCAAGACAAAACTACATCCTCCCTCGCCTTTCAGGGCGCAGGTGACATTACCACAGACAGATATCAGTACCTGAGCGGCACCGCCCCTCAAAATACTAACGAAGTCGCGATTACTTATATCATCGCTGATATGATTGGCGCTGATATCGGCGACACTGTTTCTATCAAAAATGGCGAAACAGCAAAAGATTATATTGTGACGGCAATTTACCAGAGCATGAATAATATGGGGGAGGGCATCCGCTTCCATCAGGACGAGGAACTGGACTACCGCTATGCATCCGGATGCTTCGGCATACAGATAGCATATCATGATAATCCCAGTGCGGAAGAACTGGACAGGCGGAAAGATCTCCTGAAAGATCTGCTTCCCGAAGCAAAGGTACACACGGCTGGCAGCTATGTCAATGAAATGATTGGCGATATCGCAGGAGGGATGCTGCAGGATATCAAGAAGCTGATTTTAATTGTCGTACTCTCTATCAATATTCTGGTTGCCGTGCTGATGGTGCGCAGCTTTATCACGAAAGAAAAGGGAGAGATAGCAATAATGAAGGCGATTGGTTTTAAAAACTCTTCCTTAGTCAACTGGCAGACACTCCGAATCGGCATAGTGCTCCTGCTTTCGACATTTTTTGCCGTACTGCTGTCAACTCCCCTTTCGCAGCTTTCTGTCGGGCCGATTTTTAGAATAATGGGAGCGCAGAGTATTAGCTTTAAAATCAATGCTTTAGAAACATTTGTGTTCTACCCATTGGTTGTATTGTTTGTAACTGCTCTAGCCAGCATGCTTGCAGCGCTGCGGCTTTGTAGGATTTCCGCTGCAGAAACATCAAATATAGAATAATTTAAGCCGCAGAAAACGCGGCATGGAGGGATTAGCATGGAAAAAATATTAGAAGTAAAAGATTTGTGCAAAACATATATCGTAAACAAACGGCAGAATAATGTCTTAAAAAATGTAAACTTTTCTATCCAGAAAGGGGAGATGGCTGCCGTGATGGGGCCGTCCGGTTCCGGAAAATCAACATTATTATATTCTGTTTCAGGGATGGACAGCATTACCGCCGGGGAAGTCTCATTCTGCGGAAAAAATATCGCCAAACTTTCCCAAAAGGAACTTGCCGGGCTGCGGCTGGATGAAATGGGATTTATCTTCCAGCAGATGTATATGCTGAAAAACCTGACAATACTGGACAATATCATCCTTCCCGCCTGCCAGTCAAAAAAGAACACGGCGAGCCGCAGGGAAAAGACACAATCCGGACAGGATTTAATGAGAAAACTGGGAATCATAGATATTGCGGATAACGATATCAACGAAGTCTCAGGCGGGCAGCTCCAAAGAGCCTGTATCTGCAGAAGTATGATAAATAAACCGAAAATAATCTTTGCAGATGAACCGACCGGAGCGCTCAACCACACCTCCTCGGATGAAGTGATGGATGAGCTTACAAAAATAAATAACGAGGGTACCGCCATCATGCTTGTCACACATGATGTCAAGGTTGCCGCAAAATGCACCAGAATACTTTATATTGTTGATGGAGACATCGAAGGGGAGTATAATTTAGGCAGGTACGAATCTTCTGCCGCACTGCGTGAACGGGAACGCTCCCTTAATAACTGGCTGATGGAAATGGGATGGTAAAAACATGACAGATATATTAATTGTGGAAGACAATAAAGAACTGGCTGAGCTGCTGCGCGACTTTCTCCGCGCGGCAGGCTACAGCACTGCCATTGCAGAAAATGGGGAAAAAGCCCTTCTGCTGTTTGGACAATATGGTGCGAAAGTTGTTATACTTGACATTATGCTGGCAGGCATCGACGGATTTGCCGTCTGCAAAAAAATCCGTGAAGAAAGCAACACCCCGATTCTGATTGTCAGTGCAAAAACAGAAAAAGACGACAAACTAAACGGCCTGATACTAGGTGCAGACGACTATATTGAAAAACCCTACGATATCGACCTGCTTCTTGCAAAAATAAATGGAATTTTCAAGCGCAAATACTCACTCGATGAAATACACGACGGGGACTTAACATTAAATAAAATAAACCGCACAGCATACAAAAATCAGGAGCAGCTTGAACTGACAGCAAAGGAATTTGACCTTTTACTTTTACTGATTGAAAATAAAGGAAAAGTGTTAAAGAAAGAATATATCTTCAACCAAATCTGGGGGGCGGACAGCTTTTCTGAACCGCAGACCCTGACGGTACACATAAAATGGCTCAGGAAAAAAATAGAAGAAAACCCCGGAAAACCAAAACGAATCCTGACAATCTGGGGAGTGGGGTATCAGTTTGTATGAAGAATTTTGCCAAGATTTATGTAATCGCAATCTTTTTTATTATTCTCGGCTTTTTGGGTGCAAATATCCTCCTAAATACACTAAGAAATGGGAGCGGCGGAAAACCGTACCGTGTGGAAGCCAACAGAATTGCAATAGAAATTGAAAAAAACGGCCTGAAAGAACTTGATTTATCCAAATATACTTATATAACAAAGGTAACAGAATACCGTAAGGAGGACGCATCTTTTTTTGAAAGCAGCAGAGATTGCCTTTTCCGCCAGATTGGCAGTACATTATACCGCTTTGATTATATTTATATTCCCAAGGCCGGCCAAAAAAATATAGTGATTATGGTAAACGGCCTGCTGATTTTGGTATCTATTTTTATATTAACTGTTTTGGCCTATCTCCACCGGAAAATAATAAAGCCATTCCATGTACTGAGTAATGTCCCATACGAGCTGTCAAAGGGCAACCTGACACTGCCTGTCAAAGAGCAGAAAAGCCACTATTTTGGAAAATTCATCTGGGGCATTGATATGCTGCGTGAAAATATAGAACTCCAGAAACAGCATGAATTAAACCTCCAGCGCGAAAAAAAGACACTTGTCCTTTCTATCTCACATGACATTAAGACCCCTCTCTCTGCGATAAAACTGTATTCCAGAGCGCTTTCTATGGGGCTATATGCAGATAAGGACAAGCAGGCCCAGATTGCAGAAAATATAAATGCCAAAGCGGATGAGATTGAAAGCTTCGTCTCCCAGATCATAAAGGCATCAAATGAAGATTTCTTAAACCTTGAAGTAACATCCGGCGAATTTTATCTATCAGGCCTCGTTGATAAAATAACCTCTTACTACAGAGAAAAACTGCAGTTAAATAAAATAAACTTTTTTGTTGGGGACTATTCTAACTGCCTTTTAAAAGGCGACTTGGACAGAGGAACGGAAGTGGTACAAAATATTATAGAAAATGCCATAAAATATGGTGATGGCCATAAAATTGAACTGGCATTTTCAGAAGAGGACGGCTGTTCACTTCTATGCGTAAAAAATAGCGGCTGTTCCCTGCCGGAGACAGAGCTTCCCCATATTTTTGAGAGTTTCTGGAGAGGCTCAAACAGTGGGAACTGCAAGGGCAGCGGGCTTGGATTATATATCTGCCGCCAGCTCATGCTAAAAATGGGCGGCGAGATATATGCTGAAATCCAAAATGGATATATGTGCATAACAGTAGTATTCCAAAAAGCTTCAGGATCAGATATCTATTGATAATACTGTGCCTGTGCCCTCCACAAACTGGCATACAATCCATCCTGCCCCGCCAAATCCTGATGGCTTCCCATCTGCACAATATTGCCACCCTCAAAAACCAAAATATTTTCACAAAACCTGCAGCTCGACATGCGGTGGGATATATAAATCGCTGTTTTTTCCTTTACCATCCCGTCAAAACGCTCATAAATTTCCAATTCAGATACCGGGTCGAGCGCAGCCGTCGGCTCGTCCAGTATCACAACCGGGGCATCCTTGTAAAGTGCCCTCGCAATAGCAATCTTCTGCGCCTCTCCTCCGGAAATCTCAACCCCCTCATCCTCCTGCTTATAAATCACCGTCTCTATCCCGTTTTCCATCCCTTCCACCCGTTCTCTTAAACCTGCCTGCCCTAAAGCCTCCCTCACCTTTTCCCTGTCATAATTATTTCCTGCCGCCACATTCTGTGCCACCGAAAAGGAAAACAGTTGAAAATCCTGAAATACGACACCAAAAATCCGGCGGTACTCATCGTAATCATATTTTTTAATATCAATGCCATTTAGCAAAATTTCCCCTTCTGTCGGGTCGTAAAGCCTGCAGAGCAGTTTAATAAATGTCGACTTCCCGGAACCATTCCTGCCCACAATCGCCATTTTGCGACCCACATGAATTTTAGCAGTAATATTTTTAAGCACCAAGTCATCATTATTTGGATAGTGGAAGGAAACATTTTTAAACTCCAGCTCATAGTCATTATCCAGACGCTTTTCAATCGGCAGCGTGCCATCATATTTCTCATTCGGCAATTCCAAATAATCCGCATAATTAATCAAATATTTCATTGACATATTCATATTAGCGAATAAATTCATAATACTGACTAAAGTTTCTGCCATTGAGGCAAGCACGCCTGCATAAAATGTAAATTCACCAATAGATACTGCGCCGCTCAATACTTTTAACCCAATGAAAAAATAACTTGCCGCCATAATTAAGGCAGATGCCATATTCATTCTGGCAAAGCAGGACAGAGTTCTTTTTTGGTCCCGCATCCAGTGCGGCACTATTGTTTCCCTCTGCCGTGCATGCAGCTCCTTTATCATATCAACCATGTGGTAAATCCGTACACTCTTTCCCTGCTGATATTCAGATACCTTTCCCCAGAAATAAGAAAAAACACGGTTAGAATGAATCCCACACTCAAAATTATCACTCTGAATGACATTGACCTTATGATACAAAAAACAATGGTAAACTGTAAAAGCGGCAAGTGCAGCGATATACAACGCCCCTCCGTACCATGAATTTACTGCACCATAAATCCCATGCCCCTTGTCCCCTTCATTACTCAGGAACAAGGGAATGAGCACACAGATAACGTAAAAGATTTTAAGGCAGGAAGATATAAAAAAAGCTATATTCTGGCAAAACTCCGGAAAACCCCCATTATACATGGTTCCCTCGCGTATCTTTGTCAGGCTCTCCTGTATCTCTGACTTTTCCAGAATCTGATAATCTATCTCCAGAGATTTCTCTGCCATTGCAGCATTAATCCTATCCTGTAATATGCGCCTCTTTACGATTAATACTTTGTCAATCAGCCACTGAATCAGGGCAAGAAGCATATTGGAAACCACAAGAAGCATCGCAGCCGCCAATAACTCCTGCTCATCTTTTCTGGCTGCAATCCCATCAATAATCTTAGCGCCAAGATAGAGTGATAAAATAGGTCTCCCTCTAGAAATTGCTTCCTCAGATACCACAAGAAAAAAATAAAATGGGCTCATCCTCCGAATCATCTGCAACACTATTTTCGTCTGGTCCAGAATTCCTTTAACTTTCATATGCCGCCTCCATATCAATAGGGTTCTCTGCACCGCCCCCCACAGAATCCGTCAATCGCTCCTTATAATAATGGCTCTGTATATCATAGATTTTTGCATATCTTCCGCCTGCTGCCATAAGCTCCCCGTGCGTTCCCTCCTCCGCAATCCTTCCATTTTCCAAAAAAAGAATGCGGTCGCAAAAGCGGGTGCTTGCAAGCCTGTGGGAAATAAATATACTTGTCTTGTCCGACGTAAGGGAATTATATTCTTCATACATCCTGCTCTCCGCAATCGGGTCAAGTGCGGCTGTCGGTTCATCCAATATCATAAATGGCGCATTTTTATAGATACAGCGTGCAAGCATTAACTTTTGCATCTCCCCTCCGGAAAGCTGGATTCCATTATCATCAAAAATAGTCATTAGATAGGTATATTCCTTTTTCGGCAGCGACATTACCTTTTCATACAGCCCCGCCGCCTTGACTGCCCGCCAGAACCACTCCTTATCCGCTTTTTCCTCAATACATCCCGACACAATCTGCAGGAGATTGTATGCCACCTCATCGACATCCTGAAAGACTACCCCTAACATTTCAAAGTAAGACTCAATATCATAATCCTCGATGGAAACTCCGTTAACCAGAATTTCACCTTCTGACGGATGGTAGAAACCGCAGAGCAGCTTTACAAGAGTAGTCTTTCCGGCACCATTGCCGCCCACAAGTGCAATTTTTTCCCCTTTTCTTATATGCAGGTTTATATGGGATAAAACAGGTTTCTCTTCCTCTGCATACCAGAATGAGACGTCTTTTAAAACGATTTCCGGCGGAAATTCTGACGGGTTTATTTTAATTCCCTCCCCATGATGGAAACTGTGCTTTATCGCCAAAACAGCGCGGTAATCACTGACAGGTTTATTGGCATCCATAAGGCTGTTCCATGCATTGACAAACCCAAACATCCAATTGGAGAATTCTGCCACAACGCCGAGCATCAGTGTAAAAGCGGCAAGGGAAATCTGCCCCCTCAGTGCCATGCGGATTAGAATCAGGTATGCCAGCCCATCCCTTAACGCAATAAAAATAGTATCGGATGCTACCGGAACATAATAATGGCGCTCCACTTTTTTCTGCCATGCCGCCCCCTTTTCCACATAAGACTCCAGCAATTCCCCAAACCACTTTTCCATACGGTAAATCCGGGCATCCTTTCCGCTCACAATATTTACTGACTTATCGGAAAGATATTGCATTTTTCTATTAATTTCTGTATTCTCTTCTCTGGTGCGGATAACATAATTTCTTGCATATTTATTGGTATATATATTAAAAACCAACATAAGCACCAACACCAGAAGTATCCGCACATCTACAACAAAAATAGCGCCCCCGTAAAGAATCAGCCCCAGTATATTGGAAACCACATCAGGAATCTCTTTGTACATTCTTTCAATCCCATAATAATTGCCATAATTCGTAGCCTCATTTGCCTTTCCAAACAATTTCTGGTTCTCATGGGATTCCCTGTCCACATAATCCATTGTCAGGCTCTTCCATACCAAGTCTGGCGCAAAACCAAAACATCTTGTAATAGTCCCGCATATATCGTAATGGCTCTCCACATATGCCTGCAGTGCCCTGAGCGAGATATAAACCAGAATCATCCCAAAAATAATAAATAGATACTCTGCAGCATTTTTCTGCTCTTCAATCAAAGATACTGCCAGGGCCGGAAGCGCAATCAATATGGAATTCGTTAACAGGCTGATGCAGAGGCGCACTGCAAAAATGAAATACATCTTTTTTCCATATTCCTGAAAAAGTGCTTTATAGATATATACAATATTACTGATTAATGAATACTTTTCTTCCTCTTTCTTAGATTTCTTCTCCGCCATTTCTCCCTCCACTTCTCTGATTCCTTGGTTATATTATATATCCAGTATATCCCTTTTTCTGACAATGCTGTAATTATATTCATGAATAGAAAAAAATCGTTCACGAACTGTATTCACAATCCATAAACGATTTAATACCCCATAGGCAGCATAATTTCTGTCGCGAACACCCCCGGCTCATTCTGCCTGTTAATATATCCCTGATGTTTTTCCACTATCAGGTTAATCCTCCTCAGCCCATGCCCATGGTTTCCGCGCTTATTTGTGATGTATTCCCTGTCCAGCTTCCGTATCACCTCATTTGTTGCATTGCTTACCGAGATATATAGCTGCTGTTTCTGGACACACATATAGACCCTTAGGAACCTCCCCTGCATATCTTCTATCTTTTCACATGCCTCGATTGCATTGTCAATCAGGTTGCCAAGAAGAACACATAAATCCAGCTGGTTAATTGGAAGATCTTCGGGCAGGGCTGCATCACACTTTACCCGGAGGCCGTTCTTCTCTGCGAGTGTCAGCTTACTGTTCAGCATTGCGTCTACCCCGGCATTGCCTGTATTATACTTTAATTCTATCCCGGCCAGTTCCGTCTCCATCAAATCAATATACCTGTCCACTTCCCCGTATTGCCCAAGTGCCAGATGCGCCCGTATCTTCTGCATATGATTGTGGTAATCATGTCTCCAGCCGCGCATTGTCATATAGATATGATTGACTTCCTCCATCTGTATCTGCGTTACCTTATCCTGATATTTGTAAAACAGGCTTTCCCTTTTTTTATAATTATATATGCACACCGTAATCAATGCTACCGTAATCCCGACTGCATATGCCTCAAGCCACATAAACATCCTCCACATTACATAAACCACTCAACGAAACCCTTATTCAAGTTTTGATAGCATCCCCTGCTTATGGGAATACTGCTGCCATCACTCAGGAAACATTCTGTCCGCGTAATCCGCTCCACATTCTGCAGGTTCACCAGCATGGAACGGTTTGCCAGAACAAAACAGGAATCTGGCCACTCTTCCCGCAGCACCTTCATGCTGCCCTTGAAAGTATACTCCTGCCCCTTTGTCTTAATAGAGATATAATGTCCATGTACTTCCGCTAGAAGAACATCCTTTCTTTTTAATTTAATATATTCCCCCTGAAAATAAAACCCCAGATATTCTTCTTCCGACCTTTCTTCCTGAATCTGCAGCACAGACGACAAAGCTTCCGCTAAATCCTCAGGCTTGTATGGCTTTAACAGGTACCGGGCAGCCCCTACCTTATATCCCTCAAACACATATCCCTTCTCGCCTGTTATAAAAATAATCGGCAGCTCCCTGTCCTGTGCACGTATCTTCCTTGCCAAATCCATACCATCCATCTTCCCAAGCCCTATATCCAGAAGCAGGCACTGGAACGGCAGGCCGGCAGGATAATGAAATAAAAGCTGCTCTGCACTCTCAAATGTTTCGACAGCGGCAGTGAGGCCCTTCTGCCTAAAAAATCCCTCCGTCTCCTGCTGCAGATATTCTAATTGCGTTACATCGTCTTCGCAGATACAGACCCGTATCCTATCCATATGGCGTTCCCCGTTTCACATCATTTCAGGCACACTCTATTTCCTAGAATAATCCACTTTAATCACCAAAAAGTATGATGAATGAAAGCGGGTAATACTAGAGCGCCATATAGCTACTATATTATATCTGACGGATTTTTTCAAAATCTAGATATGCTGCAGTCAGTCTAATAATGTAAATAATGATTTTCAGTTACCCCTCGTAACTGTATGCCCATAAGTTTCTTATCTGGGACATCAGCGTTTTGACAGCCCATGTCTTTTCGCTGTTTTTTCTGCTATTTGGGTCTTTCAACTCAACTTCCCCGTTTTCATTTATTTTAACCAGTACAAGATAATGCCCTGTGGTAGTAAAGTCCCCCGGCCCTACTACACAGATAATCGGCTGCCCCATCTGCAGGGCAGACCGAATCCCCTCTTCGCTAAATGTCACCTGATGGACCGTAAGCCCTATCCCCTCAGCGCCACTGCTCATCAATGTCCATGAAGTCCCCTCTCCTGCGACATAATACCCCTCTTCCTCTGACATTTTTGCTACTTTATATGGATTCCATTTTTTATCGCCGCTAAGTCCGCAGCGCACCATCGATAAACAGGACGGCCCACATCCATTCAGGGCCATAAAATCATTTCCATATTTCCGGTATCCCCAGCGCTCATCCCACTGCATAAAATATGGAATCTCCCCTTTTGTAATCTCATCCGACACATCAATTTTCCCTGAAAAATCTTTTTTCTTCGGATAATCCAATACAAACTGTTCCGTCTCCGGATTCCTTTTCAAAAGCTCAATTAGGCTTTGCGGATATTTATCGCTTGAGAGTGTTTCTGCAAGTTCACTGCTGTCCTTCTTTTCCTTATCCCCATCAGAAAACCAACTCCCCATACCTGCCCCCAGATATGCCAGGTCATCCAAATCCAATGACAAAAAGCTCCAGAATTTTACGCATGCTACAATTGTAATGGCAGCAAATAGAACGGTCCTCAGCCTGCGGTACAGCTTTCTTCTGCTTTTCCTGCGCTTCCTTACCGGAAGCTGTGTATACATAGAATCTCTTCTCATATTTTCATTCATGGTATCTCCCTCCTTTCATAATCTATACAATCTTGAAATACAGCAAAATGGAGATTTCAAAAAGACATCTGCCTTAAGTATAATATACCAAAAAGGCAGATGTCTTTTTCACGTTTCTTATGATGAAATTCTTACAATTTCCTAACATGCGTTTTACATTATAACGGTAAATATTATCTGTTCCTTCTCACTCTCACAGGTAATACAGCCCCCGTGGAGTGCTATAATCTCCTTTGCAATCGCAAGCCCGAGGCCGGAACCGCCTGTCTTGGATGCCCTGGAAGAATCCAGCCGGAAAAATTGTTCAAAGATACGTGACAGTTTCTCCTTTGGAATCGTTTTACCGTGGTTTATGACAGTAAGGCGCATTCCCATGTCACCATTCCTCTGTAGCTTAACTAGAATCTCCGTGTTTTCATAACTATAATTCACAGCATTTTTTAGGAGATTATCATACACACGCTCCATCTTGTCCACATCGCAGGACAGGGAGATATCCTGCTCCATCTCCAGCCGGTATGTCAGCCCCTTTTCTTCAAAGAGCGGTTTAAACTCATACAATATCTGCTCTGTCATTCTTGAAATATTTACTTCCGACATTTCCAGAGTCATCTGGGAAAGATTAAACCTTGTGATTTCAAAAAATTCATTTAGAAGCTCTTCCAAACGCTCTGATTTCCGCAGTGCAATATCCAGATATTTTTTCCGCAAATCCTCTGTTATCTGTGCTTCATCCCTTAACAGGGTCAGATAACCAATCACAGAAGTCAGCGGTGTCTTTAAATCATGCGCCATGTAGACGATTAAATCATTTTTCTGCTGCTCTGCCTCCCTTGTAGCCTGACGGCTCTGCCGCGCATTATGCATTACCTGATTCATCTGCACCTCCATCTCGTGAAGCTGCCCCGGAAGCTTGATATAATCCACGCGCTCTGTATAGAGCATGTCTACCGCATCTGCTACTTTCCCCAACATGCTTGCAATAATGCAGAGATAGGCACAGCTAATAACCACATAGCCGCCGAGCAGCCCCCCCAGCAAAAGCGGGAGCCAATTTTTATGAATCCAGTGTATAAAGGAATATAAGTAATCTTCCCTGTACCATATCCTTTGATTACACACATAATATCCGGCAAGAAATAGACCTGAGATAATAAATGTATAAATTACAATATACAAAAAATATTCCTTTATAAATGCATCGGAAGTTTCCCGATAAACCTGCTTTGTCATATTTCCCCCGTTCCCGCACCGCACCTATTCCTATCGTTCAATTTTATATCCTACACCCCAGACTGTCTTAATGAATTTCGGTTTCCGTGCGTTTTCATGCAGTTTTTCACGTATCCTTGCAATATGGGCCATAACCGTATTATTATTATCCAGATATTTCTCGCCCCAGACCTTTTCAAATAATTCTTCTGAGGAAACCACCTGGCCCATATGCTGGCAGAGATAGAGCAGAATAGAAAACTCCAGCGGAGTAATCGGAATCTCTTCCCCAAAGAGCGTACAGGTATGGTCGGCTACATTAATCTCCATTCCACGGATATTATAGTATTCCTCCTCCTGCTTCCCCATAGAAATGTTATAGTTCTGCGCCCTGCGAAGCTGCGCCTTGACCCTCGCCACCACTTCCAAAGGATTAAACGGCTTCGTAATATAATCGTCCGCCCCCATCGTCATGCCTGCGATTTTGTCACTGTCTTCCACCTTCGCTGTCAGCATAATAATGGGAAAATACCATTCCTCACGGATATTACGGCACAGTGTAAATCCATCTATATCAGGCAGCATGACATCTAAAAGCGCTAAATCAATCTGGCTGTCCCTGATACACTCCATTACACCGGCGCCGGAATAAAATTTATGCACCTGATAACCCTCATTTGTCAGATATACCTCCAACAAATCTGTAATTTCTTCTTCATCGTCTACAACTAAAATATTTTGGGAATAACGGTTCATAGCTCTTCTCCATTACATATTAATGATGTTGGGGATAAAAGGTATTTTTCCCCAACTGGTGCCACAGATTGCTATCTGCTTTTGGCCATGGCATCATATCAATTTTTTATCTGCAGGCATTATACCACAGATAACAAATGCGTTTCTGACATTTCTCTGATTTTTTCTATTACTGCGGCGGTTACTATTACTCCGCATGCGGTAGTGGCTTTTGCCGCAAATATTGTATCGCATTTTAGGAAAGTTTTTGGATTTCCTTAATAACCGCCCTATAGAGCTCCATTACTTTTAAGTGCCGCTCCTTAATATATGTCCCATCCTCCTGCTTTGCAGCCTGCTCTAAATCTGCAGCCGCCTCTGAAAGACTGTTCGCCCCGATGCTTTTAGCACTGCTTTTTAATGCATGGATGCACACCCTGTAATTCTGCCAGTCCTCCTCCCCGGCAAAACGGTCTAACTCCTGTATCTTCCCATCCCCCTGTGCCCCAAACATCTGAAGCATCTGCTGGTACAAGTCCATCATACCGCCACTGTACATAAGCCCATCTGTTTCAGAAATCAGAGAACTGGCAGAATTCTGTACATCCTCCTGTGCCGTCCCGACATCCTCTGTGGCATCTGTAAAATTATTGCTCTCTGCATCCTTTTCCGCTACTGCAGCATCCGCTGGCAGCATCTTTTCACGTGGCAGGTACATGGCTAATACAGTCTCTAGCGCGTCGCCCGTCACAGGCTTGGACAGGTAATCTGTGAATCCTTTTTCCAGATACGCTTCTCTCGCCCCGCGGATAGCATTTGCTGTCAGGATAATCACCGGTGTCTCTTTGCACAGATGATCTTCTCCCTTAATATGCTCCAATGTCTCAATTCCATCCATCTCCGGCATCATGTGATCCAGAAGAATCAAATCATAATGCCTGCTGCGGATTTTTTCTAGACATTCCTTCCCGCCTGTACCTGTCTCCACCTGCACCTTCGTGGCAGCCAAAAGCCCCTGCACTACTTTTAAGTTCATCTCATTGTCATCTATCACCAGAATCCCCGCCTCCGGCGCCACAAACTGAGGCTTATATTCCTTTACGGCAATAGTTTCGATTTTTTTATCTGCTATATTGCCGACAGTTTCTTTGCTAGCCACCCCCTGTTCCAGTGTAAAATAAAATTTAGAGCCTTTCCCGTAAACACTATCTATCCGCAGCTCACTCCCCATAAGCAGTAATAATTCCTTTGTAATATTTAGCCCTAATCCGGAGCCTTGGATATTAGCATTGCGTTTTTCATCGAGACGCTCAAAAGTCTGGAACAATTTATCCATATCTTCTTTGTGGATGCCGATTCCCGTATCCTTTACAGCTATTTCCAGACACGCTTTACCGTTTTTGATATGCGCCAGCTCTACAGAAAAAGTTATTTTTCCTTTTTCTGTATATTTTACGGAATTGCTGAGCAGATTTAAAATCACCTGACGGACCCTTTTTGCATCACCTATCAGCTTACTCGGAATCTTTTCATCAAATATTACTTCGACCGTCAGATTTTTCTGCTGTGCCCTCACCCTTAGCATCGTTGACAATTCTGCCAGCAAATCTGCCGCATCGTATTCCTGCGGTACGATATGCATCTTTCCCGACTCTATTTTTGAAAAGTCCAATATATCATTTACAATAGAAAGAAGGGAGACGCCTGCATTTTGAATATCCTCCGAATGGCTGCGTACTTCAGGGGTAATATCTTCTCTAAGTACCAGCTCATTCATTCCCATAATCGTATTAATCGGCGTACGTATCTCATGGGACATATTTGCAAGAAACTGGCTTTTTGCCTGATTTGCCTGCTCAGCCTCTATCTTTGCCAGCCGTATCTCCTCATACTGATGTTTCATCAGCATAACATTCCTGTACCTCGCCAAAAGCCAAGTGATAAAAATCGCAACAAAGCAAATGACAACAATCAGGTACGCATGGAAAAAAGTATACTCGAAAAACTGTGCTTCTTTCTGTATTGGAATAATTGTTTCCTTTTTTACTTCCCCCGTCCTGTCATCCAAAACCTGAATATGGAATTGATATTTGCCATATGGCAGGTTTGTATAAATCATTTCTTTTAAATCTTTTTGGAAAACCGTGACGCCGGTGTCATCAAATCCCTCCAGATACATATGTACCGCTGGATTTTCCAAAGTATAATTTAGTACAGCCGGAGTAATAGCAATCCTGTTGGCGCCGGCCGGAATCACATACTCCCCATTAGCCGTCCCCGGCTGGACAACATTATCCACCGTAATATGATTAATCAGCAGATTATAATCATGCGCATATTTATCATAATCAGAGATAGATACCCTCCTAATCCCGGTACTGCAGCAAAGATAATAGTGATTCCCTCCATCCACATAATTCCATGCATTTGCGGTTAATGTAGTGTCAAACCCCCTGTTCCCATTTAAAAGGGAATAATGATATGGCTTATTTTCCAAAAACTCTTTTTCATCCACAATATAAATGCCGGCGCTGCTGCTAATCCACAATTCCCGCGTCGGTGAAACATAGACATCATAATTATTGCTGTAAGGAAACTGATCTAACTTTTTTATATTTCCGCCATCGTCATAATAAATAGCGTTACTGGTAACATAAATGTAACCGGAACCACATTTTACAATGCGCAGGACTACAAGGGATTCCAGCCCCTCCTTCTCGCCAATCCGGCCGACAATCTCCTGGTTCTGAATCACATAAATGCCATCCCCGTCGCTCCCGGCAAGAATAGAACCATCCTCAAGCTCCTGCACAGTCAAAATCTGAGGAACCACCAGCCCCTCTTTTTCACCGATGACAGCAGTAACCTTGCCGTCCTTAATATATGTCAGCCCTGTGCTGCTTGCCGCCAGAATAGTATGATCCTTCATCTCCAGCACAAAGCGGAAGCGTCCGCCCATCGTACCCGCATTGCCTTCATTATAACAAGTCATTTTATGCATACTGTCAAGGCAAATCAGGCCGTCCTTCCCAAACGTACTAATCCAAAGGTTATTCCGGCTGTCCTGATATAGATGGCGGATGCGCACATCCCGCAAGGCAGATAAAAACTTATACTGCTTCTGCTCATATGTCCGGCCGTCCAGCACAATTAAACCGTCATCACATCCAACATACAAATCATTCTGAAACTCTGTAACTGCATTCACAATATGATTGCCAAGGCCCGTCTTCTTAAAAATATCAACAAAAGGGTTTCTGGAAAATTTTAAGACTCCCTGTTTATTAGATGTAAACCAGATATTTCCCTGCTGGTCCTCAAGGGCATTGCAGACACAGCCATTAAACTTCTCTGTATTTAAAGCAGTGAATCCGCCGGCATCTAAAATACCCAGACCATTATCTGCACAGATAAGGTATTTCTGATTTTTACCCCCCACAATATTGCTAATGCCGCCTATTTTCGTATCCTTGCAGGCAATCTCCACCTCTGCTGCCCATTGCCCCCCAGACATTGACAAATCGCACTGGTATAGAGAGCCCGCAGAATCACCTAATATATAACTTCTATTCCCCGCCGTGCAGCAGCTTGTAAAATAGACCCCGCTGTTCTCGGGCAGATTCACAGCAGCTATTATTTTATCGCCATCCATAAAAAATACAGCCCCGCTGTTCGTCACCCCTGCAATAATACCATTTTGGAAATTTGCCAGTTTACGTACATACGTTATATCCGTCAGGCTGCTGTAGGTAACCACCCTTTCTTCCTGCGTGATTACCGATAAAAAACTGCCTGTACCTACATAAATATTGCCCTCGTTATCCTCGCTGACAGAACGGATTGCATTCGAGGACAAACCATTTTCCACTGAAAAAGTACTGATTTTAGAATTCACAGGATTGTAGCAGAGAATGCCACTATCATTTGTGCCAATCCATAAACGGTTTCTGGAATCTGTGTAGAGCACCATAACGTTCCTAATCTTGGAATCCAGAGCAACCTCTTCAAAATTTACGCCGTCATAACGGTACAGCCCTGAATAGCTTCCCACCCAGATATAGCCGTCATTTGTCTGTGCGATTGCATTAATCTCCAGAGAAGTTAACCCTGAAGCCATATCATAAGAAACCGCTTCAAAATCTGACCGGTAATCCTCCGCAGAAGCCATGCTGCCGCTTCCAAATATACTCAAAATCACTAATAAGAAGAATATTAATTTACTTTTCATCATTAACAGCCCCCTTTTTGCCAGCCGGATAAAACCTGCACCATACTTTTTCAGCGCCAGCAGCAAAAAACACAGAAATCACCTTATCAGGAATATCCACCAATGCCTCTCCCAAAACGTAGCTAAACAACCTGCTGTTTCCACCCTGCAGCATCATGTCAATTAGGGCATCGCCCCACAAATTCTGCGTATATCCGCTATAATATATGATATTCACCGGGGTAGTCACCAGCACGGCAGAAATAGCGACAATTGCCCCAGAACACAAAATCTGAAATAAATCTAAAGCATCTTCCTGATAAAAGTAACCGACTACAAGCCCCACACAAATTCCCGTAACAGCATATATGGCTGTAACCGAAGCGAAAGCTGCATTCAGGCAGCCGCTAATCCCTCCTACTAAAACGCCTGCAAATGGTCCCAAAATGCCTGCCGCAAAAATCGTGCCAACCGTATCCAGCCAAAACGGCAGCGAAAAGCAGCCGCTGACCCATTTTCCTAATATATTAATAGCAAGTGCCGATACCAGTAATACTATATTAGGCACCGATAGCTGGAAAGCCCACTGTCTCTTTTGATTCATATAAATCTCCAATCCGCCCTTCTACACAACGGGTATTTTCTTTACAATACAAAAAGTACAGCATTGTCTTTATAACACTGTACTTTCTATTTTAACACATATGGAAACATAAATATAGCATAATTTAAATGAATCGGGCAACTGTCAGAAATAATCGCCTATTACTTATACGAATGACGCCTTAAAACGGCATATCATTTTAAAGAGTAGGTTACGTTTTCCGTGCTTGTACCGATTTTAAGCAACAGTTTGCCTTTCGCTTTTGCTACTTTTTTCGGAACACTGAAAACAATAATACCAGATTTATTTGAGAGAGGATTTACCTGTGTACCAACTAAATCCTTATCATAGCTGAGTAATTCCAACGGCTGATATTCATATTTTTCTTTATAATAAAGTGTTGCTGTAAGCATTTTATCCTTATAGCCTACACGCGGCAAAAAAGAACTCTTCTCCTTTCCTTTGTTCCGCACAGTTGCAGTAATGGTTACGAACTTCTCGCCTTTATCCGGCTCAAAGACACGATATTTTCCATTCTTGATTTTTGTCCTGATTTCCGCCTTTTTCACGCGGATATCCCAGTCCCCGATGCTTCCTTTTTTCCCAAGCGCAAGTTTTGTCTCCTTCGGGGCAGGTGTGCCAGTCGGTTCTGGTGTCGAAGTAGGGTCGGAATTGTTCGTCACATTCTTAACAGTCTCTGCAATATCTTTTGCTGGTGAACTGCATCCGGCCAACAGTAAAGTTAAACAGGTTCCTAATAGTAAAAGATTCTTTCTCATGTTTTACCTCGTCTCTGCCCCATACGAAATAGTGCAGAAAATATTCTTTCTTTAATACTTGTGTGTACAGTGCTCTAACATGCTTATTAGGATAGCGGAAAACAGAGAAAAAATCAATTAGGGAAATGCACGAAAATGCAGCTATTCCGCTCTTTCTTTTCATGGTTTTTCACTAGAGGGTGTTTGCCGCTAAACCAGTTTCTTACATCTGTATATTTATTGTATAACAGATTATTGACGGCAATTAGTGAATTTGATATATTGGTTACATAAATACCTTCAAAACGAAAGTAGAGAGAATTATGGCAGATACAAATAAATCAGCCCATACGAATATAAGGTTTAAGGATAGGCTCTTCCGCATTATTTTCGGTGCAGAAGAAAATAAAAAGCATCTGATCTCATTATACAATGCATTGAATGGGACAGATTACGGGGAGGATGAGGCGGTAGAGATAACGACATTGGACGATGCCATCTATATACGGATGAAAAATGACATATCCTTTATCATTGCGTCTGACCTGAGCCTATATGAACAGCAGAGCACATTCAATCCAAATATGCCGCTGAGGGGCTTCCTTTACCACGGGCATTTGTATGAGCAGTATATCAAAAAAACAGGACAGGACATTTTTGGGAAAAAGCTAGTAAAAATACCAAACCCCAAATATGTCGTATTTTACAATGGACTGGATGAAAAGGGAGACTGTACAGAGCTGAGGCTATCGGATGCATTTATTAAACCGGAGTATGGAAAAGGCTTTGAGTGGACGGCAACAATGCTCAATATCAATCAGGGACACAGCAAAGAACTTATGGAAAAATGTGAGCCACTGAGGGAATACTCGGATTTTATAGCATTAGTGAGAAAAAATCAAAAAACGGAGGGATTTGATGAAGCAGTGGACCATGCGGTGTTGGCCGCCCAAAGGTGGTCATGTATAGGTGGATATTTGTATAAAAATAGAAATGAGGTGAGAGAAGTGCTGTTGACAGAATTTGACGAGGAACTGCATGACAGAGCCACTTATGAGGCCGGTTTTGCGGAGGGAGAAGCCAGAGGAGAAGCCAGAGGGGAAGCTGTAGGAGAAACCCGCGGCAAAGTTACTGTGCTGGCAGAGTTGGTGGTAAACGGATTAATTTCTCTTGAAGATGCCGTACTGAGGGCAGGGCTGCCAGAAGAGGAGTTTATCCGTCAGGCAGGTAAGCTGAATATCTTTATTCAGCAGTAATTAATCTAATGTTTTAGTAAGCAAAATATTTTAAAGAAAAAGAGCTGTTATATGCGGCTCTTTTTCTTTATTAGGAGAAAGCATATTGCATGATGGTTGATTTTAATTTTTTCATTTGTAGCCGCCCTAAATTTCCATTCAGTCGTACGGATGGAAGTTTTTTAAAATATAAGTATTTTGTGGAAAATATACAACTTTATATAGAAATTGTTCCTACTATTTGTAAGATGTCTCAACCGATATATGTGATAATATTAATATTTGGAAAAAACATTAAGAATTACCGTATAGTAGTTTCTTAAAAGTAAAATGCAGCATATGGAGGTATAAAATGAGAAAAAAGATTGTGGCAATTATCAGCACTATAGCTTTGTTAGTTACTTCGGGACCTGCAATGGCGGTGCAAGGAAAAAGCATGGAACTGGAATCATTGCCTGTAAAACAGATTTCTGCAATAGGGAACAACGCACTTACTAATGGCAGTGCAAAGGCAGCAGAGAATTTGACATCCCTTGCAATTAACGATGAAATATTTTATGACAGACTGGCAGATGGAGGCATTAAACCTCAAAGTGCAATAAAAAAGGTAGATGGCACAAACATTACATTGAATATGGAAGAAGTCACTGATATAGAAATTAATTTTTGGAGAAAAGACATGCAATCATTACGCGTGGAAATGACAGACGCAAATAGGCTGATTCTTGAATCACTTCTTTCAGGCTGTACAGGACTTAAAAGACTTAATCTGAGTTATGGTAAACTCGGGGAGGTTGACTTTTCGGGCCTTAGTGGGAGAAATAGCCTTACTGCAATGTATCTATTTGATTGTAAGATTAGCAGTGTTCCAGATTTAAGCTTGCCTGGTTTGACAACTTTAGGGCTGTCGAAAAATACATTATCCTATGAAAGTATATCAAAAAATCTGACAAAAAGTAAATTGCCGAATTTGACAGCTCTGTATCTCGATGCGTGTGGCTTGTCAGATACTAGTTTTATTGATAATGCGGGAGCACTACAGACTTTATCTTTAGGTGATAACAAACTTACTGATGCTTCAATTGATACATTGCTTGCAACGGCTAACAATGACATCAAATCTTCTTTAAAAGAACTGAAGCTAGGATTGATGGTACATACAACCGCTAGCCATAGTGAGGGCACAGGGGGGATCGGCAGCAGAAATAACTTTACAAACCTTGATAAGCTTGCATCGCTCCCAACCTCCTTTGGAGGACTGACAGATTTAGACTTATCAGGGCTTAAAATTACTTCTCTGGAGAAGTTTAAAGATGTAAGAAGTGACATTAAAATAGATTTTACATGGAACCATATTACTGATTTTACAGGTCTTGAAGGTAAAACGAACTTTTCAATAGGACACCAACGAATTACTTCTTCGGACAGCTTTGCCAAAGGTTGGGAAAGTGAACTTCCGGAAAATATTACGGAACTCATTCAAAAAATTTTGGATGAAAATAGTATAGTACATGGTGAATTACAATATGAAAATTGCAGCCTGTCTAATGATTATAAAAAAATTGTAATAGAAGCGGACGCAAGGGATGCATGTATAGAAGTGAACACCGGAAAACTTGATTCTTCAATAATCAGTTTCAGCCTATTAGAACTTACTGCGCCCGAAATACCAGAAAACCTAACAGCGGTGGTTGGCGATAAACTTTCACAGATTGTGCTTCCTGAAGGTTTTGAATGGAAAGATTCTTCGCTGGATGTGGGGCCAGAAGGTATTAATAAATTTCAGGCCGGATACACAAAGCAATATAACGGTAAAAATTATTATCTTGACATTGATGTACCGGTAACAGTAAAATTATCTACTGCAGATAATGACCCAGAAACGCCGACACCAACTCCGGAACTGCCAACCCCGGCACCAGAAACGCCGACACCGACACCTAAAGTACCAACACCATCACCGCTCCCACAACCACCAATTCCACAGCAGCCAACACCGATGCCAACGACACCATCACCAAAACCAGCAACACCGATACCTCAACAACCAACGCCAATCCCACAGCAGCCAACACCAGTACCAACGGCACCAACTTCAGAGCCAGCAACACCAACTCCAATACCTGATACCCCAACTCCGGTATCAACGCAAAAGCCAGACGAGTCAAACCTAACTGGAAACCAAATTGAAAAAAGGACAGATTTGCCAATCCTGCTTGCAGTGGGGAAACAGAAAGGCAAAAACAGCATCAGGCTGACATGGAATAAAAAGAGTGGATGCACAGGTTATGAAGTATATTGGTCTTTTTGTGATGGAAAGCAGAATTTTAAAAAATTAAAGACCATAAAGAGTAATGGCAAACGTGTATGTATACATACAAAATTGAAAAAAACAAGAGCATATAAGTATTATATTGCCACTTATAAAGAAGAAAATGGCAGGAAAAACTATATTTCAAAATCTTCCGTCATTCATGTTGCAATGAAAAAAGAAAAACATACAAATGTTAAAAAAATTAAATTAAATAAGACTGAGCTTGCATTAAAGCCAAACAAAAGCTTTAAGATAAAAGCAACTGCTGTAGCGGAGGAAAAGAAAAAACCATTGTTGAATCATGGTCCAAAATTCCGCTATTATACCGATAATAAAGAAATAGCAGCCGTAACGAAAAAAGGAGTAGTAAAAGCAAAGAAAAAAGGGACGTGTACCATTTATGTCATTGCAAATAATGGAGTGTCAAAAACATTGAAGGTAACCGTGAAATAGCTGCTTTAAATTTAGTATGGAAAGCATATTGTGAATAGTACATATGGCAAAAGAGGACTGTAATATATCAAAAAAACATATTGGATAAAAATACATTGTGGGGGCTGCACAAAAATTAATGTGCAGCCCCTTTTTAAAGAACCCGCAAACGGGCAGTTACTTTTCTAATAATTTCAAAAACCTCTTATCATTCATCTGTTCATTTGTTACATAGCTGCCATCTAAAAATAATGCATATGTTGTAATTGGTGTTGGGGCACTTTGTGCATCCTCTTTATTCTGTAAATGAATTGACTTAAATTTTACAGATTTCTCTTTCGCAATATTTTCAATAACAGGAACATACTTTACATTAAATGGGCACTGGCTGGTATAATATAAAACATATCCCATCTCATCAATATGAGGGTGTTTCGCACATTCTTTGAATTTCGGCAATAAAGCATTTTCTGCAAAAGGCAGATACCACAACTGAATCCCATTATCCGCCTCATCGCTAACGGCAAAACCTTTGTATCTTAGAAATTTAGGGTCAGCCAGAAATGGTTTTTTCTTTGCTGCAGATAATATGCATAATCCTTGTTTTCCTTTAGTTTTGCTATCTTCAATGCAACTATTTAGTAATTCTGTTGAATAACCATGCCCCTTAAAAGAGCCCGCCACCCATAAACAATCAATATACATATAGCCATCTGCATTAATAGGATTCCACGCATTTTCAGCAGGGATATATTCAATAAAACATTTGCCCCGCTGTTCGCTTTTTAAAAAAACTAAACCATCATCAAAACGTTCTTTTAACCAAATCTTTTTTGACGACACTTGAATATCATTATTGTTTGAAATAGCACAACATATATGCTCTTTTTCTATATTTTCTTTTGTTACTCTAATATATTCCATAAGAATACCTCCCTAAATATCTTGTTTGCTGCTGCTTTATTCTCACGTACGCAACGAGCTAAACGTAATGTGTGTTTAAGTTTATGTATAGCCCTATTGCTATGGTATTTAGTATAACACATATATCTTGACACCTTTTGTCAAGGTTTATTTTTTTCATAAATTGCTTGTGCCTGTGCAGCTAAAACATCTTTTAAATACTTTGGTTCAAGTATTTCAACCTGCGCCCCGAATGAAAGCAGATAACCAGTAAGCCATGTATCAACAGGCATTTCAGCGCGAACAATTAAATCCCCATTTTTTTGATATTCAATTTCTGTTTCGTCAAATTCATCATAGACACGATATGCAATTTCTTTAGAAAACAAAAGGACTATCTGAGGATATGCGATATGCCTCTGTAAATTATTTTCTTGTTCCGGATATTGTCTTGGTACAAAAGTATTCTCTAATAATTCTATCTCTAATATGCGATTTAGTTTGAATATACGAAAATCCTGCTTTTCCATGCAAAACGCTTTCAAATACCATTCTTTTGATATATAAGATATTTTTAACGGTTGAATGATTCGTATACTCCTTTCGCTGTTAGTGTTTTCATAAACGATCTTTATTTCTTTGCACTGAATTACAGCTGCTTTTATCATTTCAAATTTAGAGTTGTCATAAGCGCACTTTCCCCAGCGCGAAAAATCTACCTCAAGCCAATTTCTTGTATTTACATTAAAAAGTGCTGATAACTTTGTTAATATATCTTTTCCGCCAGTATAACCTGTGGCCAATATACTTTGCATCGCCGTCAACACTTCCTGCTTTTCGTTTTCGGATAATATTGCCTTATCCAAAATAAAATCTTGCAACAAATATATACCGCCATTTCTTCCTGTTTCAGCATAGATTGGAATACCCGCACTGCTTAATGCCTCCACGTCACGGTAAATTGTTCTTGCGGAAACTTCAAATTCAGCTGCTAACTCAGGAGCTGTTGCATGTCCCCTGTCTAAAAGGTAATATAAAATTTTAAATAAACGGCTATCTGACATCATTCCATCTCCCAAAATAAGAGTCCGCCCGGAAACTCTAGAGCGCGTAGCTTTTGGGTTTTCCTCCGCTGATAGTATAGCAAAAACCAGCATGGTTTTCAATTTTTTATCTCTTACCTTTAAGATGTAAGAATAGTAACGTAACAAATTCTTTGTTTAAAAAATTAAATGCATTTTTGTATTGTAAGATATGGAAGATTGTGGCATAATATTCTTATATCTTTTAGAGTTAATTAAAATGAACGATTCTAGTATAGCAAATAATTAATTTCTGGTATACTGACGCTGGATGATTGTTTCATATGCGAGGCGGAGGAATGAGGCGTAGCGGTGGCTACGTCGATTGACGGTGCTAGATGTCCAGTGGACATCTGATAAGCATGGACCGAAGCAGAGCGTAGACCAACGAAGCAAATGGGCAATCAGACAAGTAAGTATACCAGTTAATTATTATTTGCTATACTAGGGAAGGATAGGTGGCAAAATGTTAAAAATAGTCGGAACAGATGGCAGGCATATAAAAGACGAAAAAATATTAATCGATGATAAGAATAAATTAACAAAGTATGGCATTATAATTATTATTTTGGATATATTGGCCGATATTGGATTCCTTTTTATAATGAGCCGCATTATTAAAGCACTAAAAAGGGGAAAAAGGAATAACAACGCTGGAAAGTGATGGGGGACAGGCATGTTTTCGTTATTGTTTGTTCCGCTAATTGACGCGTGCGCAGCTAATTTTTCAAATATTGCAAAATCGGTTCAACATACTTTTTATCCGAAATATCATAAGACGAAGAAATCATTTTTACCATTATTTGCTCCGCTTCTGTCTTATCTTTTTTTGCTTTAAGTGTTTTTATAAACATTTTCATCATCAGCTTTAACGGTGTAGACATTTTTTCATAATTGAATCCCCCGGGACAATAAAATGTTTTTACTTTTTTCTGCTCCGATTCGTTGAAATTCCTTTTGAGAGCTATGTCAATTTCCGGGTTGTCTATCGGACTTCCCCCAACACAAAATGCAATCAGCTTTTTATCTGCCCATTTCTCAATATTTCCCTTAAACCAACTAATTTTACTGATACTGCCAGCACAAGCCCAACCTCCAAAAATAATCGCTTCATATGTAGCCAAATCTTTCTTCTTTGCGGCTGATAACTCAAAACAATCTGCCCCTGTTGCTTCCGCTATCCATTCGGCATAACGCTTTGTAAAACCTGTTTTTGAATTGTAAATTACAATTGTTTTCATCAGCTTAAATCTCCCTCTTTAATTTTCTATTGCATTTTCAACTGCTTTTAAAATACATTTACTATTTTAAAAATTATTAGCAACACCTTTTTACTTTTTCTCATTAGTAGCCCTCCTATCCAAATTTTCTATTCCAGCATACAGTTTTGACAAAAGGATAAAAAGAGTTTCAATCTCTTTGTCTGTATAAACTTCAAAAAGATATTTCAATTTCTCTTGGTATCCAGAAAAATCGTTTACATAAAAGTCATTTACCTTTTCTGTGGGACAGATACACATAGCTCTTATATCATGCGGGCTTTGCTGAATAGTAACAAACCCTTTTTTCATCAAAACATCAGCTAACTTTTTAATATTTTGTCTTGAACAGCCCAGCAAATTTCCTAATTGGGTAAATGTCAGCTGTTCCTTCGACTGCCTCACTATTGACAATAACATAAATTGCTTTAACGATACCTCTGGAATATGGTTATCAAAAAGCGTTTGCAGCTTGTTTCCAGCGATAAATAATGTACTGAAAATAGCTTTTCTTTGATTCTCTGTAGAACTTGAATATTTTTGAATCAACTCATCTAAATTCATGTAATCCTCCCCATTGGCAACTTGTTACGCTTCTAATTATAGCAACAAGTTACCTATATGTCAATAAAAATGATAGAATTATGTACGGAAGATTACTTTAATTATTGCGACAGCTTTTTGCGCATCCAGATATGAGGACAGCTTTCATCAAAATCTATTTCTCCGTACTTATGATATCCAAGTTTTTCATAAAAGCTTTTTACTCTATTTTGTGAATGTAGAAAAATATATTTTCCGCCGAGCTTTTTTATTTCGCATTCTGCTGCTTCTAATAAATACGAGCCAATATTTTGTCCACGATATTCTTTCAATACAGCTATCCGTCCAATAACATAACTTTCCGATGTGCCTTTGGTGAAAAAACGGCAGGTTGCGATGGGTGCTTCATTATGATATAAAACCAGATGTTTTGCATGGTTATCTATTTCATCAAATTCATTTTGAAATCCCTGTTCTTTTATAAATACAGTTTCCCTTATTTGGGCGGCTTCCGGCGGCAATGCCTCATAAACAATGATATTCATTAATAGCTTCCTCGCATATTTAGATATGTAATATTTTTTCGGATTATAACAGGGCAGATGCAAAATGTCAATTGTGTAAATTATCTCCTTAAAAATTAAATACCGGATATGGCATTTGTTTTCCATATCCGGTTCAGAAGATATAGGGGAAAGAGGTTCTGAATCAACGTTCCCCTGTCTTGAAAACTTTTATATAAGTTTTGCCTTTGCCGTATCCCTCTATTTAGCAGGGTTTATTATCAATTTGTCTATTAAATGCGTAGAAGTTTCTGGAATCTAAGTCGTCCTGCACTCTGCGCAATGCTTCACCGAAACGGGAGGATTGAAGTAAAAATATCTCATAAAATATTTCCCTCAAAATGCCGTACTTCAATCTTTCATGGCTAATGGTTATATGTTCCAAGTGATTTCAATGTTTCCGTCTGCAATGCGGATAACTTTGATAAGCGTATCGACTACCGCCTGTCTGTCCTCGAAAGAGAGCGTTTCCCATGTTTTTACATGATTGGTTATCTGCTTCAATCTGTCCTCTGTGTCTGTGACATTTGCCGTAACGATTTCTTCCTGCAAGGCTTTCCGCTCTGCGTCCAGTTCTGATACTTTTTCATCTATGTATTTCATCAGAACGCCGCTTGCCCCGGACACTTTGGAGAGAAGTTCTTCGATTTCTTCCTCAATCTGTGTCAGACGGATTTTTTTCGTCATGTGCTTTTGTTCTTCTCCTGTTTCAGATAGACAGGAAAGTTTCTGAAACTCTGACAGTCTATCCTTAATTGCACCAAGCATATATTCCTCTAAAACGTCTGCATAAACCGTACAGCCTGCCCCGGTGCAGTTGCTTCCGCGGCTTCCCGACTGGCTGCAAACAAAGTAGCGTCCCCACTTTGTTTTCGCCTTACGGATTGTTAGCGCATAACCGCATTTGCCGCATTTTACCTTACCAACAAGCCATGAGTTTTTCGGCTTGCAAGTCTTTGTTGACTGTCGGTTATTTAGACACCGTATACGGCAGGCTAACCATGTCTTAGAGGGGATAAAACCCTTATGCGGCGCAAGCACAATCTCTTTGTCGGACAGGTCGCTCTGTTTTCTTGAAGTGGAAACCGTACCTTTGTAGAGATAGCAGGCATTGTAACCCGTGAAGTCACTTGCCGGGTTATAGATGTTTGCACCTTGACTTTGGAAAAACTGGTACACGTCAATATCGGCTTGCACATACACGGGATTGCGGAGCATTTCACTGATACGGGCGGTATTCCAGTTTGCGCCACGCAGATTTTTAATCTGGTGTTCGTTCAAGTATCGTACAATATCCCCAAGTGAATTGTCCGTGTCCTCATACATGGAGTAAATCAGCTTTAGCTGTTCGCTTTCCTCTTGGACTTCCTCGTACATGGACGTGCGGATATTGTCAATGACCGTGTTCGTCAGACGGTAGCCGTAGGGAATACGCCCGCCCATGTAAAAACCACGCTTGCACCTTGCATAATAAGCGTCCGTTACCCGCTTTTGTATAGTTTCCCGTTCCAGTTGGGCGAACACGATACAGATATTTAACATTGCCCTGCCGATTGGTGTGGACGTGTCAAATTTTTCAGTGGAAGAAACAAACTCCACATGATACTTTTGAAATATCTCCATCATGTTTGCAAAATCCAAAATGGAACGGCTGATACGGTCGAGTTTGTAGACAATAACCCGTTTGATTTTTCCTGCACGAATATCATTCATCATTTTTTCAAAGCCGGGACGGTTGGTGTCTTTGCCCGAAAAACCTCTGTCCGTATATTCAATACAGGCTTCCCCGTGGGTTTCGTATCTGCAATACTCAAGCTGGCTTTCTACGGATATGCTGTCCTTTTTTTCGATTGACTGTCTTGCATATAATGCGTCGTACATTCTATCTACCTCCTAAAACGTAAGACGCATATCCACAAAACAATCATATCGTTTCCATGACTGTTTTGCAAGGGCTTACGCATATTTTTTGAAAATCTGATAGAGCCTTGCCCCGATTTCCTGTCGGGTTTCCTGTTCTGATTTTTTCTGAAAGGCGGGGTAGACGTTGGTAACGGTCAGCCTCATTTTATCTATGGAAAGACTTTCTTCTATAAAATGCTTTTCTTCATTGGAAAGGCTTTCCATTCGTATCTGAGTATCGGGTGTAGGAGAGTTATTAGGTCTTGGCATAAACTTTCTCCTTTGACGGTTTCCCTAAATTTTATGAGAAGCGGCAAGTACAATATACAGGAATAGCGTAAACTCCCCCTTTACTACTTACTACGCACGGGAGGTAAAAAATGGCAAAGTTTCCGGGAAAATTTATAAAAAGTTTAGAATAGCGGAATAGCAAGCATAGGGATTGAGTACTCAATCCCGAAAAATTCTCTATCTTTATGAGAAGTAACGTATAGAATTTTTATTTGTTGGGAAGTTTCCCAAACCCTTATAGAAAAACGAAAATGGAAAACAAATACAGACATTTCAACACTTGAAAATGATGTCACGTTATAAAAGTTGCTTTTAAATGTGTTATAGAATCTCTCCATAGGAGCATTATCATAAGGGCATCCCGCCTTGCTCATACTTTGTGTAATATTATTATCTTTGCAGAAATTTACAAAATCCCATGAAGTAAACTGTACACCTTGATCTGAATGCAGAATCACTTCAGGATAATGTTCCTGTTCCAAAGCTTTTTTGAGAGTTTCTATAGCTGAATCTGTATTGATATCATTACTGTTTAATGATGCTACTGCTGATCTGTCAAATAAATCAATGATAGAGCAGTTATATCTGAACTTTCCGTTTGGCTGGCGCATATAAGTAAAATCAGTGCACCATACTTTGTTTTTGCAGTCGACTGTAAAATTTTGGTTTAAGAGATTGTCAAATATTTTATGCTTCTTACCTGCTTTGTAACCAGGCTTAGAATGCATAATTACTGCACATAAATTAAGCTCTTTGTTCATGTATTTATGCATAGTAGAATTACTGACTTCATACCCATAACGTTTTATAAAAATGCGCATAGCTCTGTAACCTATAACACGATTATTATTGTAATAAACGTACTTTATAAGTTCAAAAATGCGTGCCAGACGCTTGTGATATTCCCGCTTTGAGTCCTTTTTGTAATTGTAATAACAGTTAGGGCTGATGCCGAACTGCCGGCATAACCACCTTAAACCAAATAAATTTTTATTTTCATCGATGAATCGATATACCACTAATCGATTTCCTTCGCGAAGAATGCCGCTGCTTTTTTTAGGAAAGCAATCTCTTTATCTTTTTCGTTAAGAAGCTGATTTAATCTCCTGATCTCCTTAGCTTCATTAGGTTCAGATGTTGTGCTGGTGGTATAAAGGCATTCTTCTTTGTACTCGTTAACCCATTTGCTAACGGAGCTTTTGGCAATATTATAATCAATAGCAAGCTGCGTTATTGATTTATTACCGGTCATATAGGTTTTAACTACTTCTTTTTTGAAGTCTTCGCTGTAACGTATTGACATTATTGATATCCTCCTTATTTGAATAACATTATAATATATTATTCGAACAAGTTGTTACAAATTTAGTATACCACTACAAATACAAGGGTACTGTATTCAAGACGGGTAAGGTTTACTTCCTCCCCGTCTTGAAATACCCGGTGTTGGTTCTTCCTTATTTCCAGTCCCGGAAAAGATAACATGGAAACGGGTGTAATCTCCATAGGTTCAATTTGTATATAATCAGATATTGCTGTTATGATTTTGTCAATCATTTTTTCTTCTTGTTCGTTAAGTGTCAGTAGTAACAATTTTCCCACGTTACCACCTCCCGGTATGCGGTTGTTTTTCTAATTACATTTTATTGTTCTGTGATAAATAAAAAATGAAATAATTGCGGTAATAAATTCAGCCACCCAAAAAGCATTCCATACGCCGACTGCGCCAAAAAGTTTGCTAAACAAAAATGCGGACGGAATGATAATGGTAATATAACGGCATAGAGAAATAATTAATGACGGCATACCCTTTCCTAATCCCTCTAACGCACCTGATGAAGTTACAGAAATAGCTGAAACAAGAAAGCCTGCACTAATAACACGGAGTGCAATTTCCCCAGTATGAATTGTTTCCGGCACATGAGTAAACAGGTTTATCAGTTGACCGGGAATGAGCAAACAAATAATAGTGCCTAAAACCATAATTACGCTACTCATGCAAAGAACAATATTATAAATTTCCTTAACACGCTTTTGTTCACCAGCTCCATAATTATAACCAATTAAAGGGCGCATTCCTTGAATGATACCATTAGCAGGAAGATATAGGAAAGTCTGCAATTTATAATAAATTCCTAAAACTAAAATATATACCTCTGAATATGAGGACAGAATGGAATTTAGTGCTGAAATTAAAACAGACGGCAAAGCCATATTTAAAGTTGCGGGTATACCAACAAAATACAGTTTGGAAGCTGTTTTTTTGTCAAAAGTAAGAAATTGTCTGCTAATGCGAATACGAATAGGGCACACAAAGTAGATAACTAAATAGATAGCAAGCGTTATTGTCTGTCCAATGCCGGTTGCCAATGCTGCTCCCTCTATTCCCATTGCAGGGAAAAAACCAATCCCAAAAATAAGCACTGGGTCTAAGATAATATTTGCGATACACCCACACATCATACTTATCATGGTTACTTTCATATTACCTACGGCTTGGAATATTTTTTCAAATGTTCCGCCTGAAATAATGATAAAAGTAAAAGAAAAGGCTATAACAGAATATCGAATACCGAAATCAATAACGGGTTCTGATGATGTAAATACTCTTAAAAAAGTTGGAATAATAGAAATTACACTAACTGTAATAACTATACTATGTATAACAGCAAATACCATGCCTTGTGTAGCTGCCACATTTGCCCTTGAATATTCTTCTTTACCCAAATAAAAAGCTATTGCTGCGTTAATTCCTATGGCAAAGCCAATAGCAACAGCATTGATCAAATTCTGAACAGGAAAGACTAATGACAATGCCGTCATAGCGTCCTCACTGATTTGGGCTACAAAAAAGCTGTCGACAATGTTATATAAAGAATTTACCAACATTGAGAGTACCATAGGAAGTGACATTGATAAAATTAACGGCAATACAGGTTTTTCTTTCATAAATTTTTCGTCCATTTTAATTCCTCCCTTAATTTGCTAACATAAAAAAACGTGTACTTATTTGTTTGTCATAAAACAAATAGGATTTTTTGTAAAACCAAAAGGCTCATAAAATTTTTCTGCATTTTCGGTTATCAGCATTCCTAACAATGGTTTAAAATCTTCATTTTCCGTAATTGTTTTAAGAAGCTGCCTGCCTATACCTTTATTACGAAATTCTTTTTTAACAACTACATCACAAATGTAAAAATGCGTTGCATAATCAGTAATCACTCTGGCAAATCCAACTTGTTGTCCGTTTTTTGTAAATGCACCGTAGCAGATTGAATTATTTAATGATTTGATGATAGCCTCTTTTTTTCGGTCTTTCGCCCATACAGTTTGCCTTAAAAGATTTACTACCTCTTCTGGGGACATATTTTCAACCCCCGTTTTAATTGTAATAGATGTATCTTCCCTGTACATTTTTATTTACCTCCAACTATATCTTTATTATTATTTTGAAACCTCAATCTCATAAATAGAATGACTGCTGCAACAAACGTCAATAATTCAGTAACTGGAAATGCAATCCAAATACCATTGATTAGTAATGCTTTTTCTAAAATCCACATAATAGGTATTAAAAAAAACATCTGTCTAAATATTTGTATCATAATGCTTGACAACACTCTTTCAATCGCTTGCATATAAGTCGAAATCATTGTCGAAAGCCCGCAAAACAAATAACCTGCTGCCATAATCCGCATTGCCATAATCCCGTAAGAACGCATTTTTTCCGAAGCCATAAACAAACTCAAAATCTGTGTCGGAAACAGCATGATAATTAATGTCCCAAACATCATTAGAGAAGTTACTAAAATTGTACTGTATCGAAAAACTGATTGAAGCCTTTTTAAATTTCCTGCTCCATAATTAAATCGCATAATGGGCAAACAGCCTTGTATTAATCCATTAATAGTCATAATAATTAACTGCTGTATTTTAAAATATGCTCCAAAAAAAGCAATGCTCGTATCTGAATATGCGACTAAAAGCAGATTTACAATCGTTACGGTAAAAGCGTTTAGGGCATTCATAATAAAAGAAGGCAGCCCTAAAATAATTATTTTTTGTACAATGCTCCATTCAAACCGAAATCTAACTGTTTTAAGTGCTATTTTATGTTTTGCTTTTAAAAACATAATAAATGCCAAAACCATTGAAACAGAATATCCCAAAACTGTTGCCGTAGCAGCTCCTTTAATACCCATTGCCGGGAAAAAACCTATTCCAAAAATAAGAAGTGGGTCAAAAATGAAATTGGTTATAACACCCGTCAGTTGAAACAACATGGGTTCAATCATGTTCCCGGTTGCCTGTATCATTTTTTGAATAACGATATGAACCATGTTTGGTATCTGCATGAAAGAACAAACACCCATATACTCCATACACAAAGTATAAATATCGTTATTTTCAGTAAACGATTTGAAGTATGGGGATATAATTAGTAATACCGTTATATTTAAAATAATGCCAACCAAAAAGGAAAGGATCAGTCCAAGAGTAACCGTTTTATTTGCTTCTTCTTGTTCACGTTTTCCAAGATGTCCCGCAATTAGGACATTTATACCAACCCCAATCCAAATAGATACCGCATTCATTAATGTTGTGATTGGAAAAGACAGAGAAACAGCCGTTAATGCGTTCTCGCTTAACTGGGCGACAAAAGCACTGTCTAACAAATTGTATGAATATTGAAGAAACATGGAAAATAGTGGCGGTAATGACATTTCAAAAATCAGCTTTCCAACTGGCATAACTTCCATTTTATTTTCAGCCATCATATATCCTCCAAAATTTGATAAACATTTTCCGAATTATAACAACAAAAAGCCACACAGTTATCAAACTGATAACTGTGTGGCAAAAAGATGACATATCAATCCGGAAAAGTCCACTCAAAATTTTACAGAAAAATATTATAAGGAATTTTTTTTTGCTTGTCAATAGTTTTTTAGAAATGTTAAGTTTAATGAAAATGCAAAAAGAAAATATAAATATTACGCCATATCTTCAGCAGGCAAAAACACAAGCCCGGTAAATTCTTCTTTATGCCTTTCCCAGACTATCAACGCCAAACAGCCAAGTCAAGGACGTAAACGCCGCTAAAGCGGTAAATCCTTGACTTGGCTGTCTGCCATTGATAAAGGGTAATTAAGGCATAAATGAATATCTGTGTTGTAGCAACCTCTTTCCATTCCCTTCATGCGATAGGGATAATTCAATTAAAAATCAAAAAGAACGGATAGGAAAGGAATAGATAATTTATCATTCTGTAATTTATACTTTCGTATTTTATATATCTATATTTTATTGCGTTGGTTTTCCCTGCGTTGGAAAATCCAATGTTGGATTTTCCGGTGTAGGATTATCCGTGATTGGATTATTGCTGTAACTGTCATTCAACTTGGGGGAAGAATAGACTGTATATTCCATTTCCCGAAGCAATCCCTTTTCATCTCGTATTCTGTTGCGGGGAATATATCCTGCCTGCTCCAGTTCGTGTATAACCGCTGTAATAGCGTCTAAACCCTCCTTATTGATAAGCTAACCCTTGCAGGGTAAAATACCATTCCGGGGGCAAGAGCATTTGACAGAGCAATCCTTTTGCCCGTAGGGATAACTGGCGGTTGCGTAAGTGGGGGTTTGACATAATCGTATAATCTTTGACTTTTTCTGCTCTGAATACTGGCATAATAGGCTTGTCCTTTCTTTTAGTGTGAAAGCCGAAGTCCACAGCTTTGAGGGGCGTGTGGGTATGCGTCTTAGTGATTATATTGTGCGTGTTCTGATTTACTGCAATCTTCCCGGTTTGCTTCACCAAATCGCTGGAAATGAACAATTTCTCTTTCCCGCAAGAAGCGGATTGGATCCGCAATTTCCGGATCTTTGACAATACGGAGGATATTGTCATAAGTCAGGCGCGCTTTTTGTTCTGCCGCCATATCTTCATACAAATCGGTGATAGTGTCACCGGTTGACTGGAATTGGCTGGCACTAAAAGGTTCGCCGCCTGCTGACTGCGGCCATACTGCCAGAGTATGGTCAATATAATATTTATCAAAACCAGATGCCTTAATTTCATCTGGAGTGAGGTCTTTGGTAAGCTGATGGATAATAGAACCGACGATTTCCAGATGCGCCAGTTCTTCTGTACCAATATCTGTCAAAACACCAATTACTTTTTTATCTTTCATAGAGTATCTTTGGGACAGGTAGCGTAAAGAAGCACCGAGTTCGCCATCAGGACCACCGTATTCGATAACTCATAATTACTACTTCAGCGGTTTCACATGAATATTCAGAACAGCACACATCTCCCCTTTTTCCTTATTCCATACGAAATGGTCAAAGACGTCACGCAGAGCATTTCCCTTTGTGATGTAATCTGTGTTTTCATTATGAATAAGGTCTATCATTTTTTCAAAATTAATTTCTTTCTGGATGGGAACAGGTTGTGCTGCAACTTTGGTATTATCCAATTTTTTCTGAATGTCTTCTCTTTTAGAAGATAATATTTTTTTATTTTCCCTGTATTCTTCTATCGAATCAATCCCGTTAATATAGGCGTCTTTCACTCTTCGTTCCTTGGCGTCCAGCCTTTTTAATTCATTTTGCAATAGTTTTTTTTCGGTTCCCACATCATTGATAAGGGAGAAATCATAATCAAAATAGCAGCCAGAATCCACCAATTCCTGCAGGATACTTGTAACCTCTTCAATTGCCTCCGCCTCGCTAATATTATTGCTATGGTAGCAGCAGCACAGCCCCTTGCCTTTCTTCCAACATTGGAAATGGGGGGAAACTTTGTGCTTTGGATTACCGGCGCCATAGCCAAGGGAGCAGCCGCATTCTGAACATTTCATCATTCCGGAAAGCCAGTGCTTTGTGGAAGCAACTGGACGTTTTTTGCCGTATCCGCTTTTTAAACGTTCTTTCGCCAGTCTTTCGCCTGCAGCGGCAAATAGTTCCTCTGAGATAATAGGCTTATGCTGCCCGTCGGAGATGATAACATCTTCGGCTCTTTTTCTCCGGTTTGTCTGCCTGTCATAATAATTCCAGCGGATTTTCCCTATATAAAATGGATTTTCTAATATATATGCCACAGTACGTGTTTCAAAATGTCCTCCCCGTTTGGTTTTGTAACCATTTCGGTTAAGCAGTGCTGCAACGTCAGCTAAGGGCCGTTCTTCGTTTACATACATGTCGAATATTCTTTTGACTATGAGGGCACTTTCCGGTTCCACTGTGGGAATCTTATCATTGCCCTTTTCTTTTACGTATCCAATCGGGACATTGGAGTTATAACCGCCCTGCAAAGCTTTCTGCGTCATACCGCGCATTACCTCCCCCGAAAGGTTATATAAATAAAATTCATCAGACCATTCAATCACCATTTCAATTAAACGGCCGTACATCCCCTCAATAATTGGTTCTGAAATGCTGATTACATCAACATTACATTTTTTACGGAGGATAGACTTGTAATACGTGCTCTCATCTATATTTCGGGCAAAACGCGAAAATTTCCATAAAAGAATTGCGTCATAGGGATGGGATTTATCTTTGCAGGCAGCAATCATTTCTTGAAAAGCAGGGCGTTTGTCGGCCTTTTTGCCGGATATGCCATGTTCTTCTGTATAGATATGGGTCAGCAGCATGCCGTGTGCCTGGGCATATTCTTTAATTAAACGGATTTGTGACTCGGGGGAAAGTTCCTCCTGTTTGTCTGTTGAAACGCGGATATAAGCGCAAACCTCCTTAATGCTGTTGGACATATATATAAAACTCCTTTATAGGAAATGGCCTCTATAAATTTATATGCCGGAAAAGAGCATAATGTGTTCTACCCAAACATCATCTATCAATATCCAGCCAAATACCCAGCAGCAAGCTGCGAGGCATGACAAAGCACGGAAATATTTTAAATTTATCCTGCTTTCTTTACATCCAAAATAGTCACATAATGCAATATATCAAAAACCTCTGGCACAGTCTTCATATATTCCATATGCTCCCTCTCCCATGCCTCAATTTTATCCCGGTGCAGAGAAGACGCCCCAATCCCCCGGCAGGCCTTCATCCTGCCATGCCAGCTATCTCTGGTAAAAGTAACTGGCAAATCATATGTCAACATATGAGCCGGTTCAAATAAACCTTTACACCATAACGGCGTCTTTAAAGTATATCTTGTTATATGCCCGCCCGTCCATAACGGATTATACTTCAAAACCATTTCTTCGCTTGTCTTTGCAATCTCACTTTCCTCTGGCAGCCATGCCATAAAAAGTACAGCAAAATGCCCATCCGTTTTTAACATCCGATAAATCTTAGGTAAAAGGATATCTTTATCAAAATACATGAAGCACTGGCAGGCAGTGATAACATCAAAACTCCCATCTGGAAAATCAATATCTTCTGCTGCTGAAACCAAAAACCGGATATTCATTCCCGCCTCTTTGCTGAGCTGTTTTGCATACGCAATCTGATTTTCTGAAATATCTGCACCTGTCCAATCTGCACCATAAGCATACATATTTCTGGGAAGCACACCCGTCCCTGTACCTATATCTAACACCTTCTGCCCTTGTATGCCTAAAGAAAGTTCCGCCAATTTCGCATAAAATTCTTTCGGATAAATATCCCTATATTTCGCATATTCCTTTGATGCCCTGCCCCAGTCAAAGGCTTGCCCATTATCAATGCCCTGATTTCGTATTTCCATATTGCCCCCCCTTTTCACTATTTAACTTTTTTATTTAAGTCCTGTTGCTATGACACTAAATAAATTCTGTTAAGCTAAGTAGTTTACGAGAAAATCTGCCTGCGCTTTGACAAGTCCGACTATTCCACTTATACGTCCATGTTTGATATGCTCACGCATGGCAGGAGCAACGGACTTATGTCATTGATATAATTATTTAGTACGTGATGTGAAAAATGTTGCTAGTACCTAAACAAATTTATTTAGAAGCCACATAAATACCCGCTTCTTAAAGCCCATTTCATCACTCGAACTCGTCTCATCTATATGATTTTAAGATACTTTTATGTCTATTTCATGTTTTTTAATCCACCTATTTCACATATTATTTCTATATATTTTGAGACTTCTAAAAATTTTAGAAGCAATTCACAATCACTTCTTTACACAATTGTACTCTATTGGTTGCATCCACTCCTTCAATTCCAAAATAAGATTATTATAATATCACAGTCTCTATTTTGAAGAATTAAAAATACCGAATCTAATCTTTTTTAGCCGATATTGTGTGCTTTTGTTTTTTCCTTCGGAAGATAATATATCTAATTCACAAAATTTTTTCATGTATCTTCTAATTGTAGATTTTGGAATACTTGTTATATTTGACATAATTGACGTCGTAACATATTTATTTTCTTCTAACTGACTAATAAGCATTTCTAAAAATACTTTCTCTCTTCCATTTAATTTATTGCTCACTTTATCGCTCATTTTATCGCTCGCCCTTTGACTATTAGCCATGTTTTTAGTTATTATTTCCGCAGCTGTCGATCCAACCTTAAGATTGGCAACATCATCTATGGGAATTGTAATCTGAAATATATTATCTTCGACAAAAATCGGAGTTCCTCCTCATTCATATCTGCCCATGCATGGTTGTCTACTCTCCCCATTGCCAACTTCTTTGCTCTTTTGATAATATCAAAGTCCAAAAATTCCAACCCCAGATTAGGATACACCTTATTTACAAAATAGGTGTTTTGTTTTCTTCCATACATTTTATATACCAATTCAGCATTATCAGTAATATCAATATCACCCTCATACGTTCTATCAAAAATACGTCCATTTAATCGTCTTACCTGAGTACCTTCAGGCACACGAATGTATAAAATCTTCTTTCCATCTATTTCGTAATCCTCAGGTGCAAGATACATTGGAGGATTAATTTTGTTAGGATTATTAACAGCCGTAGTAAAATCCTTCTTCATTTTATCAATCTTATCTGGATTAACACCGCATATCTCCTTTGTTTTATCAACTATGCCAAGAAAAATATGCCCGCCATCCCTATTACTAAAAGAACATACAGACTCATACAAATCTTTATTCAATTCATTCTGTGATTTCTTGAATTCAATGTCAATTTTCTCACCTGAATCAATAAGTTTTTTAAGTTCTTCTATTGTCATGCAAACACCTCCACTTAACTCCTGCTGTTATTTTACGGAACTCTAATCAACATACCATTTCTCTGAAATTTTAGCGTTATCACTATCTGTTTTAGGGCTCGCCTGCTCAAATTTTGTCAACGCAGGTAAATTAATTGCACTGCCAAAAACCAAAGCATGACCTGTTTGTAGATATGTTAATCTATCAATCATATTCTGATTGATAGATGGAACCATCTTTGAAATGTATTGCAAATCATCTGGATTCTGCACACGATGAATTATAAAATTACTACACTGTGATACTACCGTTTTTGACAATTCACTAGGACGCTGTGATGAAATTCCCATCAGCATACCATCCTTCCGCCCCTCTTTTGCAATTCTTTCAAAAATATTGTATCCTACAGCACCATAGTTTGTTTCATTCTTAACAAATCTGTGTGCTTCTTCTATAATAAAATTTATAGGCATTTCCGCTTTATTAACACGTCTCTTTAAATAATCTAATAATAACTTCGCAAGCACTTTTGTAACCACCTCTTCCGAAACATCATCCAACATGCTAATATCAATATCTACAATTTGAGTTTCTCCTAACATACTATCTATATACTTATCTATACTTGTATACTCCGTTTTAGAAAAAAATTTCCCTTGTATTCCTTCTTGTATAGTTTGTAACCTAGTCATTAATGTTGCAGTATATTCTTTGCGAACTAATACTTCCCTCATATAATGTGGCAAATTCAACTGCTAGTCCAAATTCCTCCAAACTATATGGTACCATTTTTCCAGATATCTTATTTTGTAAAAGATTGGGCTTTATATATCTAGTTAAATAATTTATAACCAATTCTTCATCTGGCATCTGCCCATAGCTTATGGTAATTGCCTGCCTTAATCTTTTCCCCTGTATAACAGAATCCATACCAATTTCCTGTGTTCCAAAATGTGATATGATTGCTTTCATCTTATCTGCTTTAGAAGGAGACGTATCAGAACTATTAATTATACCCATTAATGTCGAAGCCAAAATATGGTTTTTTAATTCATTATCTTGCTCCTGACTATTATAAAACACTTTAGCGATTTCAATGGCACGTTTCAATACCGGTAATTTCCGCAATTATCGTCCTTCCCATTTCATAAACCGAAACATAAGAGCCAACTTCTCCAACAAAATATATCCCATCCATAGTATTTATATAATTTCCCAAATCATCATTAATATCAGCTATAATTCCATGAATACCTATAGATGTTATTTTACCAATTTCTCGACTACTCATTCTTTTCCCCCTCGAATGCCTTTATTATCTTTGAGACAGTAGGCAAATCAATCTGTTCCTGTACATCTTCTTGTACATCTGGCATAGCCCTTTCAACAAAATTCTTGAAATAATGAATCTTATCATCCGAATTTACAACTATAATTCGTGCATCATCCATATCTATTAATTTTTGTATTGCATCACTTTTTCCAAACACAACTAATTTAAATGTCGGAACCGCTAATGAATTTAAAATTAATCTATTAATGTGATCATCTGCAAGGCTGTAACCTAAAGTTATCAAAACACTATTTTTTCGTAACATTGCTGTTTCCATTGCTCTAAACAAATCCGAATAAGGAGTCATCAATGTAGTTCTGTCTTTAAGTGGTGTTGGATAAATCATAACTGTATCTTTTGTATCAATATGGTTATAATCAATTTCCTTTATCTGTTCATCATTTTTCACCCATGTAATTGATCCATGTATCTTATATAAATTGTAAAAATTGGGAACTCTCTCCCATATATTTTTTGACAGATTCATATCCTCTACATACGCATATTTTATTCTCTATATCCCCATCAATTGTACTCACGCGATTAGCCACAGAAATAGCTCCCATGGTTTCAAGCATTTTTTCCAAATTCCCATTAAATATGGGTTGTGCCATTTGTCCAGCTATATCAAAATCTGGGTATGTTTTAAAAAAGCCACTATATAAACTCGCCATTCCCGGAATTCCTAATTCTTTGTCATCAACAATATGGCTAGAACAGCCTGCTCCAATCAAAAAATTCAAATTATCCAATTGAAGAAACTGTGCCATTTCACTTTTGATAAAATCTGTATCAACTTTTATTTCCTTTTTCCCTTTGTAATATAGTATGTTTTTTTCATTTTCCATTGCTTACATCTTTCCTTTGCTATATTCTCCTGTGCCCCTACTCTCATAATAACTACTACATTTCCGATATATCCCATATACAACATAACAGGGTATTTCCTCCTGAAAAATTTCCTCTCCCCAATGTTCCAGTGCTTCTTTGGGAACAATCGGCTCTTCTCTGATGAATCGTCCTTCCCATACCACGTCAGTTCCAGCCTGTTTGCCATTGTAGTTCCTCCTCTGGTATATGGATAAAATCATATATAATAAATATTAACACATTTCAGTGATAGAAGCACAATATTTTTTCACTAATTCAAACAATTTAATTTGCATTTGTTTTGTGTTATAATATTTTCCGGATATGGAGGATTATAAGATGAAAAACAATATTATTATTGCAGGTGTTCCAAGAGCCGGAAAAAGCACAATTTCTCACCGGCTGGCAACGCATTATGGGTATCAGCATGGATTCAATTATAGCAGGATTTGAGAAATGTTTCCCCGAAACAGGAGTGAATACATATTCTGGGTTATCCTCTATGGATACATTACGCCTGATAAGCGGTAAAATGGCACCCTTTATCCGGGCGATGTTGGAGAGTGGCGAATACAACGAATTTAAACCTGGCATGGTGTTGGATATATATCAGCTTTTGCCAGAAGATTATATGAAATATATTCATGGGGCGGACTGTGAAATTTTCTATTTTATTACATCGGACGTGACGCCGGAAGAACGGTTCGCAATACAAAAAAAGTATGACACGGAAAAAGATTATACCTTTTACAAATCGGATGAAGAACTTCAGGAGGGCGCAGTTTATATCGTGGAGCAGAGTATCTATATAAAAGAGCAATGCCAGAAATACGGCCTGCCGTATTTTGAAACTGCAAAAGACAGAGAACGGATATTCTGCCGCTTTTTACAGAACCTTAACCTTAAGTCAAACACGCTCTAGGTAGCGATTATCTTTACAGTCAATCAGCTACCTTTATTATATATTAGGCTTCTAAGAAACCTTCACTAATTCAATTCCTTCTTTCTTTCCGAGATTGCGGCTATATTTTTTACTAACCGGATTGTTCCAGTGTTCATGAACACCTAGATTTGTTACTTTTTTGCCATTGCCATTTCTATATATATTGCCAGATGGTGCTTTCTTTACCAGTGCTGCCTCATGCAGATAATTTTCTACAGTAGCATTGTTTTTCGGGCTGCTATTGTTATTCGTTACTGCTGGCTCGTTCATTAAGAAATCCGCACCAACAGAATCAATCGCCACCGGATCCTGTGAGACAAAAATACTGGAAGTATAATCCCCATTGAATGGGCTCTGTTTCCATTTTGAATTACTTCCTGTAATATCATCCCCCTCAGACGGAGCACAGATAAGGGCGTCAAGCATATAAAGAACTGTCTTATTCCCCAATTCATAATTTGCCATCAAATCCACAAGAGGACTGTAGACCTTCATCTTATCCATTGTAAGGAACTGATGTAGGTTCGCCCCCTCCGGCGGGCGCATTTCATTTCCATTAATAAACGATCCAAAATGATTTTTTCCGCAAAGAGTAATTCCATAACTATGTCCCTTCAGATTGGCAAAATTTATAATATACTTTGCCCCCGTCACGCAGGTTGGCAGGTAATTCACTGCACCACGGAATGAGTAGGACCAGTTAATCGGCTTCTTCTTATCAGCCACACCGTTATTTCTTCCCACAAAATGGACGCCCCTTAATTCCCCCTGTGTACACATCCTAATCATATAAATAGGAAAAATCCGGGATACATCATAAACGGTAATATCAGACGGTGCCACGCCTGCATCCTTTACAAGTGAAGTCAGCAGAACCTTTAACAGAACCGGGTTAGTATAGCTCATTTTTGTCTCGCCGCTATTATCATCATCAAAAACACCCGAACCATTAATGTTGGCTTTAATCGCTATTTTCTCACCCTTCCTATATTTCCGTTTTCCCTTTCCAAGCCTCTTATTTTGTGCCTGAAATAATTTCTGCCAGCCTGTTTTTGCCTTGCTTGTGCCTCCCAGAGATGCAATACTATTCTGAAACATCTTTGAAATAACTTTTTCATTAAAGTGCCCTGTTTTCCACCAGTATCCTTTCCCATTCCAGTTTACGGACTTAGAGTTGTGGCTCCAGACAACCCTCCCCGGTTTTGCCCCAATTCCTTTTCCATAAGGTTTATGTTTTGGATATACCTGTTTGCTGCTATTCTTATCTGGCTTGCTTACAGCATTTACATTGACTGCCAAGGCCGCCAATCCTGTAATCAGCATGAATGCCAGCACCAGATATATCCAAATTACACCCTTTTTTTTAGCCATAGACTTTTCCTCCTAACCTCATTTACTTCAGATTGTCCTGAAAAAACTGTTCCAATTTATCGAACGGAATGACATCTGTCTTGTCATAAAGGTCAGTGTGCACTGCATCTGGAATCAATAACAGTTCCTTATTATCACCCTGCAGTTTCTGAAAGGCATCTTTACTAAAATAGCAGGAATGGGCTTTTTCCCCATGCATTACCAAAACAGCACTTTGGATTTCCTCACTGTAACAAAGAATCGGCTGATTCAGAAAAGACATGCAGCCAATCTTATTCCAGCCTCCATTGGAGTTGAGGGACCGGACATGATAGCCGCGGGATGTTTTATAAAAGTCATAGTAATCCTTGACAAAAAACGGAGCATCCTCTGGCAGCGGATCCACTACTCCGCCTCCCAGCTCATAACTGCCGTTTTTATAATCCACGGTGCGCTGGATATTCAGTGCCTTGCGGGCCTCGTACCGGTCAGATGCATTATCGTTTTCATCAAAATACCCGTTAGCATTAACACGGCTCATATCATACATGGTAGATGCAACCGTTGCCTTGATTCGGGTATCCAATGCTGCCACATTTAATGCCATGCCGCCCCACCCACAGATACCGATGATACCGATTTTTTCTGCATCCACATTTTCCTGCACGGAAAGGAAGTCCACAGCTGCCTGAAAATCCTCTGTATTGATATCCGGTGATGCCATATAACGGGGCATTCCGCCACTCTCCCCTGTAAATGACGGGTCAAACGCTATCGTGAGAAAACCGCGCTCTGCCATTGCCTGTGCATACAGCCCAGCCGCCTGTTCCTTAACTGCGCCAAATGGACCGCACACAGCAATCGCTGCCAGCCTGCCCTCTGCACCCATCGGCTCATATAAATCTGCCGCCAAAGTGATTCCATAACGGTTATGAAATGTTACCTTTCTGTGATTTACCTTATCGCTTTTTGGGAATGTTTTATCCCATTCCTCTGTCAATATCAATTTCATAGTCTCTACCATTTTACATCACCATCCTTCCTATTGTAATTTTATTATAAACGCTTGACCTCTTTTTTACTAATAGCTATAATTTATATCATGATATGAATTTTTAGAATATTACAAAAGGGGATATATAGATGGAATTAAGGACAATGCGGTATTTCTTAGCAGTGGCAAGAGAAGAAAATATGACCCGCGCAGCAGAATTTCTCCACGTCACGCAGCCTACGCTTTCAAAATCATTGAAATCACTAGAAGATGAACTGGGGAAGAAACTATTTGTCAGGCACAGTTTCCATATTGAACTGACAGAGGAAGGCGTACTGCTACGCAAACGCGCACAGGATCTTGTTTCAATGGCAGATAAAATTCAGGCGGAATTTCTCACTCTAGACGATATATTAGGCGGTGAGGTCTACTTTGGATTAGCTGAATCCTATCAAATTCGGTATCTCGCCGCTGAAATTAAATCATTTAAAAATTCCTACCCCGGTTTACGGTATCACATCACCAGCGGAGACACGGAACAAGTTACAGAAAAACTGGATAAAGGCGTTATTGACTTTGCTGTGCTGGCTGAGGAACCAAACACAAATAAATACCATTATCTGACATTTCCCAAAGCAGATATATGGGGCGTCATCATGCCGGAAGGCTGCCCCCTTGCCAAAAAACAGGCAGTCTCCGCCGATGATTTGGCCGGGCTTCCTTTATTCTGCTCAGAACAGGGTTGGAACCATGACATTCCCAGATGGTGCGGGGAGCAGATAAACAATCTGCATCTGGAAGGTTCCTTCCGCCTCTCCTACAATGGTTCCTTATTTGTGAAAGAGGGGCTGGGATATCTTCTCACCTTTAAACATCTGATTAATACTAGCTCAGGCAGCGGCTTGACATTCCGCCCGCTGACGCCTAAGCTCGAGACAAAACTGTATTTAATCTGGAAAAAACATCAAGTGTTCACTCCCATTGCAGAAAAAATGCTTGAAAGTTTACAGGGACGTTTTCTTGAATAAATCCCCCGCAAAGCCAAATTACAAATGCATTGCCACCACGGAGTAAAATCAATAGTTTAAAACCTAATCAGCAGACATTAATTATTGTACCTTATTCCTACAATTTGACAATAACCATAAAATGTAATAGAAATTTAACAAAAGACTTGACAAGGTGTGTTATACTGTATTAGAACAATTTCTATATTAGTAGGACATCTAATTATAAATTGTTGCATACATAAATTAAGTACAGAGAATATACATAGGGATGTTGGACAAAATGATAACATTATATCATGGAACAGAACGGAGCTACGGACAAAAAATAATAGCATCGAAAAGTTTTCATCGAAGTCTAGGAAATGAACATTGGCTTGGGGATGGGATATATTTTTATGAGGAAATAGATTATGCCTTTAGGTGGATATATATATCATATAGTAAAAAATATCCACAATGTATACCCAAAATGTCTAATATAATTAATAAGTATGTTGTTTTGTCAGCAGATATAAATGTTAAGCCTGAACGAATATTTGATTTAACTAAAAGTAGTTATAAAAGACTATTTGATGAAGTTCTACGAAGGAGTCTAGAGAAAAATAAGTACGCAAACTTAGAAATAGTAGATGGTGCCGTATTGAATTTTATGTTTAGGAATATGAAGTACAACACCAAATACGACATAATTAAAGGATTGTTTATCCATGAGGACAATGATATTTCAATAGCAAAGACCAGACTGGCATATATTCCAGAAGTGCAATATTGTGTGATAAATAAAGGAATAATCAGTAATATAAAGGATATAAATATATTAGAAGATGATATAACTAAATTTTCTTTCGCACAACATTATAATGATAAAGGAAATGGAAAACTTATAAAATACAAACCAAGAAAGAAAATGTATAATAATTAAAGGAGGAATTTACTATGGATTTAAATAAGGAATTAGAAGAAATTAATGCTTTTTTTGATTCCATAAGCGAAGAAAAATTTTCGGAGATGATGTTAGAGTGTGGTGCTAATAGAATTTTGCCAACCAAGTCAATTGCAATAAGACAGGAATCAAAAATGTTTAGCTCGTATGTGCCATCATTAGCAAAAGCAAATAATACTGCATTTTTGGCATATACAGATTATAATGATGGAATAAAAAGATATGAGGCGGCATGATGAATGAGGAAATAAAAAGTGTATTGCGGTTCGAAAATTATATTGTCAAGAAAGTGTTATTTGAATATAACTTGCAATATAATAATGAAGAAGCAATTGATATTAAATTTGATGTTGATGCAGATTACTGCGTAAATGAAGAAGATGGGAGTATGCAGGTTACATTAGAAACATATGTGTTTAATGGCGAAGACAAAACAAAATATCCTTTCAGTATGGAAATGGAGGTTGTAGGTTTCTTTTCTATCTCTAATGTATCTGAAGAGCAGATAGAGAATTTTAAACCCAATGCTGTTGCAATCCTATTTCCATATGTAAGAGCATTGATTTCTTCATATACGGCAAATGCTAATGTTACTCCGTTAATATTACCTCCTATAAATGTTAATCAATTATTAAGAAGTAAGAAGTAAGAAAAGTAATTTATTAAGAGCCTTGCAGAGATACAAGGCTCTATGTGTTTTCTCTATTATCAATTTTTGTTATTCATATTCATTACTCCACATTAATCTGTTGCTATTTACAGTTGAACGCTTTCTAAATGATAACTTCCTGCGATTAAATACCACCAGCATTTTCCTGTTCCATCTCCCTCAGCCTCTTATTAATCCTTTTTGCTTCATTTCGGTTAAACAGATAAAAACAGAACCAGATTACCATAAAAATACCGCATGAAAATAGAAACTGCCCAATGGTGTAGCCGACCCTGTCCGGATAAAAGGGAATCCAGCCCAGATAGACAGCAGTAGGATAAAAAACACCCATGCCGACACAAAAATGTATGATTACTTTCATAAGTCCGGAAGGACGGTTAAATTGATAAATAACAGCCGTTCCGCCGCAGGCAATTCCCACAATCATTGCGCCGATAGACTGCCTTGCAAAATCTCTGACAATTAAATTAAATAAATCCTCCCCGCCTCCAATAAAGAACGATAAACACATTATCACAAAAGAAGTACATCCCAGAGAAATACCAGATAAAATATATTTAGCTGCCAACTTTACAGTATGTTTCATTCTAAACCCAACCTTTCCCTGAAAACTTTCCGGAAACTTCTGGAAATATAATCAGTAATCCCATTTTTCAATACCAACTCCATTGTACCATTTAACCCAGCCTCTACATGATTTATCTGCCTAATATTAACAATTGATGATTTTGAAATGCGCACGAAATTTTTATCTAAAATCCTCTCCAATTCATAAAGAGGTTTATCTAATACATATCTATGTTTATGTTTGTCATAACAGACAATGTCCCTGCCTTCCGTACGGACTATTGCAATATCTTCCGGCTTTATAAAGTATGTTTTTTTCTCTTTTGCCGCAATCAATACCAGAGAGTCTGTCTCTTCCTTTTCCAGCATAGATATGATTTCTGCAATCGTCTGCGTCATCCTGCTTAGATGGAGAACCGCATATGGTTCCTTACAATCTGCATCAATTTTACATTCAACCCTCATTGACATGCCTCCTTCGCTAATATTATAACACAGTGGTGCATCAATTTCGTGCATTTCAAACACAAAATCCGACCTCTTGCACATTGTAAGGCGCCACTCCCCCAAATCCTATTGTTTGATTACAGTATACATTATAAAATATCTTTAGTTACCAATCATCAGAGGGTTCATTTTAATTAGCAAACTTGTTTGCTTAATTATTTGCGCCGCCAAAGGCAGTATGGGAGGATTATTATGTCACAGGGAATTGTACAAGTAGAAAATCTGAATCTGGCATATAAAGGCCTGCGTGCAGTCCAAAATGTCTCATTCCAAATTAAATCCGGAGAGATTCTGGCTATCATTGGCCAAAATGGTTCTGGAAAAACATCTACCGTAGAATGCATAGAAGGATTACGGAAACCGGACAGCGGTTTGGTTCAAGTCTTTGGGAAAGACCCTTGGCTGCACCGCAGTGAGATATATAAGGAGATGGGCATACAGCTTCAGGAAGTGGAGTATCCCTCTAAAATCAGAGTGGAAGAACAATGCAGGCTATTCGCGAGTTTTTATGAAAGGCCGGCTGATTGGGATTTATTATTGACGCAGCTGGGGCTTGATAAAAAAAGGAAACAGCCTATCCACAAGTTGTCCGGCGGGGAAAAGCAGCGTCTATCTATTTTGCTCTCCCTTATGGGACGCCCAAAGCTTTTAGTTTTAGATGAATTAACAACCGGCCTTGACCCGGAAGTCAGGCAAAATATGTGGATTAGTTTTGAGAATATAAGAAAAAATGGCGTGGCCATTATTATGGTTTCCCACTATCTGGATGAGGTCGAGGCCCTCGCTGACAAAATCCTCTATTTAGAGAAAGGAAAGCAGCAATTCTTTGGAACACAACAGGGATTCCGGGAATATGTAAAGAGCCTGATTCCCCAAAATGAATGGAAAGACAATTACTCATTGGAAAAACTATACTTAATGATCGCACCAAAAACAACAGGGCTTACAATGGAGGGTATACTATGAAACGGTTTATAATTATCTGTACAATGGAACTTAAGTTATTTACACGTGAATTTTTTGGCTTTTTCTTTGCCCTAGTGTTTCCCGTACTAATGCTAGTTTTATTTGGCAGCATCTATGGCAATACACCTATTTACCCCGGAGCCGATGCCAAAGTAATGGATGTTTCTGTCCCGGCATACAGTGTCATGGTGATAGGCGTCACTGGCCTAATGTCACTTCCTCTGACATTATCAAATTGTAAAGAGAAAAAAATCTATAAAAGATTTGATGCAACACCAGTTGGAAAAAAGAATATCATATCAGCTCAAATATTTGTTAATTTTCTTATGACGCTTGTCGGAATTTGTATCTTAATAGCAGCCGGAAAAATCCTTTATCATATACAAATAAAAGGGACATTCCTTTCTATCTGCATATGTTTACTGCTTTCCACTGCAGCTATGTTTTCTCTGGGATTCCTTTTAACAGCTATCGGACGGGATTTAAAGAGTACAAACCTGCTCTGCTATCTCTTCTATTTTATCATGCTGTTCCTATCTGGTGCGACAATGCCGGATATGCTCTTCCCGGATACTATTAAAAAAATCTCAAATCTCTTACCAATGACCCATGCTGTCGATTTAATGCAGGGAGCTTTCGCCGGTGAAAGCCTTACCCTGCATAAAATGGAACTGCTTATTCTTGGGGCATTGACAGTAATATGCGCTGCTGTAGGAGCCACATTATATAGCAAAAAAGACTGGACATAATACAAATGCTTCCATAGATTAACTATCGGCGTGCTCTAGTTTAAAATGCTTTGGAAATACATTTTTATACCGATAGACACTCATAATAATTCCCACCAAAATATAGCTTACAACAATATTACACCCTCCGGAAGAGAAGAATGGCAGGAATGTTGCGGTAGATAGGAAAAGCCCTGTATTTCCAAAAATATTAAAAAGAATATTGCTGGCAAACGCCATACCGCAGCCGCAGCCCATCATCATGCCAAGCTGGTTCTTCTGCTTTACCGATATTTTAAAAACTTTTATGGATAATAAAATCAAAATACCACAGATGGTTAATCCGGCTGCAATCCCATAACTTACCATCAGATAAATTAGTATATGGCTGCAGGCGACATCCGGAACCATTCCATCGGAAAACCCACTGCCTCCAATAAAACGGCAATCCCCGAGATATCCCAGAATAAGTTTTGCCATAAAGCTGTAATCTATCCTGTACACAACCAGCATCATGACAAAACCGACTACTGTAAAAAGTGCAAATCTGCCGGCACCCTTTATATTTTTATCCGGCAAAACATGCAGGGCAATTGCAATAATACTGATAACTGCCACCAGAATTACCATGTCCCATGCCATCTCCGGCCTGTGCACCCTGTCCAAGGCAATTCCCACTTCAACAGCATCTCCCATATCATTTACAGCAGCCCTTACTGCCTCCTCTTCGGGCATCCCTTCGGCAAGATTCGCTTCCATCTGCTCCTCCATATGCCCCCTGATCTCGCCCTCAATCAATGCGTGCGCCTTTTTGCACCGCACTTGTTCCAATAACGTTTTAATATATTCTTCCATCACCTACACCCCCATCGCCAACACCTGTGAAACGGCATCTGCGTATTCCTTCCACTCTTTCTTCTTCTTTTCCAAATGTCCCCTCCCCTGCTTTGTAATGCTATAATACTTTCTTATCTTGCCTGCAGATTCCTGTTCGTACACATCTAACAGCCCCTTATCCTCCAGCCCGTGTAAAAGCGGATATAATGTCCCCGCCTTCAACTCAAATACATTCTGTGAACGCGCACGCAGCGTTTCAATCATCTCATAACCGTACATATCCCTTTCAGAAAGCAGCTTTAATACCAGCATAGCAAGGCTCCCTGAAATTAAGTTCCTCTCAACAGCCATATTACAACCTCCCCTTATATAGAATATCTATATGTTATATCGGAAATCTATATATGTCAAGATAAATTTGGAACAGCTTTTTTCCAAAATACAAAAAAAGACACCATAAAACCGGTGTCCTTTCGTTAGTTTCCTCAAAAATTCACATTAATATCTCAGAAATTCTTTAAATAAATAATACTATTTCCTCAATTTTTTGATGGATAGCTATTATATTCTTACTTTGTTTTTCCTTTTCAGGCTCCCTGATTCCTGCTATAGTAACTAACGCTTCATCAATCGTTTTAATCATTTCCCCTAGCTGAAAATAGAAATCATTATGTACATACTTAAAATATCCACAACTCCGCCACATTGTAAATAATACTTTACTAATCTCCCTATAAGACTTATCTAATTTGCCATGCTCGTCATATACCAATTTACTACTTGATTCAGGAATCTTTTTCTTTAAATATTCACCAAATATTTCTTTAAAATATGTTGATTGCAGATTTACATTATTTAACTTTCTTTGCACATAAATTCCATATACAGAGACAATTATTGCCGCCAGTGATATAAATATAGCAACAAAATCCAATATATCATGCTGACCTGCTGCCGCCTTTTCTATAGCTTCCGTTAATCCTCTTATAGCATCTTCCATCCCTATACCCCAAATGTCTCGATTGACTCTTTTATTTTTTCCTGTGCATCAAAATTCTCAGCCTGCAGACACATTATTTCTAATGCCTTTGTTTTTCCATATTTTTCACCAATAAATTTGTAAATTCCCTCAATAAATGAAGATGCTATATCTTCTATTGCCTCAGGAAATACTACAATGTTTAACTTTGTATAATCTAATTTTTTTTGTATCTGACTTTCAAATACTTGATTCCCATATCGATTTCCAGCTAAATTTGTAGTAGCCTTATCAAATCTCAATTGAATTAAATTTTCCATTTCCTACTTACTCCTTTTATAGATTAATGCTAAATTATAGCCAGTCCCACATAAATTTGTTGATGAATATGACACAACTTTACTGTCTGATTTTGATCAAACATATTTATATACTATTATGTGACACATTACCCTCCCCCGCAAATAGGAAGTTGTTAATTGTTTTCATTTGCGATAATAACGCATAAATATCTTCTCGCTAAAACCTTTTTGCTTACCATGTTTTTCGGGAACACGTTCAAATTCTTTAAATCCGATATTCGCATAGCACCTAATAGCATTATTATTTATATCCGTAACATCAAGCACAAAATCTTGATAATTTGTAAGCAACATACTTTCTTTAAGCATAGTTGTAGCAATACCTTGTTTTCGGTATTTTTTTCGTACTGCTACAAATTCTATGTAGCCAGTTGTAATAGGATACTCAAGCTGTCCTTCAAATTCTTCTTTCAAAACTAAAGCACCAATAAACCCTTTGAATAAACCAAAATGTTTTTTCAAAGATTTTTTATTTACTCCTGCGGCTCTGCCATTACAGTCGGAAATTGCCATCACTCCTGCAATATCGCCATTTACTTCTGCAATATAAAACCTGTCTATTTTTAATCCTGTTGCAATAGCATTTGCCACTTTTTGATTATCTTTGCATAATATTGAAAAATCTTTTTCAAATCCTTCTGCAATACATAAAGCCACACTATTACGGTCTATCTCTTTCGCATTCCTTATATGTATCATTTTCTTCTATCCTCTCCCAAAATCTTTATCAACATGTCCTTCCAGACAATATTTTCACAAAATGACTGCAAATTTCTTTTCCACAGTTGATAATCCTGTGTATCGCTCCATTTGCCGCAGCCCTCAAACATATGCGAGTTCAATCCAATATCTTTGTTCCACAATACCATCAACAACAATCTCGTTTTCTAGTATACCACCATTATTTCTAATGCTCTTGGCTGAACCAACGTTATCTTTATCACAAACCATTAAAACCCTCTGTATTCCCAATTTCCTGCATTCGTCCAAAGCCAACGATATCATTTTGGTTGCAATCCCTTTTCTTCTCTCAGATGGACGAACACCATCTCCTATGTGACCACCGTTTAATAATAATGCTTCGTTCAAATAATGTCGAATATTTACAGCACCTACAACAATGTTTCGATCTTCGTCTAAACAAAAAAATGTAGAATCCGGAACCAGACCTTTACTGGTATCTTTTACTTCAAGATTGTTGCAATAACACTCAAAATCATGATAGTCTAAGCGGCGGATTGCATAGGGAATGATTTTTTCGCCAGAAGCATTCCACTCGTCCAACATATCTCTAATTTGATTACAATATTCATTTGTTGCTTTCACTAACTTAAGTTTCACGACAATCCCCTCCATAAATCCCGATTGGATTTTCACAAAATCTAAGGAATTTAATAACTCTTATCTTTTGTTATCATGAATTGCTCTAACCACCGAAAACACTAAATTTGTGCGAGGTGAACATTCCCTTAGACTTTCCCTTATGTTATTCCCTATCCCTTGCTGTTATGAACCCTAATGAGGGAAACTTTAAGGGAAAGAAAAACCCATAATACATTATAACACAAAACAGCTGCCTTTTATCTCCAACTTGGCAATACTATATGTGGGACGACCTATTTCTGCGAAATACTTTCCCCAATCATCAGCTTCTTTCAAAGTTTTAGACACATATAAGCAACTCATTCTAGATGGATATGCGGGATACTTTTCCAGTCTGACTTCCTCAAGTGCCAATTCCCTTAAAGCAACCATGACAGAGTATTCTAAAGAATCAGAGTTATATTTGGTCGGATTCTTATATATATCATTTACAATCTCTATTTTATCATAAACCCTTTTATACACTCCATTATGATGAGTCTTGTCAAAAATCATTTGTTTTCCTAATTGAATAGGCTTGTCTGTAATAACATGATATGCAAACATTTACGTTTTTTCCCCTTAAAAATAATTTGATTATAACTGATGTATGTACATTCTTGTCATATCTGGCTCTCCATCCCCCTGAACCATACACAAAAATTCCCATCCATATTTTTCATAAAAGGAAGAATGATCCGTAACAAGATAAAGCGTATCAATTCCCTGTTCCTTCATATCATCACATACATATTGCAGTAATTTTCCAGCAACACCCTGACAGCGATAACCTTCATCAACATAAACAGCACACACATTTGGCGTTAAATCCTTTCTGTTATGAAAATCATTTTCAATGACACCCAATCCCCCAACAATCACATGATTATCCACTGCCAGATACCATTGAGGCACAACATTTTTATTTTTCAAACAGTCACAAATGCTTTCCTGATATGCCTTCAATGGAATCCCCCATTTTTGGTGAAACCAGTTTGCTGCCTGCTTTGCTATATTTTCATTTTCTCTTATTTTTAATAATTCAATCATCTCTGTACATTCCTCCATCCGTTTTCAGTACATAATCAATTATACTATTTAATACAAAATCTTTTCAATCTCATTTTTATTTATTCCAAATTTAAAAGTTCAACTTACTATAAATATCACGGAAAGACAAGTCTTTACTTTGATAATCAATAATTTCTCCATCGTAGCGCTTTTGTAAATCTAAAAATAGTTTTCCACCGTCCTCGTAATTACTTTCGATATATTGCTTTATTGAAGCATAAGGAAAAGAAATATTATAATTATCACATAATTCAATGAAATAATCCATACCCCTAAATAAGGTAACTACTGACAATTCATTATTTTTATCTCCGATAACTTCTTCTAAATAGTCCAAAAAATAGTCATTAAAAAGTATATTAACAAGTAAATTAAAATCTTTTTCCTCAATTTGAATCATATATACATCTCCTTTGATGTGTGCGCCGAATAGTTATGAGATTGTTTAGGACATTTTTACATATAAATAGAAAAATCCTGTTATGTCTCAATTATACAAAAAAACACCTACTTTTACAATAAGGGACTGCCGCAAAATAACATACCCTTCCTGCTTGTCTTTTTCTTCGAGAGTGCAATGTAAAAATCCTACGCAATATGGGCATGTTATTTTACGGCAGTCCCTAATATCCATGACTTAAATCAAAAAACTAACAGTAAACTATTACAAACTGCGTAATATCTGTTCATATAAATTGTCCAATTATTTAACTGTATTGTAACCATAATTTAACACAATGTTGGTTGATATGTTAAAATATGCATCCTATAATAAATGATGCCACTATATTCCAGTCCCCTTCGTATCTCTTAACAGAGAGAAAAAGACAGACGAAACATTTAATTTGAACGATTTCCCATAAGGAGCTGCAGGAAAATAACTGATGCAACTTGCTGGGTATCTATTAGTTTAAGGAAATAGAGCGGCTATAATAGGGAACAGAGGGACGATTGAGATGAAAGAGAATACTATAAATACCAAACAAAAAATAGCGGGATTTGATGCGTTGAGGGGAATCGCTATCATTGGAATTGTTTTATACCACCTTTATCCCTCAATATTTCCGGGAGGTTTTTTAGGAGTTCCGTTATTTTTTGTGCTATCTGGCTATTTAATGTTTATTACAAGTGACGTAAAATGGGAAAAAGGAAAATTTAGTATTAAAAGTTACTATAAAAAACGGTTCATAAAGATTTTTCCGCCGCTGTTTTTCACAGTTATTGCAGTATGCAGTTACCTTACCTTATTCCAGAGAGGGCAGATGGCAGGAATACGTAAAGAATTGTGCAGCATCTTCCTTGGATATAACAACTGGTGGCAGATTATGGAAAACAGCTCCTACTTTTCAAGGCTAATCAATGCATCTCCATTTACCCATCTCTGGTTTTTAGCAGTTGAAATGCAGTTTTACCTGCTATGGCCCGTTATCTTCTGGCTTTACAAGAAAAGCTGCACTGTGGTGGGTAGCAAAAAGATGTGTTTCCTTTTTTTGCTGCTCGCAGTCATTTCCGCAGGATGGATGTGGTATCTCTATGTACCCGGCGAAGACCCTTCGCGGGTATATTACGGAACAGACACCATGGCATTTCCTATGCTGCTTGGTATATTCTGGGGCGCCTTCAACCGGCAGTACAAAAAGATACGCATACCGGAACTGACGCCAAAAATAACCGCATGTATTCTCTGCTGCCCTGTCCTGATAACCCTTATACTATTTATGTCAATAGCCGGGCAGGACACTATAGTTTACCACGGGGGAATGTTTTTAGTCAGTTTATTTTTTGTACTTATGATATGCATCGCGGAAAGCTTTGAAAAAAACATGCGGAAGCTGGAACACTCCCTGCTCTCGTGGATTGGAAAAAACAGTTATATTATTTACTTATGGCATTATCCAATCATTATTTTAGCACAAAGCATCTGCTGGGAATAAATTGTACTATTTGTGCCGTTTATGCGGCATAGGGGGTTAATGTGTGCAGACAGAATTTATTATGTACATATAGAGCAAAGGTGAACAAAGTTCACTTTACAGAAATGAGGGGTTATTATGAGGGTAATTAGAGAAAAATGGCAAGGGATTCAGGAACATATCATGGTATTTATGCTGGCGTTTTGCATGGTTGTAGGCGGATATGGCATATTTACTGCTCCGGCTTCTAAAGAATGCTCTGAGCAAGCTAGTCTGGAACGGGAATTAGAAAACAACGTGAGGGCACTGCAGCAGATGGATTTGGCAGGATATGAACCGGACGAATCCTCTTTTCAGCAGGATTCGTCATTTGGAGCCGGGGCTCTGAGTGGAAAAAAACAAAAAAATAAATATGAGCCTGTCTCCGTTATCGGGGATTCTGTTTTTCTGGGTGCAGCCGTTTCCTTTAAAAAGATATATAAAAATGCTGTGATTGACGCTAAAATTTCCAGACAGGTCATTCAAGCAATCGATGTGGCAAAACAAATGAAAAAAAAGGGAAAATTAAGGGATACTGTAATTATTGCCCTCGGCACAAACGGAACATTTACACAGGCAACAGGGCAAAAACTAATTGATTACCTTGGAAAAGACCGTACCATTTACTGGGTAAGCGCCTACGGCAAGCGGCTTACGTGGCAGGGCGCGGTAAATAAAACAATCCAGAGGCTGGTCAGGAAAAATAAAAATGTACATATTATATCATGGGCAAAATATGCGAAAAATCATCCAAATTGGTTCTATCAGGATGGAATCCACCTGAATAGCAGGGGGCAGATGGGGTTTGCCAAATTTATCAGGGACTCAATCAGCAGCAGAGCGTAACACACACCCTTTATTACTGCAATTCTCACAAATATTGCAGGCATCCCCTTTTTTCCCGCTGGACATAGGAAGAAGAAATACCACGCTCTTTTGCGGTGACAGCACCATCTTTTCGTTATAAGAAATATCCATCTGCCCAAACTCCCTATAGAGTCTGGGCAGCAATTCAATTGGATAAGTATCGCCAAGAAAATCTATTTTTTGTGCCCACTTTCCAGTCTCTCTCTGCACCTCTTTTATAAATTCCCTGTATGCTTTTTCAAGCAGCCCCAGAGCAATACACTCAACCATATAAGCTTCTGTCAGGCAATTTCTGTCTAAATATAATTCCTGCAGGGCATCTACCCCGTTTCCTAATGTCAGGAACACCACAGCATAATCATCATAGGAAACCTTTTCATCCCTCTTTTTCCACACATAATATGCTTTTGCCCGCAACAAAGGGGCCATAGCCCTGCTCAATGCCTGCAGGGATGCAAAATCCTCTTCCCTGAAATGGCACTGCTGCATCGTACGCAATATATCCTCCGGCTCTACATGAATTGTAATATCTGTTGTATTCATTTCTATACCTGACGGTGGATGCTGTACAGCAAAGCATTACAAATGGCGGCAGCTACATTGCTGCCCCCTTTTCTTCCTCTTGCTACAATATACGGCGCCTCCGCCTGAAGAATCAGTTCCTTCGCCTCCTCTGCATTGACAAAACCTACCGGAACCCCTATGATTCCCTGCGGCTCTATTCTGCCGGACTGGAGCAATTCATACAGCCGTATCAAAGCAGTCGGTGCATTGCCTATTGCAAAAATCAATTCCCTGCTAAGCCCTGCTGCTTTCTCCATACTTGCTGCCGCCCTGGTGCTCCCATTTTGCCTAGCCACTTCTGCCACATCTTCATCTCCCATAAAACAATATACTTCACCGCCATATGCTGCGAGCTTCTTTTTATTAATGCCTGCCTTTGCCATCTGCGTATCGGTGACGATACAGGCACCGCGCATTAATGCATCCTGCATCTTTGCAACCGCATCCTCAGAAAAGCACAGATTCTTCACATAATCAAAATCGGCCGTTGTGTGGATTACCCTTTTAATCACAGGCTCCTGAAGAGGGTCTAATACAATATCCCCTAATTCGTCCTCTATGATTTCAAAGCTTCTCTTTTCAATCTCATGCGGCAATACTTCCTGAAACTTTATTCTATTGCTATTTTCCACAGGCTCTCCCCCTCTACTTTTTATCAATTCCTAAAACCTTATATATCCTTTTCATATCCAGATTTTCACGGAGAACTTCTGCCAGTTTATCAAACTGCTGCTCCTTATACTCCCGGTATGTCAGCCCTCGCTCCGCCTGATAGGCAATCCCCTTTTTCCCACACAGCATTTTTACAAAAGAGCTTCGAAAATCATCTTCATCAAAAAGCCCATGGACATAAGAACCCGCCACATTTTCCTCATAGCAGCCATCCGCCCGGCTGTCACCTGCCATCCCGGATTTTTCAGCAGCATAAAAATCACGTAAATCCTGCAGTGGTTCCTGATGACCTTTCATAACCGTTTTTCCCATATGCATCTCATAGCCGCTTATTTTCTTATTCGAAAGCAGTTCAAAACCTTTGCCCAGACTTCTGGTAAAACCTTCCACTCTGGATGTCCTTTTGCTATCCTCAAATACCGTGTACATCGGAAGCAGGCCCATGCCGTGGACAGAATCGAGACATTCTGCCCCACAGGCATCCTCAATGCTCTCCCCCAGCATCTGGTAGCCGCCGCAGATTCCGAATACAGTACACCCCCTTTTAAAATGACGCAAAATTTCCGCCTCAAAACCAGAGGCACGCAGCCACTTCATGTCCTGTATTGTATTTTTAGTCCCCGGAAGGAAAATTACATCCGGTCTCCCAAGCTCTGAAACCCTGTCCACGTAACGGAGTGTTACATCCTCCTCCAGTGCAAATGCCTGAAAATCCGTAAAATTAGAGATATGCGGCAGACGGACTACCGCAATCTGAATAGCACCTCCGGCATCCTTTTTCAAAAGGCTCTCCGCAAGGGAATCTTCATCTTCTATATCTATCGGTATATAGGGGACAACGCCCAGAACCTCCCTGCCACAGCGTTCTTCAAGCATAACAAGGCCCGGTTCCAGAATCTTTTTATCCCCACGGAATTTATTTACGATAATCCCTTTGACCCTTTCCTGCTCTTCCTTCTCTAGCAACATCACTGTACCGATTAACTGGGCAAAGACGCCGCCCCTGTCAATATCACCCACTAAAAGGACAGGAGCATCCGCCATTTCCGCCATACCCATATTTACGATATCATCCTGCTTTAAATTAATCTCCGCCGGGCTTCCGGCACCTTCTATCACAATAATATCGTACTGCGCTGCAAGCTTATCATAAGCTTCCTGAATAACCGGAATATATTCCTTCTTTTTCTTAAAATATTTCACAGCCTGCATATTCCCGACTGCCCTGCCATTTAGAATCACCTGCGACCCCATATCTGTTGTCGGCTTTAACAAAATAGGGTTCATGCAGACATCCGGCTCAATGCCGCAAGCCTCTGCCTGTACCGCCTGCGCCCGGCCCATCTCCAGATTGTCCTTTGTGATATAAGCATTTAACGCCATATTTTGTGACTTAAACGGTGCCACACGGTAACCGTCCTGCTTAAAAATCCGGCACAGCCCGGCAGCAATCAGGCTTTTCCCAACATTCGACATAGTGCCCTGTATCATAATCGCTCTTGCCATCTTTTCCTCATTCCTAAAAGTCATTTTTGAACTGTCCCTAAATGAATCCGTCCCTGTGCCCTAACATAAATAGGCATTTAATTCAAACTGCGCCATCTGCGGATCAGTTCCTTGTTTTCCGAATGTCTCCGAACTGCAATACGAAAATATCCTTCTGATAAGTTCCTGAAATCCGCACAGGAACGTATCAAAATCCCTTTTTCCAAAAGCCTTTCCTTTAAATCCCTTCGGCTCTTCAATAAGATATAATTTCCTTCAGAAAGATATATCTTTTCTGCCAAGCCATCCGCCAATTCCTCTAAAAGAAACTTTTTTTCCTTTGCAATAAGTTCATATGTCTCTGTCAGATAACTATCGCACTGCAGGGCTGCAATGCCCGCCATCTGTGCCGGAATTGATGTATTCCACGGCTGCAGTACGCCTCTGATGCCCTCCAAAAGAGAAAAATTCGCAGTACAGGCATATCCCAGCCTCAGCCCTGGCATGCCATAAATTTTAGTGAAGGCGCGCAAAATTACTAAATGTGGATACTTCTCCAGTTCCTGCATCACAGATAACTCATTCTCCCTCTCCTGACCCAGAAAGGGCAGGAAACATTCATCTATGCACAGATATGTATCAGTTTCCTCACACCTAATCATTATTCTCTGCAGCTGCTCCCTCTCTATAACGCGTCCGGTCGGATTATTTGGATTGCATAAAAAAACAATTTCCTCGCCTCCCTGCAGAGAATCCACAAAAGACGGCGACAGCGCAAAGCCGTCCCCCTCCTGCAGTCCCCAGGCTGACAGCTCTGCCCCTGCACTGACAAGTGCCCGCTCATATTCTTGGAAGGACGGAACGGCTACCCTTCCCTTTTTGGGGCGCAGGAACTGGCACAGCCCGTATAGCAGCTCCGCTGCTCCATTTCCCAGAATAATATAATCCTCTTTTATTTTCTTCTTCGCAGATATTGCCCTGCAGAGTGCTTCCCCCCTGTAGTCCGGATATCGGGCAGAAGAAAGCGCCACTCCTTCCTTTGCAGCTTTGACGCACTCCTGCGGCATCCCCAGAGGATTTATATTTATCGAAAAATCATACTCTACCCTATCCCGGTAGACATCTCCGCCATGCAGATAACGCATACCAGCCTCCAATCAGCTAAAAAACAAAGCTATAATAAGGACACCTAGTGCCCATATTATAAATGATACCCCATACAGAAGCCTGTTGGCAAGCTTTATATCCTCTATCTCAATGCACCGCAGTGCATCACCGATAAAAGGCTTGCGGCAAAGCTTCCCAAAATAATAGGCATCGCCCGCCAACTGCACAGACAATGCCCCGGCACATACTGCTTCTGTGTGGGCAGAATTAGGGCTTGCGTGGCTATAACGATCCCTCCTATATATTTTTACCGCATTTTTCCAGTCCAGCCGCAGGAAAAAGCTTGCGGCAATCATTCCGGCGGCAGATACCCTTGCCGGTATCAGGTTAAGCAGATCATCCAGCCTTGCCGCACATCTGCCAAAATAAAGATACCTGTCATTCTTGTATCCTACCATGGAATCCATCGTATTTGCTGCTTTATAAAAAAAACCGCCTGCCACGCCAAAAAGCATCATAAACAGCATAGGAGCTATTACCCCGTCAGATGTATTTTCCGCAACCGTCTCCACAGCCGCCTTTATTATCCCTTCCTCCGTCAAAGCCTCCGTATCCCTCCCGACAATCATAGATACGGCATGCCGTGCCTTTTCTACATCACCTGCCTTTAGGGCGGCATATACCTTCATGCTTTCCGTCTTTAACGACTTCATTGCAAGTAGCTGATAGCACATAAAAGTCTCCGCCACAATGCGCAGCCATGGATGAATCTGCTGTAGCGCCAGAAGAAGGAGCAGCGGAACCCCTGTAGAAAGGCATAGTACAATAATTACCAGAATCAATCCGGCAATCTTCTTTTTCCTCCTGTCCACTTCCCTTTCCGGACAGATATGCAGGATATTCCACAGAATCTGTTCCGTCCTGCCAACTGCTGCACCAATCAGCCTTACCGGATGATATAGCCAGTATGGGTCGCCAAATATCATATCCAGTACAAAAGCAGCACTAATAATGCAAATCCTTTCTGTCATAGCAGCCCTCATTTTTTCTCTATATTTTCCAGATAAAAAGAATCTCCACCATCCTCCCAAACCACTTCTGCGGCATATACACCGCCATTTTCTATCTGCCAGTCATAATAATCCCTATGCGGCCTTGAGCAAACATCTAAAATCGCCATAATCGTCCCGCCATGCACCACAAGTGCGATATCTTCCGGGCATCCCTTTTCCCTCTGCAAAATGCCATAAAATCCGCGCAGGCACCGCCTTTGAAATTCATCCCTGCCTTCCCCGCCGGGAAAACCGCTTCTCCCCATGCTGTCAATAAATTTCTGGTAATCTGGATTCCCATTTAACTCTTCATAATTGCAGTATTCAAAATCCCCAAAACTGCACTCAGCCAAATCATCCACTACGAGAGGCTCCCTCCCCGGATACAGCACTGCCGCTGTTTGTATGCATCTTCTCATTGGGCTTGCATAAATTCTTGCTGCGGGCGGCATGTCCTTTCTCTGCAGGCCCGGTATTTCCTCCGCCAAAAGCGGCTCGTCGGTGCTCCCGACATAACGCCTCTCCCGGTTCCCCTTTGTTGCCCCATGCCGGATCAGGTAGACTTTCACTATAATTCCTCCAAATATTTACTTAATGCGCTGCCCGATACCGCTGACAACCCGTATCACCTGCTCCGCCTTTCCAGCCAAAAAGCAGCCCACTCTTCCAACTGCCTCCCGGTATTCACGCTCAAAAGCCTCCACCGGAACTAGGCCGTAACCTACTTCATCGCTAATAATAACTAATTTATCCTCACCTTGAAGCCTCCTCTCAGCCTCCTTTAGAGGATTTTTTTTGTCAAGGAGCTGCTGCCGCACCGTCTCATGGTAGTGATTCCAAACAACATAACCTTCACCAAAATTCTCCATCGCATATTGCGTTTTCCCCTGATAAGCCCCCCCAATAATAAAAATCATATCATTCCCCGCCTTTATCCACGCTTAAACTTTTCGTTTTCTGCATCATATTACTTCGGAAAAATCTTATCACATATTCCGGCACAATACAACAATTCATCTATTCACGGAAAGCAACTTTTAGTATGTCTCCTCATTAATTTCCGTGGGTTTGTTAATTCCACTTTGGGAACTGTATTTCCACCATAAATTCATCTCCCTCTACCCTGGCCCAAATCTCGCCTTCCATGCGAAGCACCAGTTCCTTCGCTATCGAAAGCCCCAGCCCGGTTGATGTCCTGTTTCGTGCCGCATCTGCTTTATAGAACCTGTCAAACACCTGGCTGGCATCTATCTCCTCTGGATGCAGCACCTGATTGCTGATTTTCAGCATGATGCATTCCTGTGTATCGGCCAGTATAATCTTAATCTGATTCTGCCCATGGTCTAATCCATTTTTTATAATATTCTGTATGATGCGCCGAAGCCCCTGCGGATTTCCTTTTAAATAAAGCAATTCCTCTGTAATACAGATATCAGGTATAATATTCAGCCTCATCCATTCATCGTAATATGAGAATACAATCTCCTTCAAGATGCGGTTGATACAGCATCTTGACAATTCCAACTGATAAGAATCATTTTTTAACTTCGTAAAGGTAAAAAGTTCATCCAGCATTTCTTTCAAGCTCTGAATCCTTTCCTGAATAATTTCCAGAAAACGCTTTCTTGTCTCTTCCTCGCTGCTTGCCTCCAATAACTGAAAATATCCATCCAACGAGGTAAGAGGTGTACGGATATCATGGGAAAGATTCGTATAGGTATCCGCAATCATTTTTTCTTTCTTTTGATATTCCCTCCTCTCTTTTCTTCTGGCTGCCAGCAGCTCATTAAGCATATCAGCAAGCCATTCAATCCCCCAAAAACCTATCTCCCTGCTGACCAGCATATTGCTGTCATTCTTAATAAGAAACGCCAACTGACGGCAGATGTCTTTCACCTGCCGCTGATATATCCACAATATAAATGCCTGCAATAATATAATTCCTACTAATATACCTGTCAATATATACATTATATATCCCTCTTTTTAAAGACAACACTGCCCGCAGCCATACATACCACTGCAAACCCTGCCGCAATAATTGCCGCAAACAGGCATTCCTTTCTGTCCGGATTCTGGGAAACCATTGCAATCTGCCCCGTCACCGTATATTTGATAAGATGAAAATCTTTCACGCCCATCCTTGATACTACCTTATCAATTGCACTATAGATAATAACCATCATATCCATGCACAGGCAGATTGCAATAACCATGCTTGCCACACTGCTCTTTAGGATAATTGCAACTGCCATGCAGATAACCAATAATGCATAGTGAAGCAGTATCTGAATCCCCGTATACACCAGAAAACCTTTTATATCGCCAAATTCCATATACCCTAACGTCAATCTGCACGCCAATATCTGAACCAGCACCATAGCCGCCATTGTCAGCACTGTATAAACCAGCAGGGAAATTGCCTTGGCAATAACAAGATATCCCCTGTTCTGAATCTGCCCTCCAATATTCTTAATATAACCGCTGTTGATATCCGCCATTACAAAAATCACTGTAAAAATCACAAGGAACAATGCATAAAATTTTGACTGGGCATTTCCATAAAAAATATCTTTTACGGTGATTTTTCCATCCGACCCTGCCGGAATCATCACCTGAATCCCAAGTGCAGGCATGTCTTCCGTATACGATTCCTCAATCTCCTGTTGTGATGCGGCTTCAAACTCATCCGCTGTATTTTCTGCTTTTAATAAATATGTAGTCCCTATCATCAATACGGCCGCTATTATCCAGATTACATACAGGCTTTTTGTCCGGAACATCCGGTATAAATCCATTTTTATTATATTAAGCATCCTTCGCACCTCCCGTTAAATTTAAGAAATAAGTTTCCAACTCTTCACTCGTGATAGAAATCCCTTTTACCGGAATCCCAGCTTTCGCCAATTCCATATTTAACTGTGCGCTCTCATTTAGACGTTCAAAAATATAAATATGTTCCTTATCTGTCACCTGATAATCAGCAAATCCCATCGCATCCAGTACCGGAAGCGCCTGCTCCGGCTGGTCAAGTGTCACCTCAATTCTTTCGCCGCACCGGTTCATCAGCTCTTCCCTCGTCAGCTCCTGCATAAGCATCCCTTTGTGGATAATTCCATAATCTGTCGCAATCTTAGACAGTTCTTCCAGAATATGGCTGGAAATAATAATCGTCATGTTCCGCTCATCCCGCAATTTCTGAATAGTATCCCTGACTTCCACAATTCCCTGTGGGTCCAGACCATTAATCGGTTCATCCAGAACCAGCAAATCAGGCTCGCCTACCAGTGCAAGGCCAATCCCAAGACGCTGTTTCATTCCCAGCGAATAATTTTTTGTCTTTTTCCTGCCAACATCCTCCAATCTAACCGTCTTAAGAATTTCCTCAATATACCCCTTCTCCTTAATTCCAAACAATTTACATTTAATCTTTAAATTCTCGTAGGCAGTCATATTGCCATACAGCCCCGGTGATTCTATCAGGCATCCTACTCGGGACCGAATCTTAGACAGTTCCCTTCCTTTACAGCCAAACATCTCAATTTCACCGCTTGTAACACCTGCCAGACCACTAACCATCTTTAAAAATGTAGTCTTGCCAGCCCCATTTCTCCCGATAAAGCCATAAATCGCACCTTTCCGGATATGGACATCTACATGGTCGACAGCTTTTTGATGGCCGTACTGTTTTGTCAAACCTTTTGTCCGCAACAATATCTCACTCATTTAACCTCCATTTCCCGCACATTCCCGCAGAACGGAAACACAGCTTTAAAAGAATTTTATTCATGCTCTGGAATCTATCATATACGGCCAATATTAAAGATTCGCAAATAAAAAGTAAAAAAAGATTAAAAAAGGCACAGACTTCGCTTGTGCCGAATTTTAATTATGAATGAAGGCGGTATCCAATTCCCCAGACGGTCTCAATATATTCTTCCTGTGTAATTATTTTCATTTTTTTACGGATATTGCTGATATGCACATCAAGCGTCTTCGTTTCCCCCATATAAGGCTCATCCCACGCATACTCAAAAATATCCTCCTTGCTAAATACCTGCCCCGGATGCCTTAGTAACAGTTCCAAGATAGCAAATTCCTGTTTCGTAATTTTAGGAAGCACCTCCCCTGAGATGCTGACAGAAAAAGTATTTCTATCTAATGTAAGCTCCCGGTAAGATAATATATCCTTCCCAGTTTCCCGCGAAGTTTCCAATGCCGCATGGCGCAGCTGTACCTGCACTCTGGCAATAACTTCCTTAATCTCAAAAGGCTTTGTGATATAATCATCCGCTCCCTTTGTCAAAAGGCTGACCTTCTCATCTAATTCATCCTTTGCAGTCAATACAATAACTGGAGTATTCCCCAGCCTGCGGATTTCCTCTAGGACGCCTTCTCCGGAAATCCCCGGCAGCATCAAGTCTAATAACACAAGTGAGTAAGACTCCATCGCAAGCAGCATCCGTGCCTCTGTCCCTGAAAATGCCTGCCCACAGGCATAATTCTCACTCATTAATGCCTCTTTCAAAAGATTATTAATATTTGTATCATCCTCAACAATAAGTATTTTGTTCAATTCCACAATCCCCTTTAATTTATTATCCCCGCAAAGTAATAAGTCTTACCTATCCTCTTGCCAAGGATTACACTCAGATTCCACGACATTTTATACCCTAAAGCCCTTTCCAATAACTGTTAACCAACATATCGCAGCAACCCATACCATTTAGTATATCATACAAAAAATATCCTCTCAAGAACATAAACAGTTTGGCCACGAAATCAACCTTTTACATAGGCATAATAAGCATCGAAGAAAACATTGAATATTTATTAGGTGTGTAATATAATGAAGAAGTATGGTTGAAAAGAAGGCGGATGTGACTTTCCGATTGTTAGATGCCCTCTAGTTTTGAAGGAGGGTGATGCCCTATGAACGCATTAGAAGTACTTACTCTATTGTTAGTAGTTTTTTCGGCTCTGTCATACATAGACAATCATAATAACAAAAAGAAATAGCATCCCGAACCCTGAGAAAGTTTGGATGCTATTTCTTTTGCATTTTTAATTTTACTGAGGGCGAATCGGAGTCACATCCGATTGCCTTTCTGATTAGATTATACACTAGGGTGGTTGAGAAATCAACCACCCTTTTATAGCAATTTGGGGATGCTCGAGACAGAAATCAAAGATAGTGTTTATGCAGCTTCCCGGCGTTTTTCAATAGATTCTTATAACTTGAACTTTGTCATCTCCTGCTCCATCTCCACTGAAACCATTGACAAATCATCGACACGTTTTGCTACGCCCCGAATCCCATTTAACTGCTCCTCCAGAGAATCGGCAACCCCTTCCGTAATCTCTGCTGCATTGGCAGAAATATCACGTATTCGCTCTACAGCAACTACAACAGCCTGATCGCATTGATACATTTCCTCTATCAATTCCTCCATACTGCTGACAGATTCTTTCGTCTTCTCTGCCAGTTTCCCAAAATCAGCAAAGGTCTCCTGTACCTTATCTACGGCCTGTGTCTGTCCTTCCACGCCTGCGCGGATATCTTCTATATTAACTACTGTCTCCGAAATATCCCGGCACAGTTCCACAATGATTTCCTCTATATCAGCAGTCGCAGCAGTAGAATCAGCCGCCAGTTTTCCAATAGACTCCGCCACTACGGCAAAGCCCTTGCCATGCTCGCCTGCACGGGCCGCTTCAATAGAAGCATTTAGGGCAAGAAGCCCTGTCTGGGAAGATATTTCATTAATAGTACTTAATATTCCTGAAATCCTTTGAGACTGCTCCTCCAAGGCGACAATTTTTGCAAAGGATTCTGCCATCCCTTTTGCTGTAACCTCATTTTGTTTTTTCAGCTCAATAACACTCTGTATTCCATTTTCCCCTGAACGAATGGTATTCTGCGCATCCTCTAGCAAAAGGCTGCCTTTTTCCTGCAGCTGGCCAAATTTCTCCTCCAGATCGTTTTCCCGCAAAACAACCTGATCGGCCTCCTCCTTCTGTCTCTCTGTGCCATCCGATATTTCCCGGACTGACTGGCTGATGGAGCCCACATCCTCTTCTATGCTTTTAAGCTGACCGGAGCTTTGCACCACCTCACCTGTCATCGCAGTAATCTTCGTCAAAATTGCCGCTATCTTTCCGATCATTATATTAAAGCTTTTAGATAGCATTCCGATTTCATTGCTGCTGCCTTCTGCTGCCTGAACTGTAAAATCCCCCTCCGAAGCATTTCCTATCAATTCCGTAATCAGCACAATAGGGCTTGTTAATTTCCGTGCAAGCACAGCGATTACCCAAATGGCAATTATTATAATCAGCAGGACTAACATTAAGACAATCATCAGCGTCCGGTATACTGCTGCCATAGCTGAACTTTCCTTGTGAAGCGTAATGATTGACCATGAATCCGATTCCCCTTTAAGAGGTATGGACGCATAGCTTACAAAATAGGACTCCCCATCATTCTTCATCTTGCAGCTTCCAGTATTTCCTGCCATGACATCAGAAATAATTTTTTGATAATCCTTTGAAATAGTAATCTTCTGTTCTTCTGTGACAATATTTCCATCTGCATCCACCATAGATTGTCCAGCCTTGTCTTTTTTCGAAACAGTCTTTGTAAGCATTTTATAATTGTACAGCTCTTCTATCTGGACACTGTCAGGATGGGCAACCACAACGCCCTCCCCATCTATGACAAAGGAATACTCGCCATGCTCCACATCAGAGAATTCTTCTATAAGGCTTTGCAGGTAATCCAGTTTCAAATCTACTGCAAAAATCCCCGCCAGTTCAGATTCCTGATACATTGGGAAAAAAATAGAAGCACAGGGCATCCCTGTATTGACAGAATAATATGACTTTGAAATAAAAGACTTCTGCTCCTCCATAGTCTGTATAAACCACCAGCGCGTAGAGCGGTCTGCCAGCTCGCCGGAAGAACGCCCTGTCTGCATCCCATCCTTTCCCTGAATATACAGCAGCTCCAAATATGGATTACGCTTCACGCAGTCTTCCAGTATGGGTGTCTGTACCTCCGTTTGCATTGTAAGGATACTTGGATTTACCGACAGTTCCTCCGTAACTTCATATGCACCATCCAGAAAAGTGGCGATATTTCCAGATACAAGTTGGGACTTGTCCTGGCTCCTGCCATAAATCTCACCCTCGTACGATTTCACAAAAATAGCTGCAATTACTCCTGTCAAACATACTGCCAAGGCGCATACAATTGCTATCATAGGCAATAATAGCTGCCTAAAGATACTTGTTTTTTTCATGATTTTCTCCTTATGTTATGTTCCTCTTTGCCGTTAGGACGGCATTTGCTAGTCACACTGTTTGAAGTCCTGCAAGCTCCTCCACATCTTCAACTCTAAGACCAGAATATTTTGCAATCTTATCAATTGATAATTCCCCATCTTGTAACATCCTAAGTGCAGTTTCTTTTTTTGTCTCATTTTCTGCTTCGCTTTTTAATCTTCTTGCGTTTGTTTCAATCAACGCTCCGCTCATCATATCACCTACACCTTTCTGCCTCGTCCTGCTGGTCTAAAAAATGTTCATTGGGTAAAAACCGAATTTCTTCTTTCCCTGTGTATGTTTCCAAAAAAATTTCATTAATTATGGGAATAATCAGCTTCCGACAGTCATTTAAGATTGTCCGAAATGCCCCATCATATATATTTGCCATACTCTATTTCCTTCCTTTTGCGTTTTTATCATATCATTTTTATCCCTTAAATTCAAGAATTTTAAGAGTTGTAGACTACAGACCACCGTATTGGCTCATTATAACCATTGCTGCCTGCGGATTACACCGTGTAATATTTACTGGATATTCCAGCCGTCTTTCATAATTCCACATAAATTTCCTCGTTTCTGCGTCCTACCGCGCATATTTTTATATTGAGCTAACAGTTCTGCCAAGGCCATGGGGTTTCTGTCCATATCCAATGGCACTCATCTTCATTTGAGTCACTCAGCAGCGGGCCAAATTCCTGCTGATATTTGTCAAGAGCTTCCTTGCGGAGCTTCCTCATTTTCTGGTAATAAGACATAGCCTCTGCATCGCATGGATGGGTATCCAGATACATTACGGCCTCTGTCACCCCAAAACTAACTTGGGTAATATACATAAGAAGTTGCTTTTGGTTCATGTTTATCTACCTCCTTTGCTGCAATGATAGCCACGGGGGATACAGCCATAAAATGGTAAATCAAGGGATGGGAAAATCGTGCCTTTTGACAGGCCTTCGTCCACATTATATACACATTCCCATTGCTGCCATGGCACATATCCAATCCCCACTGGCATTCCGCGTAAAGGATCATTTTTAATACTGGAGGCATTATCTACACAGTTGCAGCTGTTGCAGCCGCAGGATGCCGAAGGTGCCGGCATAGGCGGTATGGAAGAATTATTTCTTCCGCAGGAATTATTGTTCATATTATTTCTGCACCGCCTGTCGTTCATACTCATGTCAATGTTTGGTTTACATTCATGAGAACAGTTTCCAGAGCGTTGGTTCATGTTATTCATATTTCTCTCCATTTCTGCGCTGCTGTTTGTTGTATCTAAAGAACGTTTTTTAGTCCTTTGGAGCCAATGTTCTTTCAAGCCTGTGGCGCAGCGCAGGCACAGGCTTGTTGGGAAAAAGACAATATTTCGATATTTTTTCCTGCCATTGCGGTAAATTAAAACAGGAATATCTTGCTGTGCTAATACATATATATGTAAAATTACAAAAAGCGTGAAAGGTTTGAAGTACAGTTTTTCTATTGACAAGTTAAGCTTGAAATGAGAACATAGTAATAATGAATCTGGAAGATGGAGAAAGGGTGTGCATCGATTGGATAGAGATTTTGGGCGAAGAGATTTTAATCGGGGTTATCAGGGTTATAGGCGCAGAAGGTCAGGAAAGGCAGCATGCCTGGCTCTTTTAGTATGCATTTTAGCAGCTGTGGGAATGGTTTGTTATCAGAAAGAAATCGGGCCGTTTGCACAAAGTACATTAAGCCATCCAAAAGTATCAGATTCCAGAAGTAAAAAAGAGGCAAGGCAGGATTTTGACAACTTAATAACCGAAATATTCAAAGAAGAAGTGACAGATAATACCATCACATTAAATTATACGATAAAGGACAAAAAGGCATACGGCCTTGACGAAGAAGAGCCAACACTTGGCGAATATTCTCTGGAAGAATTTCAAAACAGCCTTCTGGTTTCAGAAAACAGGGTTGCAACTTTGGAGACATTTGATTATAATAAACTTTCCAAAGAACAGCAGTTAATATATGATATAATATATATGATATCAAAACAGAATCTGGAGTCAGCGGATTTTTTGGAATATGCGGAATGCCTTGGCCCAACTACAGGTATTCAAGCACAGCTTCCAATATTTTTTGCCGAGTACAACCTATATGAAAAAAGGGACGTAGAGCAGTATATTGAACTGCTTAAGCTTGTGCCGGAATATTTTAAGCAGATTATTGCATTTGAGCAGAATAAATCAAAGCAGGGTATTTTTATGAGTAAAACTACTGCACAGGCAATTATTGACCAGTGTGGGGAGTTCGTGAAAGAGCCTGAGAAAAATTATTTAATTACTGTATTTGATAAAAAGATACAGGGGGTAGAAGGCATTTCGGAGGAAGAAAAGGCGGCATTTTCAGAAGAAAACAAAAAAGCAGTATCTGAGGCTGTGATACCAGCATATCAGGATTTAATTAAGAGTTTAAAGAAACTAAAGGGAACTGGGAAAAATGAAAATGGTTTATGCCACTTGGAAAAGGGGAAACAATTCTATGCATATTTAGTTAAAAGCAAAACAGGTTCCAGCCGTTCTTTAAATGAAATTAATGCTATGCTGGACAAAAAAATTTCTAAGCTGAAAAAAGAAATGGCAGCAATTATGGCAGAATCGCCGGATGTCTATTATGACGCACAGGATGTTACATATCCTTATCAGGAACCGCAAAAAGCAATGGAACATTTGAAAAAGGCGATCCGCAAGGAGTTTCCGGCTTTGGATGGGGATATCACATGCCAGATTAAAGCTGTGGATAAATCTCTGGAAGAAAGCATGAGCCCGGCATTTTACCTAACGCCTGCGATTGATAATTATAAGGAAAATGTAATTTACATTAATGAAAATGAGCGTTATGATTTGAGTAAAGCCTTTACAACCATCGGCCACGAAGGTTATCCGGGACATTTGTACCAGACTTGTTATTTTAACTCTACTAACCCTGCGCCAATACGCAGTATTATAAGTGTTGGAGGCTATACGGAAGGATGGGGGACTTATGCTGAATTATACAGCTATGATTTAGCGGATATTAATAAGGATGTGGCAGAGCTGTTAAAGAAAAATACCCTGACAACCCTCTGCATTTATGCCAAAGCTGATATCGGCGTTAATTATCTGGGATGGGATTATAAAAAACTGCAGGAATATTTATCAGATTTTGGCTTTAGTAAAAGCAGCGGGCGCATTATTTTTGACTCTATGGTTGCTGAGCCGGGCGGTTACATGGAATACACCCTAGGTTATCTGGAGATAGAGGAATTATTAGAAAAAGCGAAAAAGGAATTAGGGAATAAGTTTGTATTAAAAGATTTCCACGAATTTTTCCTGTCAATAGGGCCGGCGCCATTCGCTGTAATCCAGGACCGGCTTGGTGGATGGATAGAAGAAAGGAAGAACTGATGAAAAAAATATATCTTAAAGTCTGTAAACTCAGCATTTTGGCAGCCTGTATCTGCCTTACGATTTTTGTGGGATATTCTTTTATTTTCAATAAAAGCGAAAAAATTATAATCCCCTTCCCTCTGGCAGTTGTCCTTGTTATCGCAACTTTCTTTGCAGCCGTATGTCTTTTATCAGCTTCCGCACTGGAAATTTACCGGAGGGTAAAGATGGGGGGAAAGGGTGCCGTGAAGGCTCTTTTAATAGAAATAGCTGTGATTGCAGGACTTTGTTTTGCAATTACAAAGAAATTTGGAAGCCTGTTAACAGCAGTCAGTGTTGTAGTCGGCTCATGGGGAATTAGTTATATCCTACGCAAGAATGACACCACTAATTGATTTCCGTGCTAATTGACAAACAAAACGTTTTTTGATAAGATGCAGCTTAGAGATAAGATAAATACAGGTAACTGCCACCGGGTAGTGAAATGCGTAAAGCATTCGTAAACATATCGTTAGGTCATAGAAGATATGTTTGTCGAATGCTTATTTAATTTTAAATGCTATTAAATTGAAAGGCGGGAAATAATTATGAAAATCAGGAATCCTTTTTTGAGCTTATCGAAATTTGAATGGCTGCTCTGGCTGTGTTCTATTGCTATTGTAAGTGCGTCTTTTGTGCTGTCGGGAAGCTTTTACTGGCTGACGCTGCTTGCCTCGCTGGTTGGCGTTACGGCTTTGATTTTCGTGTCAAAAGGTGATGTGGCAGGACAGGTTTTGACAGTTATTTTCAGCCTGCTATATGGAATCATTTCTTATCAATACCGATATTTTGGCGAAATGATTACCTATCTGGGAATGACAATGCCGACTGCACTTTTGTCGGTGTATACATGGCTAAAACATCCGTATCAGGAATCAGCAGAGGTAGAGGTACACAAGCTGAACAGGCTTCAAGCTATACTGCTTGTGGTGCTGACGGCAGTAATTACTTTTGTATTCTATTTTATTCTAAAAAAATTCCATACAGCAAATCTGGTAATTAGTACCGTGTCGGTTGCTACCAGTTTCTCCGCTTCATATCTTTTAGTTTGCCGCAGCCCTTTTTATGCATTAGCGTATGCAGCAAACGATATTGTGCTGATTATATTATGGGTTCTGGCTTCGCTGGAAAATATTTCTTACCTGCCTATGGTAATGTGTTTTGTCATGTTTCTTCTAAATGATATGTATGGACTTATCAATTGGCGGAAAATGAGCGCGCGCCAGAATTTGTTATAGAAAAGCTGTGTCAAATAATGTATAATGGTTTTAAGTTGCTTGACATGATACAATTGAAGGAGGCAGGGCTATGAAATTTATTAGAAATATGAGTGTACGTCTGAAAATTATGATTCCAATAGGGGTCTTGGCTGTACTATTGTTGGGTTCCTGCGTTATCAACGTTGTGGATATGGGAAAAATGATGAATGCCAGTACAAAGATATCTGGCCAGTATGTCAATGATATTTCGATACTCAGAGGTGTTATGACTAATTTTGAATCAATGCAGAAAATTGTCTTTGCACACTGTGTAACAGAGAATAAAGATAAGATGCAAAGCCTGGAAAAAGAAGCCGAAGCTTTAAAGAAGGAAATCAACACCACAAGTGCACAGCTCGGCATACATATGGAAAATAAAGAAGAATTAACAAGATATAATTCATTCAAAAGAAAGTTTAATGACTATATCGCTAATTACGAAAAGGCAATAAAATACAGCACCAACGGATATAATAAACAGGCGGTTGAGATTGCGGATACCGATCTGGCTGAGGCCGGCAGGAGCATTGAGGAAGAGATTAGTGCTATTGTTGAGGATAAGCAGAAAGAAATGAATAATGCTGTTAAAGCGCAGAAAAAGCTGTTCTCATATGCAATTATTTTAACAATTGTACTTGCGGCTGTTGCTGTTTTCCTTGTTGTTGTTTCTGTAGTAATCTGCTGGCTGGAGATTTCCAGACCATTGGTTTCAATCAATAAGAAGCTTGGCGAAGTGGTTGAAGGAATCAAAGCAGGCAGGGGTGATCTGACAATCAGGATTCCTTCACGCGGAACAGATGAAATCGGCCAGATGGCAAGGGGAATTAATGTGTTTATTGAAACCCTGCAAAAAATAATGGTTCAGATAACTGACAATTCGGATAAGCTGGACGAAACAGTCGGCGAGGTAATACAGCGAGTGGAGACGGCAAACGACAGTTCCAACGATATTTCTTCTGTGATGGAAGAACTATCCGCGTCTATGGAGGCAATCTCTTCAACCCTGACAGAGATTAATTCAAATGCAGAGAATGTAGGCAGCAATGTTTCAGAAATTGCTGGTGAGTCACAGGGGTTGCTGGAATATGCGACAAATATGCAGAGCCGTGCCAGTGTTCTGCAAAATACTGCTGTTGAAAATAAGCAGAATACAAGCGGTGTCGTTAATAGTATTATTAGTAACCTTAAAAAAGCAATGGAAGACAGTAAAAGTGTTGACCGTGTAAATGATTTAACTGACGAGATTCTCAGCATCTCCAGCCAGACAAACCTTCTTGCACTAAATGCTTCCATTGAGGCCGCAAGGGCGGGCGAGGCCGGCAGAGGATTTGCAGTTGTCGCTGACGAAATCCGCCAGCTGGCGGATTCCAGCAGGGAGACAGCCAACAATATCCAGAGCATTAACAACATGGTAGTAATTGCGGTAAAAGAATTAATAGACAGTTCAGATTCCATTGTTAAGTATATTAATGAAACAATCCTTCCAGATTACGATGGCTTTGTAGATGCAGGCAAACAGTATAATGAAGATGCCGTTTATGTCAATAAGGTGGTATCCCAGTTCAGTGAGATGTCCGTTCAGCTAGAGATGTTAATTAAGAGCATTACGGAGTCTATCAGCGGAATTGCCACATCAGTTGATGAAAGCGCTGATGGTATTTCAGCGGCAGCATCCAATACAAATGCTTTGGTGCGTGAGATTACACAGGTAACAGATGCAATGAATAACAATAAAAATATAGCAAATTCTTTAAACCAACAGGCAGAACAGTTTGCGCATTTATAAGAAATAATTGATTTCCATAGGTGATAACACATTCCACTGGAATTTTTTTGTTCAATGTCGTATAATAAAACTTAGTAGATATCAAGATGAGCACATCGGTGCAGATTGGAGGAAAACAAACCCATGAGATTAATCACAAGATCGGATTTTGACGGCTTAGCCTGTGCAGCGCTTTTAAAAGAAGCCGGTATTATCGACCATTGGAAATTTGCACATCCAAAGGATTTACAGGATGGTTTAGTAGAAGTAAATGAGGACGACTGCCTTGCCAATGTACCTTATGTAGAGGGGTGCGGACTTTGGTTTGACCACCATAGCAGTGAACAGGAAAGGCAGGAGCTGGAAGGAAAATATAAGGGTGAGAGCCGTATCACACCATCCTGCGCCCGTATTATTTATGAATACTATGGCGGAAGGGAAAAATTCCCACAGTTTGACGATATGATGGAAGCAGTAGACAAGGTCGATTCTGCTAACCTGACTATTGATGAAGTCCTTCACCCAACTGGATGGATTCTGGTAGGATTTATTATGGATCCACGTACTGGGCTTGGACGCTGGAGAAATTTCCGTATCCCAAATTACCGCTTAATGGAAGAATTAATTGACGCATGCCGTACCATGACAACAGATGAAATTCTTGCATTGCCAGATGTAGTAGAGCGAATTGAAACATATAACGAGCAGAGTGAAAAATTTCAGGAGATGGTGAAAAAATACACCCGCGTAGAGGGAAACGTCATTATTTCTGATTTACGGAAGGTTGACCCCATCTATTCTGGAAACCGTTTCATGATTTACAGCATGTATCCGGAACAAAATATTTCTGCATGGATTGTGTCTGGAAGAGGCGGCAAGGGCTGCTCTGCAGCAGTAGGCTACAGTATCCTCAACCGCACTTCCGATGTCAACGTAGGGCGTTTAATGTTAAAATACGGCGGCGGTGGCCACAAAGCCGTTGGAACATGTCAGTTCAGCGATGAAAATATGGATACAGAGCTTCCAAAGATGCTGGACGAATTAATTAAATTGAGTAATCAATAGAAAAATTATCCGCCAACGCAGACAATTGCAAAAAATGAGAAAAGTTAAATCCATAATACTCCATCCGGCTGGAATATGAAGTCTATGACTGCCTATACCAACTGGATGGAGTTCGTTTTCTTAACTCTACGTTTCCGGTGTTGCCTGCGCATTATCACCTGCCGACCTGCTAAAGCTAAAATTAGATGCTATCTTTCTTACAGTGTTATATTCATAGCTTCCATTCACTGTCACATTATTATCCGCCTCCGCTACAAATTTAATCTTTATCGTATCCTCTTTTTTTCCGGCCAGTTCATATATCACTGCCCCACCGTCATTAAATGTAATATCATCCTCCCGGTAAAGGGCAAATACGCTGGCCAGAGATTTTGTCCCATCCTCCTGCTGATAATATACCGACCTTCGCGTTGTATCATATATCACAAATGTCTGAGCCTTTGTCCCATTATAAACAAGCTGCGCATATCGGTTTTTCTCACCCTCAGCATCCACCCAGAGCAAATCACAGAAATACCCGTGGATATCATCAAACCTCTTAGACCTTCCGCGCGGAAAAAGCGTTACTGACTGGATAACCTCACTCTGCGTGCTATCCTGCTTTGTAGTCACCAGAGCAACCTCTGTTCCCCCATCATCCTTCAGTGTATGTTCTTTTGTTTCACCGTTTGCCGCCTGTGCATCTGCATTTCGCTTATGGTTCCCCAGCTCTTCTTCACTCATGGTACGTTTCCCATAAGTCCTGCTGGTACTGTCCCACACATAATAGAAAGTTTCCTCCCCAAAAGGTGCAATAAAAATATCCTGAATTCCTTCCGGCTTCTCAAATGGAATAGATTCCCCCATATTGCTCTTATTATCAGCAACAATAATATCATTGCAAAGAACCCCTAACTTCTTATCCAGTATATCTACCAATGCATAAGTATATGCAATTTCATCCTGCTGCAACCGAATATCCGGTTCTGCTGCCTGCAAAATCCCCTGCTGCCCAATCACCAATTCCTGTACATTATCGCCATTATAGTCATTAATGCAGAGTGTTACATTTTTTGAAAAATGCATACTGCCTTTCCCTGTCTCTGGAAAAATATCTTCCAATCTCTGGGATGCAATCTCATTTTCCAATGTATCATACATCTTAATCACAAATGTTCCATCATATCCATCCTGATTTTCTGCCCCATTAACCATCTCAAGCTGAATCACCCTCTCAAGCCCTTCCGGAGATGTAGTTTTCATTTTAGCGGCAACTGTTGCCTCCTTTTTGTCAAATAACGGTTCCCTCTCCTGCGTCTTGGCGCCATTTCCCCATGTTCCCCCTGACCATGCAATCTGCATTGGCCGCAGCAGAAAACAGACAATAACAGCCAAAGACAGAAGAAGGACACCTGACAGCCTGCCATTTACAGTATCCCACTTCTGGTACATCATCCGATATGCCCTTTTCTTCGTATTCTTCTCTGCAACTCCCAGAAAAAACGGCCCCCTTAAAACAATTCTGCCCGCATTTCCAGATTCCTTAGTAAAATTTATGATTGCCTGTGCGTAGTCCCTTCTTTCCGCCGAACTTTTCTTATATACTGTCCTGTCATCTGCCGCCATTTCCATATCCATATTCCACCAGTAATAATATAACCACATAACAGGGTTAAACCAATGGCATGCCATAACCAGCAGCAGGGGTAAACGCCTGAGCCCCTCCAGACGGTGGGATTCCATATGGCGCAGCAGCCACGTCATTTCCCTAGTCTGAAATCCTTTCGGAAGATACAATTTTCCCCGGAAAAAACCAAGCCTGACTGGTTCTGATAAAACAGCAGATTCATAAATATTTTCCCCAATCACTTTTGCAGCAAGCAATTCCTTCTGAATCTTCTGATAATGGACAATCCCATACAGCACGATACCTAACGCCCCCACAGCCCAGATTATGCTGCAGGCTTTAAATGTCCCCGTAACTGTAACAGCATTTTTAAAAACAGAACTCCAACTGCGCATAACGCCCGACTGATCCTGCACAGCCAGCCCCAGACCCGACAAAAAACTGTGGTACTGCCTGTTCCAATACGGTATCATACACAGGGCACTAGACAGGGCAGCCGGACAAACACTCCTGAAAAAGAAAACCCACCAGCCCCAGACAGTATATTTCTTATGGATTTTCCTCAATAAAAAACGAAATACAGCCACCAATGGAAATATCAAAATCATAAGGATTCCAAGCGACAATACTGTATAAAAAATCCGGTATAACCAGTCCATAATGCCCTCCATATCACATTACTGATAATTCTTCATACATTGCATTCAACAGCTCTGCCATCTGTTCCGCATTTTCCACATCATCCACTATTATCATTAAGGTTTTTGAGCCTTCATACGGATACCCCCGCTCCGCATCAGGAAGCAGCCTCAGTGCTGAATCTAGCGGTTTAAGGAACAAACAGTTGTCACAGATATTTCCTATTAATTTCCCTTGAAAATATACACAGTATTCCCCCATCATTTTTCTTGTAGTCACCTCTCCCGCCCTCTGCAGATTCTCTAAAATATAATCATGATATTCCTTTGAAGTTGCCATTTTTCCCTCCATCTCCAGTCCAACAAATTGACAATTCCCTATTTTTTTATATTTATTTCTATTTATCCTTTCTTTTTTATCGGATGCCTGATAACTGTTTTCCATTTCTCGGGCGCAGTCCTTCTGGCATCTGACATATAAATTTCATGATGCCGCCTTTCATCACTAAAATCATTTTCATACCCATTTTCCTCTAAAAATTTATCCATGACAGCCACTGTCTCCGGCTCATCATCATATGCTCCAAAGTGCATAATCTGGACACAGAGCCCCTCCTCAAGCGTAAAAAATTCTGCCGGGGAACAGTCCATTTTCTTTTTCTGCGAAGCTGTCTCCACCGCCCATTCAAAATCCTTTTTAGAAACAAAATCCGGCAGGCGTATCACGGAAATCCACTGAAAGGCAGCCTTATTAGAATAGTCTACCCCCTCCACATTTTCCTGCCACCATAAGCCCTCCAAAGGCGGTACGACATATTCATAAAAACCTTCTATTCTGTAATCTGTTTTATAACTCATTTTTAATGTGTATGCAACAGAATATAAAATCCCAATTGCCTTTTTATATGTACCATCCTCCTCATTCGGATCCCCGGTGCCGCGCACAGCAATATAATTTGCTTTCGGGACATCCACAATCTGCGGCTTATTTTTCGGCATATAAAACTCTTTATATTCTTTCTTAAAATCAAATGCCATAATCAGTACCTCCATATCTTTCTGCAATCCTTTTTGCCATATTTAAAACTTCCTCTTTGATAGATTCCGGCTCCAGCAATATTGCTTTATCCCCAAAAGTCATAAGCCACTTAATTAAATTCTCTTTATTCGTATAATCACAATGGAATAACAGCCATCCATCCTCCTGCTCCGAAAAACAGTGCGGGCCAAATTCTTCCACAAGCCGCCACTTAACCTCTGGGGCGAAAAGTGCTTTGACTTCTATCCCGCCGGGGAAAATCCTCTCATCGGAAAAATCCGGCATGGGTACATCCCTCTCAGGAGAAAATCGTTTAAAATGCGTTACATGATCCATACGGTTCAACTTAAATAAGCGAAAATCCGCCCTCTTCCTGCACCAGCCCCATACATACCAGCTCGACCAGCGGAACACCAGATAATATGGCTCGATTATTCTATCGCTTTCCCCTTTAGGCGCATAGTACGTAAAAGCCAGCAGCCTCCTCTCCTCAATAGCCAACCGGATGATTTCAATTTTTGGCGCAAGAGATTCCTTATACCACGAGGACAAATCAATTAACATAGAATCCCTGCCATTCACAAACTGGGAGGAACCCATGCGAAGCTTTTCCATAAGCCTTGCATAGTGACGGCTTCCACTTACACTGTCAAGCCCCCTCAGCCCTGCCAGAATCTCCTGCATTTCTCTGGAAGAAAGCAAAGTACGCTCTATGCGGTAATCCTCCATAATCGAAATACCGCCATTATTTCCCTGCCTGGTACAGATAGGAATTCCCGCTTCACACAGAGACTCAATATCACGGTTGATTGTCCTCCGCGACACCTCAAAACGCTCCGCTAATTCCGGCGCAGTAATAGTATCTTTCTGTAAAAGTATTGCCAATATTCCTACAAGCCTGTCTATCTTCATCTAAACCTCACATTTCAGGACATACCTTAATATTACTTCGCCAGTTAAATATCGCTGGATTTTACGAAGTAATACTGAATAATGAACTTTCAGACGTACTCATTATAGCATAGCCAACATGACATCAGTATGTCATGTTTGTGTCAATCATACCATCAATACAATATCCTTGTAAAGAGTTAAACTCATTCTTGACAATGTTGATTCATAATGGTATTTTATATCTAACATGAGAAAAAGCAATGACGGAAAAAAGTAGCATATCCTGCTGCATCCAGAGAGAGCATTATTTGGTGGAAGATGCTTATGCCCGCAATATGTGAAAACCATTCTAGAGCTGCAATGCCGAAAGTAGATGTAAGCGTTGCCGTATACCTGCGTTAAAGGTTAGGATTTGTTAGAATCTAAAGTAAAAATCAAGGTGGAACCGTGCAGCAGGCACCCTTAAAGATGTATGATATATGTCTTTCAGGGTGCCTTTCTTGTGTTATTTCAAGTAAAAAGGAACGTTCAGTTCCTTGCAGGCATTGCGTTTGGCTTATTACGTACGCAAGAATAAAAAGAAAGGATTATTGGTGAGATTATGAAAATCAAAATGAAGGATGGTTCCATCCAAGAGGCAGCATTTGAAGATGAATTAGGAAAGAAAGCTTTCTGGCACACAACAGCGCATATTCTGGCGCAGGCAGTTAAAAGGTTGTACCCGGATACTAAATGTGCAATCGGCCCGTCTATCACAAATGGGTTTTACTATGACTTTGAGTTTTCCTTTAGCTTTTCGGAAGAACATTTTGAAAAAATTGAAGGGGAAATGCGAAAAATTGTCAAAGAAAACCTGCAGCTCAGGCAATTCTCTGTAAAGTACGATCAGGCACTGCAGTATATGAAAGAAAGAAACGAACCATACAAGCTGGAATTATTAGATAGCTTTCCGGAAAATGAGGAGGTAAGCTTTTATCAACAGGGGGAATATCTTGAAATGTGCGCAGGCCCACATGCAGCATATACCAGTGCCGTAAAAGCATTTAAACTGCTGTCCGTGGCAGGCTCTTATTGGCGCGGCGATGAAAAAAACAAAATGCTTACAAGAATTTATGGCATATCTTTCCCAAATAAAGAAATGTTAAAAGAATATTTAAATCAACTGGAAGAAGCCAGAAAGCGCGACCACCGGAAACTAGGGAAAGAGCTGCAGTTATTTATGTTATTGGATGAAGGACCTGGATTCCCATTTTTCCTTCCAAAAGGAATGATTTTAAAAAATCTATTAATTGATTATTGGCGCAAAATTCATACAAGGGAGGGTTATGTAGAAATCTCAACACCGATAATGCTCAACAGGCAGCTTTGGGAAACATCCGGGCATTGGGAATACTACAAAGAAAATATGTATACGACTGTGATTGATGAAACAGATTTTGCCATTAAGCCGATGAACTGCCCGGGCGGAATGCTTATTTACAAAAAACAGCCGCATTCCTACCGCGATTTGCCAATGCGTGTGGGGGAACTTGGACTGATACACCGGCATGAGAAATCAGGCCAACTGCATGGACTGATGCGCGTCCGCTGTTGTACACAGGACGACGCCCATATCTTTATGATGCCGGAACAGATTACGGATGAAATAAAAGGAGTTGTCCGTTTAATTGATGAAGTGTATTCAAACTTCGGCTTTAAATATCATGTAGAATTATCAACAAGGCCGGAGCATTCCATTGGGTCTGATGAGGACTGGGAAATGGCGACAAATGGATTAAAAAATGCACTGGATGATATGGGATTTTCTTATAATCTCAATGAAGGGGACGGGGCATTTTACGGCCCAAAAATAGATTTCCATCTGGAAGATTCTATTGGAAGGACATGGCAGTGCGGTACAATTCAATTAGATTTGCAGCTTCCACAGCGCTTTGAAGCAGAGTACATTGGGGCAGATGGGAAAAAACACCGCCCTATTATGATACACCGGGTTGTGTTTGGCTCTATCGAACGTTTTATGGGAATTCTAATCGAACATTTCGCCGGAAAATTCCCATTATGGCTTTCACCAGTACAGGTTAAAATCCTGACTATTTCAGACAAATTTATCAGCTACACGCAGTCTGTCGAAAATGCATTAAAAAAAGAAGGAATACGCTGCGAAATAGACACAAGAGCCGAAAAAATCGGCTATAAAATAAGGGAGGCCAGATTGGAACGGGTACCATATATCATTATCGTGGGCGAAAAAGAAGCAGAAAATAACAGTATTTCTGTCCGCAAAAGAGACGAAGGCGAATTAGGAAATATGTCTGTAAAAGATTTTCTTGCACTTCTATTTAATGATTTCTCACAACTGCGCCCGTAACTGAACTATAATGACATGAATTTTTTCTTCCCATATTTTGTAAAATATTATAAAATGAGGATGGGACCAGAAGCAGGTAGTAATGTATATTACATGCAAACCGCTATCTGCTGGCCTGGCCCGCCAAACACTGAATTTTACACCACAGGTTATGCAGTATGGAGGAAGTTCATGAACAACCGGATTTTATTAGTAGAAGATGATACAGAAATAATTAAAAATCTTTCCATGTTCCTTCGGAAAGAAGGCTTTGAAACGATATCCGTAAGAGGGCAAAAAGACGCATTAGAATATATAGAAGAGAATGCGGCGGAAATTGACCTAGTATTGCTGGATGTTTCTCTGGAAGACGGCAACGGTTTTTCCGTATGTGCTGCTATCAAAGCAACCTCCGACCTTCCAGTCATATTTTTATCTGCTTCTGGGGATGAATACAGTGTCGTAACCGGACTTGATTTGGGGGCGGATGACTATGTTGGAAAACCCTTCAAGCCAAGGGAACTGATGTCACGTATCCGGAGCGTGCTTCGCAGGTGCGGCAAAACACTTTCTATATTGGAACTGGGGGATATCCGTATTGACACTGCTGCAGGCAACGTCCAGAAAAAGGGGCAAGAAATATTCCTGTCCGCATTGGAATACCGCCTTCTCTTAGTTTTTGCTACAAATAAAGGGAAAATCCTTTCCCGTACAAAGCTTCTGCAAGAAATCTGGGATGTAGCCGGAGAATTCGTAAATGACAATACATTAACAGTATATATCAAAAGGCTTCGCCAGAAAATAGAGTCAGACCCACAAAAACCCAAGATTATCAAAACAGTCCGCGGCCTTGGATACCGGGCTAATTAGAAATGAGGTTTCCCCATGAATTATTTGAAAAATCCAGAAATAAAAATAGAAATATTAATTCATCTTGTAGTCACGACACTCTGTACATTGGGAATGTTCCTCCTCTGCGGTTTTTCCGGTGCTTTGGGGACTGTTGCTATATGTGCAATCTATTTATGTATGGATATAGCGGCAAACTGCATACGTTATCATCATACTGAAAAGATGAGCAGCCAGATTGACCAGATCCTCCACGGTGAAGATGTCCCATTGATTCAGGATTGTAAAGAGGGAGACATCGCCATACTGGCCACACAGATTAATAAAATGGTGCGCCGTCTTAAAGAACAGTCCGACCAGCTTGTTTCCGACAAAATCTTTATGGCAGACTATATGGCAGATATCTCCCATCAGATAAAAACACCCCTTACTTCCATCCGCCTTATCCTCTCCTTTTTGCAGGAAGAAAACCTGACACTGGAACGGCGCCTTGAGCTTACGCAGGAAGTATCACAGCTTGTTAAAAGAATAGAATGGCTGATATATGCCCTCCTACAGATGTCAAAACTGGATGCTGGCACCATTACACTGAAAAGAAATAAAATTAATGTCGCGGCTTTGTGGAAACAGGCATACGAAACACTCGCCATTCCACTGGATCTGCGCGGAATAGACTTCCAATGTAGAATCAATGATTCCGTATCTATGATTGGAGATGCCTCATGGATGTCTGAAGCAATGGGAAATATCTTAAAAAACTGTATGGAACACACCCCGGAGGGCGGGACAATCACTGTAACCGCTTCGGAAAATTTGTTGTATACCCTTATCCGCATTGAAGACACCGGAACCGGGATGGCAGAAGAAGATTTACCGCATATCTTTGAGCGGTTTTACCGCGGGAAAAACTCCGACTCCCAGAGCGTCGGCATCGGATTGGCGCTTTCCTACAGGATTATTTCTGAACACAACGGCACGATTCAGGCTGGAAATAAACAAAATGGTACAGGCGCATTCTTTGAAATCCGATTTTATAAAACAGTTGTATAAAATCATAAAAACCCACAATTGCGGGCTTTTATACGATTCACACACTGTGATGCCTATAAAGGCGAATTGAATAAATTTTTATTTGAACTTATGATGTAAATTAAGTATGGTACTTAACTAATATTCATAGTACAATATATCACAGATAATGTCAAGAAAGAAAATACTTTATTAAATCATGAAAAGAACAACATAAGGAGGCAGATATGGCAAACAACAACAAAGAAAAATACTATCTGGGGCTGGATATGGGAACTGGTTCTATCGGCTGGGCAGTCACAGATAAAAACTATGAAATTATCAAAAAGCATGAAAAGGCATTATGGGGAATACGTTTATTTGAATCTGCAAATACGGCAGAAGAACGCAGAAAATACCGCACAGACAGAAGAAGAAGAGAGCGTAGCAAAAACAGGCTTGCATTACTGCAAGAAATATTTGCAGAAGAAATCAGCAAAAAAGATCCTGGATTTTTTCAAAGGATGAAAGAAAGCAAATACTATCCAGAGGACAAAAGAGATCTCAACGGAAATATACCTCCCCTTCCTTACACCCTTTTTGCAGATGAGGAATTCACAGACGCAGACTTTCATCAAAAATTTCATACTATCTATCATTTACGCAATGCATTAATGAAACAGCCGGAAAACAAACCAGATATCCGCCTGTTATATCTGGCATTGCACCATATTATAAAACACCGGGGCCATTTTCTTTTTGAAGGAAAAAAGATATCAGAAGTTACTGACTTTTCTAATACTGTAAAGGTATTGACAGAATGCGCAGAAGAAAATGACATAGTGATAACTTTGGACAGCACCCAAATCAATAAGTTTGAAAATATCATGCAAAATAAAGATATTAGCAGAACAGAAAAAAAGAAACAAATCAGCGAACTTATTATGGAAAATAATATGAAAAGTGCTAAAGAAAATACTAAGCAAATCAAAGCATTAGCAGGCTTGCTGGCAGGATGCAGCACAAAATTAAGCGATTTATTTGCTGATAAATCTTTAGATGAAGAAGAGCACAGTACCATATCTTTTTCTGACAACAATTATGAAGAATCTATTTCTTCCATTGAATTAATTTTGACAGACCGCTTTCTTTTGATTCTAGCTGCAAAGGCTATTTTCGACTGGTCTGTCCTGAATGATATATTAGGCTCATCAACCTGTTTATCAGAAGCAAAAATACAAATATATGAAAAACATAAAAAGGATTTAGAGAATCTAAAAAAATTATTAAAAACGGAGAGCTCTGTATACCGTCAGGTTTTTGGAGTACCTGAATCAGAGAAAACAACAAACTATAGTGCATATATTGGAATGGTTAGAAAAAATGGGAGAAAGCAGCCGATAGTCAAAAAATGTTCGAAAGAAGATTTTTATGCTTTTCTTAAAAAAATATTAAATAATTTTTCCTGTTCTGATGAAAAGAAACCCATAATGGAGGAAATACTGGCGGAAATGGAAAAAGGAACCCTGCTGCCAAAACAAGTTATCCGTGATAACGGTGTGATTCCATACCAGCTTCACGAAAGGGAACTGAACAAAATCTTGGAAAATGCATCGAGGTATTATCCTTTCCTAAATGAGAAAGATGCAGATGGTTATTCTGCTATTGAAAAAATTCAGTCTATTTTTCATTTTCGTATTCCCTACTACGTAGGGCCGATTAATACCTATCACAGCAAGCTTGGCGGCAATAGCTGGGCAATCCGAAGGGATGTTACTGGAAAAATATATCCATGGAATTTTTCTGAAAAAATAGATGAGGAGAAAAGCGCAGAAAAATTTGTTCTTCGCATGACAAATAAATGTACTTATCTGATAGGTGAGGATGTTTTGCCAAAAGAATCCCTGCTATATGCAAAATATAGTGTCCTGAACGAATTAAATAACCTGCGGATTGACGGAGAGCCTGCGTCAGTTGAAATCAAGCAAAAAATATATAACGATGTCTTCAAACACAGCCGGAATGTAACAGGCAAAAAAGTAAAAGATTATTTAGTAAGGGAAGGAATCATCGAGAAAAGACAGGAACTATCTGGTTTTGACCAAAATTTCAAAAGTTCCTTAAAAGCATATCACGATTTTAAACAGATTGCGGGAGAAATTTCTTTGTCTGAGGCAGAAAAAGAAGATATTATTAAAGACATTACTCTGTTTGCAGATTCCCAAAGGATGCTAAAAAAACGATTGCGGTTAAAATATCCTGCCTTAAGCGATAAACAGATTTCACAACTGGCAGAAAAAAAATATAGCGGCTGGGGAAGATTGTCACGTAAATTTTTAGAAGAAATAGAGTCTGTAAATACAGAAACAGGTGAAATTTTTAACATTATAACTGCATTATGGGAAACCAATGACAATCTCATGCAGCTGCTCAGCAAAAAATATAATTTTGCTAAAAGTATTGAAAATCAAAATTCCCAAAATACATCAGAAGGTGCAATAACATATGAGGATGTTGAGAATTTATATGTCTCCCCGGCAGTAAAGCGCCCAATCTGGCAGACTCTAAAAATTGTAAAAGAGATAGAGCATATCATGGGATGTGCGCCGGAACGTATTTTTGTGGAAATGGCAAGGGAACCCGGCCAAAAAGGGGAACGTAAAATATCAAGGAGGACAGCATTGCAGCAATTATACCGATCTTGTCAAAAAGAAGTTCCAGAATTATATAACAGCCTTTCACAGAGCAGGGATGATAATGCATTCCGCAGCGATAAGCTGTATTTATATTATGCACAAATGGGCAGATGTATGTACTCCAATGAGGTAATTGATTTCAACGACCTCTTTACCAACCGATATGATATCGACCACATTTATCCACAATCCAAGGTTATGGATGATAGTATGGACAACCGTGTACTGGTAAAACGGGAATTGAACAGCAATAAATCGGATGCATTTCCTGTCCCACTAGATTACGTGAATAACGCAAAAGATTTGTGGCAGACACTATTACAAAAGAAGCTAATTACAAAGGAAAAATATCACCGCCTGACCAGAAGGGAAGGATTTGACGATAACGAGCTGGCAGGATTTATTGCAAGGCAGCTGGTAGAAACAAGGCAGAGTACCAAAGCTGTGACACAATTACTTAAAAAAGCCTATCCCGAAACTGAAATTGTTTATGCAAAAGCCGCCGCTGTAAGCAGCTTCCGGCAAAAATTTGATTTCATCAAGGTACGTGATATCAATGATTATCACCATGCCAAAGATGCCTATTTAAACATAGTAGTCGGAAATACATATTTTGTGAAATTTACAAAAAATGCCGCCTGGTTTGTAAAAAATAATCCGGGCAGAACCTATAATCTCAAAAAAATGTTTGAACAGGAGACCGTAAAGAATAACAATGAAACTGCATGGATTTCCGGAGAAGCAGGTACCATTAGAACCGTTAAAAAATGGATGAAGAAAAATAATATCCTCTTTACAAGAAGGGCATATGAAGGAACAGGGGAATTGTTTGACCAGCAGATATTAAAGAAAGGCAAAGGGCAGGTACCAATTAAAAATACGGCATCAGATACCCGACTGGCATCCATAGAAAAATATGGTGCTTATAATAAAGCAAGCGGAGCATATTTTATTCTAGTCCAGTCAGAAGATAAAAAAGGAAATTTGATATGGAGCATGAAACATGTCCCTATCTATCTTGCTAAAAATCTGGAATCATCGCCAGAAAATATGCTGCAGTACTGTGAGGAAGAATTTGGATTGAAAAAACCTGCTATCCTTATACCAAAAATAAAAATGGATTCTTTATTTGAAGTTGATGGCTTTCGGATGCATTTATCAGGAAGATCTGGAAAGCAGCTAATATTTAAGAATGCAAATCAATTGGCCGTATCAGATGCTGCACAGAGAACATTAAAAAAATCTGCAAAATACTGTGCTGATTACAAGATAAATAAAAATGCCATAATTTCAGATAAAACACAACTGAATGAACAAGATTTACAGGAAGTATATAAAGAATTTCAACATAAATTGCAAGATACAATATACGGAAAACGTTTAGGAACACAACTTCAAACATTAGAAAAAGGTAAAGAGAAGTTTGACAGCCTAACAAGGGAAGAAAAATGCTTGATTTTAAATGAAATATTGCATCTATTTCAATGCCAAAGTACTACAGCAAACTTAACTTTAATTGACGGACCAGGACATGCAGGGATACTTCTTTTGAATAATGATATCAGCAAACTAGAACACATCTCTATTATTAACCAGTCCATCACAGGGTTTTATGAGCAGGCCATTGACCTGAAAGCACTATGAGCTGGCGAGTTGTCGTGATCCACAATACAGCAAAACTAGACTTAAAATTAAATTATCTGGTAGTCCGCAGTGAGATGAACACAACAAAAATACATATCTCGGAAATAGCAGTCCTGCTTATAGAATCTACATCTGTATCATTAACGGCGGGATTGTTAGCGGAACTGACCAGACAGAAGGTAAAGGTGATTTTTTGTGACGCACAGAGAAATCCCTCCTCAGAACTTGTTTCCTATTATGGGTCACATGATACCAGCAATAAGATACGCTCACAAATCCAATGGCAATCATCAACAAAAGAAGCTATCTGGACAGAAATTGTGCGTGAAAAAATCAGACAGCAAAGGCAATTTTTATCAGAAAGGGGGAAAGAAAAAGAAGCAGAGTTATTATCAGAATACATTCAGGAGGTTCAATGGTATGATGAAACAAACCGAGAGGGACATGCTGCAAAAGTATATTTTAATGCATTGTTTGGAATGGATTTTTCAAGAAGCCAAGACAATAACATCAATGCAGCCCTAAATTATGGCTATTCCATCATCCTCTCAGCATTTAACCGTGAAATTACTTCTAACGGTTACCTGACACAGTTAGGATTGTACCACAATAATATGTTTAACCAATTTAATCTTGGCTCTGACTTGATGGAACCATTTCGGATATTAGTTGACCGTATGGTCTGCTCCATGCAATTGGATGAATTTGAGCACCATGAAAAAATGAAATTAGTAGACCTGCTCAATCAAGAAATTTTCATGGAGGGAAAACATTATATTATAATGAACGCCATAAAACGGTACGTGAAAAGCGTATTTGATGCACTGAATGATTCTGATATTGCACTGCTTACTTTTTACTCAGTATATGAGTTATAGATTTATGAGAGTAATTGTTCTTTTTGATCTGCCAGTTACCACGGCTGCACAGCGGCGGGAATACACCCGTTTCCGAAAATTTCTGCTCAAAAGTGGTTTTGTGATGCAGCAGGAATCCGTATACAGCAAACTGGCACTGAATACAATGGTAGCACAGCGGATTGCAGAAAACGTAAGAAAAAGCAAACCAAATGAAGGCTTAGTACAGATGCTCACTATTACGGAAAAGCAGTACAGCCGTATGGAAATCCTAGTTGGAGAAACAAATAGCGAGGTACTTCAATCTGATGAAAGGCTGGTGATTTTATGAAATTGGTTCATCCTGATTTGCAATTCCAAATAGAATTTACAGAAAAAGCAATTCCTGTCTGCAGCATAGAATCACCTGCCCGATGGCGGAATCTGCAGAAAGAATTTTTGGCACAACATCTAGGCGCAGACGGAAAATGGGTATTGTCTGATAAAAATACAGAAATTAAAATAAATAAATCAGTAGAATTAATCCTTAATCCAATTCAGTTAGAGGAAAATCAGAAAAGAATCTTAAATACCTTTTTACAATCCTTTGAAAAAACAGCCGTCAATGAAAAGTATTGGAAAAAAGGGCAGGAATTGAACGCACACATCCAGAATTTCTTTACTGAAATAGAAATGGAATACCCATTTGAATATCGTATTAACCCGGAAATAGAATTTTCCACAATCGCTAAAGCAATGGGCATTCATATTGAAAATGAATATGAAAGTGACTTAGAACGACTAATTCAATACTGCATCTTAACACAAGATATAATGAATACTAAATTATTTGTCTTCTTCCATTTACATACTTATTTTACAGAAAACGAATTGGAATTGTTTTACCAAGAAGTGATGACAAGAAAATGGCATATTTTACTGATGGAGCCATATATTGAAAAGCGAATACTAAACGAAAAATACTATATTATTGATAAAGATAACTGTGAAATTTATTGAAGAAAAAACAAAAGAATGATATAATAAGTTCAGGCTTGTTATTGTTTGAGTACAAAATATATATTTTATGCTTATGATAGCATTTCATTTTCTAATTTGAGGTTTGAGAATGATGTAAAAATGTATGGTACTCAAACTCTCTAATGTTCCTTGCGTTCCATTCAACTGTTTGAGAATGATGTAAAAATGTATGGTACTCAAACTATATCCAAGTGCAAGTGGCAAGCTATGTTGTTTGAGAATGATGTAAAAATGTATGGTACTCAAACTGCCATAGGCAATAACTTAAAAGAATCATGGTTTGAGAATGATGTAAAAATGTATGGTACTCAAACGTACAAAAAAGATATGGCGGTTGGCATTTTGTTTGAGAATGATGTAAAAATGTATGGTACTCAAACTATTCTTAAAAGTAAATAAGAAGTTATTTGGTTTGAGAATGATGTAAAAATGTATGGTACTCAAACCACTAGTGCTATATGTAGTATACCACAAGAGTTTGAGAATGATGTAAAAATGTATGGTACTCAAACTCAGCGGATTCTTTGTTTCCGTCTGTCTTGTTTGAGAATGATGTAAAAATGTATGGTACTCAAACGTACAAAAAAGATATGGCGGTTGGCATTTTGTTTGAGAATGATGTAAAAATGTATGGTACTCAAACAATTAATAATGAAACGTCACAACCAATGAAGTTTGAGAATGATGTAAAAATGTATGGTACTCAAACCCATACCCCCTATGCGGGGCGCGGAAGGGCGTTTGAGAATGATGTAAAAATGTATGGTACTCAAACCAATCCATGATTTAATGGTTCTATTATTTAGTTTGAGAATGATGTAAAAATGTATGGTACTCAAACAAAATGTATAACTATTCACTCGAATTCTTTGTTTGAGAATGATGTAAAAATGTATGGTACTCAAACGCGACCGTTCATCTTTTCCGCCAAATATATGTTTGAGAATGATGTAAAAATGTATGGTACTCAAACCCTAGAAATATTTACATAAGCTGCACATATGTTTGAGAATGATGTAAAAATGTATGGTACTCAAACCCAATTGCCGCTGTACAGTGCGGTACATTTGTTTGAGAATGATGTAAAAATGTATGGTACTCAAACTAATTACTACTGGTGATTTTACAAAAGCTGGTTTGAGAATGATGTAAAAATGTATGGTGTTCAACACCCCAATACTCAAAAACACGCATTCTGTCATCTTCAACATCCCGTCAGAGTATTTATGTGCACATTACCACTTGCCTTTTTCCATTCTTTATAGAACTCATCAAACGTAGAATATCTCTCATTTTTGTTAGAATTTACGTAAACGGTAAATCACAAGTACCTCGACCAGTTACCAAATCTTTGAGATAATAGCCTAACCATTATAGAAAGTCCA